>NZ_VFTX01000013.1:0-219542 GCF_006440955.1 Mesorhizobium sp. B2-8-1 | reverse complement strand
ACTCCAAAACCCCTTCGGGCCAAAAGTGTTACCCATGTCTCCGGTATAAACCGTAACCTATGTGTCCGGAACGGACCTGGATTAAGTGGCTCCCCGGGCCGGATTCGAACCAGCGACCAACCGGTTAACAGCCGGTTGCTCTACCACTGAGCTACCGGGGAACAGAGGCTCTCATGCGAGTGGCGCAGCCTATAGCAAACCCTTTTCGGCTTTGCAAAGAACCATTTCGCATTTTTCCGAGACTTTTTCGCTCAGGCGTTTCTCGCAATCGGCGGCGTTCGTCCTCATATTAGCCGTCTTGCGAGGGCGCGGAACCGAATGCGCGGTCGCGGCTTTCGTCAAGTGACATCCTCAAACCACCAGACGGACCAGCCATTCGAGATGACGGCAGCAGAAGAAAACCAGGCACCGGCGCGAAAGATATCGGTCTTCGGGCGCAAGTTCACCATGCCGCGTTCGCGCGGCCTCAGGATTGCAATCGGCGTGCTTTTGACGATTGGCGGCATTCTGGGGTTCTTGCCGATTCTCGGTTTCTGGATGGTGCCGCTCGGACTTTTGGTGCTCTCCTACGAATTCGCCATGGTGCGCCGCCATCGGCGCCGGTTCGTCGTCTGGTGGGAACGGCGGCGCCGGCCGGATTGATCGGCCACGCCGGGGACCTTGCCCGGCTTCGTCGCGGCGGCCTTTGGGGCCCGAATCAAATCGCAGCGCTATCCTGCGTTCCAGTGCTCGCCTCCTCCGGGGCGTCCTGCTGGCCTGCTCTCAGATCCTCGCTGATTTCCTTCAGGACGGCGGAAGCCGAGGCAAGGCGCGCGCGGTCGCGCGGTGAAAGCCGGCCGGTGCCTTCTATCTTGAGGCAATCCATGGCGTAGCGCACCAGCTCCTCGCACCCCAGCAGCGGCGAGCTGTCCGCGTTGTTGGTCGACTCGTCCGGTTTGGCCAGCTGCATGGCGCAGTCCTCCTCGGCCTCAACGCAGCCCGGTGCGCGGAGTTTCTCCCGATCCTCCGCCATGCTTAACGGCTTGCTAACGCAGCTCGAACCGCCCCGTCTCGCATTTAGGGCGGGGTGCGGGGACTGGCGCAGGCGAAACCGTCGCGAATGCATTGTCGCCGCTTGACGGCTTTTTCGCCGCAACCTATTGGAACCGGGTGGAACGCCGGGAGTAACGAGGCCTCGTGGCGGAGTGGTTACGCAGAGGACTGCAAATCCTTGCACCCCGGTTCGATTCCGGGCGAGGCCTCCAATCTCCGGGCTCCCGCGCGTCAGCGCAGGGAGCTCGCCGTTCCCGTCTAAATGAACCGCGATGTGGCGCGGCAAGCGGATTGGTTGGGACATGAGCGCTGATTTCTCCGAGCTTCGCGTCAAGATGGTCGATGGCCAGATCCGCACCACCGACGTGACCAGCACGCCGCTGCTCGACGCCATGCTTTCCGTGCCCCGCGAGCTTTTCGTCGACGAACGCCAGCGCAATCTCGCCTACATCGACGAAGACATCCGCATCGCGGACGGCCCCGGCGGCGCGCGATATCTGATGGAGCCTTCGCCGCTGGCCAAGCTGATGCAACTGGCCGAGATCAGTCAGGCTGATTCGGTCCTCGATGTCGGCTGCGGCACCGGCTATGCCTCGGCCATCCTGTCGCGACTGGCGGGCTCCGTGGTGGCGCTTGAAAGTGATTCGGCGCTGGCCGAAACCGCAAAGTCGGTGCTCTCATCGCTGGGCTGCGGCAATGTGACCGTGGTCCAGGGCCCGCTGCCGCAGGGATATGCGGCCAAGGCGCCCTACGATGTCGTCTTCGTCGGCGGCAGCGTCGGCAAAGTGCCGGCGGCGCTGCTCGACCAGCTCGCCGAAGGCGGCCGCCTCGTCGCGGTCGAAGGGCAGGGCAATTCTGGCGTGGCGCGGCTTTTTTTCAAAGCAGGGGGGGTTGTAACCGGTAGACGGGCATTTAATGCGGCAATTAAGCCACTACCCGGGTTCGAACGTGAGCATGCTTTCGAATTCTGAATGATTTGGCCTTGCAGCAGAGGCTTTGTCATGGTCGCTTGCATTTGAACAATCGTTGCTGATCCCAATGGGGGCACTTTGGGCCGAGCGACAGGGAACATTCTGACACGCCGCTCCGGTTCTCTAAGGAGAAGCCGGTGCGGCGTGGTTCCCATGGAAAACGAATGAGGGTTTAATGGTGCCGTCTCTACGCAAGTCACTTTTCACCGCCGTCCTCGTTTCGGCGACCGCGCTTTCCCCACTGGCCGCCTCGGCCGAAACCATCTCCGGCGCGCTTGCAAAGGCCTATCAATACAATTCCTCGCTGAATGCCTCCCGAGCCGGCGTACGGGTCACCGATGAGAGCGTGGCCATCGCCAAGTCCGGCTGGCGCCCGACCATCACCGGCACTGCCGACACGAATTATGTGAATACCCGTGCCAGCGGCGCCAACGTCAAGACGGGGTCGGCCAGTGTGGCCATCGTCATAAACCAGAGCCTGTTCGACGGCTTCCAGACGAGAAACAATGTGGCGGCAGCCGAATCGCGGGTCAAGGCATCCGTCGAAAGCCTGCGCAACACCGAGGAGAACACGTTGTTGAGCGCGGCCACGGCCTATATGGACGTGATTCGCGACCGGCAGATCGCGGTGCTGACGGAGCAGAATCTGCAGTTCCTGACCGAGCAGGCGCGCGCCGCGCGCTCGCGGTTCGAGGTCGGCGAAGGCACGCGCACCGACGTTGCGCAGGCCGATGCGTCGCGCGCTTCCGCCGTGGCGTCGCTCAGCGCCGCCCGCGCGCAGGCGCTGGCAAGTGCGGCGAGCTATCACCAGATCGTCGGTGACGAGCCGGGCAAGCTCAGGCCTGCCTCGCCATTGGCCAGGCTGCTGCCGCCGAGCCTCGATTCGGCGATAGCCATCGCCTCGGCCGAGCATCCGGCGATCCTCGCCACCCAGCATCTGGTCGATGCGGCCGCGTTTTCGGTGAAGTCGTCCGAGGGCGCATTGCTGCCGCAGCTTTCCGCATCGGCCGGCATTTCGGAGGATTATCTGCATCGCAATCCCGACCTCCAGGGGAGCAACGGCGGTTCGACCTCGGCCAACATCGGTGCGACACTGACGATCCCGATCTATTCGGGCGGCCGCACCTCGGCGGTCGTGCGACAGAACAAGGAATCGCTTGGCGAGGCCCGCATCCAGGTCGACGTCAGCCGCGACCAGGTGCGCCAGGCCGTCGCCTCGGCGTGGTCGCAATACACCGCCGCGCAGCAGAGCGTCGCCGCCAACAGGCAGGTGATCGACGCCGCTCAACTGGCGCTGAACGGTGTCATCGAGGAACGCAATGTCGGCCAGCGCACCACGCTGGATGTGCTCAACGCGCAGGCCACCGTCATCACCGCCAAGATCAACCAGGCAAATTCCGAGCACGACGTTGTGGTGGCGAGTTATGCCATCCTGTCGGCGATCGGCCGCCTCTCGGCCGAGCGCCTTGCGCTGCAGGCGACGAAGTACAGGCCTGAAGAGCACTACAATGCCGTCAAGGACAAGTGGATCGGCCTGCGCACGCCGGATGGCCGCTAAACTCCACAGATTCGAGTAGTTCTCTCGAAGCGACCCGGCGTTCGATCGAAACGCCGGGCCGCTTCATTGTTTGCGCAACTGCGCCGGCAACCCGTCACATGCTTTCCGACGAATTGCGCTAATCTGTTGAAATCCCACATGTCCCCAGAATGGGGATTCTCGTACGGCGCTCCGTCGGTTACGCTGTCGCCATGATTCGAATCCGGCGTTTACCGGAGCGGAAGTCTGTAACAGGTCACAAGGGCGGCGGATGTGACGATGGCAACGGCAAGCAGCGCACAGCGCGAACCTTCCATGGAAGAGATACTGGCTTCCATCAGGAGGATCATCGAGGACAGCGACAGCGGCCGCAAGCAGCCGGACGATGCCGATGACTTGCGGCAGGATCTGAAGCCGGCGGCGGGCGCTGCTCCCGACGTCGATGCGTTCCGCGCCGAATTGCATGCCGCTCCCGAGGTCAGGAAGCCGGTCACGCTGGCGGAGGTGCAGGCACAGACATCGGCGGCCGAACCAACGGTCGCGCGCATGGAAGCGCCGGAGCGAACCGATCCCGTGGCACCAAGGGCGTCGATGACGCTTGCCGAGGTGAGCGCCCGGATCGCCGCCGAGCCGCTGCCCGCCGACAGGCCCGCGACGCCCGAGGCCGGCGCGGCAAGCGATGCCATCGTCGCCGATTGGCGCCGCGAGATCGCAGCGGTCGGCGAGCAGGCGAAGGCGATACCAGGCATTCGCAAGCCGGTTGTCCAGCCCGAAGCGCCGGTGGACGAGCCGATGCCGGAGCCGGCGTTCGAGCGGACCCCTTCGATCGCCGCCCCGGCGAGCACCGACGAGGCGCGCAAGGCGGCGGATGAAACGCCTGCGGCCCGTCCGGCAATCCTTTCCGAGCATACGGGCCGGCAGGTCGCCGCGGCCTTTGGCGAACTCTCCGACGCCTTTGCCAGCCGCAGCAAGAAGACATTCGACGAGATGGCCGAGGAGATGCTGCGGCCGATGCTGCAGGACTGGCTGGACAACAACCTGCCAACGCTGGTCGAGCGCCTGGTGCGCGAGGAGATCGAGCGCGTGGCGCGCGGCGCGTAATGATTTTCCCGGGTCGCCTTAGGTGGCTAGTTGGACACCGCTGCGCCTTCACCCTGGCGCAGGCACGGTAATCTCAGGATCGGCACGTCGAAGGAGGCGGTGGCCGCAATAATAGCTCCGATGATGGCGATTGCCACGACCACGCCGCTCCACGCTTCATATAGGCCCGACCCAAGCATAGAGCCCGCCAGCCTCATTGTTCGAACATATCTCGGCAGTCATTTCGGGTCTTCTCCGGGTTGGACTAGGCCCATGCGGGCCAAATAGGTTTCGAGTTTCGCGGTTCGGTCTGCACCAAGAATCGCCATCACACCGATATATCCGTCCGGCCGGATCAGCACACATTCGCCCGGTGCCAGTGCATAAGCATCGCGAAGGTGTCCCCAGGCATCGACGACATCGCCTTGCGGGCCGATGTGGTGGACATGCAGCCCCTTGAGTGGCCCAACCGTCTCTCTCCCGGCTTGATGAACAAGCAGTGTCCAATGCGGCCCTTGCAGCAATTGGAACAGTCGCCATGGTTGCCCCGCCGCGCCCCTGATTTGGGCATCCGGCGCGCGGTCCCCCGCTCGCGGGCCGCTGCTGCGTTCGGCCATTTCCCTGGAGAGCGGCGATTCCGGATAGGCGATATCGAGCTGGCGCACCTCGCGGCCGCGGTGCATTCCACCCTGTTTCTGGGCGTCGAGCAGCCGGGTCGAAAGGCCGAGAACCGATTCTGCGACCGGACGTCGTTCCTGCTCATAGGTGTCGAGCAGGCAATCATCCGCGCCGTCGAGGACGGCGGCAAGTTTCCAGCTCAGATTATAGGCATCCTGCACGCTGGTGTTCAGGCCCTGGCCGCCGGTTGGCGGATGGATATGAGCTGCATCGCCAACGAGGAATACCCGATCGACCCGGTAGCGATCGGCAAGCCGGGCGTTCATCAGGTAGGCCGACGCCCAGGCGACCGAATCCACCCGCACGTCGCCGCGGCCGGTCCGCTCATTAATCAAGCGCCCCAGCTGTTCTGCTGAGAGGTCCACTTCGCCGTCCAGCGGAATGGGTGCCTGAATCTGGAAGAGATCGGTTCCGGCGAGCGGGCAAATCGCGACCATTCGCTCCATGTCACCGTCGTTGAACTGGTGCCACGCATCGCGGTCCAGCCCGGTCAACAGCACATCCGCCACGACCGCACGCACGCCCAGCGTCTTGCCGGGGAAATTCAAGCCGAGCGCGCCGCGCACGAAGCTGTGCCCGCCGTCCGCCCCGACAAGATAGCGTGCGCGAACGGTTTGCTCGCCATTCGGCCCCGCAAGACGTGCCATGACACCGTTCTCACCTTGCTCGAACCCAACCAACTCACATCCGTACTCGACCCTATGGCCTAGTTCTGCCAGCCGCTCTCGCATGATCCGCTCGGTGAGGAATTGCGGAATCATTAGCGCGATGGCGTAAGGCTCTGCCGGCGTCGGATCGGGGCGCTCGCCGGTGTCCTTTTCGATATAGCTGCCGTCATCGCCATACACGCGCATCGGCGGATAGACGCCGCCTGCGGCAACGACCCTGTCGAGAATGCCAAGATCTTCGAAAATCTCCTGTGTCCTCGGCTGGATGCCCTTGCCGCGCGAGCCACGGAAGGGTTCGCTCATCTTCTCAATGAGCTGGAAGGATATACCGCGCCGTGCAAGCTCGATCCCAAGCGTCAGGCCAGCCGCTCCCGCGCCGCAGATGAGCACATCTGCCGCAAAACCGTTTGTCATGTCGATCTCCTTGTGTGTAAAATGCACATAATGGAGAGTCGGAGTGGCGTCAATGAAAAACGTGAAAAATACACATATTGGGAGTCATCAGATTCGTGAACTCCACGGAGCGCTGATCGAGATTGCCAGCCTTATGAACCGGCCTCAGCGCGATGAGCAGATGGTAAAGGAGGCCGGAATTGCACTCGACCGCGCACTGTTTCCTCTGCTGGTCGGGATAGAGCGGCTTGGGCCGATCGGGATAGTGGACCTCGCCGACCGGGCTGGCCGCGATTACACCACTGTCAGCCGTCAGGTGGCGAAGCTCGAAAGCCTTGGCCTGGCCGTGCGCCGGCAGAGCGAGACAGACCGCCGCGTGAATGAGGCTGTCGTCACGCCAAAGGGCAAGGCGATGACCGACAAGATCGACGCAGCACGAGAGAGAAACGCTCGCGCCGTTTTCGAAAGCTGGGACGCACACGACATCGACGAACTCGTGCGGCTTATGCGCAAGTTCGCCGAAGCTTTGAAAGAAAAACCAGAGGACTCCAGCGCGTCCTGAGACGTCGCACTATTCCTCGTTTCGTACGACCCGAGCTGGCATTTGGGCGGCGTAGGCGTGCAATGCCTCTCCGGCTGGAGCCGGTGACAGTGCCGACGCCACCAGGGATTGTCGCATACGGGACAGACACTATCTGAACGGTGATCCTCTTTCTGTTGTGCCGGTTGCCGAGGCGGCCCCTACGGTTGACTCGGTCAGAGCCTTCCGATTTACACCGGACCAGCAAAAATCCGACAGCGCGGACCATTTTCCCATGCTTGAAAAGACCTACGACGCCAAAACCGTCGAACCGAAGATTGCCAAAGTGTGGGAAGAGGCCGACGCGTTTCGCGCCGGCGCCGGCGCCGAGGAGGGGGCCGAGGCCTTCACCATCGTCATCCCGCCGCCCAACGTCACCGGCTCGCTGCATATGGGCCACGCGCTCAACAACACGTTGCAGGATATTCTTGTTCGCTTCGAGCGCATGCGCGGCAAGAACGTGCTGTGGCAGCCGGGCATGGACCATGCCGGCATCGCCACGCAGATGGTGGTCGAGCGGCAGTTGATGGAAAAGCAGATCCATCGCCGCGACCTCACCCGTGAACAGTTCATCGAGAAAGTGTGGGAGTGGAAAGCCGAATCCGGGGGCGCGATCCTCAACCAGCTGAAGCGGCTCGGCGCCTCGGCCGACTGGTCGCGCGAACGCTTCACCATGGACGAAGGCCTGTCCAAGGCCGTGCTCGAAGTGTTCGTCACGCTCTACAAGGAAGGCCTGATCTACAAGGACAAGCGCCTTGTGAACTGGGATCCCAAGCTGCTCACCGCGATCTCCGATCTCGAGGTCGAGCAGCAGGAGGTCAACGGCAATCTCTGGCACTTCCGCTATCCCGTCGAAGGCGTGGCCTTCGATCCGGAAAACCCGAAGACCTTCATCATCGTGGCGACGACGCGCCCCGAGACGATGCTGGGCGATACGGCCGTCGCCGTGCATCCGGACGACGAGCGCTTCCGGCACCTGGTCGGCAAGAATGTCGTCCTGCCGATCGTCGGCCGCAAGATTCCCGTGGTGGCGGATGAGTATTCCGACCCCGAGAAGGGCTCTGGCGCGGTCAAGATAACGCCGGCGCATGACTTCAACGACTTCGAGGTCGGCAAGCGCCACAAGCTGCCGGCGATCAATATCCTCACCGTCGAGGCGGCGGTAAACCTCAGCGACAACGAGGATTTCCTCGCCGGGCTCGAGGTGACGCCGGAGCGCCAAGCCGTCTGGGATGAACTCAACGGCCTTGACCGCTTTGTCGCGCGCAAGAGGATCGTCGAATTGATGGAAGAAGGCGGCTTCCTCGACAAGGTCGAGCCGCATCGCCACGCCGTGCCGCATGGCGATCGCGGCGGCGTGCCGATCGAGCCGTTCCTGACCGAGCAGTGGTATGCAAACGCCGCCGAACTGGCCAAGCCGGCGATCGCCTCGGTGCGCGAGGGGCGTACCAAGATCATACCCGCGAATTGGGAAAAGACGTACTTCCAGTGGATGGAGAACATTGAACCCTGGTGCATCTCGCGCCAGCTTTGGTGGGGCCACCAGATTCCGGCATGGTATGGGCCGGACGGGCGCGTCTTCGTCGAGAAGACGGAGGAAGAGGCGCTGAGTGCCGCGATCGAATATTATCTGGCGCTCGAAGGACCCTGGAAGGCCTGGGTCGAGGACAAGCTCGAGAATTTCCAGCCGGGCGAAATCCTGACCCGTGACGAGGACGTGCTCGATACCTGGTTTTCCTCGGCGCTGTGGCCGTTCTCGACGCTGGGCTGGCCGGATGAGACGCCGGAGCTGAAAACCTACTACCAGACCGACGTGCTGGTGACCGGCTTCGACCTGATCTTCTTCTGGGTCGCGCGCATGATGATGATGGGCCTGCACTTCATGGACGAGGAGCCGTTCCACACCGTGTACATGCACGCGCTGGTGCGCGACAAGAACGGGCAGAAGATGTCGAAGTCGAAAGGCAACGTCGTCGACCCGCTCGACCTCATCGACGAATATGGCGCCGACGCGCTGCGCTTCACGCTGACGGTGATGGCGGCGCAGGGGCGTGACGTGAAGCTCGACCCGGCGCGCATTGCCGGCTACCGCAATTTCGGCACCAAGCTTTGGAACGCGACGCGCTTCGCCGAGATGAACGAAGTCGCGCGCAACGACGATTTCTGGCTGAACGACGCCAAGCTGGCGGTCAACCGCTGGATCCTGACCGAGCTGACGCGCGCCGCGCGAGAGGTCACGGACGGCATCACCTCATATCACTTCAACGAGGCGGCGGGGGCGGCCTACCGCTTCGTCTGGAACCTGTTCTGCGACTGGTATCTGGAGCTGCTGAAGCCGGTGTTCATGGGCACGGACGAGGCGGCCAAGGCCGAAAGCCGCGCCTGCGTCGCCTTCGTGCTCGACGAAATCTACAAGCTCCTGCATCCGATGATGCCGTTCATGACCGAGGAACTTTGGGCGCAGACCGCGGGCGAGGGCAAGGAGCGCGCTTCGCTGCTTTGCCATGCCGCGTGGCCGTCGCCGGATTTCGAGGACGCTGAAGCGGCCGCCGACATCAACTGGCTGGTTGATCTCGTCTCCGGCATTCGTTCCGTGCGTTCGGAAATGAACGTGCCGCCGGCAGCCATCGCGCCGCTGATGGTGATCGGAGCCAACACGCTTACCCGCGAACGGCTGGGGCGCCACGCCGCCGCGATCAAGCGGCTGGCGCGCGTCGGCGACATCTCGCAGGTTGACGCCGCACCCAAGGGCTCGGCGCAGATCGTGCTCAACGAGGCAACGGTCTGCCTGCCGCTCGGCAGCCTGATCGATCTCGCCGCCGAGGCCGCGCGCTTGCAGAAAGAACTGGCCAAGGTGACCGAGGAGATCGCACGCCTGCACAAGAAGCTGTCGAACGAAAGATTCGTCGCCAGCGCGCCGGCCGAGATCGTGGAAGCCGAGCGTGAAAAGCTGGCCGAATACCGCGAGGCGCAGGGCAAGCTTTCGGTGGCGCTGGCCAGGGTTCGCGAAGCGGGTTGAGGGCAGATTCGGGAGACTTTAGGGCCCTCTAAAATGGGGTGGTTTTTTGCCTCGAAACCGGCATTCCGTAGCGTTAATGTTGACGTAAACGGAAGTTTTCGCCCCATTGTTGCCATAATGTAACAATGGGGCATTCGACTGCTCAAAACTGATTATTTTTGGCCTTTTTGGCCGATTTTCTCCCGTTTTTCTGAGTGAGACACGCCCGGCGAACCGTTTTTCTGCCTCGCTGCGCTGGTCTGCATTTTGTCCGGAATGCGTCCGGTGGACATGTACATGTACGCCCCAAGAATTCGTTGTTGCACCGTTAACCCGAATTGGTTCTAGCTGGATGCACTGACTATCGGGGAGGACATCCATGAACAATCTGCGTTTGAAAGCACTGCTGGGGGCAGGGTGCTTTTCGCTGGCTTTGCTGGGGACGGCATTGAGCTCGGCACATGCCGGCGGCCTGGAACGTGGCGGCTACGATATCGACCTGCTGTTTGATCCGGCGCCGTTCGCGACGGACGCGGAAGCGACCTATGTGATGCCGGACCGTAAGTACGAGAATGCGCGTGGTCCCGGCGGAGCCAATCTCGGCCTTGGTACCTCGGCCGACGGAGCCGAGGGCTATTGGGTACCGCGCATAGGAATGAAGGCCCAGGTTGTGCAGGGCGTCGACTGCATGGTCGATTATTCGCAGCCTTGGGGCGCGCATACCGCACCAGGTATGTGGAACGGAGCGCTTTCTAACGTCGAGACTGATATCAAGAGCAACAATTACGCCGGCACCTGTTCCTACAAGTTTGATGCTGGCAAGGGCCAGCTCCGCTTTATCGGCGGGTTGTTCTATCAGGACATTTCAGGCTTCAAGGAAAGCTTGGTCGGTTTTACTCCCCTCGGACAACCGCTGCTTGGTCGTGTCGATCTGGAGGCTAACGGTTGGGGCTGGCGCGCCGGCGTTGCCTACGAAATCCCTGATATCGCGCTCCGCGCCAGCTTGGTCTACAATTCGAAGGTCAAGCTAGACAACATTTCGGGCACACTCACCTTACCAGCTATTCTTGGAGGTTCTCGGCCGATCTATGGCGCAGAGGAGTCGATGCCGGATTCGCTGGAACTGAAACTGCAGTCCGGTATTGCGCCTGACTGGCTGGCCTTCGGCTCAATCAAGTGGGTCAACTGGAGCGTGCTGCAGAGCGTTCCGATCTGTCCAACAATTGCGCCTGGGGCGGCTTGCTTCACGAACGGCCCGGGTCAGGTGACGTCGCTCGACCTGATGTATCGTGACGGCTGGACCGTTTCAGGTGGTATCGGCCACAAGTTCAATGATCAATGGAGTGCCGCCGGTCAATTGACCTGGGATCGTGGCACCTCGCATGGCTATGGTGCGCAGACCGATACGTGGACCCTGGGCGGCGGCGTCGCCTATACGCCGCAGCCCAACATCGAAGTGCGGCTCGCTGGAGCGGTCGGCGTTTTGACCAGCGGCCACTCGGGGACATTGGCTGGTGAGAACGGCTATGTTGCAGGCGAGGATGCCAGCTATGATTTCGGGAATGATCTGATCACGGCGATCTCTGGTGGTGTGAAGATCAAGTTCTAAGTCTCTGTAAAATCAAATGAAAGGCCGGGCAATGCCCGGCCTTTTTCGTTCCGGGGCTGTGGCCGAGCCTGTCGGCCCCAGGGCTGCGTTGCAGATAAACCGCACCAGCTCCGCCTCGTGTCGTTGTGATGTTTTGGCAACACTTTCTGAACAACCCCTGCGCTAGAAGTCAGGCCGACGAAATTGCCCATTTCCCGCCATAAACCCGGCGCACCTCGATCTTGTCTCGGGACACGCGCCAAAAGGCTCGGCGATGGGAGCAGGCCGCACCGCCCTCTTGCGAGGAAGATGTGGGGCAAGGAAGAGTATGGACGCCAAAGTCATCTCCAAGGCTAAGCTCCCCAGCCGCTATGTGACCGTCGGTCCGGCGCGTGCGCCGCATCGCTCCTATCTCTATGCCATGGGCCTGTCGGCGGCCGAGATCGCACAGCCGCTGGTCGGCGTCGCCTCCTGCTGGAACGAAGCGGCGCCCTGCAACATTTCGCTGATGCGCCAGGCGCAAGTGGTCAAGAAGGGCGTCGCGGCCGCCAACGGCACGCCGCGCGAATTCTGCACCATCACCGTCACCGACGGCATCGCCATGGGCCACCAGGGCATGAAGTCGTCGCTGGTGTCGCGCGAGGTCATCGCCGATTCGGTGGAGCTCACCATGCGCGGGCATTGCTACGACGCGCTGGTCGGGCTCGCCGGCTGCGACAAGTCGCTGCCCGGCATGATGATGGCCATGGTGCGGCTCAACGTGCCGTCGATCTTCATCTATGGCGGCTCAATCCTGCCCGGCAGCTACCGCGGCCGCCAGATCACCGTGCAGGATGTGTTCGAAGCGGTCGGCCAGCACTCGGTCGGCACGATCGGCGATGCCGAACTGCTTGAAATCGAGCAGGCCGCCTGTCCCTCGGCCGGCTCCTGCGGCGCCCAGTTCACCGCCAACACGATGGCGACCGTGGCCGAGGCGATCGGTCTGGCACTGCCCTATTCCTGCGGCGCGCCGGCGCCTTATGAAATGCGCGATCGTTTCAACTTCGCCTCCGGCGAAAAGATCATGGAACTGATCGCCAGGAACATCCGGCCGCGCGACATCGTCACGCTGAAAGCACTGGAGAACGCGGCGACGGTGGTTTCGGCCACCGGCGGCTCGACCAATGCGGCGCTGCATTTGCCGGCCATAGCGCATGAGGCCGGCATCAAGTTCGACCTGTTCGATGTCGCCCGGATTTTCGAGAAGACGCCATACATCGCCGACCTCAAGCCCGGCGGCAAATATGTCGCCAAGGACATGTTCGAGGCCGGCGGCATTCCGCTGTTGATGAAGACGCTGCTCGACCACGGCTACCTGCATGGCGATTGCCTGACGGTCACTGGCCGCACTTTGGCCGAAAATATGGAGCATATTGCCTGGAATGAACACCAGGATGTGGTCCGCCCGGCCGACAGACCTATTACCCAAACCGGCGGTGTCGTGGGCTTGAAGGGAAACCTTGCCCCCGAAGGCGCGATCGTGAAGGTCGCGGGCATGACGGAGTTGAAGTTCTCCGGCCCGGCGCGCTGCTTCGATTCGGAAGAGGAATGTTTCGAAGCGGTGACGCATCGCAACTACCGGGAAGGCGAAGTTCTCGTCATCCGCTACGAAGGGCCGCGCGGCGGACCTGGCATGCGCGAGATGCTGTCGACGACGGCGGCACTCTACGGCCAGGGCATGGGTGGCAAGGTGGCGCTGATCACAGACGGCCGTTTCTCGGGCGCGACGCGCGGCTTCTGCATCGGCCATGTCGGGCCCGAGGCCGCCGTTGGCGGTCCGATTGGCCTCATCCGGGACGGCGATGTGATCTCCATCGATGCCGTGAACGGCACGATCGATGTGGCGTTGTCCGATAGGGAACTGGCTGCGAGGGCAAAGAGTTGGAAGGCGCGCACAACCGACTATCAGTCCGGCGCGATATGGAAATACGCACAGACGGTAGGTTCCGCCCGCGACGGCGCGGTCACCCATCCGGGCGGTGCGAAAGAAACACACTGCTATGCGGACATCTGAGTTGTTGAGGTCGTCTGTCCTTCCGGCACTGGTCGCGTTAGCGATCTTTGGCGCCGTCGGCCAGGCCATGGCCTTCGACGACAAGGTGTTCGACGACAAGACCGGCGTGAAGCCGCAGTCGAGCCCCTGGGCGGTGTTCCAGTTCGGTTTCTCCGCCTACAAGAACGGCCACAAGGAACAGGCCGCGGAGGCCTATAAATACGCCGCCGAGAACGGCCAGATCGGCGCTACCTGGAAGCTTGCCCGCATGTATGCCGAGGGTGACGGCGTGGCGCGCGACGATTACGAGGCGTTCAAGTTCTTTTCGGAGATCGTCGATCAGGACGTCGAGCCCGGCTCACCGGAAGAAAGCTACGTTTCCGACGCGCTGGTGGCGCTGGGCGACTACCTGCGCAAGGGCATTCCCGGCAGCCCGGTGACCGAGAACGAAGTGGCGGCCCAGGAATATTACATGCGCGCCGCCGCCAACTACCGCAACCCGAATGCCCAGTTCGAGATGGGGCAGATGTTCCTGAAGGGCGAGGGCGGCGTGAAGGCCAGCGTCAAGCAGGCCGGGCGCTGGTTCCAGCTCGCCGCCGAAAAAGGCCATGCCGGCGCGCAGGCGACGCTTGGCCATCTGTTGTTCCAGAGCGGCAAGATCGTGCGCGGCCTGGCGATGATGACGGCAGCACTCGAACGTGCGGCGCCCGCCGACCAGCCCTGGATCCGCGGCATGCAGGAGGAGGCCTTTGCCGCCGCCGGCGAAGCCGACCGCCGCACAGCGATCTCGCTCGCTGACGACATCCTGACCAAGGGCAACAGCGCCGATCAGTAAGGATGATCTCCCCACGAGGAGATCGCTAATCAGACATTAATTCTCGGTCGGCTCCGCCGGCACCATGCTGGGAGCCGGCGCCGAGATCGGCGTCATCCGCCGGTGCGGCGCCAGCCTGTCTTGCGGGCAGCTGTCCCCGACTTTCGTCCATGAGGTGTTGTTGAGCACCATCTCGCAGCGGGCGAGGTGGTTCTTGTCGGCGATCGTCAGACAGGCGACCTGGCCGACCGGGTAGGATTTTCCATTGGCAAGGCATTCCTCGGCGGCGAAAGCCGCCGCAGGGACGGCGACAGCGAATGCCAGGCCGATCGGACAAAGGACAAGTCGTATGGTCATGGGAACCCCAGCCGCCATGATGATCTCCCATCATGCGCCTGATTGTGGCGATACGAGGTCCAGCGCGGGCCCGGGGTCTCCCTCAGGCCGGCAGCAAATCGAGATCGATGGCCACCGGCACGTGGTCGGACGGTTTTTCCCAGGCGCGCACATGCTTTTCGATCGAGGCCGATGAAAACCGGTTGGCGGCCTCGGGCGACAGCAGCAGGTGGTCGATGCGGATGCCGTTGTTCTTCTGCCAGGCGCCGGCCTGGTAGTCCCAGAAGGTGAAGGTGTCGCCCGCATCGGTGACCGAACGCACCGCTTCGGTGAAGCCGAGATTTTTCAACCTGCGGAACGCCTGCCGCGTCTGCGGCTGGAAGAGCGCATCATTCAGCCAGTTCTCCGGGAACTTCGCGTCGACAGGTTCGGGAATGACGTTGTAGTCACCGGCCAGCACCAGGGCTTCCTCCAGCCTCAGCCGCTCCTCGGCCCAGCGCTCCAGCCGTGCCATCCAGGACAGCTTGTAGGAGAATTTCCTCTCGTCATCGATCGGATTGCCGTTCGGCAGATAGAGCGAGGCGACGCGCAATGCGCCCTTGTCGGTCGAGAACACGCCTTCGATGAAGCGCGCATGCTCGTCGGCGTCGTCGCCGGGCAGACCTCTGATGACCTCGTCGAAGCGCAATTTCGACAGCAGGGCGACGCCGTTGAAACCCTTCTGGCCGTGGGTTTCCACATTGTAGCCAAGCGCCTCGATCTCGGCGCGCGGGAACTGCTCGTCGACCGTCTTGATCTCCTGCAGGCAGACGATGTCGGGGGCGCTTTCGGTCAGCCAATGGGTGAGATTGCCGATGCGGGCGCGAATGCCGTTGATGTTCCAGGTGACGATCTTCATGGCGGCCTCAATGTTCTTCCGGGGCAAGACGTTCGACCAGGCCGATCGTATTGCCTGCGGGATCCTTTAGAAAGGCCATCCACTCGCTTTCCCCCGCCGGACCGAACTGGCCCTCGGTGTCGCGATGAACAAGCGTTGGAGGCGCGGTGAAGGGAACGCCCGCAGCTTTCGCGCCGGCGTGGAAATCCTCGAGACCTGATATGTCGAGATAGACGGTTCCGGCCGGAATGCCGTCGGTGAACAGCAGCCGCACGCTGCCGGCCATGATGAAGGCGATGCCCGGCGGATCGTAACGCACATGCACGCTCATCCCGAGCACGTCGCACCAGAAGGCCAGAGTCGCGTCGAGGTCTCGCCCGGCCGAGAGCGCGACCTGACGAACCGCGCCAATGGCAGGCATGTTGTTCCTAAATGGAGAAGCTTGTGCCGCAGCCGCAGGAGGCGACCGCATTCGGGTTGCGGATCTGGAACGACTGGCCCATCAGGTCGTCGACGAAATCAATCACCGACCCGCCCATATAGACCAGCGACAGATCATCGATCAGAACCGTGGCGCCGTCCTTCTCGATGGCGACATCGTCGTCGTTGCGCGCGTCGACCAGATCGAACTTGTAGGAAAAGCCGGAGCAGCCGCCGCCTTCGACGGAAACGCGCAACGCCGTCTTGCCGGCCTCGTCCGACACAATCTTGGCGATCCGCCTTGCGGCGGCATCGGTCATCTCGACTTTCATGGCGGTCTTGGCATCCGCGCCCATGGGCGTCACCTTGCTTTCGGTTTCACATGATAGGTATGAAGCGCGAAGGGCCAAGTCAACCGGCCATAGTCTGGCGGCCAAAGTCAGGCGGCCAAAGTCAGGCGGCATCGACCATGACCAACGAGTTGGGCGACATCGGATTTGGCTATAGGCCCCGCGCGGCCTATGCCAGCGATCCGGCGCGCTCGCGCGGGCGCCTGTTCGAAGAGGTCGAAAGCCCGACCCGTACGCCGTTCCAGCGCGACCGCGACCGCATCATCCATTCCACCGCGTTCCGCCGGCTGAAACACAAGACGCAGGTCTTCATCGCCCATGAAGGCGATCATTATCGCACCCGGCTGACCCATTCGATCGAGGTGGCGCAGATCGCACGCGCTCTGGCGCGGGCGCTGCGCGGCGACGAGGATCTGGCTGAAGCGGTGGCGCTGGTGCATGATTTCGGCCACACGCCCTTCGGCCACACCGGCGAGGACGCCCTCAACGAGAAGATGGCTGATTGGGGCGGCTTCGACCACAACGCGCAATCGCTGCGCATCGTGACAAGGCTGGAAGCGCGCTATGCCGAGTTTGACGGACTGAACCTGACCTGGGAAACGTTGGAAGGCCTGGTCAAGCACAATGGTCCGCTGACCGATGCCAACGGCAAGGGCCTGAAGGGTCCGGTGCCGCAGGCGATCCGCGACTATTCGGAACTGCACGACCTCGAACTCGACCGGTTCGCCGGCATCGAGGCGCAGTGTGCTGCGATCGCCGACGACATCGCCTACAACACGCACGACATCGACGACGGCCTGAGGGCGGGGCTGCTGACGCTGGACATGCTGAAGGCCGTCTCGCTGCCGGGGACCATCCTGGAGGGGGTGCGCGCGCGCTATCCCAATCTCGACGAGGTGCGCACCGGCCACGAGCTGATGCGGCGCCAGATCACCGCCATGGTCGAGGACGTGATCAGGTCGACCACCGCCAACCTGGAACGCACCGGGCCGCGGAGCGCCGATGCGGTGAGGGCGGCGGGCGAGACGATGGTGACCTTTTCCGCCGAAATGGCCATCGCCGAGAAAGAGCTGAAGGCCTTTCTCTACAAACACCTCTACCGGCACAAGGAAGTCATGCGCGTGCGCGCCGATGCGGAGCGGATCGTCAGGGACCTGTTCGACGTCTATTTCGCCGATCCGCGCGCCATGCCGGACGGCTGGCGCGAGGGGCTCGACCGGGCCGAGGATCGCATCAAGGCGCGCAGCGTGGCCGACTTCCTGGCGGGGATGACCGACACCTACGCGCTGAAGGAACACCGCCGTTTGTTTGACCGTACGCCGGATTTGAGCTAGGGCGGGCTCGATTTTGCCGGCCAACAAGCCGGATTCCCTGCAAAGCCGCCAGAGTCATACCCATGAACATCTTCGCCGACTTCACCGCGCGAATCATAAAAGCCGTCGAAGCGCTTGATCTGAAAGACAGTGACAGTGTTTCGCCCGATCTGTCGCGCATCGCCGTCGAGCCGCCGCGCGATGCCAGCCATGGCGATCTCGCGACCAATGCGGCGATGGTGCTGGCCAAGCCCACCGGCCAGAACCCGCGGGCGCTGGCTGAGCGCCTGGCGCTCGCGCTGCGGGACGACAAGGATGTCGCGGCCGCGGAGGTCGCGGGCCCGGGCTTCGTCAATTTGCGGCTCAGGGACGGTTTTTGGCAGGCACATCTCACGACGCTTCTGGGCGAGGGCCGCAACTACGGCCGCTCCAGCATCGGCGGCGGCAGGAAGGCCAATGTCGAATATGTATCGGCCAACCCGACGGGACCAATGCATGTCGGCCATTGCCGTGGCGCCGTGGTTGGCGATGCGCTTGCCAATCTGATGGCCTTTGCCGGTTACGACGTTACCAAGGAATATGTCATCAACGACGCCGGCTCGCAGATCGACGTTCTCGGGCGCTCGGTGATGCTGCGTTATCGCGAAGCGCTTGGCGACGAGGTCGGCGAGATCCCGGCCGGGCTCTATCCAGGCGACTATCTGGTCCCGGTCGGGCAGGCGCTGGCCAAGGAATTCGGCCGGTCCTTACTGCAGATGCCGGACGAAGAGGCGCTCGCCATCGTCAAGGACCGCACCATCGACGCGATGATGGCGATGATCCGCGAGGATCTGGCGCTGCTCAACGTGCATCATGACGTGTTCTTCTCCGAGCGCACGCTGCACGCCGACAATGCCAGGAAGATCCGCTCGGCGATCAACGACCTGACGCTGAAGGGCCATATCTACAAAGGCAAATTGCCGCCGCCCAAGGGCGAGAGGCCGGACGACTGGGAAGATCGCGAACAGACCCTGTTCCGTTCGACGGCGGTCGGCGACGACATGGACCGGGCGCTGGTCAAGTCGGATGGTTCGTTCACCTATTTCGCCGCCGACGTCGCCTATCTCAAGGACAAGGTCGATCGCGGCTTCGTCGAACTGATCTACGTGCTCGGCGCCGATCATGGCGGCTATGTCAAGCGGCTGGAAGCGCTGGCGCGGGCGATCGCCGGCGACGAGGTGAAGCTCACGGTTCTTCTGTGCAACCTGGTAAAGCTGTTTCGCGATGGCGAGCCGGTGCGCATGTCCAAGCGGTCCGGCGATTTCGTGACGCTGCGCGAAGTGGTGGAGGAAGTCGGCCGCGACCCCATCCGCTTCATGATGCTCTATCGCAAGAACGATGCGCCGCTCGATTTCGACTTCGCCAAAGTGACCGAGCAGTCCAAGGACAATCCGGTATTCTATGTGCAGTACGCTTCGGCGCGCTGCCATTCGGTATTCCGGCAGGCGAGCGAGCAGTTGGGAGAGGCCAATTTCGATCGCAACAGTCTGGCGGCTGCCGTGGCGTTGCTGACCGACGAAGGCGAGATCGGCCTGATCAGGAAACTCGCTGAATATCCACGGTTGATCGAGTCGGCGGCACTTGCGCTCGAGCCGCATCGGCTGGCATTCTACCTCTACGATCTGGCCTCAAGCTTCCACGGGCACTGGAACCGCGGCACCGATAATCCGGACTTACGTTTTGTTAAGGTTAACGACCGACAATTGACGCATGCCAGACTAGGGCTGGTGCAGGCTGTTTCGGATGTCTTGACGTCCGGCCTGACGCTGATCGGCGCCGCGGCGCCCACCGAAATGCGTTAGGTTTGACTAAAAAACCTGTCACCTTTTGCCCACATTGCGCTGGTAAGGGCCAACCCTGCGCGACGTCCATGGCGTCCGAATGAGTGCGAGTTCGGGAACAATAATGGCAGACAGAACCCAGCTGAGAATAGCCGACAACAACGACATCGCCAACGATGATCCGTTCGCGGAACTGACCAGGATCATGGGGTTCGACCCGCGCCAGCCGGTCAAGCCACAGGCGCCCGCCCAACCGAAAGCCGCCGCTGATCAGCAGGCGCAGGAGGTCGATTTCGACATCGATCTCGAAAAGGAGTTGATGGGCGACTTCGACTTTGCCGAAGGCAACGCCGCGACGGTCGCCGATGTTGATGAGCCGGCGTTCGACGCCGCCGCTACCGACGGCATGGATGACGAACTCGCCATGGCGTTCGACGACATGCAGCTCGACGATGAGCATGGTGCCGACGACGCTGTTGCCGAGGCCGCGCCAACCGTCGATGCCGCTTTCGATACGGATTTCGACGATGCGGTAGCCAGCTCTCTCGATGGCGTTTCGCCGCTCGATGACGATCTGCCCATGGCGGACGAGCTTGCGGCATCGCTCGATCAGGACTTCCGGCTTGATGACGCGACCGATGCGGCCGAGCCCGCCTTGGCCGCCGAAGTGGCGGAGCCTGTCGCGGAGCCTACCGTCGACCATGAATTCGACGATGGCTTTGCCCTTTCGCTCGAAGACGAACTGATGCTCGATGGTCACGTGGCGGAGCAGCAGCCTGAAGCGGCCGCGGCTCCGGTCGAGCTTCCCGTCGAGGCGGCGCTGAACGCGAACCAGGCGGTTTCCGAAGAGGATTTTGGCGATCGCTTTGATGACGCCACGGCTTTCGACGACACGTTGGCGGATATCGATTTCGATCTGGCTGCCGATCACTCGGTCGCGACCGATGCGCCCGTGGCTGCGGAGACGGATGCGCTTGACGCGCATGACGTGACCGCCGAGACGGCAGATGCGCACGAAATGGAGGACGTGTTCGCCGAGGCGACGGATGCGGAAGGCGAGGCGGCAGACCTGGCCGCCGATGAGCCGCTGGACGATGCTTTCGAGCAGGATTTCAACGACGCGCTTGCCGAAGCGACGGACGAGCCGGCCGCTGAGCCTGTGGCTGCCCCCGTTCATCCGGCCGCCCCGGCTATGGCCGAACCGGTGCATGCCGCCGCCGACGAGCGTAGCCTTGAAGACGAGTTGAACGCGCTGTTGGGCGCCATGAGCGCACGCTCGGCGCCGGTGGCCGAGGAGGAGGTAGCGGTTCAGCAGCCTGTCGCCGCGACCGCGAAACCCGACGAAGAACCGGCGGCCGGTGACCTCGACTGGAACCTGGACGAACCTGCGGCGGCGCAGCAGCATCAGGCGGTCTCGGCCGCTGACGTCGATCTTGACGATCTCATGCTCGATGAGCTTCAGGACCAGGACCTCGGCGCGCATGCCGCTGCCTCTGAAGGCGATGATTTCGAAGCGGAACTCGCCGCAAGCATCGACCTGGCCGAAGGCATCGACCGGGATGAAGACGTCGCCGCGGATCCCGCCGCGCCGGAAACTTTCCGCGACGATCCCCTCGATTGGCTGACGATGCAGTCCACGCCGCCCGAGCCGGCCCGCTCGTGGAGCCGGGTTACGCCGGTCCCACAGCCGCAACAGGCGAGTTTTACCGCCCAGCCGATGGCTTCGGCGGCCCCCATGGCCGCGGCGCCGTCTGCCGCGGTCCCGACCTATCGTGCGGCCGAGCCTGCCGCTTATGCGGCGCCGGCCGCCGCACAGCGCGAGCAGTCCGCGTTCGATGACGAGATGCCTGATGTCGAGACCGTCGATGTGCCGGAGCGCGTCGTGGCGCTTCAGGATGATCTCGACATTCCGGAATTGCACTTCGAAGAGGATGAGCCGGCCGCGCCCGGCTACGACGATCTCGACGCCGAATTCTCCAATCTGCTGACCGAGATGAATACAGTGGATGTCGCTGCGGCTCCCGCAAACACCAGCGCGCCCTATGCCGACGACTCCTACAATCCCGGCTTCAAGTCGGGATACGATGCCTTTGAACAGGGCTATGAGGCTCTCAAGCCGGGCTATGAGGGGCTCAAGCCGGGCTATCAGCCCGAGGCGCGCACCTACGCGGCACGGCCAGCGGAAATGTCTGCCCGCGCGACAGCGCCGGCGGGTTATGCCGACGCCACCAATGGCTTCGACGTCGACGACTTGCCCGGCAGCCAGCCGGTTTCACAGGCCGACGATTTTGCCGTCGACGAGCTCGACTACGATCCCGAGCTGGACGAGGCGATGTCGGTTCCTGGTCTCGCCGAACGCGAGGCCGGCGGGTCGCCGCGCAGGCGCGGCCTGCTCATCGCCGCCATTGTCGGTGCAGTCGTTGTCACCGGAGGCCTCGGCGCCTTCGCGCTGTCTCCGGGCGGCCAGGGCAGCGGTGACGCCCCGGTCCTGGTCAAGGCGGACAACGCACCGATCAAGGTCAAGCCGGAAAACCCGGGCGGCGCCGTGGTGCCGAACCAGGACAACAAGGTCTATGACGCGGTGGCCAAGGGCGCCAAGCCCGCCGAGCCGGTCCAGCAGAAGCTCGTCACCAATGTCGAGGAACCGGTCGATGTGGCGGCGAAAGATCCGGCTCGCGCCGTCGATCTCTCGCCCGACCAGACCGCAGCCGGCGCGGACGGCGACAGCGGCGATGCTTCAACCGCCGTAGCGGCGCCAGCCGACAACGCCGCGCCCGCAGCCAAGTCCGAGGATCGTATCGCGCAGGTTCTCCAGGATGCCGACAAGGGAACGAATCCCGACGTCGTCGCCGTGGCGCCGCGCAAGGTCAGGACCATGGTGGTCAAATCGGACGGGTCGCTGGTGCCGCGTGAGGATCCGGCGCCTGCCGCACCGAAAGTGGCTGCCGTGGAGCCGGTCGATCCGGCGCCGCAACATGTCGCGCCGTCGGCTCAGGCCGATGCCGACCAGACCGGCACGGTGGCGCCGGACGCCGCGCAGGCGGACGACGAGCCAGCCCTGAAACCGGTGGCCGAGCCCAAGGCGGAAGCCAAGGCCCAGTCGGCCAACACGCCGGCCAAGGTTCCGGTCGCGCCGCAGCGCCCGTCCGACCAGCCGGTCGACGTGGTCGGCGAGGTCAAGCCCGATCAGGTTGCCTCCATCAGTCCCGCGGCGCCCTCGACCGGCGGCGGTTCGTGGTCGATGCAGATCGCCTCGCAGCCGACGGTCGAAAGCGCGCAGTCGACCTATCAGGATCTGCAGCGTCGCTATGGTGGCGTGCTTTCCGGCCGCACCGCCAACATCGTCAAGGCGGAGATCGCCGGCAAGGGGACTTTCTACCGCGTCCGCGTGCCCGCGCAGTCGCGCAACGATGCCATCAATCTGTGCACCAGCTACAAGGCTGCCGGCGGCAACTGCTTCGTGTCGAGGTAGTCATTCACCTCCCGTGTCGGAGGAGAGCAGTTTGAAAACCGGCGCGGCCTCAACGCCGCGCCGGTTTTCATTTTGCACTTTTCGACGTGATTCCCTTTGGCCGCGGAAGATTCTAGACTCGTCGGCATGACCGAATCAAAATCCATGATCCTCGGCTGTGCCGGGAAATCGCTCACCCGCGAAGAAATCAGTTTCTATCGCAATGAATGCCCGTGGGCCTTCATCCTGTTTGCCCGCAACATCAGCGAGACCGAGCAGATCCGCGACCTGGTCGCCGAGATGCGCGACTGCATCGGACGCCCGGACGCGCTGGTGTTCATCGACCAGGAAGGCGGCAGGGTGCAGCGGCTGCGGCCGCCGCTGGCGCCGAACTATCCAGCCGGCGGCGCGCTCGGTGCGCTGTGGCGCGACGACCATGACGCCGGAGCCCGCGCCGCCTGGCTGATGGCGCGGCTGCACGCTTTCGACCTTCTGCGCTACGGCATCACGGCGGATTGCCTGCCGGTGCTCGACGTGCCGATCGAAGGGGCGAGCGACGTCATCGGCGCGCGCGCCTATGGCAAGGAGCCGCGCCCGGTCATCGAGCTCGGCCGCGCCGCGGCGGAAGGCCTGATGTCTGGCGGCGTGCTGCCGGTCATGAAGCATATTCCCGGCCATGGCCGGGCTTTCGCGGACACGCATTTCGAACTGCCTGTCGTCGACGCTTCGATGAGCGAGCTGCAGCGGCACGATTTTGCGCCGTTCAGGGAACTCAACCACCTGCCGATGGCCATGACCGCGCATGTCGTCTACAGCGCGATCGACCCGAAAAACCCGGCAACCACCTCCGGCAAGGTCATCGACGAGATCATTCGCCGCGAGATCGGCTTCGATGGGCTGCTGATGAGCGACGACACCTCGATGAAGGCACTTTCTGGGGATTTCCCGACAAAGGCGGCCTCGATCCTTGCGGCCGGCTGCGATCTGGTCCTTCACTGCAACGGCGTTTTCGAGGAGATGGCGGGCATCGCATCGCGAACCAAAGGGCTTGAGGGCAAGTCGCTTGAGCGCGCAAACCGGGCAATGACCTATATAGAAAAACGCGACGCGGCTGAAGAAACCGAGATACGCGCCGAATTCGCCACCTATTTCGATGCGGTGGCCTGACAGAGGGAAGAACGGGACGTGGCGGAAGCATTGGAAAGCAAGGCCGGGAAGGCCGCACCGATGGACCGCCTGTGGGCCGAAAGCGATGATACCCGGCTGACCGGCGATCCGTCGCTGGTCGTCGACGTCGCAGGATTCGAAGGCCCGCTCGATCTTCTTCTGCATCTTGCCCGCAACCAGAAGGTCGATCTCGCGCGCATCTCCATCCTGGCGCTCGCCGAGCAGTATTTGGCCTTCGTCGAGACGGCGAGGGCGCTAAGACTTGAGCTCGCCGCGGACTATCTGGTGATGGCGGCGTGGCTCGCCTTCCTCAAATCGAAGCTTTTGATTCCGAAGCAGCCGGGCGAGGAAGGCGAAAGCGGCGAGGAACTGGCGGCGGTGCTGCAATTCCGGCTCAAGCGGCTGGAAGCCATGCGCGATGCATCGGCGCGGCTGGTCAACCGGAACCGCCTCGGCCGCGACGTGTTCGCGCGCGGCATGCCGGAAATGGTCATCATCGAGAAGCGCAATGCCTATTCGGCGTCGCTCTACGATCTGCTCACCGCCTATGCCCAGCAGCGCCAGAAGCAGGCAATCACCAATGTCACGATCGCCAGGCGCGGCGTCTGGTCGCTCAAGGACGCCCGCGATATCCTGACAAGGCTGATCGGCTCGCTGCAGGACTGGACGGCGCTCGACAGTTTTCTCGTCCGATATCTGTCCAGCCCGGAAGAGCGGCGCACCGCGATCGCCAGCTCGTTCGCGGCGACACTGGAACTCGTGCGCGAGGGCAAGATGGATGTGCGGCAGGACGAGGTGTTCGCGCCGATCTATCTGCGCGACCACCGCGCACAGGCAATCAAGGCAGTCGAGGTGGCATCATGAGCGAACGCGCCAACGCTTCGGTTGTCCCGTTCAAGATGGACAACGAACCGGAGGAGGGCGAGGTCGACCAGGCTTCGGTTCAGAATCCGACCCAGAATCCGGCGCAGAATCCCGCCGAGCGGCTGCATATGGCGGAGGCGGTGCGCATGGCCGAGGCGATCGTTTTCGCCAGTGCCGAGCCGGTCAGCGAAAAGCAGTTGGCCGCGCGCCTTCCCGATGGCATCAACATCGCCCTCGCGATGGCCGAGCTGCAGCAGATCTATGCGCGGCGCGGCGTCAACCTGGTGCGGGTCGGTGATGCCTGGGCGTTTCGCACCGCCGGCGATCTCGCCTTCCTGATGAGCCGCGACACCGTCCAGCAGCGCAAGCTGTCGCGCGCGGCGCTCGAAGTTCTGGCGATCATTGCCTATCACCAGCCGGTAACGCGCGCCGAGATCGAGGACATCAGAGGCGTCGAAACCTCGAAAGGCACGCTGGATACGCTCTTGGAAACGGAATGGGTGCGCATGCGCGGCCGGCGCAAAACGCCCGGCCGTCCCGTCACCTATGGCACCACCGAAACCTTCCTCGACCATTTCGCGCTCGAGGAAATCCGCGATCTCCCCGGCATGGAGGAGTTGAAGGGTGCCGGCCTGCTTTCGGGCCGCATGCCTTCGAATTTCTCCATTCCGCAGCCGCCGGCGGACCCGGATGTACTGACCGAGGACGAGGATCCGCTGACCGATATCGATCTCGAGGAACTCGGCCTGCTGACGCCGCGCGTCACGGAAGATTGACCGCAAGCCTCTGTTCCTGGAGGCTTTCCCGGGCCAGATGCGCCGATTGGTAGCGGACCGCATTGCCGAAAATGCGTGACATCCGACACCCTTTCATAAACTCTGTCGCGGTTGTGTTTGAATCCCAACGCGAAAACGCATAGATCATCGCCAGGGAAACCATTCGAGAGAGAGTTGCTATGGGTTCATTTTCGATTTGGCACTGGATGATCGTGCTGGTCATCGTGCTTCTGGTGTTCGGCCGCGGCAAGATACCCGAGCTGATGGGCGACATGGCCAAGGGCATCAAGAGCTTCAAGAAGGGCATGGCGGACGACGACGTTGCCGACGACAAGCGTACCGTCGAACATCGCGCCGACGAAACCGTTTCGGCAGCGAAGGAAAAGGCCAGCAAGAGCTGAGCCAAGGGTTGTTGCTTTGTGCGTGTCGTTGTCCCAGAACCGCTTCGCACTTTTGGGCGGCATGCATTAGTCGGAACGGATAGCCATGTTTGAAGTCGGCTGGACCGAAATGCTGGTGATCGCGATCGTTATGATCGTGGTCGTCGGGCCGAAGGATTTGCCCAACATGCTGCGCACCTTCGGCCGCACGACGGCGAAGCTGCGTGCCATGGCGGCCGATTTCCAGAAGCAGTTCAACGAGGCGCTGAAGGAAGCGGAGCTCGACGATGTCAAGAAATCGGTCGACGAGCTAAGGGGGCTCAGCCCGGTTGCCGAGATCAGGAAACAGCTCAATCCGTTCGAGCAGGCGGCCGCCGATGTACGTTCCGGCGTCGACGCGGCGATGAAGCCGAAGCCGGCCGTCGATACGGCAGCGCCCGCCGGCTCGGTGCCGCAGGCGGCCGAACCGTTGAAGAACGGCGCGACCACCATGCCGGGGCCCACTGAACCCGATACCGCGCCGGCCGCGCCGATCTTCCCAGTCATGACCGATGAATCGGTGGTGGCGTCCTCAGCGCCGACAGAGCTGGCGCCAAAGACACCTGCGGCAGGGAAAGCGGCCAAGCCCGCCAAGGCTTCGGCGAACGGCGCGAAAGCTTCCACGCCCGCGAAAGCGGCGACCGCCAAACCCGCGCCAGCACCCAAAGCGCCGGCGAAGCCCGTGGCGGCGTCAAAGGCTGCCAAACCGGCAGCAGCCAAGGCGGCGACGACCAAGGCCGAGGCGAAACCGGCTCCAGCGAAGAAGCCAGTGGCCAAAAAGACGGCGGGAGCCGCCAAGTGAGCGTTTCGGACAAGGAAAAGGACGAGATCGAGAAATCCTCGGCGCCGCTGATGGAGCATCTCATCGAGTTGCGCCGCCGGCTGATCTGGTCGCTCGGCGGCTTCTTCGCCGCGTTCCTGGTCTGCTTCTTCTTCGCCAAGAAGCTGTTCAACCTACTTGTCGTGCCATTCAAATGGGCGACGCAATGGGCGGGGCTCGACCCGCACAAGGTCGAGCTGATCTATACCGCGCCGCAGGAATTCTTCTTCACGCAGGTCAAGCTCGCCATGTTCGGCGGCATGGTGATCGCCTTTCCGCTGATCGCCACGCAGATCTACAAGTTCATCGCGCCCGGCCTCTACAAGAACGAACGCAACGCCTTCCTGCCGTTCCTGATCGCGTCGCCAATCCTGTTCCTGATGGGCGCCTCGCTGGTCTATTTCTTCTTCACGCCGATGGTGATGTGGTTTTTCCTCGCCATGCAGCAATCGGGCACCAACGACCAGGTGCAGATTTCGCTGCTGCCGAAGGTGTCGGAATATCTCAGCCTGATCATGACGCTGATCTTCTCCTTCGGCCTGGTATTCCAACTGCCGGTGGTGACCAGCCTGATGACGCGCGTCGGCATGCTGTCATCCAAGGCGCTGGCCGAGAAGCGCAAATGGGCGATCGTCATCGCCTTCGTCGTCGCGGCGGTGCTGACGCCGCCCGACCCGATGAGCCAGATCGGCCTCGCCATCCCGACCATCCTGCTCTACGAGGTCGCCATCTGGTCGGCGCGGATGATCGAACGCAGCCAGGAGCGCGAGCGCCTGGCGCGGGAGAAGCAGCAATCCGAGGAAGAGGTGGCGGAAAAGCCGGCAGACGCATCCTCCACATAGGGCAGGCGCGTCGCCCCTGCGGGCTGCCGGCCTCGGAATCGGTGCGCGGCCCGGTGCCGATAGGAATTTTTTCTTGACTTGGTGCCCGCCGCTATGGTACATATTCGGTTATGGTGCTGATTTGCGCCAACGACCCGCCGCCGAGGCGGGTTTTTTATTTCTGGACTGTCGCGCTATCCCTCACCACTCGAAAGCGGGCTCGCGGCCCCTGCCGTCAGCAAGCCCGATCTTGCATCGATCAGAGATGCGGTTTACCCCCTCTGGCCTGAAACGCATCGCGAAACCGACGATGCGTTTCAGGCTATATTCTTGAGCATATCGTAGCGCAAACCGCCGCGCCTTTGGCGGCAAGCTACCGCAGGAGCTTTCAGACCATGCTTGACATCAAATGGATTCGCGACAACCCGAAGGCCCTTGTCGAGGCGCTGGTCAAGCGCTCGTGGTCGGTCGAGGAAGCGCAGTCCACCGTCGACGACCTGATCGCCAGGGACGAGGCGCGGCGCGAACATGTCACCGAGCTGCAGACCAAGCAGGAACGCCGCAATGCCGCCTCGAAAGAGATCGGCAACGCCATGCGCTCGGGCGATGCGGCCCTTGCCGAAAAACTGAAAGCCGAAGTGGGCGAGATAAAAACCTTCATCCAGAACGGCGAGGCGCGCGAACGCGAGCTCGACAAGGCGCTGAACGACGCGCTGGCGGTGTTGCCCAACGTGCCGCTCGACGATGTGCCGGTCGGCAAGGACGAGCACGACAATGTGGTCAAGCATATCGTCGGCAAGGTGCCTACCCGCCCGAACTGGGTGAAGGAGCATTTCGAGATCGGCGAAGCGCTCGGCATGATGGATTTCGAGCGCGCCGCGAAACTTTCCGGCTCGCGCTTCACCGTGCTGAAGAGCGGGCTGGCGCGGATGGAACGCGCCATCGGCCAGTTCATGCTCGACCTGCACACGACCGAGCATGGCTATGAGGAAGTCATCCCGCCGCTGATGGTGAACTCAGATGTCATGTTTGGTACTGGGCAGTTACCTAAATTCAAAGAAGACTTATATCAGATAGCAAACGATTTCCAAAACCTCAGATTGGAACTGAGTTCCACAAAGATATATAGAGATTTAGCTAGTAATATTTCTCTTCTTCAGGGGATTTCTGTTGCTGCTATTCCGTACATAGCCGATGCAGAAAGGGATAAATTTAGATCCGATATCACATCCAATCTCGAACGTACTCGAGATATTTTGGATATGATCCAACAGCGAGGCGGCTCATACGACGAGGTGCTTAGCCGGATATCTTCATCCGGGGTTTCTGAACAATTCCTGATCCCCACCGCCGAAGTGCCGCTCACCAACCTCGTGCGCGAGGAAATCACCGCCCATGAGAAACTGCCGCTGCGCTACACCGCGCTGACGCCGTGCTTCCGCTCGGAGGCCGGCTCGGCAGGGCGCGACACGCGCGGCATGCTGCGCCAGCACCAGTTCTACAAGGTCGAGCTGGTGTCGATCACCGATCAGGAGTCCTCGCTCGCGGAGCATGAGCGGATGACCGAGTGTGCCGAGGAAGTGCTGAAGCGGCTCGAATTGCCGTTCCGCACCATGGTGCTGTGCACCGGGGACATGGGTTTTGGCGCGCGAAAAACCTATGACATCGAGGTGTGGCTGCCCGGCCAGAACGCCTATCGCGAAATCTCGTCCTGCTCTGTCTGCGGCGATTTCCAGGCCAGGCGCATGGAAGCCCGCTACAAGGACAAGGACGGCAAGGGCAACCGCTTCGTCCATACGCTGAACGGCTCAGGCACGGCTGTCGGGCGCGCACTTATCGCCGTCATCGAAAACTACCAGAACGAGGATGGCAGCGTAACCATTCCTGAAGTGCTGCGGCCTTACATGGGCGGGCTGGAAAAGATCGAATCGAAATAATGCGTATTCTCCTGACCAATGACGACGGCATTCATGCCGAGGGCCTGGCGTCGCTCGAGCGCGTCGCGCGCACATTGTCCGACGATGTCTGGGTGGTGGCGCCGGAGCAGGACCAGTCCGGCTATGCGCACTCGCTGTCGATCTCGGAGCCGCTGCGGCTGAGGAAAATCGGCGAGAAGCACTTTGCCGTGCGCGGCACGCCGACCGACTGCGTCATCATGGGCGTGAAGAAGATCCTGCCCGGCGCGCCCGACCTGATCCTGTCGGGCATCAATTCCGGCGCCAACATCGCTGACGACGTCACCTATTCGGGAACCGTCGCCGGCGCGATGGAGGGCGCGTTGCTCGGCATACGCTCGATCGCGCTCAGCCAGGGCTACAGCACTATCGGCGAGGACCGCGTCGTTCCCTACGAGACCACCGAGGCGCTGGCGCCGGCGCTGCTCAAGAAACTCGTCGCGACGCCGCTGCCGGACGGCGTGCTGCTCAACGTCAATTTTCCGAACTGCCTGCCTGAAGAGGTCGCCGGCACGGTGGTCACCTCGCAGGGCAAGCTCGTACACAGCCTGTGGGTCGAGGAACGCCGCGACGGGCGCGGGCTGCCGTACTACTGGCTGCGCTTCGGCCGCGAACCCGTCGAGGGCAAGCAGGGCACCGACCTTTTTGCGCTGCGCAATCGCCTGGTGTCGGTGACGCCGTTGCAGCTCGACCTCACAGCGCATGAGATTCGTGACCAGCTGAGCAAGGCCCTTGCATGAACCTGCCGATCGATGACCGAGAAGGATTTGCCGCCTTCCTGCTGCGCCTGCGCGGCAGGGGGACCGTGCCGAAGGCGCTGATCGCGGCCTTCGAGGCGACACCGCGGCGCGGCTTCCTGGCCGCCCAATTCCATTCCATCGCCTGGTCGGACCGCATGCTGCCGATCGAATGCGGCGAAGCGATCGAGGGCGCGGACATGCAGGCGGCGGTGATCGCCGCACTCGCCATCGAAGTCGGGAATCGCGTGCTCGAGATCGGTACCGGCTCCGGTTATACGGCAGCGGTGATGTCGCGCCTGTCAGGCCGGGTTGTCACCATCGACCGCTACAAGACGCTGGTCGAACAGGCGCGGCAGCGCTTCGAGGCGCTCGGCATCGGCAACGTCATCGCGCGCCAGGTGGATGGTTCCTCCGGTTTGGCCGCAGAAGGCCCGTTCGACCGGATCGTCGCCTGGGCCGCCTTCGACAGCCTGCCGCGTTTCCTGCTCGACCAGTTGTCGAGCGGCGGCATCGTGATCGCGCCGATCGGACCGGAGGAGGGCGAGCAGGTGCTGGCCAAGCTCACCAAGGTCGGCAGCCGTTTCGAGCGCGAGGATATCGGCCTCGTGCGCCTGCAGCCGGTGTTGCGCAGCCTGGCGGCCGTTATCTAGGGATTGTCCATGTCAGCCGGCCTGCAACGGCGGCTGCGCATGCCTCTATATGGGCAGTCTGGGCGGCCTCAAATATTTTAAGAAATTTTGCGTCTGATTCTAAGGGGTTAACCGACCAGTAACATTAACGCGCTTTAATCCTGTCCAGTTGGTGCAGAGTTTGTGCGGGTTAGTGCGATGCAACTCAGTGTTTTGAAGGCAAACAGTCGCAATTTGGCGCGGGGCTGCGCTGTTCTCATGATCGCGGGTGCCGCGGCTGGGTGCAGCTCGCAAGTGTCGCGGTTCAACGGCGTCGACGACGTCTTCACCTCCTCGACAAACAATCAGCGCGCCATCATCAACAAGCAGGATGCCGTGCAGCAGCCCTATCCGGGGGATGTCGCGGCCGCGCCGGTCGATGGCAGCCACACGCAGTCGGTCAGCCGCTCCAGCCTCGAACCGGTGTCGACGCGGCCGCTGCCGCCACCGGTCGCCCAGGCGCAGCCCGCTCCCGCGCTGGCACCCGCCGCCAATCCGGTGCGTGTTGCATCGGCGCCCGCTCTGGTGCGCCCGGCACCGCATGTCGACCGGACGGCGACCGGCACGGTTGCTCCCGCGGCCAAGCCCTTCAAGGATGCCCAGCCCGACGCCAAGGCAGCCGGCACGGCGCATGCCACCGAAATCGTCGTCAGGGACGGTGAAACGATCTCCGGGCTGGCGCAGCACTACAAGGTGCCGGCCGACGTGATCATGAAGGTCAACGGGCTGAGCGCGACCAAGGGGCTGAAGACCGGCCAGAAGATCATCATTCCGGCCTACGCCTATTCCAGCAAGGCCGAGCCCAGGGTTGCCGACGCCAAGCCAGCCAACGGCAAGCGCGACTTGCCGGCCACCGCGCCGGAAAAGGTCGCCGTGCTGCCGCAGCAGCCGAAGCTCAAGGAGGGCAAGTCAGCCGCGCAGGTCGATGCTTCGGCCGCGGCGAACAAGCCCAAAGACAGCAAGCCCGCGCCGCAAACGGCCGCCGCCGCGCCCAAGGCCGGCGCCGGTACCTATACGGTGCAGTCGGGCGATACGCTTTCCTCGATCGCCAGGAAGACTGGCGTCGGGGTTGTCGCCATCAAGCAGGCGAACGGCATGCAGGAGGGCTTGCTGAAGATCGGCCAGACGCTGAAGGTGCCGGCCGGCGGAACGGCCACGGTGGCCGCCGCAAAGCCTGCGGCGGTAGACCCGGTGACGACAGCCACGACGCAGCCGACGGCCAAGACGACGCCGTCGCAAACGCTGGCTTCCTACACGCCGCCGAAGAAAGACGCCAAGGTCATCCAGCAGGCCGAGGATGACGACGCTGTGGCGCCGGACGCCACCGGCATAGGCAAGATGCGCTGGCCGGTGCGCGGCCGCGTCATTTCCGGCTTCGGTTCCGGCAAGGACGGCGTCGACATCGCCGTGCCGGCAGGCACGCCGGTCAAGGCGGCCGAGAATGGCGTCGTCATCTATGCCGGCGACGGCCTCAAGGAATTCGGCAATACGGTGCTGGTGCGGCACGAGAATGGCCTGGTCACCGTCTACGGTCACGCCAGCTCGATCGAGGTCCAGCGCGGCCAGAAGGTCAAGCGCGGCCAGGAGATCGCGCTGTCGGGCATGAGCGGGACGACGGACTCGCCGAAGCTGCATTTCGAAGTGCGCAAGAACTCGGCCCCGGTCGATCCCTCCGGCTATCTCGAATAGTCGGGGCTATTTCGAATAGAATAAAAAAAGCGATTTGCGGGCCGCCTGACCTCCAGTCCGGCCCGCCGGCTCAGCCCGCCCCGCAAGGAGCGGGCTTTTTCAGTTGGTTGCTGGATGCACGTCGTTGTTTTCATGCATGTCTAACCAGGATCAAATTTTGAGTGACATGCTGAACCAAAGAGCAGCCCTCAACCGCGCTAATGGCGCGGGGACACATCACGCCAAATAGCTTTTGGGAGTCTAGACGTTTGCCATTGGCGGGCGCCTGAGCAGCGCCCGGAACCGTCGTGCGCACCACGTCTCCGGTGCCGCAGTCGCTCCCTTGGCGGGAATCGGCGCAAGAGCCGTATTGCGACTCGCGTTATCGAAAATGGTTTATCTGCATTTTAACTAATGTAGAGGAAAGTCATTCTCGACGCTCTGCAAGGAGAGTGGAATGATTGAATCTGTCGAAGAGGATGAACTTCCGTCCGCCAGCCCAACGCATCGCTGGCAATCGCACGTACGAGCAACTGCTTTAATCGTTGCGCCGGTCATTTCGATCGCAAGTGCCGCTTTGGCCGGCTATTTCTCCTATGCGGTAATCAATACCAAACCGCCCACAGACATGTCCAAGCTGGCCATTTCCATCCTGAAATCAGGTGATGCTTCACCAGAAATGCAGGCCTGGGCGACTGACGCACTAGGGATACAAACCGATATTCCGATGGTCCTGGGAAGCATAAAGCCTGTGCGGGAATGAACACGATATAGACAACCCGGCGTCCACGGACGGGGTCGGCCACGAAGTTTGTGACCGGCTCCTGCCCACCCGTTGTACCCCGCCTAGTCTCTCAACGGCTTGCCGAGCCGGCCAGCCAGGTCCTGCGTGAACTGCCAGGCGACGCGGCCCGAGCGGCTGCCGCGTGTCGTCGCCCATTCCAGCGCCTCGGCGCGCAACTGCCCGGGGTCGATGTCGAGCCCATGATGGCTGGCGTAGCCGTTGACCATTTCGAGATATTCGTCCTGCGAACATTTGTGGAAGCCGAGCCATAAGCCGAAGCGATCGGAGAGCGAAACCTTCTCCTCGACCGCCTCGGACGGATTGATGGCGGTGGAGCGCTCATTGTCGATCATGTCGCGCGGCAGAAGATGGCGGCGGTTCGACGTGGCGTAGAAAATGACATTGGCCGGGCGGCCTTCGACGCCGCCTTCGAGTGCTGCCTTCAACGATTTGTAGGAGGTATCGTCATGGTCGAAGGAGAGGTCGTCGCAAAACAGGATGAAGCGGTAAGGCGCGGCCTTCAGCAGCGTCATCAGCTTCGGCAGCGTATCGATGTCCTCCCGATGGATCTCTATCAGCTTGAGCGGGCGGTCGAGTTTCGGCGAGGCGTTGATTGCGGCATGCACCGCCTTGACCAGCGACGATTTGCCCATGCCGCGCGCGCCCCACAAAAGCACGTTGTTGGCGGCATAGCCGGAGGCGAAGCGTTCTGTGTTGTCGACGAGGATGTCGCGCACACGGTCGACGCCGCGGATCAGGCCGATGTCGACGCGGTTCACCTTGCGCACCGGCTCCAGGTAACCCGGATCCGCCTGCCAGACGAAGCAATCGGCTCCGCCAAGGTCGGTTTCGGGCACAGGCGGCGGGGCGAGGCGGCTGACCGCCTCGATCAGGCGGTCGAGTTTCTGGTTCAATGCGTCGATGCTGGTATCGGTCATCTCAGGTCTTTTGCTCTGGTTCCGCGAGGGAAGGTGTGGCCGGGTTCGATCCCGACGGTTTCGAAACTCGCTGCAACCGTTTGTTACAGCGCGATCTTTTGCGAAAACCCGCTCGCGTTTTTCGCGGTCATGCTCTAACACGGGCGAACAGGCCGGAAAAGCAGCCGATTTGCCCGGCCACGCAGTTGCATTGGCAACTTTACCGACTATATTCCGGCCAAATTTCGCGGGGCTGCCAAATCCACTGAACCGTTTGGCGGCTGTTTTCAAAATTCAGGAGTACCTCGATGTTCGTGACACCGGCATATGCCCAAGGCATTGGGGCTTCTCCCGACATGTTCATCAGCATTTTGCCGTTCGTCCTGATCTTCGTGATCATGTATTTTCTCATCATCCGGCCGCAGCGCGCGCAGCTGAAGAAGCGCGGCGAGATGCTGGCGGCCGTGCGCCGCGGCGACACGGTCGTCACCGGCGGCGGCTTCGTCGGCAAGGTGACCAAGGTGATCGACGACCATGAGCTCGAGATCGACCTCGGTGGCGGCACGAAGGTGACGGCGTTGCGCTCGACGATCGCCGACGTGCGCGTCAAGGGCGAGCCGGTAGCGAACCAGAACGCCAAGAAATAACCAAATTCCAGGCGGAGCGATCCGCGGACGGGGCCCTGACAAGCGACGGCATATGTCTCATTTTTGGCGCCTGAAGATGATGCTGACGTGGCTTGCCTTAGCCACGATGACCGTCTTCGACGCGTCCAACCTTTTCGCCGCCAGTCCGCATGCCATGCGGCCCGAGCGGCCTGCCGACAGTCCGGCAGTCGTTCGAGCAGGCCAAGACGGTTCGCATCTCCTGCTCCATCTGGTGGTGGCGGATGTGATCGACGGCCGGCTGAAGATTGCGCGTGGCGATGTCCGGGCGCTTCTGATGGAGGCCAGGATCGGCTACACGGGGCTTGCTGTGTCGGGCAGGACCTTGCAGGTGCGCATCACGAATCCGGCTCAGCTTGAGGCGGCAAAGACAGCGCTCAAGACGGTAACGGATGTTGCCCCGGACAGCCGCGTTCAGGAAATGACGCTGGATTCCGGCAAAGCCGGCTTGCTCAAATTCACGCTGACGGATGCGGGTTTGAAGTATCAGACCTCTAACGCGATTTCTCAGTCGATTAAGGTCATCAAAAATCGTCTCCAAGATCTGCGTGTCGCCGGCACGGTGGCCCAACCAGCGGACCAAGACGGCATACTTGTTCAGACGTCAGACATCGCCGATCGGCAAACGCTGGAAAAAATTCTCACCCGGCCTGGTCGCCTGAGCTTCCATTTGGTTGACCTTTCGATGCCGGTGAACGATGCGATCAGCGGTTCCCCGCCTGTTGGCTCGCTGGTGGTGTATACGCAGGACGATCCGCCGGTTCCTTACCTGGTCGAGAATCGGGTCATCCTCTCGGATAAGGACGTGCTCGACGCCCGCCCAACTTACAGTGGGCAGCAAAATGACGAACCGGTTGTCGTGTTCCGGTTTGGCGCCAAAGGCGCGGCACGGTTCAAACAGGTTACAACGCAAAATGTGGGCAAGCCATTGGCTGTGATCCTGGATGACCACGTGATTTCAGCACCTGTCATTCGCGAGCCCATCGATGGTGGTTACGGTCAAGTCTCGGGCAATTTCACTGTCCGGGAAGCCAACACCATCGCCATGCTGTTGCGAACCGGCCCATTGCCGGCAAGATTGACAATCGCTGAAGAAGCACGATAGGGCCGGCCGTGCTCAGAATGAGAAACGGGCCCGCGAACCGAACCGATGGCGGAATGCTGCCGCTTGTACGCCTGAACGGATAAGAACTGATGCTTTATTTCTCGCGCTTCAAGATGATCCTGATCTGGCTGGCCGTGGCCGCCACAGTGGTCCTCGCCGCGCCCAATCTCATTCCCGCAAGCACGCTGGCGCAGCTTCCGAGCTGGGTGCCCAAGCGGCAGATGACGCTCGGCCTCGACCTGCAGGGCGGCTCGCACATCCTGCTCCAGATGGATCAGAACGATCTGGTGAAGGCGCAGCTGGAGACGACGCGTGACGAGATCCGGACACTGCTGCGCGAGGCCAAGATAGGCTATACCGGCCTGGCGGGCACGGGCAGGACCGTACAGGTCCGCATACAGGACCCGAACCAGCTCGATGCGGCCAAGACGGCACTGAAGCCGCTGACCGATCCGGTCGCCGCCAGCCTGTTCACCGGCGGCTCCGTCCAGGAGATGGCGCTGGATGATTCCGAGCCCGGCCTGCTCAAATTCACCGTCACCGACGCCGGCATAAAATATCGCACGTCGGCTGCGTTGGCACAGTCGATCGAAGTCGTCGAACGCCGCGTCAACGAACTCGGCACCACCGAACCGATCGTGCAGCGGCAGGGCGATGACCGCATCCTGGTGCAGGTGCCCGGTTTGCAGGACCCGCAAAGGCTGAAGGAAATCATCGGCCAGACCGCCAAGCTGACCTTCCAGATGGTGGACCAGTCTATGCCGGTGCAGGATGCGCTGAAGGGCCGTCCGCCGGCCGGTTCATCGATCCTCTATTCGCAGGACGATCCGCCGGTTCCCTACCTGATCGAAAACCGCGTCATCGTTTCCGGCGAAGACCTCTCCAAAGCGACCGCAACCTACAACTCGCAGACCAACGAGCCGGTGGTTTCCTTCACCTTCAACTCGCGCGGCGCGACACGGTTCGGGCAGGCGACATCGCAGAATGTCGGCAAGCTGTTCGCCATCATCCTCGACAACCAGGTGATTTCGGCGCCGCAGATCCGCGAGCCGATCCTGGGCGGCAGCGGCCAGATCTCAGGCAATTTCACGGCCGAGAGCGCCAATGACCTCGCGGTCCTGCTGCGCGCAGGCGCGCTGCCGGCAAAGCTGACCGTGATCGAGGAGCGCACGGTGGGTCCGGGCCTCGGCCAGGATTCGATCCATGCCGGCAAGGTCGCCGGCATCATCGGCTCTATCCTTGTCGTCGCCTTCATGTTCGTCGCCTACGGCTTCCTCGGCTTCCTCGCCAACATCGCGCTGGCGGTGCACGTGGCGATGATCGTCGGACTGCTGTCGCTGCTTGGCGCGACACTGACCTTGCCAGGTATTGCCGGTATCGTGCTGACCATCGGCATGGCCGTCGATTCCAACGTGCTGATTTATGAGCGCATCCGCGAGGAGCGGCGCGCCGGACGCTCGGTGATCCAGGCGATCGACACCGGCTTCTCGAAGGCGCTGGCGACGATCGTCGATTCCAACGTCACCTCGCTGATCGCGACCGTGGTGCTGTTCTATCTCGGAACGGGGCCGGTGAAGGGCTTTGCCATCACCTACGCCATCGGCATCCTGACCACGGTGTTCACCGCCTTCACCTTTACCCGGCTGCTGGTGTCCATCTGGCTGCGCCGCGCGCGCCCGAAGGAATTGCCGCGGGCGCCGGTAACCTTCATTCCGCCCGGCACGAAGATCCCGTTCATGGGCATCCGCCGCTGGACCTTCGCGCTGTCGAGCCTGCTGTCGGTCCTGTCGGTGGTGCTGTTCATGACCGTCGACATCAATTACGGCATCGATTTCAAGGGCGGATCGCTGATCGAGGTGAAGTCCAAGAGCGGCAATGCCGATCTTGCCGACATCAGAGCCAGGCTCTCGGAACTGAATATCGGCGAAGTGCAGGTGCAGCAGTTCGGCGAGCCGAATGACGTGCTGATCCGTGTCGGCACGCAGGACGGCGGCGAGAATGCCGAGCAGACCGTCATCGACAAGGTTCGTGGCGAGTTGCAGGACAATTACGATTTCCGCCGCGTCGAGGTGGTGGGACCGACCGTGTCAGGAGAACTGGCCAAGCAAGGCACGATCGCCATGCTGGTCGCGCTGGTGGGTATCCTGATCTATGTCTGGTTCCGCTTCGAATGGCAGTTCGCGGTCGGCGCCATCGTGGCGACGGTCCATGACGTGGTCATGACCATAGGCTTCTTCGTTATAACCGGGCTGGAGTTCAACCAATCGTCGCTGGCGGCGATCCTGACCATCATCGGCTACTCGCTGAACGACACGATCGTGGTCTATGACCGCGTTCGCGAGGATCTCAGGAAATACAAGAAGATGCCGCTGCCGCAGCTCCTCAACAACGCCATCAACGAGACGCTGTCGCGAACGACGCTGACCTCGGTGACGACGATCCTGGCGCTCCTGGCACTGGTGCTGTTCGGCGGCGAGGTGATCCGCTCGTTCACGATGGCAATGCTGTTCGGCGTCATCTTCGGCACCTATTCGTCGATCTTCATCGCCGCGCCGCTGCTGATCCTGTTCAAGCTGCGGCCGCAGGCCACGAGCTCGGACGAGGAAAAGCCGGTCGGCGGCGGCAAGGCGGTCGCGACCTGACGCGCGACCCGAAGGGCGGATCGGCAGGGATGGCCAAAGGCATCGTCATCCGCGAGGCGCATTTCCCCGGCCGCGCCCCCATCGAGGCGTATGGCAATGGCGGCTTCCGCTTCGCCGACATGTCGCATCGCGGTTCGCTTCTGTGCCTGCCGTCGGGTATCCATGGCTGGGAGCCGGCGGACCCATCTGCGCTGACGGTGGCGGATTTCGAACGGCTGCTGGCCCAGGCCGAGAAGATCGAAATCCTGCTGGTCGGCACGGGCAAGGATTTACGACCCTTGCCGGCGGGGCTTCGCGCCGCCTTGAAGACCGCGGGCATAGCCGCCGACCCGATGGCGACCGGTGCAGCGGTGCGGACATATAATGTCCTGCTCGCAGAGGATCGCGCGGTAGCCGCCGCGCTGATCGCCGTCGACTGACGTGGACCAAAAGGGCGAAATCGTCATTGGCGCCGTGCGCGCCGCCGACCATGACCGCTATCTCAGCGCGCTCTACGCGCCGACGGACAAGCGCGAAGCGCTGTTTTCACTCTACGCCTTCAATGCCGAAATCGCGGGCATTCGGGATCGCATCCGCGAGGCCTTGCCGGGCGAGGTGCGGTTGCAATGGTGGCGCGATGTCATCGCAGCCGAAGGGTCCGAGACGGGCCATCCGATCGCGGATGTGCTGAAGGCCACGATTTCCAGGTACGGCCTGCCGAAACAGGCATTCGAGAATATGCTCGAGGCCCGCATCTTCGACCTCTATGACGACCCGATGCCGTCGCGAACCGATCTCGAAGGCTATTGCGGCGAAACGGCAGCCGCGCTTATTCAACTGGCGGCAATGGTGCTGGATCCAGGAGTGGCGCCACGTTTCGCCGAACTGGCCGGTAGGGCCGGTTGCGCGCAGGCGATTACGGGACTGTTGCTCCTGCTGCCGCTGCACCGCAGTCGCGGACAGTGTTTTGTTCCGGCCGATATCCTGGCCGCGGCGGGTTCGTCTCCGGAGGAATTCGTCACCGACGATGGTGGACCAGGTGCGCAGCGCGCCGTCGCCGCCATGATCGCGCTGGCGCGGGAGCATCTCTCGGCCTTCGAGAAAGGCGCATCGGATTTGCCGGCTTCGCTGCGCCCGGCCTTTCTGCCACTGGTCCTGTCACGAGCCTACCTGACGAAAATGGAACGCGGTCCGCCGCTCAACGGCACGGTGCGACTCTCGACCATGCGCCGCCACTGGCTCATGCTGCGTCGCGCCATGGTGGGCTGGCCAGCAGTTTGACGTAAACGTCAATTGTGTTAAGGGATCGCTCAACCGGAACTGTCGCCAAGACAACAGGCCGGCTGGAGGAGATGCCTGTCCATGAGCCTGCCCGTGCTGGTCGTGATCGTCGTATTCGGCATCGCGTTGTCGGTCGCCGCCGTTCATTTCACCGGCGGCAGCCGCAAGGCCAGGCTGGCCGATGCAGAGCAGGCGCGAGAGCGTTTTGCCGAGGATTTTCCGGATGAACCGGCGGCCGCCATCCACCTCACATCCGATGGCCGAACCGCGTTCCTGGAACTCGGGCGAGGGCGCCTTGGCATCGTCCATGCCATCGGAGATCATTTCCTGACGCGTATCGTCACGCCGCGCGATGTATTGGCACGCAGCGAAGATGATGTCGGCACGATTGTGCTGCGCCTTGCCGATTTCACCTGGAAAGGCGGTCACTTCACCTTCGCTAACGCTGCCGACGCGCACGCTGTGCTAAGAGTTCTTCAGCCGCAGCATCCTAGTTCGACCAAGGAGGCCGCGTGATGGGCGATTACAATTTCCCGCAGGTTACCCAGCTCGCCATCCCGTTCTTCGTTGCCGCCATCCTGATCGAGCTGTGGCTGGTGCGCACCGGCCGGGCCAAGGGCTCGTTCGAGACGCACGACACGCTGACCAGCCTGATGATGGGCACCGGCAATGTCGTCGCCGGGCTGCTGCTGGGCGTCGTCTCCTACTGGGCGCTGCTGTGGCTCTGGCAGTTCCGTTTCTTCAACCTCGGCCTGTCGATCTGGGTATTCCTGGCGGCCTTCCTGCTCGATGATTTGCGCTACTACATCTACCACCGCATCGCGCATCGGGTGCGCTGGGTGTGGGCCGAGCACGTCAACCACCATTCCAGCCAGCACTACAATCTGTCGACGGCACTCAGGCAGAGCTGGACGGGCCTGTTCACCTTCATGTTCGTGCTGCAGGCGCCGCTGGTGCTGCTCGGCTTCCATCCGGCGGTGATTGCCTTCACCTTCGGCTTCAACCTTATCTGGCAGTTCTGGATCCACACCGAGACGATCGGCAAGATGTGGGGCTGGTTCGAATTCGTCTTCAACACGCCCTCGCACCACCGCGTCCACCACGCCACCAATCCGCGCTACCTTGACGCCAACTACGCCGGCACGTTGATCATCTGGGACCGCATGTTCGGCACCTTCGTCGAGGAGTTGGAAGAGGACCGCCCGCGCTACGGCATCGTGAAAAATCTTGGCACCTTCAATCCGCTGAAAGTGGCTTTCCACGAATGGATCGGCATGTTCAGGGATGCCTTCGCACCTGATCTGACCCTGAGCGACCGCCTGAACTACCTGATCAAGCCGCCCGGCTGGAGCCATGACGGCTCGCGCGAAACTTCCGAGAGCCTGAAAGCAGCCTATGTCAGGCGAAATCCGGGTGAGGCCGGGAAGCCCGGGCTGCGACCGGCGCGTGCCGAGCCGGCCGAGTAGCTATTTCGTAGCCCTTTCTAGGAAAGGCCGCTCGATCCGCCATCTCGCATCAATGTCTCGTAGTCGCGGCCACTGTAGAAGATGTTGACGATGCGAATGATGTCGCTCTCGATTAGATAGGCTATGACGGCGGAGTGCTCGAACGGAACGGTTCGCAGTCCCGGCACGATGTCGTCGCGCAGGCGACCGCTACGAGGTGCGTTGCCGATGTTTGGCAACGGTCTTCAATTCGGAGCACGAATCTCAGCGCCGCGTTGGGGCTTCCGCCCGACTCAACTACGTATCTGAAATGTTGGTAAGATCGTCTTTGGCACTTTCGCGATACTCGACCTCAAGCCGCCGAATCATCAATGCGGCTCGAATGTTGTTCAGCGAATTTCTTAAGCTGCTCGCGAACCTCTTTTCCGGAAAGGTTCGGCCTTGTGTCCTCAATCGAAGATTTTACCCGCGCCTGATCGACGCCATGCGCTCGGCATGCTCTTCCTCTTCGCGCTGGAAAGCGCGGAGCGCGGCGCGAATGACTTCGCTTGCCGAGCCGAAGGAACCGTCCTCGACTTTTTCGCGGATCATGCGCGCCATGGCGGGCGTGACGGTGACGGACAGTTTCTCGGCTGTTTCCATGCAATGACTCCCACTAGGCGAGTGGGATAGTATCCTACTTCCGCGGCAAGGCTATTCCGCCGCTTGAGCTTGCGCCGGCAGTCCCAGCCATCGCCGGCAATCACCCAGCGCACGCGACGTGATCGCATGCCGCTTGGCGACCGTCTTGTCCTTGCCGCGCAGGCGTTTGCCTTCGATCTTCACCGCCTCGACAGGCGGGAACAGGCCGAAATTGACGTTCATCGGCTGGAAAGAGCGCTTTCCCGGCTCGTCGTCTGAAACAATGTGACCGCCGGTGATGTGGTTGAGCAGCGCTCCGAACGCCGTGGTGAGTGGCGGCAGCGACGGCGCGTGACCGAGCCGCTCGGCGGCGGCGAAGCGGCCGGCGAGCAGGCCGATGGCGGCGCTTTCGACATAGCCTTCGCAACCGGTGATCTGGCCGGCGAAACGCAGGCCCGGGCGCGACTTCAGCTGCAGCGAGGCGTCGAGCAAGGTCGGCGAGTTGATGTAGGTGTTGCGATGGAGGCCGCCGAGGCGGGCGAATTCGGCGTTCTCCAGACCAGGAATCGTGCGGAAAATGCGCACCTGCTCGGCATGCTTCAATTTGGTCTGAAAGCCGACCATGTTGTAGAGCGTGCCCAGCGCATTGTCCTGCCGCAGTTGCACGACGGCGTAGGCCTTGACAGTCGGATTGTGCGCATTGGTGAGGCCCATCGGCTTCATCGGCCCGTAGCGCAGCGTCTCGACGCCACGCTCGGCCATGATCTCGATCGGCAGGCAGCCGTCGAAATAGGGCGTGCCTTCCCATTGCTTGAATTCTGTTTTCTGGCCCTCCACCAGTGCCTGCACGAAGGCAAGATACTGGTCCTTGTCCAAGGGACAGTTGATGTAGTCCTTGCCGGTGCCGCCGGGCCCGACCTTGTCGTAGCGCGACTGGAACCAGCAGGTGTCCATGTCGATCGTGTCGAAATGGATGATCGGCGCGATCGCATCGAAGAAGGCGAGCGCATCGGCGCCCGTCGCTTCGGCAATCGACTGTGCGAGCGAGGGTGCGGTCAGCGGGCCGGTGGCGATGATGGCCTGGTCCCATTCGACCGGCGGCAAGCCGGGTACTTCCTCGCGCTGGATGGAGATCAGCGGATGTGCCTCGATCCTGGCCGTCACCGCGTCGGAAAATCCGTCGCGGTCCACGGCCAGCGCCCCGCCGGCCGGCACCTGGTTGGCGTCGCCGGCGCTCATGATCAGCGAGCCGGCCAGCCGCATTTCGGCATGCAAAAGACCGACGGCGTTGTTCTCGGCGTCGTCGGAGCGGAAAGAATTGGAGCAAACGAGTTCGGCCAAGCCGTCGGTCTTGTGCGCCTCTGTGCCGCGAACGGGCCGCATTTCGTGCAGCACAACGGGTACGCCGGCTTGGGCTGCCTGCCATGCTGCTTCGGATCCGGCGAGGCCACCGCCGATGATGTGAATAGGTTTTTTGCTCATGAGCGCCGGAATAATCGCTTGGCGGGACGATTGCAATTGCCGCACCTGGAACATGCCGCGGCGGCGAAGGCGAAGGCTGCCCTGAAAACAACAACACCCGCCGGGGGAGGAGGTCCGGCGGGTGTCGTTTTGGGGGTCGACCCTCGGGAGGAGGTGAAGGCCGACCGTATTCGTCATCGCCGGGGAGGAGGTCGGCTTTGACGAAATTCCTTTCGCCGTTTGAAAAGGGGCGAAGCCTCTGGAGCAAAATTCGTTTTGCTCCGGGGAAACAACGCCCGCCGCGGGAGGAGGTGCGGCGGGCGCCGTTTGGGTGGCCAACCTTCGGGAGGAGGTGAAGGTCGGGCCTATCCGTCATCGCCGGGGAGGAGGTCGGCTTTGACGAAATTCTTTTCGCCATTTTGAAGAGGGGCGAAGCCTCTGAAGCAAAACTCGTTTTGCTCCGGGAAACAACGCCCGCCGCGGGAGGAGGTGCGGCGGGCGCCGTTTTGGTGGTCAACCCTTGGGAGGAGGTAAGGGGTGACCGTATTCGTCAGGATCGGGGAGGAGGTCGACCCTGGCGAAATTCCGTTGTTAGATCGCCTGGCGGGCGATGATCTTGATTTCGTCGCGGACGATGCCGAGATCATGCAGCTGGCGGTTGGAAAGGCGACCCAGCTCGGTAACCGTCTCGCGATAAACGCGCCAGTTACGATAGTTGCGGATCAGGTTCATTGTCATGCTCTTCTCGAAACTGGTTCGGACCATTCGCGGTCCGAAGCGTTAGACCGCCTTGCGAGCGACGTAAGGAATGTCGCTGCGGCTGATGCCGAGGTCGGTCAGTTCACGGTTGCTCAGGCGGCTCAGCTCGGAAACGGTGTCCCGGTAGCGGCGCCAGTTGCGGTAGTTGCGGATCAGGTTCATGGTATTTCTCGTTTCGTCTTTTCTTGCGGATCATTCCGTTTGTGTACAAACCATAAATAGGCGGGCCCATATCGATTTAAAAGCGCTATGGCTGCATGGCAGCAATGCAAATTGTGCAATGCAACATTAACAAGCCTTCGCGGACCTGACACAAAGAAGCCAGAATCAGAAAGTGCCGTGACGTCAACGGTTTGGCAGCTCCAGCTGAAAAACCGACCAAGCAGCAGGGGGAAGCATGGCGGGCTACGCGACACGGGTCAGGTCGGACATTGCGCGATGGCTTGAGGCCGGGCTGATCGACGCCCCGACGGCCGATGCATTGCGGCGCGACGTCGAGATCAACGCGCGCCAGTCGTTGAGCTTCGGTTCGATCCTGGCGATGATGGCGGCGCTGCTGTTCGGCGCGGCCATCCTGATCTTCGTTGCCGCCAACTGGGAAGCCATCCCGCGGCTGGCGCGCGTTGCCGCGCTCTTTGCCGTCATCCTTGGCGGCTATGTCGGCGGTGCGGTGCTGAAAACCCGCGACCACGCGGCGATCGGCGAGGCGTTGTGGATCGTGGCGGCGGCGGCTTTCGGCGGTTCGATCGCGCTGATCGGCCAGATGTACCATCTGTCGGGCGACGAGGCCTCGGCCTTGATCGCCTGGGGCGCCGGCACCGCATTGGCGGCGGTGGCGCTGCGGTCCAACCCGCTGACCGTCGCCGCGGTCGGCATCGCCGACGCCTGGCTGCTCCTGAAAGGGTTCGACTATTTCAATCGCAGCGAATTTCCGCATCTCTTCCTCGTCATGGCGGCTGTGCTGTTTGCCGTCTCGTTCTGGACCCGCAGCCAGGCGGCGCGGCACCTGATCATCCTGTCGCTGCTCTTCTATCTTGTGCTGGTCGCCGTGGATCACGAGACGCTGCCGGTGGCGATCCCGCTGGTCATCGTATCGGTATTGTTGTTCGTGGCTTCCGTCTTCGCGCCGGAACCGGTCGACCGGATCGTGCAGCTTGGCGGCCGCTTGCCGCTGCATGCTCTGCTTGGCTTCCTCACTGGACTGGCCATCATCCAGTTCGAACTGGCCGGCGAAAGCAGCTACGACAGAGGCTTCGCCATTGCTTCGGTCGTCGCGCTGGCCGGCATTGTTGCCGCCATTGTGCTCGCGGGGCGCGAGAGCCGTGGCCTGCGCTGGCTTGCCTATCTCGGCTTCGCCTTCGAACTCGCCATGATCTATGTCGTGACCTTGCAGTCGATGCTCGACACCGCCGGCTTCTTCCTTGCCGCGGCGGTGCTGCTTGGCATCCTGGCGATCGTCATCATCCGCGTGGAGAAACGCATGAAGGATCCGGCCACCGGAGGAGCCACGGCATGATGTCCGGGAAGAGGCTTGTCATCTCGGCGCTGGTGCTGGCGCTCGTCCAGATCGGCTTCCTGGGTTGGATCATCGCCGGCCGGGCGGCGATCCTGCGCAGCGGCAAGGAAGTGCTGCTGAAGATCGAGCCTGTCGATCCGCGCGACCTGCTGCGCGGCGACTATATCATCCTCGGCTACGACATCTCGCGCATACCGGTGAAGATGATCGCCAACATCCCGGCCGGAAACCTTTCCAGCGACGACACCTCGATCGTCGTCCGTCTGAAGAAGAACGCCGACGGCTACTGGACGCCGAGCGCCGCGTGGTTCGGCGCGGCGCCGACACCGACCGGTGCCGACGAGGCCGATATTCGCGGTCATGTCGCCGGAGGCTGGGATCTTCGCGGCGAGGGACTGACGATCGCGCCGGATTACGGCATCGAACGGTTCTACCTGCCGGAAGGCGAGGGGATGGCAATTCAGAACGACATGCGGGTACGCCCGTTCGGGATCCGTCTTGCACTGGCCAGCGACGGCACCGCCCAGATCAAGGCGCTGGTGGACGGCGACAAGACGCTGTTTCAGGAGCCTCTATATTAAGGTGTGCAGGGGTGGGCTGCCATCCATAGCTTGAACGGGGAGGGCGGTGCGGCCTCGAAGGCTCAAGCCTTGGAAGCTTACGTCTAATCGACCTCAGGGGCGTCCTTTACGGCGCTAGCGTCTCGCCACTGGATTGTGTTGCGTGGTAGGTATATTCTCGACGCTGGCGGTGGCGTTCAGAAAGATGGAAAGCCCATGGCGACCGGGTACTTGGATCACCAGTTGGAGTGTCCTTTTTGCGGCACGATAAGGCTGCGGATTCCTGCCGATGCCGAACCTTCGACGGGCATCCGGTGCGACGACTGCGGTCAGTATCTTGGCACATGGGACGAATTGCAGGATGATTTCCAGCGCCAAGGCGGTAACGATGGCATCTTCCGCCTCGACAAGGGACGTATCAAGAAGCTCGCCTAGGCAGTGTCCTGATTTCCTGCCAGCGCCTGTGCGCTAGTGGACTATCCGATGCCATGCCGGCAGTGGTGCGCGTGAAGGGACTCGAACCCCCAAGCCTTGCGGCGGCAGGACCTAAACCTGCTGTGTCTACCAGTTCCACCACACGCGCCTCGGGCGGGCTGTAGCAGAGCCTCGGCGGCCTTGTCGAGGTCTTGGGAGTGAGGTGGAATACCGCATCGTCCTTTGAATATCGCGGCAGCCGCCAGCCGCGACCTGAGGGTCTGGCAATTCCGTCACGCCCGCACGGTCTGGCGATCCCATTAGCCATCATTCTGTCAATGTCAGGGCCGAAATGATGGTTATTCGCCTAAACGCGAAGATGGTTGAAAATTGGCCTCGCCTGTGACAAAAGGCGTGTCGAATGTGACGGGACGCGACGATCCGCTTCTGCAAAATGTGATAAGAAGTAGGAAAAACAAAGACTTATTCACATTTTGGAACGCAGTTTGGAAGAGTTTGAGCCGTATTTCAGGTCAAATCGCCAGGTTCCGTACCAAAAGCCATTCCCGGCAAGATTATACCGGCAGGCTGTGAACGGCAGAGAGCCGTTTGGCAGCCTCATTGGTGAAAACAAAGGTTTTACGATGCAGGTCACCGAAACACTCAATTCCGGTCTCAAGCGCGAGATCAAGATCACCGTGCCGGCTGGTGACATGGAAGCCAAGCTGATGGCGCGGCTGACGGACGCCAGGAACAAGGTTCGCATCAACGGCTTCCGTCCCGGCAAGGTGCCGGTGCAGCACCTGCGCAAGGTCTATGGCAAGTCGTTCATGGCCGAAGTGGTCAACGAGATCCTCAACGATTCGACCCGGTCGATCATTTCGGGCCGCGGCGAAAAAGCCGCCATGCAGCCCGAAGTCATCATGACCGAGGACGAGAAGGAAGCCGAGAAGATCCTGGCCGGCGGCGCCGACTTCGAATTCCGCCTTAACTACGAGATCATCCCGCCCATCGAGATCAAGGATTTTTCCGACATCAAGGTGACGCGCCAGGTGTTCGACGTCCCTGACGCGGAGATTGACGAGCAGGTCAAGCGCGTCGCCGAATCGGCGCGCAGCTACGAGCCGAAGACCGGCAAGGCGGCCGAAGGCGACCGCGTCACGATCGACTATGTCGGCAAGATCGACGGCGAGGCCTTTGCCGGCGGCGCCGGCACGGATCAGCCGCTGGTGCTTGGCTCCAAGGAATTCATTCCGGGCTTCGAGGATCAGCTCATCGGCGCCAAGGCCGGCGATGAAAAGCAGGTCACCGTGACCTTCCCGGAAAACTACCAGGCGGCGCATCTGGCCGGCAAGGAAGCGACCTTCGACGTCACGGTCAAAGAAGTGTCCAAGCCGGGCGAACTCGAAATCAACGATGAGACCGCCAAGAACCTCGGCCTGGAATCGCTGGAGCGCCTGCGCGATGTGGTGCGTGGCCAGATCGAGAGCCAGTTCGGCTCGATGACGCGCCAGAAGGTCAAGCGCCAACTGCTCGACCAGCTTGACGCGGCCTATTCGTTCGAGGCGCCTTCGAGGCTTGTCGAGGCCGAGTTCAACAACATCTGGGCGCAGGTCAACCGCGATCTGGAAGCGGCCGGCCGCACCTTCGCCGATGAAGAGACGACCGAGGAAGAAGCGCGCGCCGAATATATGCGGCTCGCCGAGCGCCGCGTGCGCCTTGGCCTCGTGCTGGCCGAGATCGGCGAGAAGGCCGGGGTCACCGTGTCGGACGAGGAATTGCAGCGCGGCCTGTTCGAGCAGGTTCGTCGCTTCCCGGCCAACCAGCAGCAGGAAGCCTTCGAGTTCTACCGCAACAATCCCGAGGCGCTGAATGCGCTGCGCGCGCCGATGTTCGAGGAGAAGGTGGTCGATCACCTGCTCGGGCAGATCTCGGTCACCGACGTCAAGGTCAGCAAGGAAGAGCTGATGGCCGACGACGAGGAAGCCGAGATCGCGACCAAGGCGAAGCCGGCGAAGAAGGCCGCGTCGAAGAAGACTGAAGACAAGAAGAGCGATGACGCGGAAGAGCCGAAGAAGAAGGCAGCGCCGAAGAAAAAGGCCGCCAAGGACGCCGAGTAAATCCCGAGTTGATGGAACTGACGAAGGCCGCCCCTCGAGGCGGCCTTTTTCGTTGCGAAACTGCAACAGCCAATCCGTTTCGCGGACGGTGACCATTGTCGATACCAAGCATTGATCACTATCTGCGCTCTTGCTGCAAACCACAGGGTTGTTGGAGGGGCGGTTGAGCCTATTCTTCGAAACGCGACGCGTCGTGGCCTTGGCGATCGTCCTGGCCTTTGCCTGCGATTTCGCCCAGGCCGATGCCGGCACCTGGCGCATCGGCACGGACGATGACGGCCTCGTCACGGCTTCGGTTCATGCCACCAACAAGCTGATCACCGGCGGTGGCGCCCTGAGCTATAGCCCGATCCTGACCATCGCCTGCCGCCCGGAAAGCCAACCGCGCTGGACCGAATGGCTGCAATTGAACGACACCGTCTCGGCCAATCGCAAGATCACCATGTCGGTCACCGTCGACGGCGACAACAAGTTCGACGAGAGCTGGTTGGTCGGCCCGCGCGGCCGCATGCTGGTGCGCGATGGCGCCGACGGGATAAAGCGCCTTACCGCCGCGAACCGGCTCCAGCTTTCGTGGCGCTTCGGGCTGCTGTCGGGGCGGGGCCACGCCGATTTCGATCTGACCGGATTTGATGAAGCGGTCAGCCAGCTCGCCGGCAGCTGCAACACTGCTATGCCTTGATCCGCTGCGGACAACCTAAACCTTTGTAGGTCGACCTCTTCTACCTGCCGGCCAGATTCCGTGGTATACAGAGGCCGCAATTTCATATGGGAGAAGCGGACAATCTGTTCTGCCGTACAAGGCGCATCGCTGACGATGCTGGCTTATACCAGATCGTCTCAGGCGCATTTGACGATCAGGGAGGAAAAAGTCATGCGCTTAGCCGCATTTTTCGCCGTCGTGTTTGTTGCAACCTTCGTCGCTAATCCATCGCAGGCTCAGGATACTGCGGCTGGCGAGAAGGTCTTCGCCAAATGCAAGGCCTGCCACATTGCGGACGAGGACAAGAATAAGATCGGTCCATCGCTGCACGGCGTCATCGGCCGCACTGCCGGTACGCATCCCGGTTTCAAATATTCCGACGCCATGATTGCGGCCGGCAAATCCGGCGTCAAATGGGACGAACCAACACTGACGACCTATCTTCACGATCCCAAGGCCATGGTCAAAGGCACCAAGATGGCGTTTCCCGGCCTCAAGAACGATGCAGACGTGACCAACGTCATCGCCTATTTGAAAACGTTCTCCAAGTGACTTTCTCCTCCGCCATGCGTCTATCCTCTCGTTCGCCGTGATCTCGTCCGAACCCGAAGGGGCCGCGTAAGCAAAAACCGGGTTTCAATTTCGCTCACGCGTGCCTTCGGTTCGGGATCATGGCCTAGGTTTCTTGCTTCCATCGGTCTGAGATGTCGACTAGGGAAAGCCGCCTCAAGGATATCGTCATCCGCCTTCCGGAAGCGACGGCGGGTGATTTCTTCGCGCTTTTAAAACCGCGGGTCATGGCGCTTGCCGTATTCACTGCTTTCGTGGGCCTAATGACGGCGCCTGGCCCGACGAATCCGGTCATCGCGGTGATCGCCATCAGTGCGATTGCGATGGGAGCAGGCGCGGCCGGGGCGCTCAACATGTGGTACGACGCGGACATAGATGCGTTGATGTCTCGCACGTCCAAGCGGCCAGTCCCGTCGGGCCGCGTCGCGCCAGGCGAAGCCCTCGGCTTCGGTCTGGTGCTTTCCGCACTTTCGGTGACGGTGCTCGGCGTGCTGGTGGGGTGGCTTGCCGCATCGCTGCTGGCATTCACCATCTTCTTCTACGTCGTCATCTATACGATCTGGCTGAAACGCTCGACACCGCAGAACATCGTCATAGGTGGCGCGGCAGGCGCTCTTCCTCCGGTGATCGGGTGGGCTGCTGCCACCGGCGCCATCGGCATTGAAAGCATCATTCTGTTCCTGATCATTTTCCTCTGGACACCACCGCATTTCTGGGCGCTAGCCCTGTTCAAGGTCGGAGAGTACGCCGCGGCGGGCATCCCCATGATGCCGAACGTGGCTGGCCAACCCTCGACCAGAAAGCAAATCTTGGCCTATTCGCTGGTTCTGGCGCCAATCGGCGTGCTTCCCTGGGCCTTTGGATTCGCGAGCGGATATTACGGGATTGTCTCGACCGTCTTGGGTGCGGGATTCGTCTGGCGCGCCTGCAAGGTGCTCACCATCCCCGACAAGGAGATGAAGCAAGCAAAGGCGTTGTTTTCTTATTCGATTTTCTACCTGTTCGCGATCTTTGCAACGTTACTTGCCGACACTACTGTAATGCGTACGATCGCATCAGCCGGCCGTTGACGCCGGCGCAAAACATTACGTCGGCAGTGCGCAAAAACCCAGCAGCAGCAGAACAACGACGCCAAGGCCGAGTATGAGAACTGTCCTTCCGTCCATGACCCTTCACCTTCGACTTGAGGAGAATATCGAAGAAAGGCGTCCAGAGCTAGCCAGGCGACCGGGCCTTCTTACCCAACCTTCTTACAAAGCGCGACAAGTCGCTCGCATGAGAGTATATTGATCCTGGTGCAGGTCGCGGTTTGCGTGGCCAGTCATGCAGAACGGCAGCACCGTGAAACCGCGGCCTTACCAGACCTGTCTGGAGGAATGGTCATGGCAAGCTTTCACGTCATAGCAGGCGCCAGCGAGACGCTGGAGCACACCAGAATTCGCAAGATCGGTGTCACCGACCTTTTCGATGCGCTCAGGCGCGGCGTCGACGATTTCATGGTCAAACCGTCGCACATCATTTTTCTCTGCCTGATCTACCCGCTTGCGGGGGTCGTGCTTGCAGTCTGGACATCAGGCAATAACACGCTCCCATTGTTGTTTCCGCTCGTGTCCGGATTTGCGCTAATTGGTCCATTCGCCGCAATCGGCCTCTATGAGATCAGCCGGCGACGGGAAGCCGGGCTAGACGCCTCATGGAGGGCCGCCTTCGAGGTCAGGAATTCTCCGGCGCTGCCAGCCATCGCCGCGGTTGCGATCATGCTGCTTGCAATCTTCATCGCCTGGCTTTTGACTGCGCAGGCGTTTTACCAACACCTGTTCGGCCCCGCCCCACCGCAATCCTTCTCCAGCTTCATCAATGACATATTCGCCACAGGACGCGGCTGGACGCTCATCATCCTGGGGCACGCCATCGGCTTCGTCTTCGCTGCGATCGTGCTGTGCACGACGGTCGTCGCCTTCCCGTTGTTGCTCGAGCGAGATGTCGGCGCCTATGAAGCCATCCACACCTCGGTGCGCGTGGTGCTGGCGAACCCGATCGTGATGGCGGTATGGGGCCTGATTGTCGCCGTCGCCCTGATCATCGGCACGCTGCCAGTATTCGCGGGGTTGGCGGTCGTGCTGCCGATCCTCGGTCACGCTACCTGGCATGTCTACCGCAAGGTCGTGGAACCGCCGCCGACGGCCGGACCGGCGCCTCGATGAACTCCCTGCCGCGCCGGCAAGAGGACCGGTGCGTGCAGGTTGATCAGAGCCCTTTCCCGCTTCAGTAAGCCGGATGGCTGAAGCGGGCCTGGTGGGCGCCCATAGTCAGGTCACAGAAATCCTTGCCGCTGACACGCACCAGCGTCCTGTGATCGCCGCCCTCGAAATAGATATCGGCGGCACTGCCAAGGCTTTCGTCAAGGACTACCGGCACATCGTAGGCCGCGCCGATCGGCGGAATGGCGCCGGTATCGCAATCGTCAAAGAGCGAAACCGCTTCATCTTCGGTGGCGAGTCCAAGACTCTTGTCCATGACCTTCTGCAACGCGCCGAGCTCGATCCTATGTGTGCTGGGGACCACGGCCAGCGCATAACCCAGATCGTGGTGAACGAGCACCGATTTGGCCATTATGCTGCCGGGCACGTGCGCGGCTATAGCGGCCTGCCTGCTTGTGGCCGTGCGATGATGCGCGACAGTGTCGTAGGAAATCCCTTTCCGGTCGATATAGTCCTTCAGTTTGTTTGCGATTGTCATTTTGGGCGTCCCTTGCTGAGTTCGCGACGCAGGTCAAAACGCGGCAATCATTTCGCTTCCGTCGTTTCGGTATGAATAAAGATGGCCCAACCGTCGATTGTTTCAAGGCGAGGGTGGCGGCATCGGACCGCCCGCAGCATCGTCGGAATCCTGATCGGCCATCGACAAGGTCTGAACTCCGATTTGGCGTCAGGGCCCAGCCCCGAAAAACGCCATCCGGGTGAGAAGCGTGTAATCCGCTTCAAAGACCATCATCGCCACGAATACCAACACCAGCACGGGCGGCAGGATGATTGCGTATGTCAGCGCCAGCCGTTCCCAGGCCATGTGCATGAAAATGGCGACGATGAGCCCTGCCTTGAGGATCATGAAGATCAGGATCAGCGACCATCTGAGATAGCCGTGCAGACCGAAATAATCGATCAGATAGGAGCAGGTGCTGAGAATGAACAGCCATGCCCAGACCACCAGATAAAGCTTGATCGGGTGCTCCTGATGAACTTCTGCCGGGGGGGCGCCGGTCGTCGCCGCGTCATGAGTAGCGTACAGCGTGTGTTGCCCGAGGCCGTTTGCGGTTGCTTCAGCCATATCTGCCTCTCACCAAAGATAGAAGAACGCGAAAATGAAGACCCAGACCAGGTCGACGAAATGCCAGTAGAGTCCCATGATCTCGACGTTCTCGTAGCGGCCCCTGCGGCTGGTAAAGAAGCCGGGCCGCCCAAAGTCAAAATCTCCACGCCACACCTTTCGCGCCACGATGATCAGGAAGATCACCCCGATTGTCACATGCGTGCCGTGGAAGCCGGTGATCATGAAAAAGGTTGACCCGAACTGGGCAGCGCCCCAGGGATTGCCCCAGGGCCGCACGCCTTCGGTGATCAGCTTGGTCCATTCGAAGGCTTGCATACCGACAAAGGTCGCACCGAGTGCTGCGGTCAGAAGCATCAGGATTGCCGTTTTGCGGCGGTCGCGGCGATAGCCGAAATTGACCGCCATGGCCATGGTTCCGCTGCTTGAGATCAGCACGAAAGTCATGATGGCAATAAGGATCAGCGGAATATCCGAGCCGCCGATACGAAGCGCAAAGACCTCGCTGGGATTGGGCCACGGCACGCGTGTCGAAATGCGCGCGGTCATATAGGAGAGCAGAAAGCAGCCGAAGATGAAGGTGTCGCTGAGCAGGAAGATCCACATCATGGCCTTGCCCCATGACACGTTCTTGAACGCCCGCTGATCCGAGGACCAGTCGGCGGCGATGCCTTGCCAGCCTGCGGGCCGCGGCTCTGCCTGAGCGATATGCGTGAGTGTCTCTGCCATCCGCCCGTTCCTCCTACGTCAGTAACCCCCGGCAAATATCGATGAAAGTCGCGGCCCAGCCGGCCAGAAGCGCGAAGATGGCAAGCCAGACGAAAAGCAGGAAATGCCAATACATGGCGCACAGCTCGACGCTGAGGCGAAGCCGCGCCGGCCTTGCCCCGTTCCAAGCGCCGACGGTTGTTCTGCCCAGGCCCACCAGTCCGCCCAGTATGTGCAGGCCATGCATTCCGGTAAGCAGGTAGAAGAAACTGTTGGCCGGATTGGAAGCCAGAAAGTAGCCATCGGCAGACAGCTCGCGCCAGGCCATAAACTGTCCAATCAGGAAGGAGAGCGCCGTAAACCCGGCGGTGGCAAGGCCGAGCTTAACCATGTCCATTTGACCCTTACGCGCCGCGAGCGAGGCGCATTGCAGCGCAATGCTGCTGAGGACCAGCATGCCGGTGTTGAACCAGAGCAGCCGCGGCAGCGGCAGCGCCTGCCAGTCCGACAGCGCCATCCGCATGAAGTAGGCGCTGGTGATCAGCGCGAACAGACAGCCGACGACCGCCAGGAAGACGCCGAGGCCGATCTTGGCGGTCGGTAGCGCCGATCCTTCCATACCAACAAAATCCCCGGCCATACCTTGCTCGAGCCATGGCTTGGTCATCAGCCGCTGGTGGGAAAGCCACCATCCGGCAAAACCGGCGATCACGAGCATGAAGACCAGAATGACGCTCATGCCGGCTCCTTGGAGGGACCGAAGGAGCCCGGTACGTTTTGCGGGATAAAGTCCTCCTTGGCGCCCGGTACGCTGTAGTCATAGGCCCAGCGATAGACGATCGGTAGGTCTTTGCCGAAATTGCCATGGGCCGGTGGTGTTTGCGGCGTCTGCCATTCGAGGGTCGTGGCCCGCCACGGGTTGCCGCCGGCCTCGCGGCCATGACGGATGCTCCAGATCAGATTGAACAGGAACACAATCTGGGCAAAGCCGACGATGAACGCCATGATGCTGATGAACGAGTTCAGATGGTGGGCCGATTCTGTCATCACCGTCATATCGGTCAGTTCATTGTAACGCCTGGGCACGCCCATCAGTCCGAGGTAGTGCATGGGAAAGAAAATCAGGTAGGCGCCGAGGAAAGTGACCCAGAAATGGAACCGGCCCAGCGCCTCGTTCAGCATCCGGCCGGTGATCTTCGGATACCAGTGGTAGATCGCACCGAAGATCACGATGATCGGCGCGACCCCCATGACCATATGGAAATGGGCAACGACGAACATCGTGTCCGACAGCGGGACGTCGACCACGACATTGCCAAGGAACAGCCCGGTCAACCCGCCATTGACGAAGGTGACGATGAACGCCAGGGCAAATAGCATCGGTATGGTGAGGTGGATGTCGCCGCGCCACAACGTCAGCACCCAATTGTAGACCTTGATGGCGGTCGGAACCGCGATGATCAACGTCGTGGTGGCGAAGAAGAAACCGAAATAGGGATGCATGCCGCTGACATACATGTGGTGCGCCCAGACGACGAAGCTCAGCGCACCGATGCCGACGATGGCCCAGACCATCATGCGATAGCCAAAGATGTTCTTGCGCGCATGGGTGCTGATCAGGTCCGACACGATGCCGAAGGCCGGAAGGGCCACGATGTAGACCTCGGGATGGCCGAAGAACCAGAACAGATGCTGAAACAGGATCGGGCTGCCGCCATTATGCTGTAATTGCTCGCCCATTTCGACGATCGCCGGCATGAAGAAGCTGGTGCCGAGCGTCCGATCAAGCAGCATCATCACACAGGCGACGAATAGCGCCGGGAAGGCGAGCAGAGCCATGACGGTCGCGGTAAAGATGCCCCAGACAGTCAGCGGCAGACGCATCAGCGTCATGCCGCGCGTGCGGCCCTGCAACACCGTCACGACATAGTTCAGCCCGCCCATGGTGAAGCCGATGATGAACAGGATCAGTGAGACGAGCATCAGGATGATGCCCCAGTCCTGGCCCCCCGGTGTGCCGGTCATGATGGCCTGCGGCGGGTACAGCGTCCAGCCGGCCCCCGTCGGTCCGCCAGGCGCAAAGAAGCTCGACACCAAAACCAGCACGGCAAGCAGGTAGATCCAGTAGCTCAGCATGTTGACATAGGGAAAGACCATGTCGCGAGCCCCCACCATCAATGGGATCAGGTAGTTGCCGAAACCGCCGAGGAAGAGCGCCGTGAGCAGATAGATCACCATGATCATGCCGTGCATGGTGATGAACTGGTAGTAGGCTTCAGGCGTGATGAAGTCGAAGGTGCCGGGAAAGCCGAGTTGCAGCCGCATCAGCCAGGACAGCACCAGGGCGACCAGGCCAATTCCCGTTGCCGTCGCCGAATACTGGATGGCAATGACCTTGGCGTCCTGCGAGAAGACGTATTTCGTCCACCAACTGTGCGGATGATACAGTTCGACTTCCGCGACTTCGGCCGGCGGGATGGCATCAGCAGGGGTAATATCGACCATAGGAACACCTCCGTGTCCTTTTTAGCGGGACCCGACGGTTTCGAGCTTTGCTGCAATCCTCGAACTTGACACCGTCGTTGGACCCGACGCCTGGCTTGCCGAGCCCGTCTGCTGGGGCGCCGACAATTGCGCAAACGTCTGTTGCTGGCCAAGCCACGCCAGGTAATCCTCCTGCGTATCGACCATCACCACACCGTGCATCATCGGATGTCCTTGGCCGCAGAGTTCAGCGCACAGGACCTGGAAGGTTCCGGTTTTCGTTGGGGTGAACCAGAAGTAGGTGACCGAGCCCGGGATCATGTCCATTTTGGCGCGGAATTCCGGCACATAGAAATCATGCAGCACGTCGATCGAGCGAAGCAACATCTTGACCGGCTTGCCAACCGGCAGATGCAGATCGGCCGCTTCGACCACGACATCGTCCTGGCCATTGGAATCGCTGGTGATCACGCCCAACGGATTGTCAGCGGTGACGCCGCGGGTGTCGGACGTGCCGAGCTTGCCGTCCTTGCCGGGCAGGCGGAAACTCCATTGCCATTGCTGGCCGACAACTTCGACCACGGTTGCGTCGCTCGGAACGTTGACGAACCGGTTCCAGACGAACAGGCCGGGAACCAGCAAAGCCGTTACGCCGACCGCGGTGACAACCGTCAGCCAGGATTCGAGCCGCCTGTTCTCCGGTTCATACGCCGCCTGATTGCCTTCCCGATGACGGAAGCGGAAGACGCAATAGGCCATGAACAAAACCACGGCGGCAAAGACGACGCCGGTGATCCAGAAAGTTATGATGATGGTGTTGTCGATATAGTCCCAGTTCGAGGCAATCGGCGTCCACCACCATGGGCTCAGGAGGTGGAACAGCACCGAGCCCACAACTATCAAAACGAGTACAAGCGCGAAGGCCATGTCCCGTTCCTCCCGGCATTCCAGGGGCGCGAAGCCGTCTCCGGAAATGCCAAGTGCATCATAGCTTGATTTGGGGTCGCAATTCTAGAGCCGACTGTCTTGACGGGAAAAATCCCGCCTTGCCTGCGCCAACCCTTCGAGAGGAGCCGTCCATCACACACGGGGACGCGTTCGTCCGGCTGATGCGCCTGCGCCGGATCGTTTGGGCGAAGTCGACGGTGGGGTGTGCCAAGCCACGTCGGCAGGCCGAATTCGATCTTCGCGCCGACGAAGTTTCGTTTGTGCTATTTCAGCAGGCCGACCAGAACGTCGAAGGCGGCGTCGATGTCGGCGCGGACCGCGGCCTTGACCGCTTCCGCGTCCCGGTCGCGCAACGCAGCGAACATCTCCTGATGGTGCGCATTGGCGGTCGAATAGTTTCCGGAATCGTGCAGCATGTTGAAATAAGGACTGATCTGCAGCCACAGGTTCTCGATGATGTTGAGAATGTTCTCGGAGCCGGCCGCCCGGTAGATGGAGAAATGAAAGGCGTAGTTGGCGCGCAGATAGGACTTGACGTCTCCCGCCGCATTGGCCTGTTCGAGCGCGTCCAGATGCTGGCGCAGCCGGGCGATAGCTTGGTCGTCCATACGCTCGGCCGCCCATGCGGCGGCGATCGCTTCGATCTCGAAGCGGACGTTTCTCAGATCGACGAGGCGTGTGCGGCTGAGTGCGGGAATGCCGATCGAGCGGCCTGAAACCACCATCAGCGCGTTGGCGGCGGTCAGCCGCCGCAGGGCCTCCCTGACCGGCATCGGACTGACGCCGAAAGCATCGGCAAGGCTTTGCACCGTTACCATCTCGCCCGGCACGATGCTGCCGTCGAGGATCAATTCGGTGACATGGCGATAGACCCTGTCCTGCAAGGTCTCCTTGGACAGGGGCGCGATCTCGACACCCGGCTTTCTGAACGCCGCTCCAGCCATCTCCCCTCAACCTTCCCGCGCAAGCTGCGCCATAACCCGTATCCGGAATGCAGGCTTCCGGCTGCGGCGTCAAGCACCCCGGCCGTCGCCTTGTCATGAGCATATTTCATCATTGATCTTTGATCAAATGGTGATACGGTTGCGATATCGGATGGCAAGGTCACGTCTCGTGCCCTTGGGAGGCATCCGATCGTTCGGATCGGGAGGAGTTTCATAATGGGTATCGGATTGAAAGCCCGGCGGCTTGCGCTGCTGGCCGGCATGGCTGCCTGTGCTTTTGGCATCTCCGCGGCCGAGGCCGCTGAAAAACACAAGATTTTTCTCAGCATGAGCTTCATCGGCAATGACTGGCAGGCCGAGGCGGCGAACATGGTCAAGGCGATGGCCTCGCACAAGAGCCTGGTCGACAAGGTCGACCTGCAGGTCCAGGTGGCCGGGCCGAATGCGCAGCGCCAGATCCAGCAGATCAACGCCATGGTGCAGGCGGGAGCGGAGGCGATCGTGATCTATCCGATCTCGCCGACGGCGCTTAACCAGGTCGTCAAGAACGCTTGCGAGAAGGGGGTCAAGGTCTTCGCCTACGACGCCGAGATCACCGAGCCCTGCGCTTACAATGTCCATATCGACCAGGAGGAGGCTGGCAGGGTGACAGCCGAATGGCTGGCCAAGAAGCTCAACGGCAAGGGCAACATCATCGCCGTGACCGGCGTTCCCGGCACCTCGGTCGACGAGCTGCGCACGAAAGCCGCCAAGGCGGTGTTCGCCAAATATCCCGACATCAAGATTGTCGGCGAAGCGGTCGGCATGTGGAGCCAGGCGGTGGCACGCACCGAACTCTCCAAGATTCTGGCCACGCGCAGCTGGGACGACATTAATGGGCTGTGGATGCAGGTAGGCTGCTTCACCGCCAATTCGATGCAGCTCGAGGCGGGCAGGAAGGCCAGCCAGCTTCTGCCTTGCGCCGGTGAAGGCTCCAATGGCGGCCGCATCCAGATGCTGCCGGAAGGGACGGAGGTCGAGGGTGCTGCTTCTCCCTATGCACCGCTCGGCGCGCCGCGCATTTCGTATGCCTCGCCGCCTTATTCCGGCGCGCTCGCCTTGAAGCTCGCCATCGAGGCGATCGAGGGCAAGGATGTGCCGAAAGCGACAATCCTGCCGCTGCCGATCGTCACCAACGAGACGAGCAAGCTTTGCAACGAGGGCACCTGGGCCGAAATGAAGGCCGGATGCAACACCTTCAAACCGTCGCTGGTTTCCAACCCCGGCTGGTTCGCGTCGATCTTCTCCGACCAGACGCCCGAGATCGGCCTCAACGCGGCGCTCGTCGGCCAGCCCGAGGAGTAGGCTTCAGCAATCCGTGCGCGTGGGGCACTGTGGGCTCCACGCGCCCGCAAGCATGGCATGCCGGAACCGGGAATGATGACTTCAACAACGCATGTGCCGGCTATTGCCGTCAACGGCATACGCAAGGCGTTTGGCGCGACGGTCGCGCTTGACGACGTCTCCTTCGCGATCTCGCCTGGCAGCGTGCACGCTTTGCTGGGTGAGAACGGCGCCGGCAAGTCGACGCTGGTCAAGCTCCTATCGGGACTGGTGCGGCCCGATCAGGGCCAGATCAGCATCCTTGGCGCGCCGGCCGCGCTCGGTTCGCCGCGCGCCGCGCATGAACGCGGGGTGCAGACGGCGTTCCAGGAGATGACGCTGGTCCGCGACCTCAGCGTTCTCGACAATATGCTGCTGCCCTATGCGCCATCCGGCCCGACCGGATTGATCAGGCGGTCGGCCGCGCGCAAGGCAGTCGGCCGGCACATTGCCGATCTCGGTTTTTCGGTCGATCTCGACGCCGAGGTGGCGACGCTCGATCTCGCGGTCCGCCAGAAGGTCGAGATCGCGCGCGCCGTCTACCGCAAGCCGCGCATCCTGTTGCTGGACGAGCCGACCTCGACGCTTTCGGGCGGCGACGTCGAATGGCTGGGAACAATCATCGCGCGGCTCAAGGCCGCCGGAACGACGGTCGTGTTCATCACCCACCGCATGCGTGAGGTGCGGGCCTTCTGCGATACCTTGACCATCCTTCGGAATGGCCGCCACATCATCACCGCACCGGTGGCCGACATCTCGGATGAGGATGTGATCGAGAAGATCATCGGCCGCGCCCTCGCGCAGACCTTTCCGCCAAAGCCTGAGGGCGCGGCCGTCTTCGGTCCGCCGGTGCTCGGCGTGCGCGACCTCAAGGCGGGCAGAAAACTCGACGGCGCCAGTTTCGATTTGCGCAGGGGCGAAATCCTCGGCATCGCCGGACTTCAGGGTATGGGCCAGCTAGACCTGTTCCTCGCCTGCTTCGGCATGGCCGAGATCGAACGCGGCCACGTCATGGTCGACGGCCGCAAAGTGTGGCTCGGCTCGCCGGCCGATGCGCTGAGGCCCAACATGGCGATCGGGCTGGTGCCGGAGGATCGCAAGACCGAAGGCCTGTTCCTGAAATTGTCGGGCCGGCAGAATGCATCGCTGCCGGTGGTCGGCCGCTTCACCCGGCTCGGCTTGATCCGCGAGGAGGAGGAAGCACGCGCCGTGCAGGCGGCCTTCTCGACGGTCGAGGTGGACAAGCGTGCGCTGTGGACAAGGGCCGGCGCCTTTTCCGGCGGCAACCAGCAGAAGATCGCCATCGCCAAGTGGCTGGTCGCCGAAAGCCGCATCCTGCTGCTCTTCGACCCGACCCGTGGCATCGATGTGGGCACCAAGCATGAGCTCTACGTGATGATGCGCAACTATGTGGCGGCGGGCGGCTCGATCCTGCTGCATTCGACCGAAATTCCCGAACTCGTCCATCAATGCGACCGCGTGCTCGTTCTCTATGACGGACGGCTGGTGGCCGAGCTCGCCGGCGACGAGATCACCGAGAGCGCGATCATGCGTCCGGCGCTGGGACATGGCGGCAATATGCTGGAGGCAGCACAGTGAGCGCGGTCGGTTCGTTAACAACCGGACAGGCCGGACCCTTGGTGCGCCTCCTGGCGCGGCATCGCGGCGCCATCATCGCGGCGATCGTCTTTGCAGTGCTGCTCGTCGTCGTCGACCTGATCAGCGCCGGGCGGCTCAGCTATTTCGACATCTCGTTCCTGTCGAGCGGCGGCGCCACCTCGGCGCTGGCGGCGATGGGCCAGACCATCGTCATCCTGTCCGGCGGCTTCGACCTGTCGGCGGGCGCCGTGGTTTCGCTGGTCAATGTGGTGCTGGCCACGTCGATGGATCCGATGGCGACCGGAACGAGCGTCTGGCTGTGGACGATGGCCGGCATTGGCGTCGGCATGCTCGTCGGGGCGTTCAACGGCTTCTTCATCGCGGTGCTGCGCATGCAGCCCATCGTCGTCACGCTGTCGACCATGTTCATCTTGCAAGGCATCACACTGCTGGTCATGGACAAGCCCGGCGGCTTCGTCTCGCCCGATCTCGGCGCCTTCTATCTCGGCGATGCGATCCCGGGCTGGTTGCCCATGCCGCTGGTCGTCATCGGCATGGTCCTGCTGGCATGGTTCTGGCTGAAAGGCACGCGGTTCGGCACGGCGCTTTACGCGGTCGGCAGCGATCCAGACGCCGCGTCCGCAGTCGGCGTGCGCGTCGCTCTCGTGCGCTTCCTCGTCTATGTCATCGCCGGTGGCTGCTACGGGCTTGCCGGTGTGTTCATCAGCGCCCAGACCGGCAGCGGCGATCCGCTGGTCGGCAATCCGCTGCTGTTGTCGATGTTCGCTGCCGTCGTGGTCGGCGGCACGCGGCTCGGCGGCGGGCAGGGTGGTCCGTTCGGCACCGTCTTCGGCGCCTATATCCTGATGATGGTCGTCAACGTCCTGCTCGTCCTCAACGTTTCGGCCTATTATTCGACCATCGCCGAGGGCACCATCCTCATCCTTGCCGTTCTCGCGGGCTCGCTGTCGCATGGCTCCGTGCTTGCCTACCAGGTCCGCGCCTTGCGCGCGCGGTTCGCCGCATGGCGCGCCGGCATGCTGCCGTCGCAACTCGACCCCACCGACCGCAGGCTGCGCATCGCCCACAAGCCCGCCGTTCCGGGACAGGCACCCGGCTTTCGCGTTCGCAATGCCGAGGCGCTGCGCTACGCGCTGCCGGCTTACGTCTGCCTGGCCGTCGTCATGATCGTCACCCAGATCTGGCTCGGCCGGGCCATCTTCAATCCCACCTACTGGAACTCGCTGTTCGTGCTGTCGAGTTTCCTTGCCGTGCTTGCGCTCGGGCAGGGCAGCGTCATACTCACCGGTGGACTCGACCTATCGGTGCCATGGACGATTGGCCTGTCGGGCATCCTCCTTGCCGGCATGGTCAACGGATCGGACGCGGCACTCGCCTATGCGCTGCCGGTGGTGCTCGCCATCGCCTGTCTTATCGGACTGGCGAACGGCATCGGCATCGTTTTCCTCGGCATCTCACCGATCGTCATGACGCTCGCCACCAACGGCATCCTGCAAGGTTTCGCGCTTCTCTATTCGCAAGGCACGCCGGCCGGCTTCTCCTCGCCCATGCTGCGCTGGTTCATGACCGGCAAGCTATGGGTGGTGACGCCGGTCGTGCCATTCATGGTCATCGTCGTGGCCCTTGCGGTGCTGCTGCTCGGCCGCACTGCCTTCGGCCGCAAGGTCTACGGCATCGGCAACAGCCCGCGCGCGGCCCAGCTTTCGGGCATCGCCGTCGGACGGACGTTGATCTTCGTCTACATGCTGTCGGCGCTGTGCGCGGCGATCGTCGGCGTCATGCTGACCGGTTTTTCCGGCCAGGCCAGCCTTGGCATGGGTGACGACTATCTCCTGCCGTCCATCGCCGTTGTCGTGGTCGGCGGCGCGCTGATCACCGGCGGGCGCGGGCACTATCTCGGCATGCTCGGCGGTGTGCTGCTGTTGACGGCGCTGCAGATGCTGCTGGCCGGCACGACGCTGCCCTACGCCACACGGGCGATCCTGTTCGGACTGGTGGTGCTCAGTGCCGTCATGGCGCTGCGCGAAAGACGCATTCAATGAAGGGAATGGAATGATGAGCACGAGCGCACCCAAATCGCCGGACGAATTCCTGGCAGGGCTCAAAGGGCAACGTGTCCTGGTGACGGCAGGCGCCGGCGGCATTGGCTTCGCCATTGCCGAAACGCTGTCGCGGCTCGGTGCGCGCATCGTCGTCTGCGATGTGTCCGACGAAGCCCTGGCGGCCGCCCCCAAGAAGATGGCGCTCGTCGCTGCGGTCAAGGCCGACGTCTCGCGCGACGACGACGTCGACCGGCTGTTCGACGCGGTGAAGGAGAGACTTGGCGGCCTCGACGCACTGATCAACAATGCCGGCATCGCCGGGCCGACCGGCGGCGTCGACGAAATCGATCCGGCCGACTGGCGGCGCTGTCTCGACATCGGCCTGACCGGCCAGTTCCTGTGCGCACGGCGCGCCGTGCCGCTCATCAAGGGGGCCGGCGGCGGTTCGATCGTCTCGATGTCGTCGGCGGCCGGCCGCCACGGCTATGCGTTCCGCACGCCCTATTCGGCGGCCAAATTCGGCGTCATCGGCTTCACGCAGAGCCTTGCCAAGGAGCTCGGGCCGCACGGCATCAGGGTCAACGCCATCCTGCCGGGCATCATAGAGGGGCCGCGCATCGAGAGCGTCATCTCGGCACGCGCCAAACAGGTCGGCATCAGCCATCAGGAGATGACCGAACGCTATTTGCAGAACATCTCGTTGCGCCGCATGACCAGCCCGTACGACGTGGCTTCGATGGTCGCATTCCTGCTGTCCGACGCGGGCATCAACATTTCAGGCCAGTCGCTCGGCGTCGACGGCAACGTCGAAACGCTTTGAGGAGCAAGCCATGGCCAGGGTTGCAATTGTCGGAAGCGGGTTCATCGGACGGGCATGGGCGATCAGCTTCGCGCGCGCCGGCCATGACGTGCGCATGTGGGACCAGTCGCCGGTCGCGGCAGGCGGCGCGCGCGACTACATAGAAGGCGTGCTCGGCGATCTCGCTTCGAACGACCTGCTGCGTGAGCAGACCGCGCACGCGGTGCTCGAGCGTATCTCGGTCGTGGGAGACATGGACGCGGCGCTGGCCGGTGCCGTGCATATCCAGGAGAACACGCCGGAAAATCTCGAGGTGAAGCGCGAGGTGTTCTCGCACATCGACGCGCTGGCCGGCCCGCAAGCGGTGATCGCCAGCTCCACCTCGGCGCTGTTGCCCTCGAAATTCACCGATCATCTGCCGGGGCGGCACCGCTGCCTGGTCGTGCATCCGATCAACCCGCCCTATCTCATTCCGGCGGCGGAGGTGGTGCCGGCGCCGTGGACGTCCTCCGAGACGCTCGAAAGGACCCGCGCCTTCCTCATCGATGCCGGCCACGCACCGCTGGTGATGAAGCGCGAGCTCGACGGCTTCATCATGAACCGGCTGCAAGGGGCGCTGCTCGAGGAAGCGTTCCGGCTTGTCGCCGACGGCTATGCCAGCGTTGAGGACGTCGATATCGGCATCCGCGACGGGCTGGCGCTGCGCTGGTCGTTCATGGGGCCCTTCGAGACCATCGATCTCAACGCGCCGGGCGGCGTGCGCGACTATGCCGAGCGCTACCAGGGCATCTATTCCAATATTTTTCCGCAGATGCTGCGCCGCGTCGACTGGGCGGGCGAGGTGATGGAAACCGTCGAGGCCGAGCGTAGCAGGCGCTTGCCCAGGGAGAAACTGGGCGATCGGCAGGTATGGCGGGATCGCCGACTGATGGCACTGGCGGCGCACAAGAAGAAATCGGATCAGGAGTTCGGACAATGAAAGAAACCAGCCGCAAGCCCGGCGCCACGGCGGCCAGGGGCAAGGTCATCATAACCTGCGCGGTGACGGGGGCGATCCACACGCCGACCATGTCGCCCTATTTGCCGATCACGCCGGACCAGATCGCCTCGGAGGCGATCGCCGCCGCGGAAGCTGGCGCCGCGATCCTGCATCTGCATGCCCGCGATCCGGAGACCGGCAAGCCCGACCAGACGCCGGAGGCCTTTGCCCGTTTCCTGCCGCGCGTCAAGCAAGGCACCAACGCCGCCATCAACATCACCACCGGCGGCAGCCCCTACATGAAGGTCGAGGAGCGGGTGCGCCCGGCCGCCCAGTTCAAGCCGGAGGTAGCCTCGCTCAATATGGGCTCGATCAATTTCGGGCTCTATCACCTCGCCGACAAATACGAGACCTTCAAGTTCGACTGGGAAAAGCCGCATCTGGAAGCGACGCGCGACCTCGTCTTCCGCAACTCGTTCAAGGACATTGAGTACATTCTCGCGACTTGCTACGACAACGGCACGCGGTTCGAGTTCGAGTGCTATGACATCGCGCATCTCTACAATCTCTCCCACTTCGCAGACCGTGGGCTGGTGAAACCGCCCTTCTTCGTGCAGTCGGTGTTCGGCCTGCTGGGCGGCATCGGCACGCATCCGGAGGATGTCGCGCATATGAAGCGCACAGCGGACCGGCTGTTCGGGGACCAGTTCCGCTGGTCGGTGCTCGGCGCCGGCGCCAGCCAGTTGCGCATCGCCGCGCAGTCGGCGGCCCTCGGCGGCAATATCCGGGTCGGGCTGGAGGACAGCCTGTGGGCCGGCAGGGGCAAGCTTGCCAAGTCGAATGCCGAACAGGTCGTGCTGGCACGCAAGATCATCGAAGGGATCGGCATGGAGGTGGCGACGCCGGACGAGGCGCGCGAGATCCTGTCACTGAAAGGCGGCGACAAGGTCGCTTTTTGACGCGGCCAATCGCTGCGCGAGCCAACAAAGAGGAGGACGGCATGAAGATCGAAGTCGTGGTGGACGTAAAGACCACGCTTGGCGAGGGACCGCTCTGGGACGTCGAGCAGGAGCGCCTCTACTGGATCGACAGTTTCGACGGGCGCGTCTTCCGCGCGACCGCCGACGGGCGCGAGATCCGCTCCTGGGACGTGCCGATGAAGATAGGCTCGATGGCGCTGCGCAAGGATGGCGGCGGCGCTGTCGTCTCGTTGCAGCGCGGTTTCCATCTGCTCGATTTCGCCACCGGCGAGGTGACGCCGATCCATGATCCGGAGCCGGACAAGCCAATGAACCGTCTCAACGACGGCAAGGTCGACCGGCGCGGCCGCTTCTTCGCCGGCTCGATGGACACGATGGAAGAGGGGCCGTCCGGCGGCCTTTACAGGCTCGATCCGGATTTCTCCGTCACCAGGATCGATTCCGGCATCATCTGCTCCAACGGTCCATGCTGGAGCCCCGACGACCGCACCTTCTATTTCGCCGACACCTGGACCGGCGAGATCTGGGCCTATGATTACGACATCGAGACCGGTACGGCCAGCAACCGCCGCACCTTCGTTCGCGTCGATACCAGCCGCGGTGGTGCCGCCGACGGCTCGACCGTCGATGCCGAAGGCTGTCTGTGGAATGCGCTGGTCTATGACGGCCGCCTGGTACGCTACGCGCCGGACGGCAGCATAGACCGTATCATCGACATGCCGGTGAAGAAGATCACCAGCGCCATGTTCGGCGGACCGAAGCTCGACACGCTCTACGTCACCTCGATGGCCAAGCCGCCGCTGCCGCGTTTTCCCGGCGATGGCGTGCTGCGCGGCAGCCTGTTCGCCATCACCGGCCTTGGCGTGACCGGAGTTCCCGAGCCGAGGTTTGGTGGCTGACGGGCGGCCTCTTAGAGCAGTTCACCGTTTCATGGAAACGGCGAACCGCTCTATCTCTTTGTTTTTGCGCAATTCCATAGGGAAAGCGCTACGCGCTTTTCCCGGGAAAACCGTACACACTTTTCCTGGAATTGCTCTCGCCGCTCCTCCCGGACGTCTTCCGCAAACTTCCTGCCGCTCGCAGTCAGCTAAAAACTATCGGCACCATTTCTCCACCGCTAAGGCGATGGCCTTCGTGCAGTCGACGAGATCGCGCACCGAAACGCGCTCGTTCGGCTGATGCGCCTGCGCCGGATCGCCAGGACCGAAGTTGACGGTCGGGGTGTTGCCCAGGCCGGTCGGCAGGCCGATGTCGCTGTGTGCGCCGAAGCCGCTCAGGGCCGGCGACAGGTCGGCTGCTTTGACGGCCTCCTGGAACAGGCCGACAAAGGGGTTGTCCGACGGGATCTCGGCGCAATCGGCATCGAGGATCCATTCGACACGGGCAGGGTGCTTTCGCAGATAAGGATCCGCCTGGCAGACATTGGCGATGTGCTCTTCGATTTCGCGTTTGACATTGCCGCCCAGCCTGAACTCGTCATGCTCGCTCGGCAGATACTGTGCGTCGATGATGATCTCGCCGCGTCCTGCCATGGAGGATGGATGTTCGCCGGCATTGATCTGGGTGACGATGATCTGGTTGGGCAGGTCCATCAGCGGGTGGTTCTTCCTGGGATCGAACATCCATCGCCGGTTGAGGATGTCGATGCCGTCGAGGATCTGCCGGCAAAGCTGGACGGCGTCGACCGGGCCGCTCGAATACCAGGCGTTCGGCGTCAGTTCGGCATGGCCGCCTATGCCGTCGATGATGATCTTGCCCCACAGAATGCCGTGACAAAGCGGTGCGATCCTGTTCGCCGTCGGTTCCGTCATGATGCCGGCGTCGGCGCGAAAGCCGCGATCAACCATGGCGAGCGACCCCATGCCGCCGATTTCCTCGTCGACGACGGTGGTGAAGACGACGTCGCCGGAGAGGGAAACGTCGAGTTCCTTCAGGATTTCGACCGCCATCAGCATGCAAGCGACGCCGCCCTTCATGTCGACCGTGCCGCGACCGTGCAGGAATCCATCTTTCAGGACAGGCTGGAAGGGATCGGTGGTCCAGTGCCCGGCGGCACCCGGCGGCACGACGTCGATATGGCCGGTCAGCATGATGGACCGCCCGCCGCCGGTGCCTTTCAAAACGCCGCCGAGATTGGGCCGGCCCTCGAACGTCCTGCCCTTGTTGGCGCCGGCACGTCCCTTGTATTTTTCGTAGAGTGCCGGGCCGTCTGGATCCCAGAGATCGGTCGAGAAGCCGAGTGCCTCAAGGCGCTTTTGCAGGTAGAGCTGGCAATCCCGCTCGCCGGGGCCGGCCTCCTTCGGATTCGATTTCACGATCGAAGGGAAGGCGACGAGATCGCTCAGCGTCTTAACGATGCGCTCGGCGGCTGCCTCGACGCGCGCGGCGATGGTCTCTTCCATGGAAGGCATTGTTATCTCCAACGTTGGGAAAGTCGGTCGGCGAGAAGGACGAAAACCAGAAGGGCGCCGACAATCCCCACCTGCCAGACCGTGTTGATGTTCAATTGCAGAAGGCCGGTCTTCAGCGTGACCAGCAGCAGGACGGCCGCGAACACGCCGCCGACGCCACCGCGCCCGCCAGTGATGACGATGCCTCCCAGCATGGCCGCGGTCAGCGATTCCAGTTCGAGGTTCTGGCCGATATTGGGCCTGCCGCTGCCGAGCCAGGCGAGAGAGACGAGGCCGGCCGCACCGGCAAGCGCGCCGCTCAGCACATAAAGGATGAAGCGCACGCGATCGACCGGGATGCCGACCAGTTTGGCCGAACGTTCATTGAAGCCCATGGCGTAGATCCAGCGCCCCCAGGCCGTCGAGAGCAGCACGAGACCGGCAAGCGCGAAGCAGGGGACGGCGAGCGTAAGGAAAGGCACGGGGATGCCCATGATCGCACCGCGCCCCCAAACTAGCAGCCAGGCAGGCACGCCGGACTGGGCCGCGCCGCCGGTGACCGCAAGCGCCAGGCCGGAATACACGAAAAATGTTCCCAGCGTCGCGATGAAGGGGAGAAGGGCGAGCCCGTTCACCAGCCATCCGTTCAAGGCGCCGAGCATAGCGCCAGCCAGGATGCAGACGACCGGCAACAGAAGGGGTGGCAACCCCAGCTTCAGGGAAAGCATGGCAACGATCGCCGAGAGCGAAACGGCGCCGCCAACGGACAGGTCGATGCCCGCACCCCCGGCCAGGACGACCAGCGCCTGTCCAAGGCCGACCAGGGCCAGGATCGTCGAAAATTGCAAAATTGTGGTGACGGTGCCGAGATTGAAGACCGAAGGCTTGAGCGCCAGCAGGCCGACAATAACGAGCAGCCAGAGACCGCACAGCAGAGCCAAAGTGAGGGCGGGGCCCCGCAGGTTTCGGATCCTGTTCATGCGCGGGCTCGCAGGAATTGGGCAAGCGGCAGCCGGTTGGAGACGGCTTCGAAGCCGAGCACGCCGATGATGAGAACACCGGTAACCACAGGCTGCCAAAGCGAGGGAACGCCGATCAAGAGCAATCCATTCTGGAGAATTCTCAGAAGCAGTACACCGAAGACCGTGCCGATCAAGCTGCATCTGCCGCCCAATATGCTCGTGCCGCCGAGAATGACCGCGGCGATCGCATCGAGCGCCAGCGTGCTGCCGATCGTCATCTCCACGTTGCGGTAGGTGGCGACGTAAAACGTGGCGGCAATGCCAGTCAGGACGCCACTGATGACGAAGGTCATGAAGCGTACCTTGACCACGGGGATTCCGGACAGCCGGGCCTTTTCCTCGGAATTGCCGATCGCCAGCAGGTGCGGCCCGTAGGGGGTTCGCCGCAACGCCAGCCAGACGACCAGATAGGCGATGGCAATGACGATGGCTGGGACTGGAATGCCGAGTACGGTGGTTGCCAGAAGATTGGTGAGGCTCGAGGGCAGGCCCGAGAGCCACTGCCCGCCGAGAAGGACAAAGACGGCGGTGCGGTAGACGCCAAGCAGGCCGAGCGTTCCCACGATTGCCGGAACGCGACCGAGGACGACGACGGTGGCCGTCACGCAGCCGAGCAGCGCACCGACCGCAGGGCCAGCGATGAGCGCCAGCAGCGGATTGCCCTCGGCGCCGAGCACACGGCCGATCGCTATTGCCGCCAGACCCATGACGATGCCGATCGAGACGTCGATGCCGCCCATGGCCAGCAGCAAGGTCATGCCAAGGCCGATCAGCAGCAGTTCGACGCTGTTGCGCAGGACGGTCGCCGCATTGCCTGGCGTCGCGTAGTGGGGCGATGCGACAGAAAAGATGACGATCGCCAGGAGACAGGCGGCAAGCAAGGACCACTCCCGCCCGTTCATGGCCAAAACGCCGTTTCCAAACTGTCGCACCCTGTTCATCCCAAGGCTCAGAAGTTGAACTTGTCGACATTGTCCTTGGTGAAGACCGCCGGCGGCCCGAGCAGCAGGATGCCCTTGGCGGCATCATAGGTGGCGGGCTTTTCGAGGCCGGCGATCTTGTTTTCCGCTTCGAAGCTCTTGCCGTCGATCAACTGCTTGCCGGCCCAGACCGTGAGATAGCCCAGTTGTTCGGGATCCCACAGCACGGTGAAGCCGAAGGCGCCGCTCTTCAGGTAGGATCGCGCCGTGTTCGGGCTGCAATAGCCCGTGCCTATGACGGAGCCGATCTTACCGGCGGTTTCGATGGCTTGGGCGACGCCCGGACAGGTCGAGGATGCGACGGCGATGATGGCCTTGATGTCGGGATTGGCGGCCATGAGATCGCCTGATATCTGCGCGGCGCGCTCGGCCGTGCCGCCAGCGAATTGCGGAGCGAGCAGTTTCAGCTTCGGATATTTGGCGGTGGCCTCTTTCTGCATGAAGCCGATCCAGGCGTTGAGATTGGACGCCGTCGCCTCGCCGGAGACGATGCCGATCGTGGCGTCCTCGCCGACGCGCTTCACCAACTCATCGATGATCGTCGTGCCGAGCCCTTCGTCGGTCGCCTGCGCCACATAGACGGCACGGCCGCTGTCGGGTGCATCGCTGTCGCTGGTGAAAAGCTTGATGCCCTTGGCCTTGGCGCTCTCGACGACGGGCGCGATGCTGGACGCATCCAGCACGCTGACCGAGATCGCCTGGACACCCTGGTCGATCAGGTTCTGCACGATCTGCAACTGATCGACCGGGTTGGTGTCGACGGGGCCGGAATAGATGAAATCGACGCCCAGGTCCTTCGCGGCGCGATTCCCGCCGGCTTCCATGGCATTGAAATAGGGTATGCCGATCAATTGCGGGACGAAGGCGACCTTGGGCTTGTCGGCGGCATCCGCCGCCGTGGCGACCACGAGTGACAGCACGGAAACGGCGAGCGCTTTTTTGAGTTGAGAAAGCATTGGTTTATCCTCTCTGGAATGGACGTGCATTTCAGTTTGATTTTTCAAGCGCCCGCACGTCGGGATGAGCGCCTGTTATGAGCGAAACGACTTCCTCGTGATTGGTCTCGGCCGCCAGCCGTTCGGCCACCTTGCGGCCGCGCCGGAACACCACGATGCGGTCGGCAACCTCGAACACTTCGGAAATGTTGTGGCTGATGAGGACGACGGCACAACCGCGCGCGGCAAGCCGCCGCGTCAGTGCCAGGACCTTGCGGGTTTCGGCGACGGCAAGGGCCGCCGTCGGCTCGTCCATGATGACCAGCCTGGCATTCAGATTGAGGGCCCGGCAGATGGCCACGGCCTGGCGCTGACCGCCGGACAGGCTGCCGACGGGTGCTTCCGGATCGGAAATATGCGCGTCGAGCTCTTTCAGCAGGCCGTCGACGCGCTGGCGCATTTCCTTGCGCTTCAGGAAGGGAATACCCAAAATGGAGCGTTTCAATTCGCGGCCGAGAAAGACGTTTTCGGCAATCGACAGGTTTTCCGAGAGCGCCAGTTCCTGAAAGATCGTCGCGATCCCCGACGACGCCGCATCCTTGGGCGAGGAGAAAGCCACCGGATTGCCCTCGATGAGAAGCTTTCCATCGCTGGGCGGATGGGCGCCCGCCAGGATCTTGATGAAGGTGGATTTGCCGGCGCCGTTGTCGCCGAGAAGCGCCAGCACCTCGCCGGAGCGGATTTCCAGGTCGACATCGGCAAGCGCGGTCAGAGCGCCGAAGCGCTTTGCGATATTTCTGGCGACAAGAAACGGTTCTGTCATGGCGGTTCCCCGGCGGTTGCTGGTCGGCTAGACGGCCTTGCTGACCCAGCGCAGCACGTTGGTCCAAAGACGCGCATAGCCCGGCCATTCCACGAAGCTGTTGGGCAGCCAATGCGGGCCGATATCCGACGTCCAGGCCAGCGTGCGGCCCTGGCCATGGCGGCCGGTGACCAGCAGCGGATGACCGCCGTGATCCTGCGGCAACCGTGCGAGGATTTCGACGTCATCGCGATCGCGAGCGACGACCTCGTTGGCGCCGAGCAGCAGCGGCCATTCGCCTTCGATGCCGGCAAAGATCGGGTGATCCTTGGGACCGGTGATTTCAGGCCGGAACCCTTCGGGAATCTCGAGCCGGTCGTCATAGGGGAGGCAGGTTACCGGCAGCGCCTCCTCGACGGCCGTGCGGTGCCAGCGCGCCTTGCCGTCGATGCCCTGGAAAGAGAAATAGCCGCCGATCATGACCATGCCACCACCGGCCTGCGTCCAGTCGCGCAGAAGCTTGAGCCGGTTGGGCACTGTCTTGCCGTGCAGCCAGACATCGGGGTGAAGCAGCAGCGAGTTCGCGCCGATGTCGGAGAGGATGATGGCCTTGTATTGCGACAGGCCCTCCGTGGTGAAAGGCAGCTTTTCGACGGCTTCATGGGCCGGCATGTAGTCGAGGTCGAATTCGCTGCTCTTCAAGGCATCGACCAGCGGCGTCGCGCCCAGGTGAAAGGTGACGCTGCCGAACTGATCGAACCCCTTGTAGTGGGTCGCCGAACTCATCCAGCTCTCGCCGACCAGAAGCACTCTTGTTTTCGCCATGACCAATACTCTCCTGGGTTCCCGTAAGTTGTTGGTTCAGCTTGCCAACATGGCGTTGTTCGCCAAGGCGGCGGCCTTCAAAGTCACGAAATCCGCGATGTAGCCCTGTGCGCCTTCGACCGTGGTCGTCAGGCTCGCGCCGATCGCCGCATGGCGGGCGGCGTCGTCCAGCGACGCACCATGCAGCCAGAGGCTTAGGAATATGCCGGCGAAGCTGTCGCCGGCGCCCGTCGCATCGACGCGGTCGACAGGCAGTGCCGGCACCTCGATCTGCGGTCCGCCATTCGCCGTAAAGACGACCGCGCCAAACTCGCCGAGAGTGAGCACGACCGTTCCGCGCGGCTTGATGCGTGCCAGCATCAGCCGCACCTCTTCGATCATCGTCGCCATCCTGGAGCGAAAGTCGAAAATCTCCCGCATCATCACATCGTTGATGAAGGTCAGGTCGATGTGCCGGACCATCTGCGTGAAGGTTTCAGGCGTGCGTGCGCTCTTGGGCAGGCCGGCCGAATGCAGGCTCACCCTCCAGCCGGCCTGATGAAAGCGCGCGATGGAAGCGGTCATCGTTTCGTAGTGGAAGCCTTCGATGTGAAGACAGGCCGGGCGCGGTTCGGGCTGGATGTCCAGATTGGCGGTCAGATCGATCTCGCCGAGTTCGAACGGTTCACTGATGATCGTGCGGCTGCCATTGCGCTCGATGATCACGATGGCCTGCGAAAGGCGGTTGTTGGGCGTGTTGCGGATCGGCAATGCGTGGACGCCCAGTTTGGAAAGCGCGCCGAGCGCCCAGTCACTCTCCGGGTCTTCACCGACCGCCGTCGCCAGTTCCACGTCGAGAGCGTAGGGCGCCCCAACACCGGCGGCGGCAACCGCGAGATTGGCCGCGGGCCCGCCCAGCGCCTTCTCGATATGACTGGCTGTGATGCGGTCGTCGCGATGCGGCAGGACGTCCACGCGGCAGAGAAAGTCGACACTGACCCGGCCCGCGACCAGGAGCCTCGGCAGATGATCGAGATTCTTCGGCCTGTGGGGCGCGCGGCCCGGCAGCGAACGCGCAAACGAACTCGGCCGGTACATCAGCGTGGCGATCGCCTTTTCAATGCGTTCGCGCGTGGCCTCCTTCAGGCCGGCAGTCCCGTTGATGAAGTTCGACACCGTTCCGATGGAGACACCGGCCGCGCGTGCGACATCCGCTATGGTTGGGCGCTTGCGTTGCAATGGTTGGCTCCGATTGAAGCGTTTCAAACGGTATCAACGGAAATGCCGCCCCTCAACGGAATTATCTTCTAAAAAGGTCTGGAATTTGCAGAGAAACTTGGAAAACTATGGCGATGTGGCCCCCAATTGCGGGTCATTCGTTCCAGAATTGAACGTTTTTCAATTCTTAAGCCGAAAGACTGCGTCGGCGAATTGCCTGCTTTCATTCGGATAGCTTCGCCGAGCCGATGATCTAGATCAGCAGCAAGCCCTTCATGCTGGAATAGCCCTTGCGACCGATGATGATGTGGTCGTGCACGGAAATGCCCAGCCGCTTGGCAGCGTCGATGATCTCTTTGGTCATGTCGATATCGGCACGTGATGGCGTCGGATCGCCCGACGGGTGGTTGTGCATCACCCGTCTCTGCTTCATATCTAATTGATATTTCATGATAAAATTGCGATAGTGAGGTTAGTGGAGGCGGTTTCTGGGTGCGTATGCGAACTCTATTCGACTAGGTTCACGATTGCTCATGCTGCTTCCCGTTGAGTCGATTTGTCGCACGGCACGAAACGGTTTGCTGACTTGCCCATTCGTTTAGGTCGGCCACGGGATAGACGATGGACTTTCCAATCTTCACGAAAGCTGGCCCGATGCGCATTGCTCGCCAGTTGGCCAATGTCCCGGTCGAGATAGCGCCGCGAAAACGTTCGGTCACTTCCTCGGGCGTCAGATACAGTGGTTCGGTCATCTTGTACCTCAAACTAAGTCTCGGTTGGGATGATCGGTCCGCGAATGGTGAAGACGGACACGACCTCCCGCGCTCGGGCTCTACAAAGCGATCTTCATTGAGAACATCTGTCGATACCGGTGCGTCACGGACCTCTACGGCGACTTCGCGCAAGACTGAAAGCGGATTCTGACTACGGTAGGACCGTCTCGGGCTTCCGGCTAGAAAAAGGCCGGTGGGAAGGTGCGACCACCAATCTGACTCTCGTGATCGCCAACGTTCCGGAGACAGTGACATCCTTAACCTACCGCTCCGCGCCGGCGAGCGTCGGCGCTCTAAGGAAGAACGGCGTATAAGCCGCAGTCCTTCGGGCGTCCGCAACAGCGGACGATTGTCGCGCGCGTAGGACGGAGGAAATTCGCCCCCGCCGCGGGCGGTGAACGGGACAGCCGTAGGAGCGTCAGCATAGCGCCGGCGGGAGGACGGGACGCGGGACCGACTGTCCCCGTCCGCGGTGGTCCGAATGCTGCCTGCGGGCGGCACGCATCTATCCACGGGGCGGCTTTTCCGGTCCGCCGGGGCCTCGTTCCCTCAGACTACGAATCTGGGGGCAGGAGTTCTAATCTCACCGGGCGCGCCATTCTGACCGGCTGAAATCGCTGATTGTTCTGGCGTTCAGAGTTGGGTCGCACCGGCTCGATTTTGGGAAATTAAGCCCGCTTTTCAGCCGGTTTTGGACGGTTGGCGGCGTCCGACGCCGAAATCGCGCTCCTGCGAGAAATGGGGTTGTGGACAAACTGCGAATCCGCCCCACGGAAGAGCAGCGTGCCTGCTAGCAACGGTAGGCTAGGATAGGCGGCAAGGTGCGGCGGGGCCGAATGGTAGAGGCAGCGGATGCAAACTCCAGTTCCGAAAGGAGTGTCGGTTCGAGCCCGACCACCCGCACATTGTGTCGTGTCTGCTGCCCAACCCCTCCGGATACTCCGTTGATGGATAGGGCAGATAGATAAATAAAATCAAATAGTTATGAGAAGTTGTGTGCAAAAATTGCACACAACAGTTCTGCTTCTCTTCCATTTTCGTTCCTGCGATGGGCTGGCCAACCAGCCGCTTGAGGCGCCTATTGTACAGCGGCGCTGACCTGTCTTGCGAGGATCGTCGCGGGTATATCCCTGATCCGCCGCCAGTTAGATGGTTGACCTCGCGTAGGTCGGTCTACCGAGATCTTGCTGATGCCTCTGATCAAGCGACGCAGCAGATTTCCTCAGCACCAATGCTGTAGCCTCGCGGGGTGCGCCTGTCGGTCCGTCAGCGTGTGTCAGGTAGGGACTCAATTTCTTTTAGCTTGGCATGGACGGCGCGTCGACTTCGTTGTTCATCTTTTGGGACGCAGATTATCGACTGCAGCCGGCTAACCTGTGGTGCTACGGAACAGAAATCTCTTCATTGAGTATGCGTTCCCCTTTCTAATTATAGAAATGGAGAGTACGATTTAAGAAGCCAATCGGGGGGTGAAATGCGCTTCAAGCAACTGATTGCAGCTCTTGTTCTAGTACTTTCCCAATCCTTTGGCGCACTGGCCGATGAGTTTACCTCCGTAACGCGCCCCAGCTTCGCGGACGTTGAGCCTCGGCTGGTTTATGGGCTCATCACATACGATTTCGCGTTTACTGGAAAAGATGGCGTTGCAAGAAGCCAATCGGCTTCGGCGTTCCTGCAATCGTTGATAAAATCGAGATTCCAAAACAAGTCAGGAAACTATATCGTAAGTCTCGATGTGGCGATTGGCGACAAGATCATTGCCACCGAGCCGATCATGTCGGCAACGTGGGAAGAGAGCAAATTCCTCTTTGTCACGACATCCGAGAAGTCAAACATCGTCATCAACAGGAACGGTATCCTCGTCGACGACATTGTTGTGGATTCGGAGACAAATACAATCTCGTTCTCGATGAAGGTCAGATATAGCTCCAATACTTCGGTGGACATGTCGTTGCTGACCGAGTTGTCGCAACTATCAAAAACCGCCTCTCTGTCCGGCTTGTCACCGGGTGTTCAGGCGGTTTCAGACGCCTATGCTCCTTTCGCGACCATCCTCACCAAACTCCTCAGCAAATATACCGACGTGTCGATCGTCGACAACACCACCGGCGCGTTCACATTGCTGGATGACGGATTTCCCAATCAATTGCGATATAACGGAACCAACTTCAAGGTAAACATATACCTGAAGACACTGAACTCGCAGCTGCCGACGAATTTTTCGCCTGAAGGGTTCAAAATTTCTAATTTCGCCCTCCCGCTGACCGAGGTGAAGAGCGGTGTTGGAGCAGCACGGGCACCGGTTATCGATCTGATATCTGCGGGAACCGACAAGGATGCCGGATTTGCTAAGGCGATCACGGACGGCATGCCGCTTGCATCCCCCAAGCCAGTATCCGAAACGGAAATCCACGACAGTTGCGTCGCTCTCAAGAACAAACTCAACAAATTCGTCACCTCTAGGGATGCGGCATTGGTCTACTGGTCCTTCCTTCGAAGCTTCCATGCGGCGCTAGTGCAATACAAGGATGGCGCCAGCTGCGGCAGGGGCGATTTGGTTGAAGATCTGAGCGCACTGAATTTGCCGCTCAGCGCAAACGACTGGCCTGCACAATAGGATTCGAATATCTTTGCGGATTTCCCGGGAGCGAAACGATGTTCACAGTAGACAAGCGGCATTACCGGGCGCTTTTGGTGGCTTTGCTTCTAATAGCATGTCCTCGCACCGTTTTTGCAGAAGAGCCGGGCGTGTTCGCGCTTCTTGTTGGCATAAACAGCTACGCAAAGACGCCCAGCTCCGCCTACAACGCTTCGGATCTTCGTGGCACCGCGAACGACGTTGGCCTCGTGAAGGAACTGCTGACCGGCACCTACAGCGTTCCCGACGACAGCGATCATTTCCGTATTCTGCTGGACGCCCAGGCGACCCACGCAGGCATTCGACAGGCATTTGCGGATCAATTGATCGAGAAGGCAAAGGCGCATCCAGATGCGACGTTCCTGTTTTACTTCAGCGGTCACGGCTCCCTGGCGGTCGATGACAATGGCGACGAGGGCGATGGTTATGATGAGACCATCGTGGCACAGGACAGCCGTGGACCGGGTGGCACCGACATACGCGACGATGAAATCGAGGCCTGGCTGACCGAACTCAAGCAATACACCCACAACATCGTGCTGATCTTTGACAGCTGCCACTCAGGCACGATTTCGAAAGAGCCGACGCTTGTTGGTCGAATGGCGCCCCTGGACGGTAGGCTGTTGAAAGACGCGGTGCCTGCGGAGCATCAAGTCAGGAATGCGTCGATCGCGGATTCAGGCAGGTCATACTCTATTATCGAGGGGTCCCAGGCTGATGAGGTGTCCAATGAGGATCATATTGATGGGAATTATGACGGACTGCTAACTTACTATCTGGTCCAGACACTCAAGCGATCTCCACAACTGACTTATCGCGAAGCAGTTGTGCAAACCGAGAGGTCCGTTCAGAAACGTGCTCCATCTCAGCATCCCCAAGCGGAAGGAGACTTCGACCGAGTGGTTTTTGGGGGATTTGGAACGCGCCAGACCCCTTTCATCCCGGTAACGAATGTGGCTCAGGACGAGATTTTCGTCGCGGTTGGCGAGGCGCAGGGTATTCAACCAGGCGCGCTTCTGGCCGTGTATTCCAGCAAGGCAACCAAACTGGTTGGCGAGGACGGCAAGATCGCGAGCGCAGTCGTGATTTCGTCAGACGTCGCGTCGTCGGTTGCCAAGCTAGTTAAGGCCCCGAGCGAGCCCGTGACCACAGCGTCGAAAGTTCGGATCGTCTCGCCTTATTCAGTTGAGCAAAAGCTTGCGGTGGCTATTGCCGATCCGCCGCCAGAGCTCGGCATTGCGGCGGCTGTTCTGCCGATTAAGGCTGCACTCACTGACCGGCTGCGCGACAACGCGCTGGTGAGGACGGCGCAGGATCCAGGCCAGGCATCGATGATGATCGCGATGGGTTGCCTGAACGGTGGCAAGCTTGTTCCGATGGAGGATCACAAGTCGCTCAGTTCCGCCTGCGACAGGGTCTACTATATTACCCCACGAGACCAGGTTGGAGCCATGCACGGCTACACAGTCTCGGCAAAGGATGACGGTGCCGCTGTCGATGGCATTACAGGTGCCCTTGAGAAGATAGCTCGGCAGGAAAACCTGCGCGCGCTAACGAACAGCGTTTCCCCGCTGGCTGGCGCGGTCAAGATTTCTCTTGTCCGCGTGGCAGTTAAGACGGAGAGCGGGAAGACAAGTGTGGTGAGCGAAGTTCCTGTAGTGTCATCGGGCATAGAGCCGATGAACCGAGGAGAATATTTTCGCTTCAGCGTTGCAAATACCGGATCAACGGATCTCTTTTTTTCGATTATTGAACTGGGAAGCGGTGGCTCTGTCGATGTCTTAGGAGACGGTGGTTCGGGGGAAAAATTGCAGGCCGGTGTCACACTCAGGACAAAGCCGCCCCTGAAGGCAGGTAAGCCCGCCGGCCTGGAATCGTACCTAGTGCTTGCGACGACTTCGCCAGTCAACGTCCATTTCCTGGAGCAGCAAGGTTTAGATCCTAAAGACGCCGGCCCGCTTGGCTGGCTTCTCGACGGACTCTCGAATCCTGCTTTCAAGGATTCCGCGGAGGTTCCGGATTTTGACCTTGATTCCTGGGCAACCACGCGGCTGGATATTGAACTTCAACCTTAATTGGGTAGTAGGAGAAGGACAGAAAATGACAGATTTCAAGAATGCGCAATCGGACGGGCAATGGTCCAAAAAAGCGCAATGGTCCCGGTCTGTTCTGTTGGCGTTATGCCTGACTACGGTCTCCATCGCACATGTCCAAGCCGGTCAGGTGGTCAAAACCCTCAAGGGCAAGAATGCGCCAGGTATACTCCTGGAAGAACTTCTGGGCGTCGCCAAGGATGTATTGCCGCAGGGGGTGGACCTGCGCAAGGTATTCCAGCCAGGCATTGAATTGACCAAGAAATGGGAAGGATGGGTTCCCAAGCGCTACAACGATGCCGTTGGCTACTGCACTGTCGGGTACGGCCACCTCTTGCCAAAAAAACCTCCTAAAAAGAACTGTGATGGTACAGGCAACGAAGTGGAGTTTCTGAAAGGCATCTCGAAAAAGCGCGGCGAAGAACTGCTTATCGAGGACATGGCGAAGGCCCAGATTACGGTGCAGCTGGCCGTGCCGAAAGATATCGACGAGGGTGCCTATGCCGCGCTCGTCGACTTCGCCTTCAATGTTGGTGGTAACAACTTCAAGAACTCGACTCTGCTCGCGGTCGTAAAGAAAAAACAGTTTGATCGCGTGCCCGAACAGTTCCTCAGGTGGACACGCGCGGCAGGCGTAGAACTAAAGGGATTGAAGAAGCGCCGCCAAGACGAGATCAAGATGTTCTTCGACGGCAAGCCGGTACCAAAGCCAGCGCCCATTCCGGGCGAGGATCTGTCGCCTCTCAATATCGATGTTGTTGCAGAGAAAGCACCGAACTAGAAAGTACCACACTGGGGATATGCGGGCTCTCGATCCAGTAGCGCGCGAGGAGTCATAAGCGAATGCATCGTTGCGCGCTGCTTCGCTGCGATCCGTCGCTCATTGCAGTGGCGCGTCGATCTTCGGCAGCGATGACTGTGCCTGACACTGTTGCAAAGACAGTCCAGGGCAAGCCGCGGCAGCTTTCAATGAGGGTGCGCATGCGACCACGCCGTACAACTTTCGAGGTGCTGTACTTCGTCATGGTTTATTCGGTGTTGTGCGGCGCCGCTTTTACACAGGACATTGATGGTCGCGATCCCGACAATTTTGCTGCCCTGGTGCCCAACCTGCGGCCGGTGCAGGAGGCGTCGTTCGTGGTGTTTTCTCCCAATGGCAAGCTGCTGGCCACAGGTGGCGCATATGGTGATCCGGCAGCAAGGCTTTGGGACGCGGATACCGGGCGTCTCTTGCGCGTCATCAATTCCAGCGCTTCGTCTGGTCTGCCAACCAGTTCGCTGGCGTTCTCCAAGGATGGGCTGACCGCCGTAACGGGAGGCGCTGACGGACGGCTGCTCCTATGGGATTTGGGGACCGGCCGTATCATACAGGAGTATTCGACGCATCAGAAGGCGATCTATTCCGTCGCATTTTCGAACGATGGAAAAGAAATCGGCGTCGCCGAGGCAGGCGGTATCGAGGTATTCGACATTGCCGCGGCAGCCCCGATATATTCCCGTCAGACGCTCGACATGAGTTACGACGGGATCCAAAGCCACGGCACCGGGTGGGCGGCCACTTCATCGAGCCCCGGCAGGGTCCTGTTTTTTGACCCCAGGGGCGGCAAGGACACCGAGTTTGATTTCGGTGACGACGTCACCAGCGTTTCCTTTTCGGACCATGCCAGGAAGATACTGGTCACCACCGATAAAGAAATATCGATCAGGGACTTGGGCAACCGCGTGCTGGCCAGAATTCCGGTTCGGAAAAACATGCCAACGCAATCCGTCATGTCTTCCGATGGCCGCTACATAGCCCTTGGATATCGCTTGGGGATTGTTGAGTTTCTGGATGCGGAAAGTCTGAAGCTTTTGCGCACGGTTCCCGTGGACGGCGACCTCGACTCCGTCGGTTTCTCGCCCGCAGAACCAACGCTTCTGGCCGTCGGACTCCGATCGAACAGTTCTCCTATCGTTCTCCTGAACGCCAATTCCGACAGGGGCGACAAGACCGTCGGCGCATCGATTGATCCGGTAGGGTCTGCGGCATTTCTGCCTTCCGGAAACCACTTGATGCTAGCACCCGAGGCGGGGCCGGTCGCTCTATGGCGCGACAACGATGGCCGAGGCGTGTTCGAGAGTCTGGGAAGAGGGCCGATCTATCCGAGGTCCATCGCGCTGTCCACGGACGGTTACCTCCTGGTTGCCGATTCGAAGGTCGAAACGCATCTTTGGGTCATCGACTCGAAGGTTGGTTCGCGCCTTCAAGAGGGCAATTTGGATCATCACAATGAATGCTATGGCGCGGTTCAAGCGTTCCTTCCCAAAACCCATCAGCTGGTGACGACCGACGGCGCGGGTCGCGTGTTGATTTCGGATCTGGACTCTCGTGCCCGCTTCGGACTGGACAACAGCGTTGCGGACAGGCGTCGCTGCATCGCGGTCTCCGTCGACGGAGGCATGATAGCCGTGTCGGACGAAGCCAGGGCGACGATCTCGCTCTGGGATGCCAAAAGTCGTCGGCGAATAAAAAATCTCGTTGGCGTTTCGTCCAACATTGGAGGGTTGGGGTTTTCGGCCGACGGTTCGAAGATTGCCGTCATCAAGCCCGCTGAAGGTTTCAGCCTGTTGGATGTAAGTACGGGTGAGAACCTCAAGACCATGGAAATCCCCTTGCTTGGATTGACGTTTTTCCCGGATGGCAGGCGGCTTGCGTTCGGCAGGGATGATGGCGAAATCGCAATTTTCGACTATGCCGCCGATAAGATCGAGAGATCGTTCTTTGGCCATGTGGCGAGAATCTTTTCACTGAACGTGTCCGACGACGGGAAGTTGCTGGTTTCTGCGAGTGCCGATGGCTCGGCAAAGGTATGGGACGTTCAAAGCGGAAAGCTGATCCAGACGATCGTCTTGGGGCGCGAGGGTACCTGCGCGACCGGTGCTGAAGGCAAGCAAGCTGGCGGTGGCCATGATGACGCGGATCATTCGGCTCCGACATCTTGCTGGATGAGCTTCGACGTCGACGGCCGATTTGATTCTTCGACGCTAGAGTCCATGCCGCTGGTCAGCTGGGTCGTCGGCGACGATCCTTTCAAGGCCCTTCTCCCCGAGATTTTCATGCGGGATTATTTCGAGCCAAACCTGCTTGGGCGTTTGCTGGCGTGCCATGAGGCGGAGGCGAGCGGAAAGAACGCGAACGCGTGCGCGGAGGCATTCAAGCCGGTGCGGCCGTTGGCATCATTGAACCGGATCCAGCCGGATGTGCGGATTGTGAGTGTGAAGGCGGGGCCAACGCCCGATGTAGCCCTGGTCGAGGTTGAGGCTTCGGGGAAGGTTGATGCCACGCAGCCGAACGGCAAGACGAGCACCGGGGTTTACGACGTGCGGCTGTTTCGAGATGGGCAGATTGTAGGGCAGTGGCCGGAGCCGAAGGACAATGCGGCGGCGATGGTCGGCGACGATCTCGCTGCATGGCGCAGCACCTCGCAGGTGGAGATGGCGACCGGAAAGACCGCGGCCAGGCACGTCTTCACGGTCCGGCTTGCCGGCGGGGACAAGGGCAAGAAGGTGACGTTCACCGCCTATGGGTTCAACGAGGACCGGGTGAAGAGCGCGACGTGGACCGACGACAGCTACGCGGTGCCGCAAGGCATAGCTGTTCCGGCCAAGCCGCATGCCTATGTGGTGACGGTCGGGGTGAATGAGTACGAGAAGCAAAGCCTGCGGCTGAACTTCGCGGTGGCGGATGCCAGGGCGATCGAGACGGCGCTGCAGAGCATCAAGGGCTACGATGTGGTACCAGTCTTGCTGACTTCCGACTATGCGCGCAAAGATGGGGATAAGCCGGCGGTCGATCACGCCACCAAGGCCGACATCCGGGCAGTGCTGGATCTTCTGGCAGGCAAGGGGGAGACGGAGCGGGAGCGGCTGCGGCGGGAACTCGGCCCTGTCATAGACCGGCTTGTGAAAGTGACGCCGGACGATCTCGTGGTCCTTGCCTTCTCCGGCCATGGCCATGCCGAGCAGGGCCGCTTCTACATCCTGCCGTCGGATTCGGGCAACGACCTGACGAAGCTTTACAGAATGATCTCGAGTGAGGAACTGACGGCGTGGCTGCGCGATGTCGATGCCGGCGAGATGGTGATGATCGTGGATGCCTGTCACTCAGCGGCGGGGGTGCCGGAAGGCTTCAAGCCTGGCCCGATGGGCGACCGCGGGCTTGGTCAACTGGCCTATGACAAGGGCATGCGCATCCTTGCGGCCACGCAGGCCGACGACGTTGCTCTGGAGAGCGGTTCACTCGGCCAGGGACTGCTGACCTACGCGTTGGTGAGAGAAGGGTTGAAGGCCGGTCAAGATGGCAAGGATGCAGCCGACGCCGACCGCGACGGCGCGGTCACCATGAAGGAATGGCTAACCTATGCCGAGACTCGTGTCCCCGGGCTCTATCAGGACGTGCTCGCCGGCAAAATCCCGAAGACCAGGGACTCAAGCCCCGATCTCAACCTGCTCGAAGACACCACCCGCCACGCCCAAACGCCAGCACTGTTTGATTTTGCACGTAATCCGGAAACTGCAATTTCATCCCGATGAGGGGCGCAGGCTGGCCTCAGGAAAGGCAAATCGCCAGCCGCTGTTCAACATCGCGCCCATCCCCCGTGATCTACGCCGAACTCTGTCCGGGAGAGCACTGACAGCAAGATGCAGGGCATCGAGCCACCAGCCCCGCCTGTCTTAGCCGGATTTTCTCAAAGGCAGCTTTCTGCTATTTTAGGTACCCGATCAAGCAGAAGAAACTGATGCCTCTGCTGCGTATTAAGAAAGCTATATCGGGGGTGATCGAGCCCTAGAGACGGAGCCTGATTATGTGCTTTGCCGTCGCGACTGATGCGTTTGCTATGCCAACTACGCGGGACCGCGTAGAGGCATTGTTTCGTCTAATGGCCTTATTTGCCGCCTTGATTTTGTCCTTCCCGATTTGGACGGGAGGGGCCCTCTGTGCGAAGTCAGAAGAGGGTGTACGAGTTATGCCGAACCTTCGACATGAAGGCTTGCTGCTTGCTGTTGCGTTTTCTCCCAACGGCAAATTACTGGCGTCAGCCAATGACCAATACATTAATTTGTACGACGTCGTTTCGGGCAATCTGATCCGCAGATGGAAAGGCCATAGTGGACAGACGTTCAGTCTCGCATTTTCTCCTGCAAACGAGCATGAGCTTTGGTCGTCAGGAGACGACGGACTCATATCGGTGTGGAATGTTGCCACAGGACAGCGCACCGAGGAGATAAAAGGCAATGGCGTCAAATCGATAGTGTTCTCTTCTGATGGAAAGCAGGTGCTATCGTCAGGAGATGACGGACTACTCCTGAGAGATGCCAGATCGAAGGCTATCAAACGCGTATTTTCAACGGGGTCATTTAGATCGGGGCGCTTTTCGATCGATGGTCGCAGCATATTTGCGATCGATCGGACCCCGCAGGTGCCAGAAAAAAAACAAATAGTTTCGGGGCTTGAGAATTTAGGGGAGGTCGCACTTTCGCAGGCGGACGAAAAAGTTAGTCAGTGGGATGCAAAAAGTGGATCTTTGATCACCAGTTTTCCTGTCAATCAGCGCCTCTCCGTAGGGCTCGACATTTCATCAGATAGCAGTCGCATCGTGGTGTCTGCCTATACATCGGTTCGTCTGTATGATTCCAGAACCGGAACCTTGATCAAGGAGCTTGTCAATGGACCAAGCAACTCTGCGCGTTTCATTCCGAATAGTAATGTAGTGGTTACAACGGAGCTAAAACTGTTCGACGGCGTAACAGGAAATGTCATAGGCACACTCGCCCATTCTGACTCTTCACGATCACCATATTTGACTTTCGACCTCTTTCCCGGAATTGGAAGCGTTGTACTCCTGTTTCAACAACTGATGTTGCCTTCCCTGAAGGCATTTTTTGAGAAAAACGATGAAGCGCTAGAAGAGAAACAAGAGCCATACGCTGTAGCGATCTCGCCCGATGGCGCTATCGTAGCTGCTGCGGACAACAATAGGCTTAGGTTGTGGGATGTCAGGAGGCGTCAGCCGATACAATCGCTTGGCGTACCGATTATTAGTCCGGACGTCGCATTCACGCCCGATGAGGGCATCGTTCTGTTTCTGGAAGGCGGTTCCCTAGAGCTTTTCGGCAACGGCAAGTCCGCCACTGTCGACAAAAGCGAGATCCGACCCGACAGAGATTTAGTAGAGGTCGATGATGACGACCAGGACGGTCATCTTACGGTTCGAGACGTAAATAGCGGTGTTACTCGTCACTTAATGGGTAAATATACTATATTTTCTCTTTCTATTGACGATCTAAGTTTGGTCGCCTCTGATCAGAGTGGGGTTCTTCATTTGATAGATACGATGACGGGAGAGATAAAGAACACTTTTGGGAAGAAGTCCAGACGACCGCGGTTACTTGCCTATTCGGCGGAAGCGTCTCACGTGTTGGAGGTATACGAAAGCCGTGCTGTGCTATGGAGCACCGCGACAGGAAAACGCTTGCAGGATTTCAAACTGCCAACGGCCATTGGAAGAGCCGGTGTCGATTTTCCCAACCTCAAATTCTCCCGTGATGGATCTCATTTTTTGCTTATGAATGGGGGGAAGACTTTCCTTGGATCAATACCCCGGGGGAAAATAGAGCTTCTCTCCAGTCAGCGCACGTTGTGCGAGGCCTTTTCGCGGTATGGGGAATATATTTTTGCGGTAGTCGGGAATCGTGAGAAGGTCTGGGAAACAAATAGTAAGAAAGAGTACGCTTCAGGCAGATTATCTGAGAAAAGAGCCTATTGTCCTGTCGTGTCGGATCGAGGCAGGTACTTTATGACGTCGAGCGAGTCAGAGCCAAGTGTCACCATATTTGAGACAGATGGTGGAACTCAACTGGCGAAAATCTTCAGGTATGGTCCCCATGAATGGGCGATGACGGATTCTGTTGGGCAGTTTGACGCCGGCGATCTAAGCCAACTGGAAGGCGTAAATTGGCTGATGCCGGATGACCCGTTGCGACCGCTTTCGCCGGACGTATTCATGCGGGATTATTTCGAGCCAAACCTGCTTGGGCGTTTGCTGGCGTGCCATGAGGCGGAGGCGAGCGGAAAGAACGCGAACGCGTGCGCGGAGGCATTCAAGCCGGTGCGGCCGTTGGCATCATTGAACCGGATCCAGCCGGATGTGCGGATTGTGAGTGTGAAGGCGGGGCCAACGCCCGATGTAGCCCTGGTCGAGGTTGAGGCTTCGGGGAAGGTTGATGCCACGCAGCCGAACGGCAAGACGAGCACCGGGGTTTACGACGTGCGGCTGTTTCGAGATGGGCAGATTGTAGGGCAGTGGCCGGAGCCGAAGGACAATGCGGCGGCGATGGTCGGCGACGATCTCGCTGCATGGCGCAGCACCTCGCAGGTGGAGATGGCGACCGGAAAGACCGCGGCCAGGCACGTCTTCACGGTCCGGCTTGCCGGCGGGGACAAGGGCAAGAAGGTGACGTTCACCGCCTATGGGTTCAACGAGGACCGGGTGAAGAGCGCGACGTGGACCGACGACAGCTACGCGGTGCCGCAAGGCATAGCTGTTCCGGCCAAGCCGCATGCCTATGTGGTGACGGTCGGGGTGAATGAGTACGAGAAGCAAAGCCTGCGGCTGAACTTCGCGGTGGCGGATGCCAGGGCGATCGAGACGGCGCTGCAGAGCATCAAGGGCTACGATGTGGTACCAGTCTTGCTGACTTCCGACTATGCGCGCAAAGATGGGGATAAGCCGGCGGTCGATCACGCCACCAAGGCCGACATCCGGGCAGTGCTGGATCTTCTGGCAGGCAAGGGGGAGACGGAGCGGGAGCGGCTGCGGCGGGAACTCGGCCCTGTCATAGACCGGCTTGTGAAAGTGACGCCGGACGATCTCGTGGTCCTTGCCTTCTCCGGCCATGGCCATGCCGAGCAGGGCCGCTTCTACATCCTGCCGTCGGATTCGGGCAACGACCTGACGAAGCTTTACAGAATGATCTCGAGTGAGGAACTGACGGCGTGGCTGCGCGATGTCGATGCCGGCGAGATGGTGATGATCGTGGATGCCTGTCACTCAGCGGCGGGGGTGCCGGAAGGCTTCAAGCCTGGCCCGATGGGCGACCGCGGGCTTGGTCAACTGGCCTATGACAAGGGCATGCGCATCCTTGCGGCCACGCAGGCCGACGACGTTGCTCTGGAGAGCGGTTCACTCGGCCAGGGACTGCTGACCTACGCGTTGGTGAGAGAAGGGTTGAAGGCCGGTCAAGATGGCAAGGATGCAGCCGACGCCGACCGCGACGGCGCGGTCACCATGAAGGAATGGCTAACCTATGCCGAGACTCGTGTCCCCGGGCTCTATCAGGACGTGCTCGCCGGCAAAATCCCGAAGACCAGGGACTCAAGCCCCGATCTCAACCTGCTCGAAGACACCACCCGCCACGCCCAAACGCCAGCACTGTTTGATTTTGTGAGAAATCAGCATGAAGTATTATTGAGAAATCAGTAGGCTCTAGGAGACTTGCAGGTCGTTAGTTTTGAGCGCACAATTGAGTTGGGTCTTTCCATATGCGTCACGTGACCAAGCTTAAGATTACTTCTGTTTAAGTCGCAATATTTCGCGAAAAATTCACGGGATCCTCCGGTTTGGCATCGCGGGGTGGACACAGTGAAATCTCGAAACTTTACTAATGCGATCGCTGGGAGTTGTCGGGCTCTGCGGCCGAAAGCATCGTGCTTGGGAGTTGCCAGAACGGTGGGGGGGCTGCTAGTCGTGCTGTCCCTGCTTGTAAAGTCGGCTGCCAGCGCACCTGTCGATCAACCAAGCATTGAACTCTATGTTGAGAGTGGGATTCACCATAGCGCGCGTTCTGTAGCATTCTCCACAGATGGACAACTACTTGCGGCAAGCAGCCTGGATCGAACGGTCAAGGTCTGGGACGTGGAATCTGGGCGCGAACTCGTGACACTGCCGAATAACAGTATGGCGTCTTCTCTTGCCTTCCTTCCCTTTCAACCGGTCGTAGCGGCCGCGAATGAGGACGGCACAATAACTATTTGGAATATTCCCGAGACGCGGCTGTTAGCATCGCTGCCGTGTTCGAAAAGGCCGTCCCCGAGTCTTGCCATAAATGACAAGGAGTCGACGCTGGTATGTGCTGATGTGTCTGACAACGTGATTCACCGCTGGGACTTGAGAACGTTCCGGACACTAACCGACATCCCGGTGCCAACCGAAATAGTCCCCGGAGCATGGAAGTTATTGGAGGGTGGAGATCTTCTTGCCGAGGAGGACCAGGGCGGACTTGTGCGTCTTATGAATATAAAGACGTTTGAGGTCGTTCGGAAATTCTCGACTCACAATTTGGGTTCTGACGGTTCCATTGCGTTCGCCCCGCGGAGCGCGAAGGTGGCAGCCGTGGACGAATATGACTCCATTGGAATGTGGTCGTGGCGCGCTTCAGGAGGTGAGATCGCCCCGCAGGAAGTCCGCGTGTCGGCCCCAGGAGTACATGCAATTGCCTTCGGCCCTGACGAGCGACAGATCGCTTATGCAGCGGAGAGCGGCGATATCGTCATCCTGGACTCTACAGAGAACAAGGAGATCAAGAGGCTGCAAAGTTATTCGAACCGAATTGAGAACGTTGGCTTGGCCAGCCAATCGTCAGTGCTGAGCGTTCAGGTCTGGTACGACTCACACATCGCGATTGATCTTAAGACGGGCAGTTTGGCCCAGCATGAAGCGCAGTCTCTCTCGTATGACAATGCTGACCTTTTCCAGTCTGAGGGCGAATTTTTCGGTCGAAAATTCATCGTCCATAACCGACAGGATTACTTTCAGATCGAATCGAGCGACGGGCACCTGATCTGCACAGTGGTCTTGCTTGATAAAATTGGTGGGTTCGTGATTGCGGCCCCCGATGGCAGATTCGACACGAACATGGATCTCACTGACATCAAGGGCGTGCATTGGATTGTGTCCAGGAAAGCCCTGGATCCTTTGCCGCTCGAGATTCTCATGCGGGATTATTACGCGCCGGGATTGTTGACCAGGCTATTGATGGGCGCCGAGCCGCCGCAGTTATCTGGAATCGCATCATTGAACCGGATTCAGCCTGATGTGCGTATTGTGAGCGTGAAGTCAGGGCCGACACCTGATGTTGCCCTGGTCGAGGTTGAGGCTTCGGGGAAGGTTGATGCTACGCAGCCGAACGGCAAGACGAGCACCGGGGTGTATGACGTGCGGCTGTTCCGTGATGGGCAGATTGTGGGGCAGTGGCCGGAGCCGAGGGACAATGCGGCGACCGGTGACGATCTCGATGCGTGGCGCAGCACCTCGCGGGTGGAGATGGCGGCGGGAAAGATCGCGGCAAGGCATGTCTTTCCTGTCCGGCTTGCTGGCGCTGACCGGGGCAAGAAGGTGACGTTTACTGCCTATGGGTTCAACGAGGACCGGGTGAAGAGCGCGACTGCGACCGACGACGGCTACGCGGTGCCACAGGATATAGCTGTTCCGGCCAAGCCGCATGCCTATGTGGTGACGGTTGGTGTGAACGAGTACGAGAGCAAGGCGCTGCGGCTGAACTTCGCGGCGGCGGATGCCGGGGCGATCGAGACGGCGCTGCAGGGGATCCGGGGCTATGACGTGGTTCCGGTGTTGCTGACCTCCGACTATGCACGCAAGGAAGGGGATAAACAGATCCCGGCGGTCGACCATGCCACCAAGGCCGACATCCGGGCGGTGCTGGATCTTCTGGCGGGCAAGGGGGAGACCGAACGGCCTCGGCTGCGGCAGGAGATCGGCCCTGTCATAGACCGGCTGGCGAAGGTGACGCCGGACGATCTCGTGGTCCTTGCCTTCTCCGGCCATGGCCACAACCAGCAGGGCCGCTTCTACATCCTGCCGTCGGATTCGGGCAACGACCTGACGAAGCCCGGCAAGCTGATCTCGAGCGAAGAACTTACGGCGTGGCTTCGCGATGTCGATGCCGGAGAGATGGTGATGATCGTCGATGCCTGTCACTCCGCAGCGGGGGTGCCGGCAGGCTTCAAGCCAGGCCCGATGGGCGACCGCGGGCTTGGTCAACTGGCCTATGACAAGGGCATGCGCATCCTTGCGGCCACCCAGGCCGACGACGTCGCGCTGGAGAGCGGTTCACTCGGCCAGGGGCTGCTGACCTACGCGCTCAAGGAGGGGCTGACGGCCGGTACCGGCGCGCACATGCTTGCAGACACAGACAGCGACGGCGCGATCACCATGAAGGAGTGGCTGACCTATGCCGAGACCCGGGTGCCTGGGCTCTACCAGGACGTGCTCGCCGGCAAAATCGAGAAGACCAAGGACTCCAGCCCCGATCCCAACCTTCTCGAGGACACCACCCGCCACGCCCAGACACCAGCGCTGTTCGATTTCGTGCGAGGACAGGCACAAAACCCCGTGATTGAAGGGCCGTAGAACCGGTTTAACAACCGGATAGCTCGTCGAGGGAGGCTGTTATGCTGAGGCTGTCTATGCGTGAAACCACGCGGCACCGGTGTGCTCTTGAATCAGTTTGGTTGGCCTCTCGCGGTTTCCCAACCCAACAGCAGCGCAATCAGGGAGACGCCATTGCCCCCAGAGGCTGTTGGCCGCAACTCACGGATATCGCGTGGTCTAGGGCTCTTGAATGGCAAGTCTTAGACAACGGCACCGAACTCTCTTTCTTAGCGATGAACGGATTCGGCACAGCGCAGCGGACCTGCAATGAGGCAGCTGGCTATGTATTACATCGAGTGATCGCAACGTTCTTTATGCTCCTATTGGCATTTTCTGGAGCGGTGAGCGCTTCTTACTTGCCTACACCGCGTCTCGGGCACGGTGGCTCTGTCTTGTTTATTGCCACAGCGCTCAATGACAGTGTAATCGTCACTGGAGACGACAGAGGTATTATCAAGGTTTGGGATTTGCCCAGCGGCGGTTTACTCCGGACCATTAATGCCCATGCCGAAGAGCTGGCCGGGCTGGTGGTGCTGCCAAATACCACTGAATTGGCTTCGGCATCCCGCGATGGAACGCTACGACTGTGGCAATTGGCCACCGGCCAGCTGATCCGCGAATACGGCAGCAAGGACGACCACTACAGCATTTGGTCAATGGCACTGTCTCAGGACGGACGAGAGCTGGTAGCTGGCACCGGGGAGGGAACCCTGCTGATCTATAACGTGTCGACAGGCGCCAAAATCCGAAGTCGGCCGGGTCATTCTGGCGGACCTGTTCTAAAAGCTGCGATCATTCGGACCAAATCGGGTGAGAGTGTCATGTCGACCGGAAACGACAGCAGTGTGGAGTTTTGGGATTTGACAACTGACAAGGTTACCCGCGAAGTGATTGACGGCTATACGTTTAACACTCTTGCGGTGTCGCCAGATGGGACATTGGCGGCAACTGTCGAAGGCTGGTACGGTAGTGTCTATTTGTGGGACGTCCGAAAGCGAAAACAAGTGGCCAATTGGGCTGACGAAGATTCTCGACCAGCTGACGTATCTTCTGTATTTTTTGCGGCAAAATCGTCTATTTTGTTTGGTTTTAGTAGCGGCGCCGTAGAGTTTTTTCAAGCTAATAAGTGCATTACGCCACCATTCGATGACGAGCCAGAAGTTATATTTGTAAAATTGTCCGCCGACGAGACGACGGGCTTGATGCTTGATAAGAAGGGAAAAGTGAGAACGTGGGACTGCAGGACAGGACGCATCCTGGCTGAAATGGATACATTGGCAGACTCCGTAATAGCGTTGTCTACTTTGCCTCAGAACAGATCTATATTGTCGGTCGCCCACTCAGGTGGTGTCCGAACGTGGAGCTTGATCAGTGGCGGCCTAGGAAAATACGTCGGTATCCCCGGTGGCCAGCCCACAGCAGTTGCCATTAGTGGCGACGGTCTCACGCTAGCCGCGGGAAACCACAAGGGCCAGCTCACTGCGTGGGGTTTGGATGACGATCTTAGTCGTTCAAAATTTAGCCAGGGCTTGTCTGCCGCAATTTCCAGTATTGCGCTAAATGAGAACGGAACAAAGGTCGTCGCCGGGACCATGAAAGGCGCTGTGGCGTCGTTCACGTTAGCCTCGGGAGCATGGCATGAGGATTCTACGGTGCCGTTCATCCAGGATCCGTCCGTGAACCAATTCGACGACTACGCTAAGAATATTGCCTTATACAAAGGCTGGACGATTGTGGCCGGCCACAGGTCGTGGTGGGCGCAAACAAGTAAAATGGACGACGAGATCCATAGATTTCAAGAAAATGGAGCTTGGCCTGTCGCTATCGATCAGGGCAGTGGCATCGCGTATCTCGGATCATATCGGCTTTGGAAATGGCGGATCGGCGATATCGAGGAGCCGCAAAAGTTCGCATGGAGGCCCCCGGGCAAAGTCACGGCAGCCCTGGCAACAAAGAACGGAAAGTTTCTGTACGTCGGCCTAGCTGACGGTCGTATCTTTAGATTGGACACTGCAAACGGAATGCCTACAGACTTTTCCGGAACGAGCACGGGGTCTGAGATATCGTCCCTGGCGGAGGTTAATAGTGATCGTTTTCTAGCGGTCGGCGGGAGTGATGGGGCGATAAGGCTTTACGATGCGGTATCGTTGAAGTTGGCGCTCTCGTTCGTTTTCGGAATAAGGGCAGAGGACTGGCTTGCGGTCACGCCGGAAGGGTTTTTTGCAGACGGCGGGGACGGGGCGAAACTTCTCAGTTTTGTAGACGGGTTGAAAGTCTACGGCGGCCGAGATCGTTATGAGGCGTTGCATCGGCCCGATTTGATCCAGACGCTGCTTGAAACTAGTCAAGGCCCGCAGGATCTGGTGGGGTCGCAATCAAGATCAGTTCCATCTCCATTTGTTGTTCCTCAACTTGGAAATACCTCGTCAGTAACGGCAGCCGCTTTATCGCCAGATGGGCGATACATCTTGACCTCGGCTGATCAGCTGAGGCTCTGGGAGGCTAACTCTGGGCGCTTGGTCCGATCCTTGGACATACCAGGGATTATCACATCCGTAGCATTTACACCTGACGGAAAGTCGTTTGCCACTCGCGATAAAAACGGACGCGTTAATCTTTGGACGTTTCCCGGTCTCGAGAATAGGTTCCTTTGGAGGACGGATGCATGGCCTGTCGGAGCCTTGGCATTTGCGCCGGACGGAAGCTTTTTGGCAGTAAGTGACGGCGGGATCTCGTTCCTGGACTGGAAGACGGGAAAGACCCTGCAGAAGTCAATTGAGCCGTTCGGTATGACAACCTCGATTGCTGCATTTCCCGACAGCAAAAGCGTCGTCGTAGGAACCGGATTTAATACGATAGAGATTCGCACATCGCAGACCGGCGCGCTGGTTCGGAAATGGGATGGGCACGGATCACCGGGTGCGGTTGCAATCTCTCGAGATGGGAAGCTGATAGCATCCGGAGGCGACGACCGCGAGGTGAGGGTCTGGACCACTTCGGGGAAGCTTCTTCGCGTACTTAGCGGGAGCGGTTGGAATATTGATGCGATCTCCTTTTCCCCCGACGGAAAGAGGATCGCCTCGGGATGTAGCGGAGTAGACGATACGATCAAAGTCTGGGATGCCGAGACCGGCATTTTGGTGCACACGTTGATAGGCCACTCCGGAGGCGTTACCTCTCTTCAGTTCTCAAGTGATGGCAAGGCTTTGATGTCAGGCGGTAACGACCAAACCGCGAGAATTTGGGACGCTGAGTCAGGCAGCCTCGTCCGAACCATTCAGGGGACAGCCAAGGCAGTAAATGGCGTCGCCTTTTCACCCGATAGTAGGTGGTTTGGTTCGGCAAGCGAGGACGGGGTTGTTAGACAATGGGCCGAGAACTCGGGGGCCTTGGTGAGGACGTTTGGCGGGCATGAAACCGGAGCTTCGTCAGTAGCGTTCTCTCCAGACGGGCGTCGTATTGCATCGGGGGCTGATGATGGCAGCATCCGTATCTGGGATGTGGACACGGGTTTGCTAGTGCGCTCGTTGCTGGGAAGCAAGGGTGTCTTTTCGATAGCATTTTCCCCCAGCGGCAAAAGTCTGATTGTAGGAAGTGCGAGTAAGAAAGTCGACCTTTGGGACCTAACTACTGGGAAGCTCGCTGGCACCTCGGGTCAACTTCCTTGGTGGGCGAAATCGGTGGTGTTTGCTCCGAAAGGAGATGTTGTTGCAGCGGCCGGCGAGACCGGTGTGATCCTGTTGAGTCCCTCGGACGGCCAAATCGTTAGGGAATTGAAGAACGCATACGAACCGCTATCCACGAAATCTTTGGCGTTTTCGCGAAGTGGTCGATGGCTTGTGACAGGAGCTAGCAGTAGTGGAAGTGCAAAGCTGTGGGATACGGCGACGTGGGGTGTGGTTCGCGAATTTGATGGCGATGGACAAGTCGCGGTGTCCCCGGACGAACAATTTGTTGTCACTGGTGGTGGTTCCGATGGCACTTTGAAACTCTTCGAACTTCAGAGTGGTCGACTGTTGAGGATGCTTGTAGGCCACGCATGGTATGTCAACTCTGTTGCATTTTCTCCGGATGGCAGGCTCTTAATATCCGGGAGTGGCGACGGGACAGTTCGCATCTGGGAGGTGGCTACCGGAGAAGAATTGTCACAGACAATTGGGATCGATCAAGCGAACTCCACTACTATAGGCGCAGACGGGCGTTTTGATTCAAGCAATCTAGAACAGATCCGGGCCCTGGCTTGGGCAATGCCTGATGATAGGCTTCGTCCGCTATCGCCCGAGATATTCATGCGGGATTACTACGAGCCGAATCTGCTTGGCCGTTTGCTTGCGTGCCATGAGGCGGAGGCGAGTGGGAACGCCGATGTGTGCAAGGAGGCGTTCAAGCCAGTGCGGCCGTTGGCCTCGCTGAACCGGATTCAGCCTGATGTGCGTATTGTGAGCGTGAAGTCAGGGCCGACACCTGATGTTGCCCTGGTCGAGGTTGAGGCTTCGGGGAAGGTTGATGCTACGCAGCCGAACGGCAAGACGAGCACCGGGGTGTATGACGTGCGGCTGTTCCGTGATGGGCAGATTGTGGGGCAGTGGCCGGAGCCGAGGGACAATGCGGCGACCGGTGACGATCTCGATGCGTGGCGCAGCACCTCGCGGGTGGAGATGGCGGCGGGAAAGATCGCGGCAAGGCATGTCTTTCCTGTCCGGCTTGCTGGCGCTGACCGGGGCAAGAAGGTGACGTTTACTGCCTATGGGTTCAACGAGGACCGGGTGAAGAGCGCGACTGCGACCGACGACGGCTACGCGGTGCCACAGGATATAGCTGTTCCGGCCAAGCCGCATGCCTATGTGGTGACGGTTGGTGTGAACGAGTACGAGAGCAAGGCGCTGCGGCTGAACTTCGCGGCGGCGGATGCCGGGGCGATCGAGACGGCGCTGCAGGGGATCCGGGGCTATGACGTGGTTCCGGTGTTGCTGACCTCCGACTATGCACGCAAGGAAGGGGATAAACAGATCCCGGCGGTCGACCATGCCACCAAGGCCGACATCCGGGCGGTGCTGGATCTTCTGGCGGGCAAGGGGGAGACCGAACGGCCTCGGCTGCGGCAGGAGATCGGCCCTGTCATAGACCGGCTGGCGAAGGTGACGCCGGACGATCTCGTGGTCCTTGCCTTCTCCGGCCATGGCCACAACCAGCAGGGCCGCTTCTACATCCTGCCGTCGGATTCGGGCAACGACCTGACGAAGCCCGGCAAGCTGATCTCGAGCGAAGAACTTACGGCGTGGCTTCGCGATGTCGATGCCGGAGAGATGGTGATGATCGTCGATGCCTGTCACTCCGCAGCGGGGGTGCCGGCAGGCTTCAAGCCAGGCCCGATGGGCGACCGCGGGCTTGGTCAACTGGCCTATGACAAGGGCATGCGCATCCTTGCGGCCACCCAGGCCGACGACGTCGCGCTGGAGAGCGGTTCACTCGGCCAGGGGCTGCTGACCTACGCGCTCAAGGAGGGGCTGACGGCCGGTACCGGCGCGCACATGCTTGCAGACACAGACAGCGACGGCGCGATCACCATGAAGGAGTGGCTGACCTATGCCGAGACCCGGGTGCCTGGGCTCTACCAGGACGTGCTCGCCGGCAAAATCGAGAAGACCAAGGACTCCAGCCCCGATCCCAACCTTCTCGAGGACACCACCCGCCACGCCCAGACACCAGCGCTGTTCGATTTCGTGCGAGGACAGGCACAAAACCCCGTGATTGCAGTTCACTGACGGAACCGCCGGCAGCCTTTTTCGACACTCTTCTGCCGACGATATTGACCGCTCCAATGTAGATGTTCGCCGGGATATCCGTGAACCTCATTGTCCGCCGCGGTGTCCAGTTGTCTGGGTTTCTTGGAAGCTTTTCGAACTTTCTGCCTTGTGCCTCCAGCCGAATTGCGCGCGCTTATGAAGGAAATTGGCGGGTCTGGATCCGCAGTGTTGCGACTTTGATCGAAGCCCTTAGCTGGGGGGTCGAGTCGGACCACCACCACATCGTGAGACCTACTATCGACGAAGCACTCTTCTACTATCGGCGACGCTCAGTCTAAAGCGTAAACGTCGCCGAAGATCGCCCGGAATGACGGTGGCCTGCGCCCACGAAGGTGGTCTCGATTGGCTACCCGCACCTGACCAAGCGCCCGAGGTTGGACGCTCCGACAGCCAGCCTTTACTAAGCCCTAGGCTTGCGTTTGGTAGGAGCCTTTTTGGCCGACGTCGGCTGCGGTTTGCGTCCGAGCCCCGCCGCCTTTGCGAGCGCGGATCTTTGGGCCGCGTAATTTGGCGCAACCATCGGGTAGTCCGGCTTCAATCCCCACTTCTCACGGTATTCGTCTGGAGTGAGCCCGTAATGTACCGCGAGATGCCTTTTCAGCGATTTGAATTTCTTCCCGTCTTCAAGGCAGACGATGTAGTCCGGCGTTACCGACCTTTTCGGATTGGCGGCCGGCTCCTGTTTCGGAATCGCGGTCCCGCTCGGCTGGCCAAGGCCTGACAGCGACGAATGGATCGACGCGATGAGGTCCGGCAACCCAACGACGGGCAGGGGGTTTTGGCTGACATAGGCAGAGACAATGTCTGCCGTCAGCCCGACCAGATCGGCCGTCGCGGCTTCGTTTTGATCGCTCAAGTATTCGCTCCTGGCTGGGGCCTTCACACATCTGTCGTATATCGCAATTTTGAGCATTGCCGAGATAAATCCGCCAGCCTCTTCATTTCCCCGCTCAGGAACTGCAGGATCGCCCCGAAGGCATGGATAAGCCTTGCCTTGGTAGGCCCGTCTCCGGTCAGACCCAAGAGGAGCTCCTCCGTGCTCGGTTAGAGCGCGAGCCATCTTTGAGTGTGAGATCCGTCGGGGTGCCCAAGCTCACCATCATCACAAGGGTTACCGTGCAAGCGGCTATCGCCGTCGGACTACAGCCGCCGACTCAGTGTGTTTGCACTCGGGGAACTGATTGCATCCACAAAACATCGATCCGTCTTTATTGCTCCGTTGAACCAATTGGCCGACAAGGCAAGCTGGGCACTGGCTTAAGGCGGCGCCATCGATCGTCTCGAAGCGGACTTCGTCGCTGGCGATCTCGCAAAGTTCACGGATATAGCGGGATGGTTGACGGCGATTGGTGATCATATAGACGCCTCGGCTCGCACGCGTCAGCGCCACGTAGAAAAGGCGTCGCTCTTCCGCGTAGGCGAAGGTCTCGGGGCGGGGGATGACTAGATTGAGCAGCTCATCGTCCTCGATGCGACTTGGTACGCCATAGTTGCCCTCGCTCACATCGAGCAGCAAGGTGTAGTCGGCCTCGAGCCCTTTGGCCCGGTGAAACGACAGCCCAGATACTTCGATATTGGCAAAGGAAGGTGGTTTCCCTTCGAAGGGATCCAGGGTGTTATAGCGCCACAGCACCAGGACCTTGAGCTTGTCGCGCGCTTCATTGCGCCACAGCGTGGCGATGCCGCCCAGAGCGGCGTCAAGCCGTTCGAGCAAGCGCTGACAAGCCATCGCGAAGTCCAGCTTGCCACGATCACCATCGATGGGAACGACACGGATCGACCGCGAGATAGCCGGTCGTGTCGAGCGGACCGTCTTCTTGATCTGATCGGGATTGCGCTGGACGAACTTTGCCGCCGTTTCAGCAATGAGCTGGTTGCAGCGATAAATCTGCTCGAGGCGCCCCTGCCAGCTGGTGCCGAAATTCACTTCGAACTGGGTGAAGATGGAGATGTCCGATCCAGCAAAACGATAGATCGACTGCCAGTCGTCTCCGACCGCGAACACCTTGCTGAGCGCTTTCTGTTGTTTGAGGGCCTTGATGAGATTGGCGCGCGGCTCGGAAATGTCCTGAAACTCGTCCACGAGGATCAGGGCATAGGGGCTTCGATATCGGCCGGTCTCGACTAGCCGAACCGCATCCGCGATCATCGAATCGAAGTCGATCCGTCTGGCTTCCTCAAGCTTTCGGGAATATTCCCCCGTGATCATCCAAACCACGTGGGCGTATAGCTTCGCACGCTCCTTGTCGTGCAGGGTCTTGGCACGCTCTAGCAGCATTTCGAGAGTGAGATGGCTGGCGCGTATATGCTTCAGGCAGGTGGATATCAGCTGGTGGTAGTGCTTGATCACCACAGGGTCGAGCGCCTTGGTGATTTCGGTGTAGGTCTTGCGCTCGAAAGGCATGGAGCGCCGCGCCAGTTCTGATTCAAGCGTGCTAAGCAGCGTCTCGTTACTGGCCTGGGCTGAAGTCGTCTCGAAGAAATCGATCTCCTTGCGGCGATATGCGTGCCGCTTTTTCTCCGCGTGCAGGGCATAGTCCGCAAAGGGCGACGTTCCGTCGGTATTCAGCGCGAAATGCTCATGTACGGTTTCGGTCTGCGGATAATAGAAATCGGGATGCAGATGGCGGACCGTGCCGTCATCGTCCTCTACCGCAATCTGCCGTTCATACTCGAAGCTGACGGAATGCAGCCAAAGCCAGTTGGCGATCTTCTGCTCCTGCAGCGACTTTACGATCACGCCTGGCAGGGAGCCGATAGTGGCCTTACCCTTCCTGAGGCTATCCGACACATAGCGACGGTAGTCGGCCTGGTCGTCGAAAACCTCGACTGGGATGTCGGCCTTGGGATGAACCACGAGAAGGTCGCTCCACAGTCGGGCAAATTCCGGTTCATTCTCGACAAGGCTCTGGATGATCGCCTCAATGACCCTCGTTTCACCACCAGGATGATCCACCCAGTTAGCAAGCTGGGGCGGCCGACCTTCGACTGCCTCGATGATTCCGCGCCCAAGCGCATGAAACGTCGTGACGCGGCACTCCACCGCGTTTTCGGCGACCTGTAGCTGGCTGGCGATCCTCGTCTTGAGTTCATCGGCTGCGCTCTTGTTGTAGGCCAGAAGCAGGATCTCGTCAGGCCGGTAGAGCTTCTTCTCCAGAACGTAGGCGACCTTGCCGACCATCGTCGCGGATTTGCCGGACCCTGCGGAGGCAACGAGCAGGTTGTTGTCCTCCAGGCGGATGCAGGCCTCGCGCTGTTGGTCGGAAAACGAGCGCCGGTCGAGATCGTCGAAGAATGTCTGGAACTTTTGCAGTTCAGACCTGACGAACGCTTCGTTGTAGGCGTGGCGAATAAGCGGCCTGCCGGGTCGGCTGAGCTGAAGGAGAAGGCTTGCTGCTCTGCGGTATTCTTCCGCCAGGGCCTGAACCTGCTGTGGGGATGCTAGCTCACCAGGATATTTTTTGGGTTCTTCGAGCGTCATTTAGCGCAATATACAGACGCTACGGGAAGATTTCGTAAAGGGGAAAACTGCTCTTCGGCACTCTCGCAATTGCCCGGCTGCCACTAATCTGCGTAGACATTGTTTATGCTAAAAATCGGCTCCGAATTGCAGTTGAGCGCCTCCGATCTGGTCGGCCACTTGAACTGCGGCCACCTGACTGCGCTTGACCTTCAGGTGGCGGACGGCTCGCTTGCGAAGCCGAAGATCTGGGACCCGCTGCTCGAGATATTGCAGCAGCGCGGCGCTGCGCACGAGGCGGCCTATGTCGATCACCTGCGCGCGTCCGGCCTTGCGGTCGCGGTCATTGCAGGTAAGGGGATCGATGACGGCTCAGTGTCCGCCACGATCGAGGCGATGCGCGCCGGCGCGCAGATCATCGTGCAAGCCGCGCTGCGCGCGCCGCCCTTCACGGGCCGGGCCGACATCCTCCGGCGCGTCGAGACGCCAAGCGATCTCGGCGCCTGGTCCTATGAAGTCGTCGACACCAAGCTCGCCCGCGAAACCAAGGGCGGGACGGTGCTGCAGCTCTGCCTCTATTCTGACCTCGTCGGGCAGGTGCAGGGCCTCGTGCCAGAATACGCCTACGTTGTCGCGCCCCTCACGGGCTTCGAGCCGGAGGTCTTTCGGATCAGCGACTATGCCGCCTACTACCGCAATGTCCGGGAACGCTTCGCCGCGTCCTTGAACGCAAACGGCGGCACCTATCCCGAGCCGGTCGCTCATTGCGACATCTGCCGCTGGCGGGGCCGATGCGACGACCAGCGCCACCAAGACGATCACCTCTCCCTTGTGGCCGGGATCACGGCCGTGCAGCGCGGCGAGCTCGCCGGCCACGACGTCGCCACCATGACCGCGCTGGCCGAGCTCACCCTTCCGCTTCCATGGAAGCCAGAGCGCGGCGCCGCCTCGTCCTACAATCGCATTCGGGAGCAGGCCCGGATCCAGGTCGCGGGGCGCGCGGCCGGGCAGGTGCTCCATGAAGCGCTGCCGATAGAACCGGGCTTTGGTCTGTGCCGCCTGCCGGAGCCCGACGACGGAGACATCTTCTTTGATCTCGAAGGCGACCCCTTCGTCGGTGATGGCGGCCTCGAATATCTCTTCGGTTATGCCTTCAAGGATGCGGCGGGCGCGCTCACCTACGTCGCCGACTGGTGTTTCACGCCGGCCGATGAAAAGGCCGCCTTTGAACGCTTCGTCGATTTTGCAATTGAGCGGCGAGCGCACCATCCCGGCATGCACATTTATCACTACGCGGCCTATGAGGTGGGCGCGCTCAAACGCCTGATGGGGCGCTACGCCACGCGCGAGGAAGAGATCGACACGCTGCTGCGCGGGCAGGTCCTGGTCGATCTCTACGCGGTGGTCCGCCACGCCGTCCGCGCCAGCGTCGAGAGCTATTCCATCAAGAAGCTGGAGCCGCTCTACGAATTCACGCGCGCGGTGTCGCTGGCCGATGCCAACTATGCTTTGAGTAGGGTGCAGGCCCTCCTGGAGCTCGGGGACGCAGGCGGCATCAATGCGGACGATCGGGCCGTCGTTGCGGGCTACAACCAAGATGACTGCGTCTCGACGGCGCGGCTTCGTGACTGGCTAGAAGGCCTACGCACGGACGCGATCGCCTCAGGCGTGGAGATTCCACGGCCGACTTTGCCTGGAGAGGATACTTCGCCGGATATTACAGCTTGGCAGGCGCGGATCGATGCAGTGGTGGCCGTGCTGACCGATGGCATTCCGGTGGACCCAGAGGAGCGCAGCGGCGAACAACAAGCGCTCTACGTGCTGGCGAACGTGCTCGACTGGCATCGCCGGGAAGAGAAGGCGATCTGGTGGGAATATTTCCGGCTGGCGGCGCTATCCGAGGACGAGCTGGAGGACGAGCGGGCAGGCATTGCCGGCCTCGAGTTCGTGGATACCGTGGGCGGAACCGCCAAGGCTCCTATTCACCGCTATCGTTTTCCCCCGCAGGACGCGGAGTTTCGCGGCGGGGAGGATTTGCGCAGCGTCGGTGGGGAGCGGTTCGGCAAGGTCGAGGGCGTCGACCTGGAACATCGCTTCATCGACATCAAGAAGCGGGGCGACACTGCCGGTTTTCACCCAGAAGCTGTCTTTACCCATACCTACATCGCTACGAGTGTTCTGGCCGAGTCCCTGGTGCAGATCGGCGAGTACGTGGCCGACCATGGCATCGGCGGTCCCGGTGCCTACAAGGCGGCGCGCGATCTGCTGCTGCGGCGGCCGCCCGATGCCGGCGGCGAGGCGCTACGCCAGCCGGGCGAGAGCGCGGTCGATGCGGCCTGCCGCCTCGTCCCGGCCTTGCGGGGCGTGCTCGCCATCCAAGGACCACCGGGCGCGGGCAAGACCCATGCCGGCGCCCATGCGATCCTTGCGCTGGTCAGGGCTGGCCTTCGCGTCGGGGTGACCGCCAACAGCCACAAGGTCATTCGCAACCTGCTCGCGAAGGCCGCCGAAGAAGCAGAGAAGGAAGACTTCGACCTGCAGTGCCTGCATAAGGTCACGGATGCGGAAGACAATGTCCCGCACCTCACTTTCACGACGAAGAACTCCGAAGCTCTTGGCGCCTTTGCAACCGGCTACCACGTCCTCGGCGGCACGGGGTTCCTGTTGGCCCGGCCCGATGCGGTTGGCCTCGTTGACGTGTTGTTCGTCGACGAAGCCGCGCAGATGTCACTCGCCAACGTGCTTGCCATATCGCGGGCCGCAGCCGGCCTTGTCCTCCTTGGCGATCCACAGCAGCTTGAGCAGCCGATGCAGGGCTCGCACCCGGAGGGTACGGACGTCTCGGCCCTCGATCACCTACTCGGCGGACGGCAGACCATCGCCGAGGACGAGGGCCTCTTCCTCGATCAGACTTGGCGCCTCCACCCCGACATCTGCCGGTTCACCTCCGAGCTGTTTTACGAAAGCCGTCTCCTTCCCCGTGCCGGTCTCGAGAACCAGGCCATCCTGATGGACGGCCCGCTTGGCGGGGCCGGCCTGCGCTATGTCTCGGTGCCTCACAGCGGGAACCAGAATTCCAGCCCGGAGGAGGCCGGCCGCATCCGAGATATTGTGCTGGGGATCCTTGCTTCAGGTGCAGGTTGGCGCGACCGCGAGGGCAACGAGGGGACGCTCACCCTGAACGACATTCTGGTTATCGCACCCTATAACGCGCAGGTCTTTGAAATCCAGGCGCGCCTCCCGGGCGCGAGGGTAGGGACGGTTGACAAGTTCCAAGGACAGGAGGCGCCCATCGTGATCTATTCCATCACGACATCCAGTCATGCCGACGCCCCGCGTGGCATGGAGTTCCTTTACAGCGCGAACCGCCTCAATGTCGCCACCTCCCGCGCCAAGGCCCTGTGCATTCTCGTGGCCAATCCGGATGTATTCGAGCCAGAATGTCGTACCCCGAGGCAGATGCAGCTCGCCAACGGCTTCTGCCGCTATCTGGAGATGGCCGAGTTGGTGGATCCATAAGTTCCTTGTAAGGATGATGGATTGGACAGAGAGGTAAGCAGAAACAACCACTTAGACTGCACCGTGCACACGCCGTGCACACGAGGTCTCACCCTCTAGTTTGCTTCTGTTTCGACGAGAGGATGCGCCAAGGCACCCTGAATGCACGATGATCTGCTGGGGCTTGTCCGGCAACCGGCTTCAGGTCGAATGGATACGCGGCCACACGCCAGCGTACGACCACGGTGACGCGATCACCGACGAGACTCGCTTCTCAGGCTCGAAGTCGGGGCAGGGGCCCGCTGCCGCTCCTCTCTCCGCGGGTGGAGGGGACTCCCCGGCGAAAGCTAGCGGGTGCGGCAAACCTCCAAACTACGAATCTGGGGGTCAGTAGTTCGAATCTCTTCGGGCGCGCTATTATTCGACCACTTCAGAACGAAACTAAGAACCGTAGAGCCGGCAGCGGGAGCGCCAACCGTTGTCCCTTGTGCGCTCAGTGTCGGCTCCTGAACGGAGGCCTATGCGCTCATTCAAGGCGCGACACTCTACCAGCCGGAGTGGCTCATGCTTCGTGAAATCGCAGCGCTTCAATGAGCGTTGCAAAGGCCGCAGAGGCATATCTGCGGCTGGTGTAATATAGGTGGTAGCCGGGAAACGGAGGGCACCAATCCGCTAAGACGCGGACTAACCGGCCATCATCCAGAGAGCGCTGTACCTGGTCTTCGGGGATGTATGCGATGCCGAGCCCATCGAGGGCTGAACTAATCCGCATGCCGAGATTGTTGAACACGAGCTGGCCTTCGCCGCGCACATTCACTTCACGGCCATCCTTTTCGAGCCCCCAAGGAAACAGTCCGCCGTAGGTCGGCAGGCGCATGTTGATGCAGTTGTGCGTTGTCAGGTCGTGCGGGTGTTTCGGTACGGGATGCCGGGCAAAATAATCCGGCGATCCCACGATCGCCATGCGCATTTCGGGGCCGATGCGCACCGCGATCATGTCTTTGGCCACTTGCTCGCCGAGCCGTACGCCGGCGTCATAGCCTTCAGTGACGATGTCGGTGAGGCCGTAATCGACAATAATCTCGACGTTGATCTCGGGATATTCCGGCAGGAATTTCTTGAGGGCGGGCTGTAGCAGGGAAATGGCCGGATGCTCGCCAGCCGTAATGCGGATGGTGCCGCCCGGTCTGTCGCGCAGTGCGGTCAATGCTGCCAGCTCGTGCTCAATTTCCTCGAATCTCGGCGCGATCGTGCGCATAAGGCGCTCGCCCGCTTCGGTTGGCGCGACGCTTCGGGTCGTGCGGGTCAGCAGCCGCATCCCAAGATGCTCTTCGAGCGCTTTGATCGTCTGGCTTAGCGCCGACGGCGACACGCGCAGCTTGGCAGCAGCGCGGGTAAAACTGCGTTCCTTGGCCACGAGGGCAAAAGCGGCCAGATCATCCAGGTTTTCGAGCATTTGTTAGCCCTGCTTAAAAGCGTATCCGGATTATAGCACCTAGTCGGATGACCTTCCAGAACTACCTGAAGAGTAGCCAAGCAATCAAAGGAGGCGCGCGATGAACAAGAAGGAACAGTTTTTGAACCCCGTAGGGCCCAGCCGCCGCACCATCCTGAGTGCCGGTGCGGCTATTGCCGCTATTGCCACGGCAGGCGGCTTGCCCTTAGCCGCGGTGGCGCAAACGGCCGCGAGCCCCGCTCCGGACCCCATTAAAGGAAGACGGAAGCTCGGTCAGCTTGAGGTATCGAGCGTCGGGCTTGGCGTCCAGAATATGAGCCGGACCTATCAGACGACGATCCCGAGCCGGCCGGAAATGCATCGCATTATCCGGACCGCTTATGAGAATGGCGTGACCTTTTTCGACGCGGCAGAGGCCTACGGGCCGCACGAGGTGGAGCGCATCCTCGGCGAAGGCATCGCGCCGTTCCGCGACAAGGTCGTGATCACATCCAAATTCGGCTGGAACATCGACCTCGAAACCGGCGAGCGCCGTCCGGGCCTTATCAGCCAGCCGAAGCGGATCAAGCAGGCCGTCGAAGGCATGCTGAAGCGGCTCAAGACAGATCGTATCGATCTTCTCTACCAGCACCGCGTCGATCCGAAGGTGCCGATCGAGGACGTAGCCGGCGCAATCAAGGATTTGAAGGCCGAAGGCAAGGTGTTGCACTGGGGCCTGAGCGAGATGGGCCTCAAGACGCTGCGCCGCGCGCACGCCGAATTGCCAGTCACTGCCGTTCAGAGCGAATACTCAATGCTCTGGCGCGGGCCGGAAGCCGAAGTGCTTCCCGTGTGCGAGGAACTTGGCATTGGCTTCGTGCCGTGGAGCCCGCTCGGCGTTGGTTTCCTGACGGGTGCGATTGACGCCAAAACCCGCTTCGCGGAAGGCGACATCCGCGGCATCGAAGGACGTTTCTCCCCGGAGAACCTGCCGAACAATCTCGCGCTCGTCGCGCTGGCGCGCGAGTGGGCCGAGCGCAAGCAAGCGACACCGGCGCGGATCGCGCTCGCCTGGCTGATGGCGCAAAAGCCGTGGATCGTTCCTATCCCTGGAACCACCCAGATGGCGCACATGTTGGACAATATTGGCGCCGACCACGTGCGATTTACGGCCGATGAAGTGGCCGCACTGAACAAGCAGATCGCGGCGATCCCGATCAAGGGCGAGCGGCTTCCGGCGGCTGTTCTCGCCTATTCGGGGGTGGAGGCGCCCGAGAAATCGCAGGCGTCCGACTGACGCTCTTCGAATTGACAATAGCGCCGTTCGCGAAGGTCCGCCTTCGCGAACGGCGGCAAACGATAACGGAGGCCAACTTGAAAAAAAGAACACTCGGCAACAGCGGTCTTGAAGTGTCCGCCCTTGGCCTCGGCTGCATGGGTTTAAGCCATGGCTACGGTCCACCGGTCGCCAGGAGCGATGGCATCGCCCTCATCAGGGCTGCGGCAGAGCGGGGTGTCACGTTCTTCGACACGGCCGAAGTGTATGGCCCCTACACCAATGAAGAGCTGGTTGGCGAAGCGCTTGAACCGATCCGCGATCAGGTCGTGATCGCAACGAAATTCGGCTTCACCTTCGGCGACGACAACAAGCAGCAAGTCCTCAACAGCAAGCCGGCGCATATCCGCGAGGTCGCGGATGCCTCGCTCAAGCGCCTGCGCACCGACCGCATCGATCTGTTCTATCAGCACCGCGTCGATCCGGACGTGCCGATCGAGGACGTCGCCGGCACGGTCAAGGACCTGATCGTCCAGGGCAAGGTCAAGCATTTCGGATTGTCGGAAGCGGGCGTAGAGACTATTCGCCGTGCACACGCCGTGCAGCCGGTGACGGCCCTGCAGAGCGAATATTCGCTGTGGTGGGGTGAACCTGAAAAAGACATCCTGCCGACCCTTGAGGAACTCGGCATCGGCTTTGTGCCCTTCAGCCCGTTGGGCAAAGGCTTTCTTACCGGCGCGATCAAGGAGAGCGCGACCTTCGGGAAGGATGACTTTCGAAGCATCGTGCCGCGCTTTTCTCCCGAAGCGCTCAAAGCCAATCAGTCGCTTGTCGATCTGCTGACGAGCATCGCTCAGACGAAGGGTGTGACGCCCGCGCAAATCGCCCTCGCGTGGCTGCTCGCCCGCAAGCCGTGGATTGTGCCGATCCCCGGGACCACGAAGCTGCACCGGCTTGAGGAGAATCTTGGCGCAGCCGAGGTGGAGCTGACGGCGGCCGATCTTGCCAGCATCGAAAAGGCGCTGGCGTCGGTCGAGGTGCAGGGGGACCGCTATCCGGCCCATCTCAAAACACGGGTAGGACGCTGATGCGCGATGACCAACTTGCCAGGTTTTTCAAAGATGGACGGCTTTCCAGGCGGTCGGCGATGGGCGCTTCGGCACTGCTGCTGCTTGGCGCTGCGCTTCCCGCCCTCGCACAGGAGCGCGCGATGAAGCCGTCGTCGTCGGCAAAAGCGCTCGTCGTTTATTTCTCCCGGTCCGGCAATCCGCGCGTGATCGCGGGCACGATCCAGCGCGAACGTGGGACCGACATCTTCGAGATCAAGGCGGCCACGCCTTATCCGGAGGACTATGAGGCGACGGTCGAGCGTGCGCGCATCGAACGCGACAAAGGCATCGAGCCGCCGCTCGCGCAGCGCGTCGGGAACCTCGATCAATACGACACGATCTATCTTGGCTTTCCGATCTGGGGCGAGACAGCGCCGCCAGTGATCCGGTCGTTCCTGCGGTCGCACGATCTCAAGGGCAAGACAATTCATCCCTTCATCACCCACGGCGGTTACGGCCCTGGCACTTCGCTATCGGTGCTCGCCTCGCACGCGCCCGGCGCGAAGATCGTGCAGGCCTTCGTGCTGGAAGCAGATCAGGAAAAGAGAACGATCAGCAAGGTCGACAGCTGGCTGGAAGAGACGGCGGCGAACTGATCGCCGCAAACCACAAGACAAGGAGATAAAAATGAAAACGCGCGAACTCGGAAGCGATCTTGAAGTCTCGGCGCTTGGCCTCGGCTGTATGAGCATGAGCGCGCTGTACGGGCCGCCGGCCGACAAGCAGGAGATGATCAAGCTGATCCGCGCGGCGCACGAGCGCGGCGTCACGCTGTTCGATACGGCGGAATCCTACGGCCCCTTCGCGAATGAGGAGTTGGTCGGAGAAGCGCTGGAGCCGATCCGCGATCAGGTGGTGATCGCGACGAAGTTCGGGTTCGACATCGATCTTGCCACTGGTGAGCGCAAAGGCGGTTTGAACAGCCGTCCCGAGCACATCAAAGCCGTTGCCGATGCTTCCCTCAAGCGCCTGCGCACGGACCGTATCGATATCGTCTATCAGCACCGCGTCGATCCCGCTGTGCCGATCGAGGACGTCGCAGGCGCGATCAAGGAGCTGGTCGCGCAAGGCAAGGTCAAGCACTACGGGCTTTCGGAGCCGGGCGCGCAGACGATCCGCCGCGCGCATGCCGTCCATCCGGTTACGGCCGTGCAGAATGAATATTCGCTCTTCTATCGCGGGGCGGAAGAAGAAATCCTGCCGGTCGTCGAGGAGCTTGGCATCGGCTTCGTCCCGTTCAGCCCGCTCGGTGCGGGTTTCCTGACCGGCAAGATCGACGAGAACACCAAGTTCGATCCGACGGATTTCCGGAACAACGTGCCGCGCTTTTCACCGGAAGCACGCAAGGCCAATAGCGCCCTGGTCGATGTCGTGAAGTCCGTCGCTGAGCGTAAGAGTGCGACACCGGCGCAGATCGCGCTTGCCTGGCTGCTCGCGCAGAAGCCCTGGATTGTCCCGATCCCCGGCACGACGAAGCTTCATCGGCTGCAGGAGAATCTCGGCGCTGTCGATGTCGCGTTGAGCGCTGACGATCTGCGCGAGATCGACAAGGCGCTCTCGCAAATCAAGGTCGAAGGGGCGCGCCTGCCCGAAGCCGCGCTGAAAATGACGGGACTCTAATTGAAGTGCCGGTTCACAAAACCTGTGCGGATACCTCGCGAATTCGTTTTCCGCACAGGGCATGAAGGATGAAATACATGAAGGAAATTGCCGCTTCTGTGGCGCTTTCAACGCTCGCGGCCGCAGGCGTCGAGGCGCAGGAAAATCCCCGTGTTGCGCCTCCCGCCGTTTACGATGTCGCGCCAGGACTTGGGCATTTTACGGACGATGTCCTGTTCGGTGAGGTTTGGGAACGTAAGGACCTTGGGCCACGCGACCGTAGCCTGACCACCCTTGCCGTCCTTGTCTCGACCGGAAAGTCGGCGCAGCTGGCGGGGCACCTGCGCCGCGCGCTGGATAACGGCGTCAGACAGGAGGAGATCGGCGAACTGATCACGCACCTTGCCTTTTATTCCGGCTGGCCGAATGCGATTTCGGCGGTCACGGAAACAAAGAAGGTGTTCGACGAGCGCGGCATAGGCCCTGTGGCGAAAAGCGATGCGCCGAGAATCGAGTTGGACGCGGCTGCTGAAGCCTTACGGAGTGGGGCAGTCGACGCGGCGGTGGCGCCAACCGCTGCGGCACTGGCAGACTTGACCAACCGCGTGTTGTTCGGCGACCTCTGGCGGCGAGCTGAACTTTCTGCGCGGGATCGCAGCCTCGTCACAATGGCGGCTCTGATTGCGACTGGACAGCCTGATCAACTCTCCTTCCATCTCACCCGCGCGCTCGACAATGGCTTGACCCATGCGGAGGCGGCGGAGGTCGTCACACAGGCCGCCTTCTACGCGGGCTGGCCGCGCGCTATGTCCGCCGTGCCCGTCCTCAAGAAGGTATTTGAAGGCCGTCAGAAGACATCGGCCAACGCGACAGGCGGCGGCAATATCCAGATCGTCCGCGCTGCACCCGGTGGCGGCATTGACGCGCCTGCTGAGTATTTTACCGGCAGAGTACGGATCGCCACCCAATACAAGGGCGATGAGCCTGCCAAAATCGGCGGCGCGACCGTGTCGTTCGAGGCGGGCGCGCATACGGCTTGGCACACTCATCCGCTCGGCCAGACGCTGTACATTGTTTCCGGAAAGGCCTGGGTGCAGAAGGAAGGCGGACCGATCGAGGAAGCCGGACAGGGCGACGTGGTCTGGATACCGCCGAACATACGGCACTGGCACGGCGCAAGTCCGGCCGGACCGATGGTGCATTTCGCCGTGTCCGAAGCGCTTGATGGCAGCGTCGTCACCTGGATGGAAAAGGTTCAGGATGACCAGTACAACGCCGGACCGGCACGCTAATGCGACAGCCCGAGCGGCAGCCGCTGAATGTCCTGGCTGTTGGCGCCACGGGGAGCATCGGCACCCATGTCGTCGATGAAGCGTTATCTGCGGGTCATCAGGTTCGGGCGCTGGTACGCAGTCCCGGCAAGCTGAATCTGCGGCCCGGCCTGGAAATTGCCGTCGCCGATCTCACGCAGCCAGCTTCTCTGGCCGCCGCTGTCGAAGGCATCGACGCGATTGTGTTTACCCACGGAACCTATGGCGGCCCGCGCGATGCTGAACTCGTCGACTATGGCGGCGTGCGTAACGTATTGGCCGCTCTGGGCGGAATGGAGGTCCGCATCGCTCTGATGACCGCCATTGCTGTTACGGACCGCAAAGGCGCGCATGACTGGAAGCGGCGCGGGGAGCGGCTTGTCCGCATCAGCGGCAACCCGTACACGATCGTGAGGCCCGGCTGGTTCGACTACAACGTAGCCGATCAGTTTCGGCTGACATTTCTTCAAGGAGACAAGCGGCAATCCGGGACACCCCGCGACGGGGTCATTGCGAGACGCCAGATCGCGCGGGTGCTCGTGCGCAGCCTCACTTCGGAAGCAGCACTACGCAAGACCTTCGAAGTGATCGCGGAGACCGGGCTGGAGCAGGCGGATTTCGATCCGCTCTTTGCCGCGCTGGATGCCGATCCGGCTGGCTCGCTGGATGCCGCGCACGATACCGCGAATATGGCTGTTGAGAAGGAACCGCCATCTGTAATCAGGGACCTGAAAGACCTTGAGGTTTGACTCCGCCGCGAACGCGGGACGCGCGGTATCACACCGCAGCGCAGCAACCTCTCAAAACACCTCTTACGATTTAGATAGCACAAACAATGACATAGGAGTTCTCAGTTTCATCCTGTCGGGCGCGCCACTTCCGAACGGTCCGTTCCGGACACATGGGTTACGGTTTATGCCGGAGACATGGGTAACACTTTTGGCCCGAAGGGGTTTTGGAGTGGTTCGCGCCTGTATGTCTCATCATCGAAGAATCCCAAATCATAGTCCATGAAGCTAGCCAGCCAGATATGGTCCTCGACCTGTTTGATGCCGACTGTCTGGCCGGCGAAGACGAGGCTGAGATTGATCTTCTTGCGGTCGAAACAGATGCGGCCGCATGTGGTGACGGTGACGGCCTTGTCGCAGCGAAGCGAAAGACGGCAGGGCCGTTGGCAGCCGCATGCGCCGTGTGTCCATTTTACGGCGACCTGCGGAACAGGCGCGTTTTAGGGTTTCGAAGTCCAATCAGTTTCGAATCCACATCATGGCGGCTACACAAGCGGTGACCTGACCCTAAAGGACGGGCCTATACCAAATTCTAAGGGAAAGCGTCCCGTCCGGGTCCTTCTGCATCTGAAAACCAGTGATTGTATCGCCGTTCTGCCTCGCTGTGCCTCCTCCGCCGTTGTCATGCGGCTCCTTTGTCCCCACACCCAATGCCTCCGGGCCTAGCTTAAAGCTGGCTGGCGAATTGACCTTGCGATAGAAAACGGTCAGCGCGCTGGGACCAAGTAAAAGCGCAGAGACTATGGTTCCCTCAGGAGCGTGTATATTGGGTCCGCCGCCGTTGCTTGGGGGTGGGATGGCCACGGGCAGAACGTTCTCGTCGCCCAAGGCCAACTGAAATGCACCCTGAATAGGGCTGTACCCTACATTCAACCATCTAGGCCCGGTCCTCGCGGTCTTTCCGAGCTGAAGGCTGGTTAGTAGGCTGTTTGGCGGAATGGAAGCCTTTCCCACTCCCTCATTCACCTGTCCAAGCGCAACTTCCGGACCCAGCTGGGTAACTGGAGCCGCCCATGCCGACGCTGATGGCAGAAGACCACTCAACGCCACCCCGGCTCCCAGACCGGCAGACTGCCACAGAAGCGTCCGACGACAGAAGGAAATGGAACTTATACTGTAGTTTTTCATTCTCGTACCTCCCTGTTTGCAGTCCTTGTGGTTATGGTTCAAGAGATTCATGCTGGTCCATCGGCACCAAGAAACTTAAAATGATATCATGGGGTCTTGAAAGTTCTTATGATCAGAGAGAGGTCCCAAGACATTTACGAAAATATCATGAGCTATCTCGACAGGACGTACCTCAGAGATTACTTCAACCACCCCATGCCCGGATACTATCCCGCCCACCTCAAATGTTATGGTGCCATTCACGAGGTCCGTGAGATTGACCCCTTCCATTAAAGTCACGTGCTCTTTAGTTCCAGGCACTGAAGCGAATACCCCAGCGGACCAACTTTGCGACCCGTCATTTCCCGACACTGATATATATCCTCCTGCTTTCTTACCGATGCCTATTGTTATTGACCCTCCTTCATGCCCTCGCGAATATTCTTTCATGAACAAGACGAATACTGGCGCACGCCCAGGCGCAATATCCCGACGCATCATTCCTGGATTATCCTTTGGCTCAAATTCGCCTCCAACAGACACAATCACGCCTTCCGGAAGCTTGGCCGCCGCTTGGCGCACAAGGTCCCCGAGCGCCGTCTCACCTGATGCAGTCATTTTCTGATTGTGCCCGTCTGAAAAAAAAGCTCCGGGCCCAACGTCAACTCTCCCCGGAGGCCTATCAGCGGTTCGAGTTGCAATAAGTTGGTTTGCCGTCATGCTCTGAAAGCCACACATCGGCGCGCGATATGCGCTTCCCAGAATGGCTTCAATGTTGGTGGGCTCTTCCTGCTGGTCGATCTTCTCTTTATCGTTATACGGTCTACGAACATCATCGTCGAAAGTTAATCGCCTTTCGTCCCCGCCGGCACCGCTGACCGGGGTATCACCACCGGCTTCCGCCTCCTGAGCGAACCCTTCGCCGCAATCAACTGTGAAGAATGCAACTCCGCTCACACCAATGATGACAAGTACGTCACGGCGGGTTCCGCTGAGGCGACTCAATCCCCCTTTCTGGGCGTCTGTCGCGGCGGGCGTCCGAACATCGTCCCGCTTCGGCGCTTTCATATCGACACTACCCAAAGGTACATAACCAATCTAGCTACTGACCCGGCGCTCGGCGTGTATGTGCCAGAAACGTTCCAATCCCCTGCAGCAGAGCCGTTCCAAAAAATTTCTGAATGCTGTGGCCTTAACTCCAAGTTAGGCGCAACTGGACACACACGACCGAACCGTAGTGATCTGCCAGCCGGGCCCAAGGCCGTCGCATCGGGAGGAAGCAAGTTTACACTAAGTGGGATTTTGCAGTCGCCGACGAATTCGAAATTCACTCCCCTCAGAAGCGCGCCGGTATCTGGCATATCGGATGCACTAACCGAAAGGCGCGCTTTAAACGTGCCATTCTCTGGATTTGTCTCCACGTCTCCTACGTTAAGAAATTGTACAACGCTCAGGCGTTGAGTGCGCTTCCATTTGGAAATCGCGTCCGACACCTCAACCAACCATACGGAAATGCGATCAAGTATGCTGCCTGTCTCCAGCGTACCCAGCGGTATGGCAATGCCATAAAGATCTTTCAGACCAATCTCGATAACGAGCGCGCGCTCGACTAACGGCCCGATGGCTGTCTCGAAAAGCAACTTATGTTGCCTAAGTCTCTCGTCAAAATTCAGCTCAGAGCCTATGCGGCAATGTTCAGCAATTTGTAGCCAGGCCAACTGCCGGCTGATAGTTCTACGCTGTAGCTTAAATCCTTCGTCCAGACGCAGATATTTCTCCTTCCGCTGAGCCGTAGTGAACTTGGAAGTGAGCTGTGCCAGGGTCGACGTTGCTCCAGCCAACGTCTCCATCCAATTCGCCAATTCAATGTATCCGCGGAACTCAAAAGTGGAGAGTGCCCTAAGGGCCACCTGATCCTGTACATTGTTTGCTGTATTCTGGGTTATAAAGGCATTGTCCTTTATATTGTTTTGAATCCGGCTGTCGACCAAAAGTTTTGCGTACTTCTCGTCGCTCGAAAGTTCGCCAAGAAGTTCTCGCGGAATACTTTGCTGTTTGTTCACCTGCTCGATCGCGGCCTGGAGACCCTTGCCTTCGTCCTCGGCTTCTTGCCACGGGAGCTGATACAGGCCGGCCTCTATTTCTTGTCCGTGGACGTCATCTAGCCGAAGGAACTCCTCGCCTTTGAAACGGGTATCGCTCCTCTGCCGCGCTATTTCGCCATAACGGTCTCTGATTGCCTGGCAGGCTTGAATATGCTTTGTTGCCTCATCCAGGTTGACCTCGACTTGGCGTATCTGTAGTCGCGGATCCGGCTTTATGGCCGTTGCAGATATTGTTTCAATATTGGGCGCGAAATCTTGCGGGCCATTGTACGTGTAGCATTCTTCCGGCAGGCTTGATGCCTTTGCACTGCTTAAGTTCGTGATGTATTCTCTTAGAACTCCGGCATCTTTGTTTATTCCAGAGAGGTCGAGATCATACTGGTCCGCGAACGCAGTTTTGATTTGAGTAAGCTCTTGGGTTGTGGGCATCGGTTCCTCACTTTTTTCAATTGCGTAGGGGCTAACTCCCTCCGTCGATGTGAATACACGTAGTCACATTTGTTGCTGCCGACAGCAATCCTCCGACAGGGAGGGTGTGCCGGTTGCGTGCGTTGGATTTTGAGATACGTTGAATTTCAGCGGCGGCGCCTCCGCAATGCGTACGCCCCGGATTGCAAGCAGGGGCTTCCCTGTCCTTGGCCTTAAGTCGAGCTAATCGCGGCGACCGTTAAGTGGTCTCACTGCGTGCGTTGTAGCCCCCTACCGGCGCGGCGCCACGGGAGCGGCCGTCTGCGATGAACTCAGGCAGTATTATACCACGTTAGGAAGATGGCGCTACGCTTGTGTGGCGGAACGTGGGTGCCACGGGGAGCGCATGGCGCCGCCTTGGTTGGTCACGGCCGATCGGCCGGTCGCTAATGTCCATTACGAGTCTTGACGATATCGATGACTACGAGAGCGACGTTGCTCGGCATAAGTTTACGATTGGTCATGTCGGTCCATTTCCGGAACGGGCGTTCGAACAACGTCATTCTTGCTCGTCCACGACCTCCTTTGACGCCGCGACAATCCAGAATGGTTGAATGTTGCCGGGTCGACTTTAGGAAAACATCGCACAAACAATCACATACGAGTTCTCAGTTTCATCCTGTCGGGCGCGCCATTCCAAACTGTTTCGGCCTAACTTTGAGAACTCAGCCGGTTTCTGGAAGAACGGACATTCCTTCGAACCATGTCGCAGCTTGGCATACGCGCGACGGGGAGCCTAACGTTCAGTGACGTGCAAACCGCTTCGAATTTTCGGTCCCCGCTGCCAGGCGATATTGCCGGCCAGGTTCACCCCTGCCTTGGCCGGGCGCTCGCGCACCGGCGCAGGACCAATCGGCATCGTTAGTGTCGCCCTAGCCGGCTATCGGTCCAGGAGATAAACGACTCCGCAGTCGTCGCTCGGTCGACGTGCGAATTCACGCCGATAAGCTCTTGAAAAGTCCGCCCCGGAACCAAAGCCGCAACTCGAGGCGACTTCGGAAACAGGCAGGTCGGTCTGACGAAGCAGGTCCTGGGCGCGCTGTAAGCGGAGCCTGCGATGATAAGCCTTGGGCGACGTGCCCAAGTGAACTCTGAACAGACGTTGGACTTCACGCTCCGAGATCTCTTCAACGACGGCCATTTCCCCTACATCGATCGCCTCGGTTAGTCTCTTTTCAAGGAAACTGAGAAGCCGGCGCAGCCGCGGATTTCGCGTACTGAGCCTGTCGGCCACTGGGAGCCTCTGGGGCGCTTCAGAACGCCTGATCCGATTGTAGACAAACTCATCAGCGACCCCTGAAGCAATTTTCTGCCCTGCCTGTTCGGAGATCATGCATAGCATCATGTCCATAGCGGCGGAAGCGCCGGACGCCGAGAAACGTCGGCGATCAATCTCGAAGATGCCATTGGTCAGTTCGACTTGCGGGAATTCTTCAACGAAGCTCGTTGCATTCTCCCAGTGGATGGTTGCTCGATGTCCATCGAGGAGTCCGGCGAGGGCAAGAACATAGGCTCCGGTCTCCACCCCTCCGATCATAGCACCTCGACGTGCTTGTCGCCTCAGCCAAGCTAGGACGGGTTGAGTTGTGTAGAGGTGGGGATTGAAGCTGCTGCAAACGATTACGATCGCACTCAAGTCAACATCTTTGATCGGGGCGTTGACTTCCAGCATAAGACCGTTGCTCGCGCGCACGGGGTTTCCGTCGTGAGAAACAACAGTCCATTCGTAGATGCGCCTTCCAGCAACCCAGTTGGCCTCGCGGAGAGGTTCAACGGTCGAGGAGAAGGCAATCATTGCGAATTGCTCTAGGAGCAGGATAGCTATTTTGTGGGGCTCGTCACCGGGCGCGGAAAAAGCTGTTTTCATGGTGCGCGCTCATATTTAGTCATTTTTGGGTTCATATCCCACAATCGACATAGATCGGAATGCCTCAGGGTGAGGCTCCATCTTTGGACGGCGCGATCGGCCATTGTCCAAGATCTCTGCGGACAGTGCGGCTGTTGGAACTCGGTCGCCGGTCCGGATCAGGCTTCAAATGTAAACTGAACTGCCGAAAACGTCAAACGCTCCCCCTCGTTTTCTCGATAGTTACTCCGTCCGAACACTGCGGCGTGCGGATAGCTGTCGATGATGACGAGTCCAATAACCAATAAAGGGGAATTCCATGGTCAACAAAAACGAGAGCAGGCGCAGAGGACCGACCTTCGATCGCCGTACCTTTCTGAAGTCGGTTGGCGCCGCAGGCGCGCTGGCAGCGACCAATCGATTCAGCTTTGCAGCAGACGAGCCGGTAAAGGGCGGTCATCTGGTGGTAGGGCTGGCCGGTGGCGCAAGCACCGACAGCCTTGATCCCACGCTTTCTGCTGCACAAGCCGCTGGAAACATGGTCAAGCAACTCCAGGAAAACTTGATTTGTCCGGCCTCCGACGGCAAAGGTTTGGAGGCGATGCTGGCTGAAAGCTGGGACTACTCGAAAGATCTGTTGAAATGGAATTTCAAAATCAGAAAAGGCGTAACGTTCCACAATGGTAAGCTGATGACTGCGAAGGATGTGATCTACAGCTTGAATCGTCACCGTGGGCCCGAAACTAAATCGGGCGGTGCTGCCGGAATGAGAATCGTTTCCGATGTTAAAGCAGAAAATGACCACGAGGTAACGATTACACTCAATGAACCGAACGTCGACTTCCCTTATGTGCTGACCGACTATCATGTCGTCGTTCAGCCGGAAGGTCTACCGGTCGATTCTGGGATCGGCACGGGGGTATATGCCCTGAAAGAAGTGAATCTAGGAACACGCTACATCACGACAAAGTACAAGGATTACTGGCGCGAAGACGTCGGTTTCGTGGACTCCATCGAATCGCTTGTCATCAACGACGCTACTGCACGCATATCGGCACTCCTCAACGGTCGAGTTCACCTTATCGATACCATTCCTCCAAAAATTGTGCCGTTGATCAAAGGTTCGAAAGTGGCGACGATCGTGCCAACACAGGGTCGCGCCCACTATAGCCTTGCGATGCGTTGCGATGCCGCTCCCTTCGACAATGCTGACTTGAGAATGGCGCTGAAGCTCGCCATTGATCGGGAAGATCTCGTCCGTCGTATCCTGTATGGCTATGGAGCGGCTGGCAACGACACGCCGATCAACGATGCTTACCCGCTTGCGACAGTCCTTCCGCAAAGAAAATACGACCCGGAAGAAGCTGGCCGCCTTTATAAAAAGTCAGGTCATTCAGGCCCGATCGACCTGCACATTTCGGATGTCGCGTTCCCCGGGGCTGTTGATGCCGCGACACTCTACAAAGAGCATGCAGCGAAGGCTGGCATTGACATCAACGTGATTCGTGTACCTGGCGACGGCTACTGGACCGACATATGGCTGAAAAAGCCGTTCTGCGGCACATTCTGGGATGGCCGTCCCACCCAGGATCTGGCTCTTGCTCTCGCGTACAAATCGGACGCTCCGTGGAATGATACGGCTTGGATGCGGCCCGAATTCGACAAGTTGTTGGCGGAAGCGAGAAGCACCGACGATGAGGCTATTCGTACTGCCAAGTACAAGCTGGCAAGTGAGATGATACGCGACGATGGCGGCGCCATTATCCCAATGTTCAATCAATATCTCGATGGCGTCAGCCACAAGGTCAAAGGGTATGTTCCGGACGTCAACAACGAACTGATGAACGGCCGATTTTTTGAGAAGGTTTGGCTGGAATAATAAAAACCTGCGGGCCATGTGGGGTTGATCCATGGCGCTTCAGGCGGCTGCCCTCCCAAGCAGACCCGGACGCCCCCGGGAGCCGTCCTCCCGGGGGCAAGGTCGAAATCCCATGATCGACTGGTTGGCGGACATATCGCCTTTCGGGTGTATCACCGGCCCTTGGGCCGCGCCCAATCGCTGCCATTGATCGCCTTGATCGGTGCGCCGGCTGATCCTGCGACGGCAGCCGGAACTGCCGCGCCGTAGTTCCGTGCCCAGTGAGACCAAACTGGCCAGCTGAGGAGCAAGAATTTGTCCAGTGAAATTTGGTGCATGAGCGCCGACGAACAGTCGAAGCAGATAGCGCAGGGACAGTTATCATCCCGCGAAATCGTTGATGCGGTCTTGGCACGAATCTGGGAGGTCAATCCCGAGACAAATGCTCTTGTGGAAATTCTAGCCGAGGAAGCGCTAGCGGCTGCCGATAAAGCCGACGCCGAATTGCGGCAAGGAAAAGCACTTGGGCGCCTACACGGCGTACCGATAACGATTAAAGTCAACACTGACCAAAAAGGCTGTGCATCTACCAACGGCGTGGTGGCATTCCGTGACGCGATATCGAACGAAGATAGCACCGTGGTTTCGAACTTCCGGAAGTCGGGGGCCATTATCGTGGGACGGACCAATACTCCAGCCTTTTCCCATCGTTGGTTCACCGATAACGAATTGCATGGGCCCACCATAAATCCGCGAAACAAGGCGTTGACCCCAGGCGGATCGAGCGGCGGTGCCGCCGCTGCTGTGGCTGCTGGCATGGGGGCTATAGCCCAAGGTAACGACTTTGGCGGTTCTATCAGATATCCAGCATATGCCTGTGGCGTGATGGGATTGCGCCCAACGACGGGGCGTATTCCGCGTTTTAATCCTAGTCGGAAGGCTGAGGCACCGATCACGGCGCAGTTGATGGCGGTTGAAGGGCCCATAGCCAGGTCCGTGGCGGATCTTAGGCTCGCTCTCTCTGCAATGGAGCAACGCGACCCGCGTGATCCCAACTGGATCAAAGCCGCGATTCACGTGACGGAAGGATCTCGATCTCGATGTGTCGCCATATCACCAAATCCGTTCGAGATGACTGATCCCATCATATCCAGCGCTATACGCCGAGCCGGCTATTGGCTCGAGCGCGCAGGGTATGACGTGGAAGAGGTTGATGCTCCCGGTCTCTACGAGGCAAGTGAATTATGGCATTCTCTGGTCATCAACGAAGAGCGTCGGTTTCTGGTCCCCTCTATCGAGCAGTTTGGAGACCACGCGAGCAAGGTCTCCATCTCCGATCATATGCGGTATGCTCCGCGCTTGAACGGAGACGAGATTTTACAATGTTTCGAGCGCCGGATCGCTGTGATGCGAAACCTGCAGCAATTCATGGAGAAATTTCCGACGATCATCTTGCCTGTCTCCGATAAAATGCCTTTCGCCAACGGTGCTGATCTTCTCGGCTTTGAAGCTTTCAAGGAAATAGCCGATGCGCAGCGGCCGCTTCTAGCTATACCTCCTTTGGGGCTTCCGAGTTTGGCAGTGCCGTTGGGAGATTACGAAGGAACTCCGCTAGGGATTCAAATTGTATCAACGAAGTTCCATGAAGGAAATTGCTTTAAAATAGCGGAAGTTCTTGAGGCCCATGCGCCTGTCACTGTGTCGACGCTACGACGGCAGCCGTGAGCCTTGGATCCAACGTTTAATGTTCGCGATCCGCAGCAGCCAGGGTTCGGCCGGTCTAGTCTAGTTTCCATCCATAAACGTGTGTATTTCGCAGCGTTTACAATGGCTTGTGCGGGGCCGGAAGCGCCTTGCCGGGCGTGGGCAGGGCCAAGAGCGTGGACTGTCGACAAAATGGTGTCGTCGGCACGATCAGGCGCACGCCACGAGGACCGGCATTGGCCGGTGCGACGCAACTGCGATGCCGGTTGGCGTCAGGTCGCTTTGAGGCGAGTGAAAAGGACGAGGTTGTAGGCCACGACTGAGGACCAGACGTAGGTCTTGAAGTGATCGAGGCCGCGCCAGGTGCAGCGTGCCAAGCCGTAGGCACGCTTGAGGCATGAGATGCCAGCTTCGATGCCGACACGGAAGTTGCGTAGCTTGCGATAGACCCACTTGCTTCTGACCATGTCTTCGATCCTGAGGCCGGCTTTCTTGTGGAAGGCCATGTCGCAGACGCCCCACGCCTTCGCTGTAGCCAGGTTGGCGCGAGTGGCGAAGCCGCCATCGGCCGCCGCTTGCCGCGGCGCTTGGCCATAGAGGTCGATGTGGCGCTCCAGCATCGGCAGCAAGCGGTCGCTGTCGGCCGGGTTGCCTGCTTCGATCACCAGATCGAGGATCATGCCGCTCCTGCCGGTGGTCAGGTTGAGCTTGTGGCCGTACTGGGTATCGCGGCTGCCTTTGACGATGATATCGGCATGCGGTTCGAACAGGCTGACCAACTTCTCCTTGGCCGGCACCGGCTCGCCGGCCAACACCCGCCGCTCGCTCTGTCTGATGATGCGTTCGACCAACGGCCGATAGTGACGGACCTGGATCTGCCACAGTGCGATGAGCGGAGTGCTCGCCACGGCCAATCGCTCGCTCGCCTGCTTCAGATAGGCCAAGGTCGCGCGGGCGATTGCGATCAGTTGGCGGTAGAGTTGGACCCGATTGGGTCGACCGCGCGTGAATTGGATCTTGCGGGCGCGTTTCTTGGCTGCGCGGCAATGATCGCGCCATGATGAGCCGGCGCCGACGACCAAGGTATCGGCCCGCTTCAGAAGGCGCACCATGACCCGCACTGCATCCCATAGCAGGCTGCTGTCGCTCGGCTCGTGCATGAGTGCCGAGGTCACGGTGCTGTCCAACCGCACGACCGCGCCGTCCTCGAGCTTCGCCTGCCGCGCGCCCGACAGCAGGGTCCGATTGATCGCCTCCCAGGTCTCGGGCCGGATCGCGCTGATCGTCCTTTGCAGCATCGACTTCTGCGGGCTTCATGACCATGGCAGGCGGGCAAAGGCGCGAAACGAGGCTGAGTCCTCGAGATGGAACGCCAGTTCCTGGTAGCTCAGTTGCCGGTACTGCTTGAGGATCGCGCAGCGCAACACCGCTTCGGCCGGCAGGCCTCGCCGACCGGTGGCCTTGACGCCGACCCGAACCAAGTCACGGGTTACCAAGCCCAACAGATCGCGATGTTCGTCCAGCCATTGCGACATCGTCTTCAGCTCGTGGCCGATCTCGTGCGTGGCGAAAACATCGAATATGCTGGCTTGGACGGTGCGTTCTTGGCGCATTGTCGGCTCCGGCGGTGGCAGGGATTTGGACTCAGTGGCATGAGCCAAGATACCTGAAACCGCCGGGCCTTGCCCGCGCAAAGCTACAATTCACTCAATAATATCAACGCTTTGACCGTTTATGGATGGAAACTAGTCTAGTTCCCCGCGCTGGCCATGCGCCGCCCCTTGATCGCCTTTTCCAGCCAGCCGATCTCCATTTCGGGGACTGAGGAGAGCAAGAGATCGGTATAGGCATCGAATGGCGGCGTCAGCACCTTGCTCTTGGGGCCATAGCGCACCACCTCGCCGCGATACATCACCGCGATCGAATCGGCGATCGACTTCACGGTGGCGAGGTCGTGGGTGATGAACAGATAGGCGACGCCTTCCTCCTTCTGCAGCTCGAGCAGCAGTTCGAGGATGCCGTGGGCTACCAGCGGATCAAGGGCCGAGGTCACCTCGTCGCAGATGATCAGCTTCGGCTTTGCGGCAAGTGAACGGGCAATGCAGACGCGCTGCTTCTGGCCGCCGGAAAGCTCGGCCGGATAGCGGTCCGAAAAGCCCTTGCCCATCTCGATCTTGTCGAGCAGTTCGGCGACGCGCCTGTCGCGTTCGCGGCCGCGCATACCGAAATAGAATTCCAGCGGCCGGCCGATGATGGTGCCGACGGTCTGGCGCGGGTTCATCGCCACATCGGCCATCTGGTAGATCATCTGCAACTGGCGCAGATCCTCCTTCGGCCGGTCGGCCAACCGGTTGGCAAGCGGACGTCCGTCGAACGTAACCGTGCCCTGTTCGGGCGGCAACAGGCCGGTGATGGCGCGCGCCAGCGTCGACTTGCCGGAACCGGACTCGCCCACCACAGCCAACGTCTGGCCCGGATAGATATCGACCGAGACGTTCCTCAGCACCTTGATGTGGCCGCCGCCATAGGCTGCGGTAACGTTCTTCACCGACAAGAATGGGGACGTCCCAGGTCTCTGCTCCTGGTGCTCGATCTCATGCACCGAGACCAGCGCGTTGGTATATTCCTGGCGCGGTTCCTTGATGATTTGGCGGGTGCCGCCCCATTCGACCAGCCTTCCGTGGCGCAGCACCATGATCTCGTCGGAGACCTGGGCAACGACGGCGAGGTCGTGGGTGATGTAGAGCGCCGCCACATGCGTGTCGCGGATGGCGTCCTTAATCGCAGCCAGGACGTCGATCTGCGTCGTCACATCGAGCGCCGTTGTCGGTTCGTCGAAGACGATCAGGTCCGGCTCGGAACAGAGCGCCATCGCCGTCATCACGCGCTGCAACTGGCCGCCGGAGACCTGGTGCGGAAAGCGTTCGCCAATGGTCTCGGGGTTGGGCAGGCTGAGCTTCTTGAACAGCGCAACCGCGCGCTTCTCGGCTTCGGCTCGCGTCGCGGTGCCATGCAGAAGCGTGGCTTCGACCACCTGGTCCATCAGCCTGTGCGCCGGGTTAAAGGCCGCTGCCGCCGACTGCGCGACATAGCAGACTTCGCGGCCGCGCAGCCTGCGGAAACCTTCCTTGCCGCCCTTGAGGATGTCGCGGCCGTTGAGGATGACTTCGCCGCCGGTGATGCGGACGCCGCCGCGGCCATAGCCCATTGACGAGAGGCCGATGGTCGACTTGCCGGCGCCCGACTCGCCGATCAGGCCGAGCACCTTGCCCTTTTCCAGCGTCAGCGACACGTCATGGATGAGCACGATGTTCTTAGGCGGCTCGCCCGGCGGAAACACCGTCGCCTCGATGCGCAGATTGCGGATGTCGAGCAGCAGGCCGGACTTCGCTTTGACGTCAGCCATCACCCGCGTCCTCCCTTGAGGCTTGTCGTCCGGTTGAGCGCCCAGTCGGCAACCAGGTTGACGGAAATCGCAAGCAGGGCGATCGCCCCCGCCGGGATGAGTGCGGCAGCGATGCCGAAGACGATGCCGTCCTTGTTTTCCTTGACCATGCCGCCCCAGTCGGCATCCGGCGGCTGTACGCCAAGGCCAAGGAAGGAGAGCGTCGACAGGAAGAGTACGGCATAGATGAAGCGCAGGCCGAGTTCCGAGACCAGCGGCGACAGCGCATTGGGCAGGATCTCACGGAAGATGATCCAGCCACTGCCTTCGTCGCGCAGCTTAACGGCCTCGACGTAATCCATGACGTTGATGTCGACGGCGATCGCTCGCGATAGGCGATAGACGCGGGTCGAATCGAGAATGCCCATCACCAGGATCAGGGTGACCAGATTGGTTGGCAGCACCGAAAGCACGACAAGAGCCATGATCAGCGTCGGGATCGACATCAGCAGATCGACCAGGCGCGACAAAAACGTGTCGAACCAGCCGCCGAAAACCGCTGCCGAAAAGCCGAGGATGGCGCCGAGCGAGAAGGACAGCGCGGTCGCCAGCACCGAGATGAGCAGGGTGATGCGGGCGCCATAGATCATGCGCGACAACAGATCGCGACCGAGATTGTCGGTGCCCAGCCAATGCGCCGCCGACATCGGTTCCCAAGGGACGTCGCTGACGATCTCGGCATTGCCATGCGGTGCGATCCACGGTGCAAAGACCGCTGCCAGGACTAACAGCGTCGTCAGAACGATGCCGATCAGCGCGGAGATGGGGATACGTTTCAAACCGGTCAAGCTATCCTCACTTTGGGTGACGAACGCGTGGGTTGGCAATGATGGCTGTCACGTCGGCGACAATGTTCAGGCTGATGTAGACAGCGGCGAAGACGAGACCGACTGCCTGCACCACCGGCACGTCGCGCTTAGAGACGTTGTCGACCAGATACTGCCCCATGCCGGGGTAGACGAAGATCACCTCGACGACGACGACGCCGACGATGAGATAGGCGAGGTTGAGCATGACGACATTGATGATCGGCGCGATGGCATTGGGTATTTCCAACCGCGGTGATTTCGTTTCGATCTCAGATTACCTAACGCGCCTGGACTTGATCAAGGTAGGACCCGGCGGGCGAAGCCTTACGTCTGATGGACGGCGCTATATTTCGGCGACCGTCGTTCCCGATGCGCGCGATCGCATTTCGCGGCGCACAACCTGAGACGTCGGATCCCAGGCACCCGCGACGGCATAGTGTTGTGCATCGCGCCCCCAGCCGGTTCGCACTGCGATTCACGCGCTACATCGACCAAGGAGGGAAGCTGCCGACGGCGGAGCGCGCTGTCGACATTGACTGGAAGCGGTGACCGCTGCCGGTTTAGGCGATTCTTGTCTTCCCGTGGCGAGCGCCTGCCAAGCAGAGATGATACCGTAGGTACCGGCCAGGAGGGGGTATGATTGCGAATTGGTGGGATGAGCTAAGCAGCGAGCGGTTTTGGCTCGAGTCGACAGATCGCGAGGACATCGGCACAGACCTGCGCGCGCCCTTGACAGGCACTAATAACAAGGAGAATTGGCGCTATAGCCTGTTCCGGCTCGCCAGGCGCGACGACGTCGTTTTCCATTACGATAAGCGCGCGCGTGCAATTACGTCTGTGTCGCGCATCGCCGGCGACGCGTTCGAGGCGCCAATCACTTGGGCCGCCCGCGGCAGCTATGCCCGCGAACGTGGCGCCGTCCCGACCGAAGTACCAGGCTATCGCATTCCACTTGCTGATCATCGCCCGCTCGCTCAGCCGCTCAGCCTGGAAGCGATTCGAGAAGCGCGCGCGCAGATCGGCGAGCTTTATGACGCTATGCAAGGCAATAGCGCGCGCTACTTCCCGTTCGAACTGTCCGATCGGCCGATCCGCCCACTTCAAGGATATGCCTTCAAACTGCCGTCGAGCTTCGTCGAAACCTTCTCCGAGCTGCGGTCGGTGGTGACGCGCGCCGCCATCGTTTCCGACATCCGAACAGATCGGGAGATTTTCCGAGACGCCATAGCCGACATCGAGGCGGCTGCCGCCGACTACGCGATCTATGGTCTCCAGGCGCTGCGGGCGCGCAATCGCAGCCTGCAACGGGTTGGACGGACTATTTTTGGCAATCGCCAACTGTCGGACGATTGGGCGTTCCACTGGGGCGGCCGTGACGAGCTGCAGTTCAATGTCGGGCTCGACACTTTCCCTGACGGATCGCGCGCCTTTCGAGCCGGCGTCGCCTTCTCGCTTGAGCCTAGCCGCTCTCTGCCCGATATCGATGTGCTCGTGCCGAAGGTCGCCCGCTTCAATGCGTATCTTCGCGACAATCCAGAAGCTTTTGCCGACCTTGGCATGTGGCACTGGCAGGATGACATCCGCAGCGACGATTACGCGCCGCAGCCGATCTCGGAGAACCTGATCCGCCATCGCACCTTCGTTTTCCTCGGCAACAGGCTCCCCATCCAAGCGGTCGATCCGCACCAGTGCCTGCGCACGTTCGACCTCCTGCTCCCGCTCTATGCTTGGGTGGAGGCAGGTAGCGCCGTCAAAGGCGATGCTGACGCTCTGGCTGAAGGGGCGCTCGACACGCTTCGGCTCGATGGCGGCAGGACGATCGACGGCGGCCGCTGGATCCAGGCGACAAGTCGCGCCCGGACACTCGACATATTCCTGCGCCACCGGGAAATTCAACGGCGCCTCAAGGAACAAATCACGGCCGAAGGCGCCGCAAGTTTCGTGCTCGAAGCGCCGATCGGCGACCGAGCGATCGACGGGGTTGCGCAGCATGGCGACGAACTCTGGTTTTACGAGGTAAAGACTGCGCCCACCGTACGCGGATGCCTGCGTGAAGCGATTGGGCAGCTCCTCGAATATTCGCTTTGGCCTGGCGCCACGCGCCCACATCGCCTGATCGTAGTGGGCGAGCCCGCACTCGATAAGCTCGCGCAGGCGTACATTGACGTGCTTAACGAAAGTTTCCCCATCCCGATCTTTTATCGACAGCTGGCGCTCGACTAGGCCGCCTCCTTGAACGCCTTCCGTGCAAGGACCGTTCTGAGATAGGCGTCCCACTTTTTCATCGCAGTGCGCTTCTGAGGCATGTAGTTCCAGCGGTCGTAGCTCTTAGAACTGACATCCTGTAGCGCATGGTTCTGGAGGCGATCTCGGATTTCCTTGGAGATGCCGGCCTTGCCCCCGAGGGTCTTGAATGTCCTGCGCAGGTCGCGATTGGTTGCGTAGGGTATGACCCCGCGGTCCCTTTGCCGCCAGACGAAACTATAGAGCGAGCCGTGGCTGACCGGCCTTGATGGATCTTTCGCCGATGGGAAATACCAGCCGTGTGAGTTCGGGGTGATGGACTCGATGAGCTCCGCTGCCAGTGACGGCACGGGCACGGCGTGCGGCTGTTCGTTCTTTGTCTTCGACCAGTCGATTATCTTTTCGGACGCATCCCATTGATCCACATGGAAGCGAGCAATCTCCTCAACTCGCTGACCGGTCAGCATGATGAGCTGGATCGCGCGGGGATACGAGGGGTGCACCGGGACGTCGGGACAGTCGAGCCACCAGTAGAGGCGGGAGAACTCGGTCTCGTCCAGCCACCGTGTGCCCCGCACCTTTGGCTCAGTCGGAATCGCCGATGCGGGATTGAACGGAACGAAGAACCGGCGTGGCGACGTGTTCCGATAGTCGTGTTCGGATTTCATCCCCCAGCCGTAGGCGGCGTGGACATAGCTTCTGACGTGGTCTGCCATGGCGCGGGCGCCGCGCTCATAGATCGGCCGGATTACCTCGACAATTTCCTCTGGGTCGATTTCGCGTGCTAGCCGATGGCGTCCGAGCGTGTTGGCGATCTTGTTGAGACCCTTTTCTGTCTCCTTCCAGGAGGGCTTACCCGCTGCCTTGAGTGCGGCGACGTAGCCTGCGAACAGATCCGCGACGGTGCCCGGTCGGGTATCTGTCGCGATCTTGATGCTGCGGCCCTTCTGGATGATCTTGGCGAAATCGCGGTCGAATATCTCGCGCGCACTGGCGAGAGATATCGATGGGTATGAACCGATCTTCCTTTTGACGCGCTTCTTATCGCGCCACTGCTGCGCCATCCAATCGGCCGTCACGCGAGTCGGCATCGGCTTCAGGATCAAGATGAGCCGGCCGGTGCCGTGTCCTCCGCCATCGACAAGTGTTTCTTGCTTGCCACTATATTCGATCCGCCTGATTGCGGCGCGTATTTCTCCATCGGAGATGATCGGCATGCTTGTTCTCCCGTTGGGTTGAGAGTGGGCTTTGCCGACGGATGGTAAGTGGGGTTTGCACCCACCGGAAAACTAGGGTCGGCAACTGGGGTCTGTAGGGGTGTTGATCCCCCGAAACCCACCCCGAATCTGCCACAGTAACCGGGATTACTACAAGTCAAAAAATGCAGATGAATCAGCGTGATAGAGCGTGAACCGGCGGGATCAAAATAGGCATTTTGGGATGGTTGTGCACCAGGATGATCGCCGTCGCCGACAGTTCGAGCGCGCGCTTGACCACCTCACGCGGATAGACGGGCGTATGGTCAACGGTGCCGGTCTGCTGCACCTCGTCGGCAATCAGCGTGTTCTTCTTGTCGAGGAACAGGATGCGGAACTGCTCGCGCGCCTCGAAGGCCATGGCTGACCGGCAATAGTCGAGAAGCTGCTGCCAAGAGGAGAGGATTTCGCGGCCATGGACCTCGCTGCGCGCCATGCGCTGGGCCGTCGCCGCAATGACCTTCAGGTCGAGCGCTACCGCCGGGCCCACGCCCTTGACCTCCTGGAGGAGGCCGACGGGCGCGCCAAGCACCTCGGCCAGGGTACCGAAGCGGGAGAGCAGCGCCTTGGCGACCGGCTTGGTGTCGGCGCGCGGGATCAGGCGGAAGAGCAGGAGTTCCAGAAGCTCATAGTCGGGCAGGGCGTCGGGACCTGCCGAGGCGAAGCGTTCGCGCAAACGGTCGCGATGGCCGAGATAATGCGGCTTCTCCTCGATCCCCTTGGTCTTCGCGGCAGGCCCGGCTGTCCCAGGAGAGTGCATGGTCGCGGAAAGCTGCGCAGGCTTTTCTGCAAAGAAACTGCGCTCGTCGTCGTCACCTGACATCTCGTCTGCCCCCCAGCTCCCCGACCGCGAGCGCCGGGAGAACGAAACATTAGGCCGGCAGGCCGGGGCGGTCGAGCTTTTTGGGGGAGAGCGTGAAGATCTCGCAGCCGGTGTCAGTCACGCCGATCGTGTGTTCGTATTGCGCCGACAGCGAGCGGTCGCGTGTCACCGCGGTCCAGCCGTCCGACAGAACTTTCACATGCGGCCGGCCGAGGTTGATCATCGGCTCGACGGTGAAGATCATGCCGGGCCGCATCTCGACGCCCTCATTGGCGCTGCCATAATGCAGGATATTGGGCGCGTCGTGGAACAACTGGCCGACGCCGTGGCCGCAGAAGTCGCGCACCACCGAGCAGCGCTCGCCCTCGGCATAGCTCTGGATGGCCGCGCCAATGGCGCCGGTGCGGGCGCCAGGCCTGATCGCGGCAATGCCGCGCATCAGGCATTCGTGGGTGACTTCGAGCAGGCGTTCCGCCGCGCGTTTTATGGTGCCGACGGGGTACATGCGCGAGGAATCGCCGTGCCAGCCGTCGAGGATGTAGGTGACGTCGATGTTGACGATGTCGCCATCCTTCAGCGGCTTGTTGTCGGGGATGCCATGGCAGACGACATGATTGATCGAGGTGCAGGAAGACTTGGTGTAGCCGCGGTAGTTGAGCGTCGCCGGCAGCGCGCCATGATCCATGCCGAACTCGAAAACGAAACGATCTATAGTGTCGGTGGTGACGCCGGGCGCAACCATCGGCACCAGTTCGTCGAGGCAGCGCGCCGTGAGGTCGCATGCCTTGCGCATGCCGGCAAAACCTTCCTCGCCATAGAGGCGGATCTGGCCGGTGTTTCTGAGCGGTGCCGTGGCGGCGTCGAGATAAGTGACCATTGGTGTCCGTCTTGCCGGTGTGGCTCTGCAAGGGAGCCGGCGTGAAAATCTCCCCAGATTTGGCACTTGAGGGCAAAAGGTTCAAGGAAGAACTGCCCGGACACGACCAAGCGGCAGGGATATTCGGCGCGCCCCGATGTCCTTGACGCCCTTGTTCCTTCCCTTTCAGTCGACCGTGCGGTAGGGCGAGGGAGGTTTTTGGAGATTTCATGAGCGTCGAGCACGCCAGATTGCCTGAAGCGCCGTTGAAGGCGGCCTGCTCATTGCTGATGAGCCTTGTGCTGCTGGCGATGCTGTCGCTTGGCCGGGCGGAGGTGCCCGTCTTTGCCGGAGCAGCCTCCGGTGTCGCCAGCGCCGGCGTGGAGCGGTCCGGCGAAGCGGCGGCGCTGCTGCGCATCACCGGCAAGGGGCAGGCGCTGGAAGTTCGTTCCGGCCGGCCGGCCCTGGTTAAGTTCGCCGGCGGCCATCCGGCCCTGCCGGCTCGGGACACCGTCTTTTCCTGGTTTGTTTCGGTTCCGCCGGCAGAGGTCGTCGCCGCCGACGGGGACGCCCGCACACCGTGGGCGACTGCCAATCAGCCGCGCGCGCCGCCATCGGTTCCGGCCTGAGCGGTTTCAACCGCTCCCTCACTCTAACCACTTCCTGTTCGCGCCTCGATCCGCGCGGCGGCTTCGGTCGCGCAGCGGTGCGTAGCGCGTCATTTCCGGATTGTTTCCATGCAACGTATCAAGACACTCAAGAGCCTTTCGCGCGCGGCCTGCGCCGCCATTTTCCTTTCCGTCCAGGCGCTCATCTGTATCGGAACCGTCTACTGGGCGCTGACGGAGACGCTCGGCCTTTCGGCGACAGGGGCACTTGTCCTTGGCGGGATTTTCGCTGTGCCGTCTGCTCTCGTGCTGCTTACGGCGGTGCGCATGGCCTTCGATGCGGAGACCGATCCCGCCAACCAGTAGCCGGACCGCCAAGGCGCCCGCGTTCGACAAGGCCGGGCGCCTTGGCGCTTGCTTGCGGCGGCTGCGGCAAAACGTCCATGACCGCGGAGACGCCACATTCCTGCGGTAGCGACCGGCCAGAGCAACTTTTTACGACGGATGGCGTTGCCGCTGGTGACGACAGTTCGGGAGATGGCGGATGGACAGACTGCAATTTGAGGTGCCGGTGCGTATCGCGCCCGGACCCGGCCTGCCTGTCGAGGAGATCTACAGCGTCGAACAGGCCCTTGATTTTCTCCAGGCCTGGCCGCTGCGCCGGCAAGGCCCGATTTACCAGAAGGCCTTCAACGCCTGCTTCGGCGCCACCGTGGACGTGGTCAAGACCGAGGATGCCTGCCGGGCGTTCATGGCGTTCTGCCGGGTGACCGGGCTGATGGCCCGGGACATGATGGCGCCGCGCAAGCGCGGTGGCCAGGCGAGAGGGCTGCAAGCCTGAGGTGCGCTGCGCTCTTTCGTTCTCCTGGCCGAACGGCGCATCGATGCCGATGCCATTAAGCTTCCGTTTCCACTTTCGCGGCTACGCCATGCTTGTTCGGCAATGGTTGATTCGTTGCGTCAGTCTCGTGGTTCGGAAGATGTCCCCAGAAAAAATCCGTGCATTCCCGATCGACCGTCAGGCATTCCTGGTTCGGGAGGTGGCTGCCAGGCTCGACAGTTTGCATGGCGACAGCGCCACCTCGTTCTGGAGGGCCAAGGCGACGGAGTTGTTCGATCTCGTCGTCAGGTCAGGCAGGGACAGGGCGGCGGCCAGCGACGAGGTGCGCAGGTTCTTCTTCGCCGTGCAACAAGAGATATCGGCCGGCGCGGCCGCTGAGCCGATGCCAATTCTTTCCGCCTGAAGTGCTCCGCAAGGCCTCCCTGCATCCGGTCCGTGCCAACCGCTAGCGGAACAGATATTTTGAAACTTCGGGGTTGCCGCGTCGCCACATGACGTTGTCAAGGAAGTAGTGGTGCACGTTGATGAAGATCAGCACTATGAAGAAGAACAGCGACGAACCCAGGACTTCCTTGTCGTAAGGGATCAAGGCAGTCAGTGCCGCCGGGATCAGCCAGAAACCGAGACCGCCGAGGACCCCGCCGGCGACGACGAACCCCAGGACTCGCGTCCTGTAGATCGGACCAAGAACGGACAGGATTCTGGAGTCCGGAACCTTTTGTGCATCGGGACCGTCACGCTCGACATTGCTTTGATAGCGCCAGACCACGGCCAGGTACTGTAGCGAATGGAGAGCCGGCACCACGAGCAGCCACAGCGGGTTTATTCTCACGACCAGGATCCAAAGATATAGGGACGCGATATAAGCGACGACGCCGTTATACGGCAGGCTGCCGCCATTTTTACTCCAGCGATTGATCAGCATCACGACGGTGGCGGCCGTGGAAGCGGCCGCGGCCGACAGCGCAATCGTGTTGAGCCACGCAGGCGTGGCAAACGTATAATATTCCAAGCCGTAATATTTTGCTTGGCTGACCGCCGTGTTCGTCTGAAGCCATGCGAACAGCCATACGGCATAGCTGTTGACCAGCAAGATTTTCTTGTCCGGATTGGTGAAGAACCTGCGCTTCAACACGGCGTCCACCATCAACATGCCGTAGCCTTGCTTGACGTAGTGCCAGCCCACGAAAAAGAACATCGCGTTGGCTGCGTTTCCGAGCAGCCGGGCGTTCGCCGTTATCGAGCCGTAAGCAAAAAACCCGACCATGAGCAGGGGAACGACAATGCCGGCGAAAATGTAGCGGATCTGGAGGCCCCTGTCGTATCCCTCGCCGCGCACCTTGCTTCCAAAATTGCGATAGAAGAGTTGGTAAGAGTGGGCGAAATGCGGATAGTTTATCAAGTAGGCCAGGAAAAACATCGCCGCCGCAACAAGGCTGTCGTATTTGGTAGGCACGAAGTACAGGGCCGGCAAAATCAGGAATGCGCTGCCGCCAAGCATGAGGAAGTCGGCCAGCGGGCCAAAGAGATATCTTTGTGGCGGCGTCGCCGCAGGAGCTCGAGCATCCGCCGAAAGGTGAACTGCCATATTAGCATCCCCCTGGGAAAGCCGATTTAACCATCGAGCCTTGCCCTCGACAAGGTCGAGGCGGCGGAATGGTCAACACGTAAAATGACGTTTCGGAAGGGGGTGTTACCCTGTCCGGCGCAATAGCTCTTGACGCCGAAAGGAGCGGAGGGGACATCGAGTGAAGCTGGTACGCCCAAGGGGAATCGAACCCCTGTTACCGCCGTGAAAGGGCGGTGTCCTGACCGCTAGACGATGGGCGCGCTCAGATGAAAGCGGCTTATACTGGCGTTGTGCGCAACCGGCAACCCGTCAGGTGCCGGCTTGGACAACTTTTTTCCTGCCTGCCGAAGCGAGTGATTCACGCAGCGCCAGCGGCAATTTTTCTGGCGGCCGTCACCAGCCGCTGCGTGGATTTCCGGGCACTTTTCAGACGATTGCGGAAGCGGCCCGATGCAAATGCATGTCGCTCAACAGTGACATCGGTTTGTTCACCAGACACCGTGTTTCGTAAAGCGCTTGTATTTGCCGCCATTCACCGGGGATCCGTTTCTGGTTATGTATACCGTCTCCGCGCGATCATAGACGAAGAGCTTCTTGCCCTTCGGGGAATAGGCAACCGTCTGTTTGACCAAAGGTCCATCTCGTTCAACAACGAACTTGATAACGAAACGCCCGTTCGCATTCAGGTGCGACACCGCCAGTCGGCCCTCGGCATCGTACGCGTTCTCCCAGACAAGCTGGTCTCCGCTTTTGAGTTTCGCCTCTTCGTGTGCCAGATTGCCGTGGTCGTATTTTCCGAAATTTGTCACCGTGTCGCACGTGTCGACAATGCATGTAGACCTGCGGGACAGGGTATTCCCGAACTCGTCATATTCGTACTTCGTTGTCTCGAATTTCAGGTCACCGTCATACTTGTCGTGCACCGGATAAAGGCCCGTTTTCGGATCGTAGTGATAGTCATACCAAAACCTCGGATAGTACCAATATGCTCGGGCAAGGGCTCCGCTGTCATCGAACCATTCACGTGCATGCCATAGTGATGCGCCGCTTTTCACCTCCGTAATGTTCAGATCGACGAAGTCATCGCGATAGCTGAAGAGGCCGACCTTTTCGGCTACACCATCTGCATTCAGGACCTCGATTCTAGCGGGCTGCATCTTTGCATTGCGCGCAATCACGCTGGTATCGAGCACATTTCCGTCCGGACCTTTGGCGACTTGCCGCGCCACATGGTTCGACTGACCGTCGTATTCCACGGCCGTCAGACCGGTCTTCTTGCCGAACTCGTAGCGGGTAAAGATCGAGGGCCTCCCAGCCGCATCGCATTCCACGTCGTACCAGGAGGCAGCGTCACCCTTTGCCTCGAGCATTTGTCGATCCACCTTCGGGCCGAGCAGAGGATCGTACAGGAACGTGACCAATTGCACGAAGACATATGAGCCGCCGCAATTCTCTGTGGTCGAAGGTGCGGTGTCCGTCCCTATCTGGCCGCCGGTGACGCGCGACGTCGCCGCATGTTGGGCCTTTCGCCAAATCCAGCCCTGGTTTTCATAGTGGATCACGACATCGCAGCTGTCGCTGGACATGAATTTGGCGTTCGGAGGGGGACCACAATGCGGGTCGCCCGCATAGATTGTCGCTGAAATCGAACTCAGCTTTTTGTCCTCGCCGATGTCGAAGGTGTCGTCGTACAGATGCTCGTGGAAGATTTCCTTCCAACCGCCGTTCCCTTCGACCATGACCACCACATCGCACCCGCGATTGCTGCAATTCGCGCCCGGGTAATGGCCGGAGCATAAGGTTTCATTCTCGATGAGAAGGGCTGGCGTGCCGTCGACAAGCGAAATCGGTCGGACGCCCGACATCTTGTTGGCAGGGATGCCGCTCGCGTCATAGTCCTTGCAGCTGTTGCGGATATCCTCGACGTAGGTTTTGACCGCGGCGGGCAGGTGGTCATATTGCGGACCACTGTCTGTTGTGGTCGGTGATGCAGCGGCCGCAACCTTCACTTCTGCTGGTTTTTCGGACGCAGCAGCTCGCGCCGTCTTGTCCCAGCTCTTATCGTCGAGCGACAAGGCCACGCGGAAACCCATGACGTTGAAGCGTTCATCGGATCCTTCATCCCGGTTCCACATGCCGTCATCGGTATCGTCGGTGTATCCGAACAGCAACCGCTCTGAGCCACGCATGGAGAACTGCGTCAACTCATAGTCGCCGCTGCGCGCCGCGAAGAGAACGCAGTCCGGCTCCGTCCAAGGCGAACCGTCAGCGGGCGCCCCTTGGTAGCTCTTGTGAAAGCAGTCCTCGACGGCTTCCTGGGCGTTACCACCCATGTCGTAAAGACCCCATGAGTTGGGCTTGTAGGAACCGACCTCGGCGGTCCAGTCAGGATGTATTTTCTCCGAACAGGAGGCAGCCATGCCTGCCTGATAGCCGGACTTGCGGTCTGCGAAGTTCGCGTAATCGCATGTCTGCTTGAAGTCATCGCCCCAATAATTGAACGAATCCGTTCCCGCCCGATAAGCGTATTCCCACTCCGCTTCTGTCGGCAGCCGGTAGTGTTTGTTCGCCTTCATGGAGAGCCAGTCGAGATAGTCTTTCATGTCGTTGCGGGAAACGCATACGGCCGGTTGCCGTCCTGTCACAGGTAATCCCGGCTGCGCGTAGGAGCCGTCGCTGATATAGATGGCGTATGGCGCGGATTCAGTCTTGTCGCCGCCGGGGACGGGAGTGCCGCTATATTTGAATTTGTTCGGGCCGCTTTCGATCGTACGTATACCGCACTTGCCGCCGACCCCAGCACCGGTTTCCTTCACATAGGCGTCAAACTCATCAACGGTGATCTCGAAGCGACCGATGGCGAACGGATAGCCGATCGTTACCTCATGTTGAGGCGTCGCCCATTGCACATATCTGAGCCGCTTCATCTCCTTCTGGCTTGCGCCCATCATGAAGCTGCCCGGAGGCAGCGGGACCATTTCAGGGCAATGTTCGCAATCGCGAAATGGCGTTCCGGCCCGGGCGTCCGATGAAGCGGCAGCAGCCTCGGCGTCGAGCTCATAGCAGTTATCGACAGGCGCGAGGCCGCTCTGAACGGCCGTGTCCTTGTTTGGAAATCCGATTTCCGTGCAGCGTTGCTGAGCGAAGGATGGCGATATCGAACCCATGTCCGCCACCAACGCAAGCACAAGCACAGCTATCGCCGCGACGACCTTGTGCATTCCAATCCCCGAGCATGATTAACAAATCCTGAGTGGAAAGCTCCCCCTCAAGGATATCACTGTCAACCTGAAGAAAAGAGGTAAGCGGGAACGTGGGAAACCCGGCTTCTTGCTGCTGGGATCAAAAACTACCGCGCCATAATTAAGCTAAGTCTCAAGAAGGAGATGACTAAGCCTTAAGAACAGATTGCATGTGCCCGTGCCAAACCCAGAACTCACCTCGCTCTTGCGAAGGAGAGCAATCGCGGAGGTTTGGACCACGGTATTAGCGCGTCCAGCCGAACCGGCCCTGGTCAGCCTTCGCCACCGCTGCGCCGGCGGCAGCGCCAGTTCCAGTCGCGCTCGGGGCCGACGTCGACATGGACCGATTCGGTGTGGCAGTAGGTGCCGACGCCGCCGCGGCCGGGCATCGTCCTGACGTAGCTCGCCAGCTCCCATTTCGAGACGCCCGGCACCTGGATGTCGGCGGCGGCGCAATACATGTGCAGCGAATTCTTGGCGCCGTTGGCACGGCGGTTGCGGGCGGGGTCGCGATAGCCGGAGGTGACGACCATCTTGCGGCCGTAGTGGCCTTCGATCGTCTTGAGCACGCGCACCAGCGAGGGCTTGAGGCACGCCACGTCGACGCTCTCGTTCTGCTTCAAGAGGCCGTTAGGCGCGAGGCGCGCCATGCCGGCGGCGGAGGCTACCTGGTAGAGGCCGCCCGAACCTTCATCCTCGTTGAGGTCGACGTCGCTTTCGTCGTCGAGGCCGGATTTGCGCTTGATCTCGAACAGCGCCGTCTGGCGGACGCCCGGCAGGGCATCGCTGCCGGTGATGTGACCTGAGTCGTCGCCGAGCGAAGCCAGCTGCACCGGTTTCGCCGTGGAATCGGCCGAGGCCAGTGTAATGATCGGCTTTGCCGCCGCCGGGGCGGGCTTGGCCTGCACAGCCGGCTGTTCGCCTGCGCGCGTGTTGACCAGTGGAGCGGGCTTCGCCGAAGCCGGCGTGGCGCCAAACATCGAGGCCAGGAAACCCCTTTTCTTCGGCGCCTCCGCTTGCTGCGCCTCGCCAGCGGTCACATAGACCGGATTGTTCATCGCCGGTGTGGCGGCCTGCTTCGGCGCCGTCACGGCCGCGTCGGCGGCGGCGATCTTCTGCGCCGCCGCATCGGTCTGCTGCGCCGTCTGCGGCTGCTGCTCCAGCGATTGCGGCGTGTTTCCGGCAATCGTTTCAGCTTCAGCCGGCGCGGTGAGCGGGAAGGCCGCCTGCGGCTTGGTAATCGGCACGTAGGCGACCGTCTCGGGCAGCGCTGTGTCGCCTTCCGCCATCACTGTGGTCTGCGTGGTCGCCGTCTGCGACGACGAATCGCCGGCCACGATCGGCTTGTTTGTCGAGGCTGCGTTGATGTCCGACGCGGAGGCATTGTAGCCGGGCATGCCAACCGACATTGTGGGGTCGCCGGCCGAGGTGCAGGAGGCCAGGAGCACGGAGCAGAGCGCCGCCGCAATGGTGCGGCGTTCTCCCTTCGCGAGGCTCCACCCTGCTGATTTCAAAGTCAAATTCCCCCTCGATATCCGATCGGTATATCCTTGGCGCGGCGTCCGAACGGCTGCGTCGAGGTGCCCCTTGTCTCCGATCCGGAAACGAGACCTGTGTCAAATCAGCAAGCCTGGAAGTATTTTTGCGGCAATTGCCGAATTTAGGCGGCAAGATGGTTGACGACACCATTTCGCCCGCTTTTACGGGTCCGTCAACTCACCAGACATTACAGTCGGTTACACACGCACCTTGACATAGGTGCCGGGGGCATCACCAAAAGTTTTCATATGCTTGCCTGCTTTGCGGGCAGGCACGCGATTATTGTCCTTAGCCTCTATCCAGCTCTGCCAGTGCGGCCACCAGGAGCCAGGATGGTCGGTGGCCCTTGCGATCCACTCGCCGAAGTCGCCCTCCGGCTTGCCGCCGGTCCAGTACTGGTACTTGCCCGATGCGGGCGGGTTGACGACGCCGGCGATATGACCGGAGCCCGCCATCACGTATTCGACCTCGCCACCGAAATATTTCGAGCCGAGGAAGACGGACAGCGCGGGAGCGATGTGGTCTTCCCTGGAGGCGAGGTTGTAGACGGGGATCTTGATATCGGCGAGCGAAACGGTGCGTCCGGCAAGTTCCATCCTGCCGCGCGAGAGGTTGTTCTCGAGATAGCAGTTGCGCAAATAGAAGGAGTGGTTGGCCGCCGCCATGCGTGTCGAATCGGCATTCCAGTAAAGCAGGTCGAAGGGCAGGGGATCCTTGCCGCGCATGTAGTTGTTGACGACATAGGGCCAGATCAGGTCGCCCGAGCGCAGCATGTTGAAGGCGGTCGCCATCTTGGTGCCGTCGAGATAGCCATTTTCGTTCATCGCCTTTTCCACCGCCGCGACCTGTTCCTCGTCGACGAACACCTTGAGGTCGCCGGCATAGGTGAAATCGACCTGGGTGGTGAAGAAGGTCGCCGATTTGATGCGATCGTCACCCTCCTGCGCCAGCAGGGCAAGTGCCGCCGCCAGCAACGTGCCGCCGACGCAGTAGCCGATAGCGTTGACCTCTTTCTCGCCTGTGGCCTTCTCGATAGTGTCGAGGCCGTATTGCAGCCCCTCTCTTGTATAAGCCTCCCAGTTCTTCATGCCGTGGCGTTCATCAGGGTTGATCCAGGAGATGACGAACACGGTGTGGCCCTGTTCGATCGCCCAGCGGATGAAGGATTTCTGCGGGTTGAGGTCGAGTATGTAGAACTTGTTGATCCAGGGCGGGCAGATCAGCAGCGGCCGTTTCAGCACCGTCTCGGTGGCGGGATCGTATTGAATGATCTCGGCGACGTCGCTGCGGCCGACCACCTTGCCGGGGGTGGTGGCGATGTTGCGGCCGATCTCGAAGGGCGAGTAGTCGGCCTGACGCAGCTTCAGGTCGCCCTTGCCGGCCGCGATGTCCTCGGCCAGCATCTTCATGCCGCGCACAAGATTTTCGCCGTTCGAGGCGATGGTTTCGCGAAACAGTTCCGGATTGGTCAGGATGAAATTCGACGGCGAGATGGCGTTGGACACCTGCTTGACGTAGAAGCTCGCCTTGTGGCGGGTGTGGTCATCCAGGCCTTCGGCGTGCTCGACAAGATCAGCCGCCCAGCGCGAGGTGACGAGATAGGCCTGTTTCAAGAAATCGAAGAAGGCGTTGCGGCCCCATTCCGGATCCTGGAAACGCTTGTCGCCGCGCTCCGGCTTGACCGCGTCCTCGGTTCGCTCGGCATCGGCGCTGACGCGCTGGATGGCGTTCGCCCAAACCGTCATATAGCCGGCGAACAGCCGCGTCTGCGCTTCGAGCGCGCGTTGTGGGTCGGCAAGCCAGTATTCGCTGAGCTTGGAGAAGGTCTTCACCATGTCGACGACCGGTTCGGCGACATGGTCGCGCACTTCGCCCTTCTCGCGCGGCTCGGCCCAGGCGGAAGCCGCCTTGCCGGCCTGCTCGATCATGCGCGCCATGTTCAGGGCGAAGCGTTCCGGGTCCTTCACCAGATATTGCTCGACCGTCGAAGGTCCGCCATCTTCCGCTTTGCCCGAATCGGGTGTTTTGGACATGGTGCGCGGGGTTCCTCCCGAAGCGTTTTCTTGACATATTACCATGGGACATCCGACTGGGTCCAACCTCGCTCTACCCCGGCTGCCAAGGAAACAATATGACGATTAACATTGGCGAGACTGTTTTTTTCGGCGCCGGTCGTTTTTGCCGCATCGGTGCGGCAATTGCCCTGCTGTGCCTTGGGGCCTGCTCGAGCACCAATACCAGCGGCCCGGTGCCCATCGCCACATCAGCGGGACCGAAGGATACCGGCACCTTTCCGAACCTGAACATCCCGCCGAAAGTAGCGGCCAAACAGTTCACCGATGCCGAGAGGAATGCCAGGCTCGCGGAATTGAAGGGGGACGAAAGCGCGCAGGCAGCCAATGGCGGCGCCCCCAACGTCACCAATCAGGCGGCGCTGACGGACCTGGCCAGCAAGCATGGCGCGCAGACGCTGAAGCAGATCGAAGGCAAATGCGACCCCACCCTCGACCCTACCTGCAAATAAGTATATAGCGCGCGCCCAAGGCACTTGCCGACACGGCGCGCCTTGCCAAACGCCAAGTGATGTCTGGAACTGCCATGGAAGAGTTTCACAAGGTCCGCCGGCTTCCGCCCTATGTCTTCGAGCAGGTCAACCGGCTCAAGGCCAGCGCCCGCTCGCGCGGCGCCGACATCATCGACCTCGGCATGGGCAATCCGGACCTGCCGACGCCCAAGGCAATCGTCGACAAGTTGTGCGAAGTGGTGCGCGATCCGCGCACCCATCGCTATTCCTCCTCGCGCGGCATTCCGGGCCTGCGCCGCGCCCAGGCCGCTTACTATCAGCGCCGCTTCGGCGTGAAGCTTGATCCCGATACGCAAGTGGTGGCAACGCTGGGTTCGAAAGAAGGCTTCGCCAACATGGCGCAGGCGATCACCGCCCCTGGCGACGTGATCCTGTGCCCGAATCCAACCTACCCGATCCATGCTTTCGGCTTCATCATGTCGGGCGGCGTCATCCGGTCGCTGCAGGTGGAACCCGATGACGGTTTCATCCCGGCGGTCGAGCGCGGCATCCGCCATTCGATTCCGAAGCCGCTGGCGCTGATCCTCAACTACCCGTCGAACCCGACGGCGCTGGTCGCCTCGCTCGATTTTTACAAGGACGTGGTGGCGTTCGCGAAGAAGAACGACATCATCATCCTGTCGGACCTTGCCTATTCGGAGATCTATTTCGACGGCAATCCGCCGCCTTCGGTGCTGCAGGTGCCGGGCGCGATCGACGTTTGCGTCGAGTTCACCTCCATGTCGAAGACCTTCTCCATGCCCGGCTGGCGCATGGGCTTTGCGGTTGGCAACGAGCGGCTTATCTCGGCGCTGACCCGGGTGAAATCCTATCTCGATTACGGTGCGTTCACCCCGATCCAGGTGGCGGCCGCACACGCCCTCAACGGCGATGGCGCCGACATCGCCGAAGTGCGCGACATCTACCACAAGCGGCGCGACGTGATGGTGGATGCCTTCGGCCGCGCGGGCTGGACCATTCCGGCTCCGGCTGCGTCCATGTTCGCCTGGGCGCCGATTCCCGAGCCGTTCCGCCATCTCGGCTCGCTCGAATTCTCCAAGCTGCTCATCGAACATGCCGACGTTGCGGTGGCGCCAGGCGTCGGCTTCGGCGAACACGGCGATGATTTCGTGCGTGTCGCGCTGGTCGAGAACGAGCACCGGATCCGGCAGGCGGCGCGCAACATCAAGCGCTTCCTGGCGACCAGTGCCAAGCAACCCAACAATGTCGTGCCGCTTTCCGCCCATCGGTAAGCTTTCCGCACACAATTTCGTTTGATCTTTCGGGGGACATCGCCGGCCATGGCTGAAGCTCTGCGTGTTGGAATTGCCGGCCTCGGCACGGTCGGCGCCTCGGTGGCGCGCGTGCTGCGCGACAAGGCGGCGGAGCTGACACGGCAGTGTGGGCGCGACATCGTCGTGTCGGCGGTTTCGGCGCGTGATCCCAAGCGCGACCGCGGCGTCGATCTCAATGCCGCGAAATGGTTCGACGATCCGGTCAAGATGGCGCAGGCCGCCGAGATCGACGTTTTCGTCGAGCTGATCGGCGGCGACGAGGGGCCGGCGTTCGCGGCGGTCAGGGCGGCGCTCGAAGCCGGCCGCCATGTCGTTACCGCGAACAAGGCGCTGCTGGCCAAACATGGTGTCGTACTGGCCGAGATCGCCGAGAAGAAGGGCGTGCTGCTCAACTACGAGGCCGCGGTGGCGGGCGGCATTCCGGTTATCAAGACGATGCGCGAGGCGATGGCCGGCAACTCGGTCACCCGCGTCTTCGGTATTCTCAACGGTACCTGCAACTATGTCCTGACCCGGATGGAGGCCGAAGGCATCTCGTTCGACGCCTGCCTCAAGGACGCGCAGCGGCTGGGCTATGCCGAGGCCGACCCGACCTTCGACATCGAAGGCCATGACACCGCGCACAAACTGTCGATCCTGACCAGCCTGGCCTTCGGCACCAAGATCGCCGCCAACGACATCTACATGGAAGGCATCTCGAACATCACCCAGGCCGATATCCGTGCGGCCGGCGATCTCGGCTACCGGATCAAGCTGCTTGGCGTTGCCCAGCGCACCGAGAGCGGCATCGAGCAGCGCGTGCATCCGACCATGGTGCCGACGGCCTCGGTGATCGCGCAGGTCCACGGCGTCATCAATGCGGTGGCGATCGAGACCGACATCCTCGGCGAACTGCTGCTCTCCGGCCCCGGCGCCGGCGGCAATGCCACCGCCTCGGCCGTCATCGGCGACATCGCCGATATCGCAAAGAGCCGTCCCGGCTTCCAGCACGGCCCGGTATTCGGCAGGCCGGCGAGGGAATTGAAGCCTTACAAGAAGGCGCAGATGCGCAGCCATGCCGGCGGCTACTTCATCCGGCTGACCGTGCATGACCGCATCGGCGTGTTCGCGGCCATCGCCAAGCGCATGGCCGACAACGATATCTCGCTGGAATCGATCGTCCAGCACGCGATCAGCGGCGAAGCGGCGGCGCAAAAGACGGTGATCCTCGTCACCCACGAGACCACCGAAGCTGCGGTGCGCAAGGCCGTGGACGGTATCACCAAGGATGGTCACCTGACCGACAAGCCGCAGGTCATCCGGATCGAACGGGCAGGATAGATATTTCCTTCCGTCGCCTACCACGGGATTGCTGCGACGATACTGTTGCGGCCGATGCCGCTGCTTGGCTCGCCGGAACCAATCCCGGCCAGCGCCGTTCTCCCGAGGTGCAAACCGAGGGAATGCCAATGGCCGAAACATCGAAATCCGACACCCCCCAGATCGACGACATCCAAAAGACGCTCGAAAAGCAGATCGCCGATCTGCGCAAGGAGATCACCAGGATCAACAAGAGCCTTTCGGAGCGAGGTGCGGAACTGGTTGACGAGGCCTCGGCTCAGGCATCCGATGTCTACGACAGCGCGGCGAGCCGTGCGTCGCGAACGGCTCAGCAGTTGCGCAGCCAGGCGCAGGCGGTCTCGGAGATCGCGCGGGAAAATCCGGGCACGACGACGGCTGTGGTCGGCGTCATCGGGCTGCTGGGTTTTCTGGCCGGCCTCGCCGTTGGCCAATCGATGAATGACACCCAGCGCCGCTGGTATTGATCCGGTAACGACCGAACCGGGTTTGCCGGCTTACCTGTCCATCGAGCAATTTCCAGGGGAGCACCATGGCTTCTTCCGTCCTGATCGGTATTCTGATCACGTTCCTCGTGATCATTCTGGTGCTTTATCTCATTCAGCGATTGCCGCTGGATGCCAGGATGCGGCAGATCGCGCAGATCATCGTCATCATCATCGGCATCGTTTCGCTATTGAAATATCTGGCCGTGTTTTAGATCTCGATACCTACTTTGAAAGCGGCCCAAGTTCGCCGGAATCGTGCTATCCATAGTTTAATCGATTGATATTGCAGGCTTTTCGAGAAAACCTTCGAGAGGTCTTGCCGTTGTCATGCTCGTTTGACACAAGAGGCGCGCCTCCGGCGGGAGGTGGCATGCGAACGAGGATCGACCTGATGAACGTGGCCCACAACATTATCGCCGGACTTGACCGGATACTCACCATGGAACTGGTGCGCGTCACCGAGCGCGCCGCCGTCGCGGCCGCCAGGCTGCGCGGACGCGGTGACGAAAAGGCCGCCGACCAGGTCGCGGTGGACGCCATGCGCCAGGAGCTCAATCGCCTCGCCATCAAGGGCACGGTGGTGATCGGCGAAGGCGAGCGGGACGAGGCGCCGATGCTCTATATCGGAGAGGAGGTCGGCACCGGCAAAGGCCCGGCGGTCGACATTGCGCTCGACCCGCTGGAAGGCACCACGATCTGCGCGAAGAACCTGCCCAACGCGCTGGCCGTGATCGCCATCGCCGAGAAGGGCAGCCTGCTGTTCGCGCCCGACGTCTACATGGACAAGATCGCCATCGGCCCGGGCTATGCCGAGGGCGTCATCGACATCGATGCCTCGCCGGCCGAAAACATAGCCAGCCTGGCAAAGGCCAAGGGCGTCGCGGTGTCCGACGTTACCGCTTGCATCCTCGACCGTCCGCGCCATGGCAAGCTGATCGACGCCGTGCGCGCCACCGGGGCGGCAATCCGGCTGATCGGCGATGGCGACGTCGCCGGTGTCATCCACACCACCGATCCCGAGGAAACCGGCATCGACATCTATCTCGGCATTGGCGGCGCGCCGGAGGGCGTGCTGGCCGCGGCGGCGCTGCGCTGCACGGGTGGCCAGATGCAGGGCCGCTTGATCCTCGATACGCCCGAAAAGGTCGCCCGCGCCGGCAAGATGGGTATTGCCGACCCGAAGCGGGTCTACCGGGCCGAGGACATGGCGCGCGGCGATGTGTTGTTCGCGGCCACCGGCGTCACCGACGGCAACATGCTGGCAGGGGTCAAGTTCGGCCGCAACTACATCACAACGCACACGATCGTGCTGCGCTCGTCGTCGCGCACCGTGCGCGAGATCAAGGCCCGGCATCAGGACCTGGAAAAGTTTTGATGCATTCCTGACTGGCCGTCGCATATTGTGGGCAATGATCATCCGCAAACGTCGCCTCGCATGACGGGCGAGAGACGCCTTTTTCTCGATGTCCGACAGTCGGCCACCGGTGTTTCCTGGGAACATCGGCTGACCGAGCGGCAGGACATGGTCGCGCTTGCCATCGCACAGGGGCACGGCGTGCCCGATATCGTCGCGCGCGTGCTTGCCGGACGTGGCGTGACGGCGGAACAGGCGGAGCGCTTTCTCGACCCGACGATCCGCGACCTGCTGCCGGACCCGGCTTCGCTGACTGACATGGACAAGGCGGCCATTCGAATAGCCGCCGCGGTGATGGCCCGGGAGAAGGTGGCGATCTTCGGCGACTACGATGTCGATGGCGCCGCCTCGTCGGCCTTGCTCAAACGCTTCCTCGCGCATTTCTCGATATCGTCGGAAATCTACATTCCCGATCGTATCTTCGAGGGTTACGGTCCCAATCCCGAAGGCATGCGCGAGCTCGTCTCGCGCGGCGCGACGCTGATCGTCACCGTCGATTGCGGCACCAACAGCGCGGCTTCCATCGACGCGGCCAATGCCGCCGGTGCCGATGTCGTGGTGCTCGACCATCACCAGGTCGGCGGCGCCTTGCCGGCGGCACACGCGGTGGTCAACCCCAACCGCGACGACGACCTTTCCGGGCAGGGCCATCTCTGCGCCGCCGGAGTGGTTTTTCTCGCGCTGGTGCAGACGGCCAAGGTCCTGCGCGGCCGGCTGGCCGACGCCACGCCGCCGGACCTGCTCTCGCTGCTCGATCTCGTGGCGCTGGCCACGGTCTGCGATGTAGTGCCGCTCACCGGCGTCAACCGTGCCTTCGTCGTCAAGGGCTTGCAAGTGGCGCGCCAGCAGAAGAACGAGGGAATGTCTGCGCTGGCGCGGGTCTCGCGCGTCGGCGAGCCGCTCAGCACCTTCCATCTGGCCTACCTGATCGGACCGCGCATAAACGCCGGCGGGCGCATCGGCGACGCCGCCCTCGGCAGCCGGCTGCTTGCGACCGACGATCCGGTCGAGGCCCGCACCATCGCCGAGACGCTCGATCGGCTCAACCAGGAGCGGCAGCTGATGGAACACGAGATGCTGGCCGCGGCGCGTGCCGAGGCCGATGCCGAGCTTGCCGGCGGCAGCGGGCCGGCCATCGTCGTTACCGCTAGCACCAACTGGCATCCCGGCATCGTCGGCCTGCTTGCCTCCAGGCTCAAGGACCATGCCCGACGGCCGGCCTTCGCCATCGCCTTCAACGCCACCGGCACCGGCACCGGTTCAGGTCGCTCGGTGTCGGGCTTCGATCTCGGCCGGCTGGTGCGCGAAGCCGCAGATGCCGGGCTGATCGTCAAGGGCGGCGGCCATGGCATGGCAGCCGGCATTACCGTCGAGCGCACGCGGCTCGGCGAGCTCAGGGCATTTTTCGAGGAGCGCGCAGCAGCCGACGTGTTCCGATTGCAAGACGAGGAAAGCCTGGCGATCGACGGCGCGCTTGCCGCCGAGGGTGCGACGCTGGCCTTGCTGGATGCGCTGGAAAAGGCCGGCCCGTTCGGTGCAGGGCATGTCGCGCCTGTTTTCGCGCTGCCTCGCCATCGGCTGGCCGACGCCCGGCTGGTTGGCACCAACCACATCCGCGCCGACCTCCAGTCGGGCAGTGGCGGTCGCATCCAGGCGATCGCCTTTCGTGCCGTCGACACGGTGCTCGGCGACTTCCTGTTCAAGAACCGCGGTAAGACGATCCACGTCGCCGGCTCATTGTCGGGCAATTACTGGAACGGCAATCGCAGCGTGCAGTTCCGCATCGTCGACGCGGCACGCGCCTGATGCGTCTTTGATCAGGCGAGAACCGTCTGAAGCCGGGTCAGTTCGCCGATCTGTGCCATCGTTGCCCTATAGCCGATCTGGATCGCCTCATCGGCGCGGTGGAATTCGGTCAGACCGATGTGGCTGAGCTTGGGCTGCAGCGACATGTCCGGCGGATCGCCGGCAAGCCTGGCGCGCGAGATTCGGTCTTGGATGATGTTGAAGGCCTCGACCATGACGCCGGTGATGCCAAGCCGCGTCTGATGCGCCCGGTGCTCCGGGTCGAATTGGCCACTGCGCGGTGCATCGTTCTCGACGACCAGTTCGCCGGCGCTATGCTTGATGACGGCGGCACGGCCGAACAGGTCGTAATGAAGGTTGACCGCGACAACCAGCGGCTGCTCATAGGCACGGCAGACCGACACCGGCACCGGATTGACCAAAGCTCCGTCGACCAACACGCGGCCATTGCAAGTCACCGGCTCGAACACGCCAGGCAAGGCATAGGAAGCGCGCATGGCTGTTATCAGCGAGCCGTTCGACAGCCAGATCTCATGGCCGGTGCGGATTTCGGAAGCGACCGCGACGAACGGCTTGGACAAATCCTCAAAGCGAATGCCGGCCACATGCTCACGCAGGCGAGCATCCAGCTTCATGCCGCCGAACAGACCGCTGCCGCGCAGGTTTAGATCGAGCAGGCCGAAGATGCGCCGCCTGGTCAGGCTGCGGGCGAACTCTTCCAACTCGTCCAGTTTTCCGGCGAGGTAACAGCCGCCGACCAGCGCGCCGATCGAGGTGCCGGCAATCATCGAAACCTCGATGCCGGCTTCATCGAGCGCGCGCAGCACGCCGATATGCGCCCAGCCTCTTGCGCAACCGCCGCCCAGTGCAAGCGAGATGCCAGTTTTCTTTGGTGATGTTGTTTCGGACGCGCCTCCGGACGAAGCGGGACCATTCGCCTCTCGTACGTCCGCTCTGTTACGCAATGACGCCCACTCGAGCATCATGATCTCCCTTGTCCCACAGCTAATATATAGGCGGGCCGTATCGAAATGGTGAATCTATGTGGTTGGCTGCGGGCAAAAGGTTCAAGCTGGTCATTCACGGGAGCTTCCGATACGTTTTTTCCGCATCGAACAAGGGCTCGCTGCCATCGTCGGCAAGCATCGCCTTGCCGTCGATCAGCCCCACCGTCCGATAGAAGCAGGAACGCCGGCCTGTGTGACAAGTTGCGTCGTGGCCTAGCACTTTGACGCGCAACCATATGGCGTCCTGGTCACAATCCGTGAGCACCTCGATGACATGCTGGAGATTGCCTGACGTTTCGCCCTTCTTCCACAGCGCATTCCGTGAACGCGACCAGTAGTGGGCGATACCTGTTTCAAGCGTCAACGCCAGAGCCTGCGCATTCATGTGCGCGACCATCAAAAGCATGCCGTCCGCCGCATCGGTGACGACGACGGTGACCAGGCCGGCGGCATCGAAGCGCGGTGAAAACACCCCGCCTTCTTCCAGCGCTTTCTTGTCTGAGGGAGCCTTCGGAAATTCCAGTGCCGACATCGCCGGGCTATCTTCCTGTTTGACCATGATTATCCGAAAACCGGTATCCACTTTCGGAATCATGGTCCGGCGATGCTGGGCGAGGCGGCTTACACCCCACCGCCACGCACCATGGTGACGAAACGAACCTGTTCTTCGGGAGTATCCTTGAACACGCCGGTGAAGGTCGAGGTCAGCGTGGTGGAGCCCTGCTTGCGGATGCCGCGCATGGCCATGCACATGTGCTCGGCCTCGATCATCACTGCAACGCCGCGCGGATTGAGCACATCCTGAATGACGCCGGCGATCTGCGCGGTCATGGCTTCCTGGGTCTGCAGGCGATGGGCGAAGATATCGACCACGCGCGCGATCTTGGACAGGCCGACGACCTTGCCGTCCGGCAGATAGCCGACATGGGCCTTGCCGATGATCGGCACCATGTGATGTTCGCAATGCGAATGGAACTGGATGTCCTTGACGATGACAAGGTCGTCGTAACCTGCCACTTCCTCGAAGGTGCGGCCAAGCTCTTCGGCCGGGCACATGTCATAGCCGCCGAACATTTCCCGATAGGCCTTGGCCACCCGCTTGGGCGTGTCGACCAGCCCTTCGCGATCGGGGTTGTCGCCGGTCCAGCGCAAAAGCGTGCGTACCGCAGCCTCGACCTCGGCCTCGCTCGGCCGGTCGGTGACGGGCTTTTCCATGTAGGCCGACTGGGGCATGAACTTCTTGATAACGGCATCCATAAAGGCGTCTCCCGTAGTCCCTCTCTCAGGAGGAACGAGTTGAACGGACCACGACCTTTCGGCGTCGGAAACTCGCCCGGTTTCCAGCCCCGTAAGCGGCGTGAGCAAACTGCGGCAAAGACGTGGGCTTTTCGTCGCCTTGTCGATACCGGACTGCCACCATTATATATGGTCATGACGAGCGAAAGAAAGACGCGTCAGCGGCAAACGCTGTTCGCTTGGCGGCGACGGACTGGAAAATAATGATCAACGACGTCTACAATGCGAAAATTCTCGGTTTTGCCGGAAATATCACACGGATCGGCCGGCTCGATCATCCCGACGCCAGCGCGAGGGCACATTCCAAATTGTGCGGCTCTACCGTTACCGTCGATCTCAATATGGCGGACAGCGTGGTTACCGATTTCGCACATGACGTGAAGGCCTGCGCGCTCGGCCAGGCCTCGTCCTCCATCATGGCGCAGCATGTGGTTGGCGCTACGGCCGACGAATTGCGCGCGGTGCGCGAGACCATGCTGAAAATGCTGAAAGAGAACGGAGCGCCGCCGGAAGGCCGCTTCGCCGATCTCAAATATCTGGAACCGGTGCGCGACTACAAGGCGCGCCATGCCTCGACCATGTTGACCTTCGACGCGGTGGTCGACGCGATCGGTCAGATCGAGAAGAAGCGCGCCGAAGAAGCCGCCTGATAGCCCCTTTGGCGGCCTATCGGGGCCGTCTGCTTTCGGCGAATTCGCTTCTCACCCAGTCGGCGAAGGCGGCGGCTGGCTCGGGGAGATCGCGCAGGCTTCTGGCCACCAGCCAATAGGCGCCGGACGCGACGTCGATGTCGAACGGCTTGACCAACGTGCCGGAGGCGAGCTCTTCACCGATCTGCAGGAGATCGCCCAGCGCCACCCCGTGTCCGAGCAGAGCGGCCTGCTTCGAAAGCGATGCATCCGCCAGCATGGGACCGCGCGCGGGCACCGCGTCGGCAGGCACACCGGCCGCCTCGAACCAGCGCGCCCAACCCTGTCGGTTTTCCTCATGCAACAGCGTATAGCGGCCAAGGTCGGCCGGCTTGTCGAGGGGAGGCCCCGCGGCAAGCAGCGCCGGCGACAGAACCGGTGAATCAACCGTCGAGGCAAGCTGCTCGGCCTCGCTGCGCGGCCACGACACAGCATGCGCACTGAAGCGTAACGCAAGTTCAGGCTGGTCGCCGCGAAACTCAATCAGCCTTGGATCGACTTCGAGCGCGACGTCGATGTCGGGCCGCAATTGGCGAAAACGGTTGAGCCGCGGCACCAGCCATACCGATGCCAGAGACGGCTCGACGCTGACACGAACCACTCTCTGGGCGGGCGCCGCCACCAACTCGGAAAGCAGCGCGTCGATGGCGTCGAAACTCCTGACCAGCTGACTGAGCAGGCGGCGGCCCGCATCGGTCAGTTCGACGCGGCGATGGTGACGTTCGAACAGGGGCCGGCGCAGAAAGATCTCGAGCTCGCGGATCTGTCGGCTGATCGCCGCCTGCGAGACGAAGAGCTCCTCGGCCGCCCTGCTGAAGCTCAGGTGCCGCCCGGCTGCTTCAAAGCTCCTCAAGGCCGTCAGCGGCAGTCGCCCACGCTTCATTCGCATAACCCAGGATTATCCGAAGTGGAAATTATACTCGTTTGAAGGCGAAGGCCAGCGGCGGTCTACTCGTCGTCAAGGAGATACGGCCATGATCCAGTTGCTGGAGATTTTTGGCGATGTGATGCGGATTGCAACCTATCAGTGGCGTGACGAAAGAACCCGTCGGAAGCACCACGAAGAGCAGTCTAGCCCCCGCCGATGGGCACTGCCGGCTGATCGGCAGCCACTTCGCCGCTTCCGCCCGTGAAAGCTCAGCAAGCAGGGGCGGGATTGCGTTCTCCCGATGTAGCCCACATCTATCGTGTGGAAAGACGGAGATCGCAGTGGGCGACCAGCATGGGCATGCACATACAGCCGGGCCGCCGCGGCAAGGCCGCAACTGGTCCGGCCCGTGGCGCAAGACCCCCGGCCGGGTGTTGGGCACGTCGCTGGTGCGCCTCTATCAACTGACGCTGTCCAGCTTCATCGGCAATTCCTGCCGTCACCTGCCGACCTGCTCGGAATACGCGCATGAGGCGATCGCCCGCCATGGCCTTTGGGCCGGCGGCTGGATGGGATTTTTCAGGGTTCTGCGCTGCGGACCATTCGGCACCCATGGCGTCGACCTTGTTCCGGAGGTTCTGGCGGATCGGTATGTCTGGTTTACGCCGTGGCGATATTGGCGGATCGGCGGCAACCACGACGAGGCGCGAAGCTGACTGCCGGTCAGTTCTTCAAGGCAACCGTTTACGATCTGGTAGGGTTAACGGCAGCCTGCACAACAACTGCGAATTTGAGACAAAATCGAGACAAGAGACCTCGCTAAGCCGCTCGCCGAACCCCCCTCTGGAGCGAGCATCCAATGCGCAATGTCGACCGTCTTCCCTTCATCCTTGCCGGAGTCCTGTTCCTGCTTGCCTGGCTTCTGGGATTTCCGATGCGCGCGCAGTCGGCGCCGCTCGGGGATGTGCAATGCACGCTGATCGCCGATGCGCAGAGCGGCAAGACGCTTTACCAAAACGGCGTCTGCGATCAGCGGTTCAGCCCGGCCTCGACGTTCAAGGTGCCGCTGTCGCTGATCGGTTACGATGCCGGCATACTAAGCGACGAGCACACGCCGAGCTGGGACTACAAACCTGAATTCAAGGCGGTCAAGCGGGACCACAAGACCGTCGATCCGATGATCTGGGAGCGGGACTCGGTGCTGTGGTATTCACGCGAGATCACCCGCCGGCTTGGACCGGAGAGCTTTGCCGGCTACGTCTCGAAGTTCGGCTATGGCAATGCGGACGTTTCCGGCGATCCCGGCAAGAATGACGGCCTGACTCATTCCTGGGTGAACTCCTCGCTCAAGATCACGCCGGTCGAGCAGGTCGATTTCCTGCGTAAGCTCCTCGCCGGCAAGATGCCGGTCTCGGCCAAGGCTCACGACATGACGAAAGCCATCCTACCCAGCTTCAAGGCCGGCGACTGGACCGTCCAGGGCAAGACGGGCAGCACCAGGGTCGGCGAGGGCGGCAAGGACAGGCGTTCACTCGGCTGGTTCGTCGGCTGGGCGCAGAAAAACGGCCGCCAGATCGTGTTTGCCCGGCTCGTCGTCGATACGAAGCGGAGCGATATGCCGAAGGGGCTCGCGACGCGCGCGGCCTTCCTGAAGGACCTGCCGCTGCTGATTAAATAGCCGAGGCTTTACGGCGGCGGCATCTGCCCATAAAAGACTGCCGCCGCCGGACGCCTCCGGCTATCTGGCAGGCCGCAGCCTCGAACGGCTGACGACCTGCATTTCACCACCCGCGCTCGTTTGCGGGACTGGATAGGAGAATACCTGATGCTGAATGCCGTTTCCCTGACATTTCCCGATGGCTCCGTGCGCGACTACGATGCGGCGATGACCGGTGCAGGCCTTGCCGAATCGATCTCCAAGTCGCTGGCCAAGAAGGCCGTGGCCTATGCCATCGACGGTACCGTGCGCGATCTCTCCGATCCGCTCGGCAAGTCCGGCAAGATCGAGATCATCACCCGCGACGATCCGCGCGCGCTGGAACTCATCCGCCATGACGCGGCACATGTGCTGGCGGAGGCCGTGCAGGAGATATGGCCGGGAACGCAGGTGACCATCGGGCCGGTGATCGAGAACGGATTCTACTACGACTTCGCCCGCAACGAGCCGTTCACTCCGGACGACTTCCCGGTGATCGAGAAGAAGATGCGCGAGATCATTGCGCGCAACAAGCCGTTCACGAAGGAAGTCTGGTCGCGCGACAAGGCCAAAAAGGTCTTTGCCGACAAGGGCGAGCGCTACAAGCTGGAACTGATCGACGCCATTCCTGACGATCAGGATCTCAAGATCTACGCGCAAGGCGACTGGTTCGACCTTTGCCGCGGTCCGCATATGGCCTCGACCGGGCAGATCGGCAATGCCTTCAAGCTGATGAAGGTGGCGGGCGCCTATTGGCGCGGAGATTCGAACAACCCGATGCTGACGCGCATCTACGGCACGGCGTGGGCTGATCAGGCGCAGCTCGACGCCTACCAGACAATGCTGGAGGAAGCCGAAAAGCGCGACCACAGGAAGCTCGGCCGCGAGATGGATTTGTTCCATTTCCAGGAAGAGGGGCCCGGTGTCGTCTTCTGGCATGCCAAGGGCTGGAAGATGTTCCAGAACCTGGTCAACTACATGCGCCGCCGCCTCGACGAGCAGGGCTACCAGGAGGTCAACGCACCGCAGGTGCTCGACAAGAGCCTGTGGGAGACGTCGGGCCATTGGGGCTGGTACCGCGACGCCATGTTCAAGGTCACGGTTGCCGGCGACGACACCGATGACGACCGCGTGTTCGCGCTGAAGCCGATGAACTGTCCTGGCCATGTGCAGATATTCAAGCACGGGTTGAAATCCTATCGCGACCTGCCGGTAAAGCTTGCGGAATTCGGCAATGTGCATCGCTATGAGCCGTCGGGCGCGCTACACGGGCTGATGCGCGTGCGCGGTTTCACGCAGGATGACGCGCATATTTTCTGCACCGAGGAGCAACTGGCGTCGGAGTGCCTGCGTATCAACGATCTGATTCTGTCGACCTATGCCGATTTCGGCTTCGACGAAATCAGCGTGAAGCTGTCGACCCGGCCGGACAAGCGCGTCGGCACCGACGAAGCCTGGGATCACGCCGAAGCGATCATGAGCGGCGTGCTGGAGACGATCAGGACGCGATCGGGCAACCGCATCAAGACCTCGATCAATCCTGGCGAGGGCGCCTTCTACGGGCCGAAGTTCGAATATGTGCTGAAGGATGCCATCGGCCGCGAATGGCAATGCGGCACCACGCAGGTCGACTTCAACCTGCCGGAGCGTTTCGGTGCCTTCTACATCGGCTCGGATTCCGAGAAGAAACAGCCTGTCATGGTGCACCGTGCCATCTGCGGCTCGATGGAGCGCTTCCTCGGCATCCTGATCGAGAACTATTCCGGCCATTTCCCGCTGTGGTTCGCGCCGCTGCAGGTAGTGGTGGCGACGATCACTTCGGACGCCGACGGCTATGCGAACGAAGTGGTGGCGAAGCTGAAAGCCGCGGGCTTGTCCGCCGAGGCGGATCTGCGCAACGAGAAGATCAACTATAAGGTCCGTGAGCACAGCCTAGCCAAGGTTCCGGTCATCCTCGTCTGCGGCAAGCGCGAGGCGGAAGAGCAGACGGTCAACATGCGCCGCCTCGGATCGCGCGATCAGGAGTCGCTGGGTCTCGCCCAAGCGGTCGCGCAGCTGACCGAAGAAGCGATCACGCCCGATCGCCGACGCAAACCTGCGGCCTGACCCGGTAGCATTTCAAGCGGAATGGCGGTGGAGCAGTCCACCGCCATTTCCATATCGCACCGTCTTCACATCCCTCCATTTTCACATCCCTGTCACGGCAGTCTTGTAACAAGCCCTCATGCTCAAGCTGAAATTGCGTGAAAAACCGTTTCCCGAGCTTTCCTATGCTAATCCCCGACAGCCAGCGCTGACGCGGTGGGTCATCCATTCCATCGAAGGCCTGTCCGGACGCGACCGTTTTGCAGCGCTTTATGATTTTTGGCGCCGCCAGGTGGTCCCGTCCGGCGAGCGCGTGTTCAGCCGCATGCTCGAATTGATCGATGTGCGGGTGCGAACCCCCGACCAATGGCCCCCGCAGACCCTGCCTGACACGCCGCTGGTGATCGTCGCCAATCATCCCTTTGGCATCGGCGACGGGATTGCCGTGCTGTCGCTGACCGAGCAGCTTGGGCGGCCGTTCCGGGTCATGATCCACAAGGATCTGCTCAAGATCAGCGAGATGGAGCCCTATTCGCTGCCGATCGACTTTTCCGAAACCAAGGACGCGTTGAAGAACAATATGGCGGTGCGTCACGAGGCGGTGCGGCTCTTGAAGGAAGGTGTCACTATCGTGGTGTTTCCGGCCGGCGGCGTCGCCACCGCGCCGAAAGGCTTTGGCCGGGCACGGGACCTGCCATGGAAGATGTTTCCGGCCCGCTTGGTACAGGATGCCAAGGCTTCCGTAGTGCCGATGCATTTCTCCGGCCAGAACGGCAGGCTGTTCCATCTGGTCAGCGGTCCCATGAACATGGCCGAGCGTGATGGACGCGTGGCGAAGTTCGTCGGCAAGGCATCGCTGACGCTGCGCATTTCGCTGCTTATCCACGAGTTCGCCCGGCTTTCCGGCAAGTCGATCGACGTGCGTGTCGGCGATGTGCTGAGTTGGAATGAACTGGAGCCCGTGCGCGACCGCAAGGCGCTGCTCGAGCGCCTCTATAGAGGCGTCTTCGATCTGGCGCCGCCGGTTCCTCGCCGCCGGATTCCATTCCTGCCGGCACGAGCCAAGCTGGCGGCGTAGGTCCATTTCGTGGAGATCCGAAGGGAAGCGGCTCGAGGCTTTGCGGAATTGACTAATCCGCGCCTTCTTCCGGATCCATCGCGGCTGCTTCCGTCGCGAGAACCTCGATTTCCTGGTTCTGTCCGGCCACGACAGTGAAATCCTTCTGGTAGATCCGGTCGCGGTTCTTGGCGATGATCGTGTAGTCGCCTTCGGCCAGCACCATGGAGGCGAAGGCGCCGACGGTTTCCTTGATCGGATCGCCGGATTCGTTGAGCAGCGACCACGACGTGTCGGCGATCGCTTCGCCGCCCGCTTCACGCACGAGCTTTAAGGTAATCTCCGCGGCGTGATGCTCGACGGTGGCTTCGGTCAGCTTGCCGGCCTCGACGCGAATGTCGGAGCGGATGACGGCATTGACCGCGCCATAGGTCGAGACCACGTGGTAGATGCCGGCGTTGAGGCGCACGACACTGTTGGGCTCGACGTCGGGAATGATCAGCGCGCGATCGCCATTGGGTTCGGCATTGCCCTCATAGATCGAGAAGCGCAGCTTCTTTGGCGGGATGCGCGCCCCTCCCGAAAGGACGGCATCGAGCTTCAGGCCGCCGGCATCGAGCACGAGGCTCTCGCGCTTGGCGTCCTTGCCGACGGTGATGCGCTTGGTGGCACCGGCCCGGCCGTAGGAAGCGTGAACCAGATAGCTGCCGGGTTCGAGCTGGAAGACCGCCGTGCCGCCATGGGCGGAAGCCACCATCGGCAATTTGCCGTTGACGGCCTCTGGCTTGAAAACGCGCCAGACGATGCCGCGGGTGATGTCGCCTCCCTTGTCGGTCAACTGCGCGGACAAGGTGATGGCGCCGGCGCCGCCCAGCGCCAGCGATGTCTCGCCTTTCGGCGTCGCATAGCTCGAAATTCCGGGAAGCTTCAGGTCGCTGACGCCATCCACATTCTGCGCCACGGCAAAGGAAACCGGCGCCATGAGCAGCAGGGTGCAGACCCAGATCAGGAAAAGACGCAAAGCCCCCTCAAACATGCCTTGCGTTGAAGCCCATGGCGGTGGCAATTTCAAGGCTTAAGAGTCCGACGGATACGACTCTCCAGCCTGGCGCGCCCGCGTCGATGCCCGAGCCGCCTCGCATTCCCATGGCGCGCTTCAGCTCAAAATCGAACTTAGGAGACTTGCGCCCATGGCGTCCCCGATCATCGACTTCCTGCTGACCCGCAATTCAGCGCCGATACCGGGCTTGAAGGAGCCTGCGCCCGGCGACGCCGAGATCGACACGATGATCGCCGCCGCCACGCGCGTGCCCGATCATGGCCGGCTCGAGCCCTGGCGCTTCATTCTTTATCGCGGTGATGCCCGCATCGAGATCGGCAGGAAGCTGGCGGCCCTGGCCGAACAGCGGGAGGGACCTTTACCGGATGGCCGCCGCAACCAGGAGCTGGCGCGCTTTTCGCGCGCGCCGCTGGTCATCGGCGTGGTGTCGGTGCCGAAGGAAAATCCAAAAATCCCGCAATGGGAGATGTTCCTGTCCGGCGGCATGGCGGCGATGAACCTGATGATTGCCGCCAACGCACTGGGCTATGGCACCAACATGATCAGCAACTGGTATTCGGACGTGCCGGAGGGCAGGGCGATCCTGGGGCTGGCGCCGCAAGAGCGCGTCATCGGCTTCGTCCATATCGGCTCTTATGGCGGCCCGGCGCCGGAGCGGCCGCGCCCCGATCCGGCAAAGCTATATGCGGACTATGTCGGGCCCTGGACGGACTAAGTGTTCTACGAGCCCTCAAAGGGACACGGACTGCCGCACGATCCGTCGAAGGCGATCGTGGCGCCGCGCCCGATCGGCTGGATCTCGACCCTGAACGGGGCCGGCGAGATCAACCTCGCGCCCTATTCCTTCTTCAATGCCGTTTCGACAAGGCCCTTCATCGTCTGGTTTTCCTCCGAGGGCGAGAAGGACAGCGCCTCCTTCGCCCAGGAGACTGGCGAGTTCGTCGCCAATCTGGTCGGCCGCGATCTCGCCGAGAAGATGAACCGGACGTCGGTCGACGCGCCGCGCGGCGTCAACGAGTTCGTTTATGCCGATCTCGCCATGGCACCGTCGCGTCTTGTCGCGCCGCCGCGCGTGGCGGCCGCACCCGCCGCACTCGAATGCAAGGTGACCGAAGTGTTCCGGCCAAAGGCCCTGGACGGAACGCCGACCAGCGCCGTCGTCGTGGCCGGCGAAGTGATCGGCGTGCATATCGACGATGCCTACCTGAAAGACGGCCTGTTCGATATCAGCAAGGCCGGCAATGTCGCTCGCCTCGGCTACATGGATTATGCCAGCGTCAACGAAGTGTTTTCGATGCGCCGGCCGCGTTGGGGCAAGGATTAGCCCGCAAGGGGGCCCAGTCACTGTGCTTTCCTGACGGCGAGCCGTCATCACGACGCGCCCTGAGCTTGATGACGCGGCATGACGAAACCTTCTGCACACCAGGACCGTTTCGTCCAGGCGCGGGATGGGCGATAGTCCGCTGAGGGTCGGCGGTAGTCTGTTGCTGGTAAATGCCGACGGCAAATATCATGGAAGGTTGATCATGGTCTCGAGATTGATCCTCCAGACGTTCGTGTGGTTCGGCGCCATGGGCGCGCTGCTTTTCCTGACAGCGGGTACGCTGACCTGGCCGGGAGCCTGGGTATATCTGGCGGTGATGACCGGGCTGAGCCTGACCCTTGGCGTGACGCTGGCCCGGCGCGATCCCGGGCTGATGAACGAACGGCTGAGCTCTCCCATCCAGAAGGACCAGACCGTGGCCGACAAGGTTCTGTTGAGCATACTCCTGCTCGGCATCTTTGCCTGGCTGGCCTTCATGGGGTTCGATTACCGCTTTGGCTGGTCCGCCGTTCCGGTCTGGGTACAGGTGATCGGTGCGCTCGTTCTGCTGGTCGGACTATGGATCAGCTATCTGACGATGCTGGAGAACAGCTTCGCGGCGCCCGTCGTGAAGATCCAGGCCGAGCGCGGCCAGCAAGTGATCACAACGGGGCCCTATAGCTATGTGCGCCACCCCATGTATGCCGGCGCCATCCTCTTCTTTGCCGGCACGGCTCTCCTGCTCGGCTCCTGGTGGGGGCTGGCACTGGTCGTCGTGTTCATCGTTCTCTTGGCCATCCGCACATTCATCGAGGAAAAAACGCTTCGCACCGGCCTGCGCGGCTATGACGACTATGCGGCCCATGTCCGCTACCGCCTGATCCCGTTGGTCTGGTAGCGGTCAGGCGGAGATTCCGGCTGCCCGGGCGCGTGCCAGAAGCCGCTCGGCCAGCCGCAGATGCGGCCGGTCATACATCTTGCCGTCGATGCCGACGACGCCGGGATTTCCCGCCGCCTGGAATGCCGCGACAATTGCCGCCGACTGTTGCACCGCTTCCACCGAGGGCGTGAAGGCGGCGTTTATGACCGGCACCTGATCAGGGTGGATCGCCATCTTGCCGGTGAAGCCGTCGCGTTCGGCCTCCCTGCATTCGGCCTCGAAGGCCGCCATATCGCGGAAATTCGGGAAGACGGTGTCGATCGCCGCGACTTCCGCCGCGCCGGCGGCGAGAATGGTCATGGCGCGAGCGAAGCGGAATATTTCGGTGTAACGGCCATGCTGGTCGCGGGTGGTTCGCGCGCCGATCGCCGCCGACAGGTCTTCCGCGCCCCAGGTCAGCCCGGCAAGCCGCGCGCTTGCCCCGGCGTAGCTCGCCGCCGCCAGCACGGCCGCCGGTGTTTCGGTAATGATCGGCAGGATTTTTGTCGCGCCGTCGGCCAGGCCGTTCTCCGCTTCGCGCAGCCTGAGCTTTGCCGAGAGGTGCTGGACATCCTGGCCGCCAGCCGATTTGGGCAGTATGACGCCGTCGGGCGTTGCCGGAATGAGCGCCGCAAGGTCGTCGTCCGTCAGTCCGGTCGACAGGTCGTTGACCCTGACGTAGATCGCCGATCGTGTTTGCGCCCGGTGGTTGACGATGAATCGCGCCGCGATCTTTCGCGCCGATGCCTTGTTGTGGGGCGCCACCGAATCCTCGAGATCGACAATGAGCACGTCGGCGCCGGCGCCAAAGCCCTTCTCCAGCTTTCTCTCGGAATCGCCGGGAACGAACAGCAGCGAACGCATCAGGCTATCTTCTTCAGCATCATGGCGTGTCTCGTGCATTTGGCGACGAGGTCGCCGTTCTGGTTATAGGCCCGATGTTCGAACTCGACGATGCCGCGATCGGGCTTCGACCTGGATTCGCGCACCGAGACGACAGTGGTCTCGACGCGGATGGTGTCGCCATGGAAGACCGGATGCGGAAACACCGTTTCCTTCATGCCGAGATTGGCGACAGTCGTACCGACGGTGATGTCGTTGACCGAAATGCCGATCATCAGGCCGAGCGTGAACAGCGAGTTGACCAGCGGCTTGCCCCATTCGCTCCTGGCGGCGAAATCGAAGTCGATATGCAGCGGCTGCGGGTTCAGCGTCATCACCGAGAACATCATGTTGTCGCTCTCGGTGACGGTCTTGCGCAGCGTGTGCTGGAAGACATGGCCGACGACGAACTCCTCGAGATAAAGCCCAGCCATTTTCGGTCTCCTCCGCTGCTGGACGGTTGATAGGCGCTGTGTCCAGCGCTCGCAAGCCAGTTAACGAACATGGTGAACGCTTCATAAACCAATTCGTCCTAACGTCCGGCACGGGGTCGGAAACCTTCCGGCAAGGGGCGTAAGCAGGCGGTATGGTTGTTGTCTCGCATTTCCTGAAATGGATCTACACGGCCAGGGTGTCGGAGCGCGCCGCGGCGGCAAGCGCGCTGGCCCGCGCCTATGTCGATGCCGAATTGCCTTTCGAGGACCGCTGCGCCGCCGAAGCGGCGCTGACCTTGCTGCTCGACGATGCATCGTCGAAGGTGCGGCTGGCGATGGCCGAGGCGTTGTCCATGAGCCATCACGCACCGCCACAGATCATCAGCGCGCTTGCCTGCGACCAGCCGGAAGTCGCTGGCGTCGTGCTGACGCGATCGCCACTGCTTACCGACGCAGACCTGATCGATCGCGTGGCTTCAGGTCCGAAGGCGACGCAAAAACTGATCGCCGATCGGCCATTGGTCTCGATGGCGCTGTCGGCGGCTATCGCAGAGATCGGCGAGGCGGAGGCCTGCGCCGTGCTTTTGGCCAACAGCGGGGCCGATGTCGCTTCGTTGAGTTTTCGCCGCATGGCCGAGCGCCACGGCCATCTGCCGCTGGTGCGCGAGGCGCTTATATCGGATTCACGCCTGCCCGCCGACTGCCGGCACATGCTGCTCGTCAAGCTCGGTGAGATGCTCAAGACCTCGCCGCTGGTCATGGCCTTGATGGGAGCCGCCCGGGCCGACCGCGTCATGCGCGACGCCTGCGTTAAGGCCTGCGTGACGCTGATCGAGAGCACGCGCCAGGAAGAGCATGCAGCACTGATCGAGCATCTCAGGCTACGCGGCGATCTCACCGCGAGCTTCCTCATCCGCACCATCGCGCATGGCAAGGTCGACTTCTTCGGCTCGGCGCTGGTCGCGCTCAGCCAGCAGTCCGCCCAAAGAGTGAGGGCGCTGCTGGCCGGCGGACACGACGTGGCCTTGCAGGCGCTGTTCCGCAGTGCCGGCCTGGCTGCCGCCACGCACGCGGTCATCTTGCGCGCGCTGAAAATCTGGCGAGAGGTCGCCAACGGCAAGCGCGTCGCCGGCGTGCAGGAAGTCAGCTGGCTGATGCTGAAGGAATTGGGCGGACAGTCCGCGGAAGGCGATCTCGCCGCGCTGATCAAGTCGATCCATCTCGCTGCGTTGCGTGAAAATGCGCGCGGCCATGCGCTGGCGATTGCCGCCGCTTAACTTAGCCTTTATCCCTGGCAAAAAAATCCGGGAAATCCTCCATCGCCGCCGCGATAATCCGTAGTGACGCCGCAATCTGGAGCATTTCACCAGTGGCGTTTCGCTGAGCGATGCCGGCGGCATACTGCCGGGCGACGGCAATGGTGGCTGTCTGCGGGTCGCCCGGGGCGCGGAAGAGCAGTTCGCGTGCCAGTCCACGCAGGAAGTTGGCGATCGAAAGCGTCGTCTCGGCCGGAACCGCGTGCGCCTGCTGCGCGGCACGCAGCCGCAGGATCTCCAGACCGACGGTGACGGCGGCGACACTGCCGCCCAGAACCGCTTCACCCTTCCTGCCGCTGGTCTGCACCAGCGGCATCAATTGGTTGATGCGGTCATAGGCGAGGCTCTCGAAGGCCGAACGCCTCGGCACGCGCTCGTGCAGGCAAAGCCGCGCCAGATCCTCGCGCATGGCCCGCACGATGCGGTGCGCCGCGAGCCATGGGTCGGCGGGCAGCACGATGATGAAGACGCCGATTGCCAAAAGGATGCCGACCAGGATCGAGGCCGAGCCGGCGAAGAACGGGCCCGGGTCGTAGGTCATCGCCTGGTGCGGGCTGAGGAAAGCAAGAAAATTGATGGCGAAGGCCGTCGCCACGCCGACATAGCGGGGATTGGCCATGGCGAGCGCCGCCGGCACCAGGATCGGTACGACGAACAGCATGAACCAGCCGAAACCAGGAAAAACGGGAAGCGCGATCTGGCCGACGAGAAAGGCAAAGGGCAGAGCCAACAGCGTTCCCTGGAAGAACCCCCAGGCTACCCGCACCGGATCGGGGCGGGCGGCAAACAAGCTCGACACGACGGCAACCAGAATGACCGTGCCGGCGGCTTCCGACCATCTCGTCGTCAGCCAGAAAGCGGCGACCAGCAGCGTTGCAAGTGCCGCGCGGACCGCGTTGCGGCTCGCCCCGTGATAATCGCGATGTACCACCAGCGCCGGGGGCCTGCGTTCGCGTGAAGGCCGCGTGACGGGCGCACGCAAGGCATCGAGACCGCGCAGGGCCTGCTTCAGCGCTTCGGCGAAATCGGCAGCGATGGTGAGCCGGGTGACGGTGCCGACCCTGTCGCCGTCCTGGTCGGCCAAGGCGTCGGGCATCTGCGTTGCTTTGGCGCCGATCGCGTCGAGCCGTGCCAGCCAGGGCGCCGTGTCGTCGAGCGCGCCTGGCGTCGCCGCCATTTCAGTGACGAGGGCTTGCAGCTCCGAGCGCACCGGAATGAGCGCCGCGTTCTTCGGTGCGGCGTGTGAATGCAGCGCGCGGGCCGCGGACAGGGCTGAAAGCAGTTGTCCGATGGTGCGCCGGACCGGATGGGCGCGCGGCGCGAAGCTCGGGGCCTCCAGCCTGGCGTAGGCGCGCATCTCGGCGAGCGTCTGGGTGTCGGCGACCAGCTTCCGGTGCAGGCCGGAAAGCATTGCCGTGTCGCCGCCGGAAAAGGCGCCGCCGGCATAGGTGGCAAGGTCGAGAATGCTGCGCTTCAGCCGCGAGATGATGGCCTCGCTGGCTAATTTGGGCAGGATCAGCCGACTGGTCAGGCCGGCGCAGACAATGCCGAGTACGATCTCGGCACAGCGCGCGACCGCGAGGTCGACGACGAGATGCGGCTGGCCAAACGCCGGCAAGCCGATGATCATCGCGGTATAGCCGGCCAGCGCCGCCCCGTAGGCTTCCGGGTTACGCAGCAGCGACGAGACGAAGGTGCAGAGGCCGATCCATAGGGCAAGCACCGTCACCAGCACCCAGGGATTCGTGCCGAAGACAGTGGTGATGGCAATTGCGGCAACACCGCCCGCCAGCGTGCCGAGCAACCGATAAAAGCCTTTCGCCAACACCATGCCGGCGACCGGCTGGGCAACGATGAACACCGTCATCATCGCCCATTGCGGGTGATCGAGCTTGAGGGCGTAGGCGGCCATAAGCGCGATCAGGCCGGCCGAGACCGTGCGCAAGGCGAAAATCCAGTCCGACCGGGTCGGCTGTGTCAGCCCGGCAAGACCCGCTTCGAAATAGCCTTTCAGCCGTTGCCAGCTCACACGCGCGTCTCCGCAAGCCTTGATCGACCGGCCTGCGCTCAGATATCCAGCACTTCCGTTTCCGCGAATTCGGCGCGTTCCTGGATGAATCGGAAACGAGCCTCCGGCTTGGTGCCCATCAGCGCATCGACCGCGTCCTTGGTGGCGGCCTCGGCATCGATCACATCGACCCGGAGCAGCGTACGCTTCCTCGGGTCCATTGTGGTCTCCTTGAGCTGCGCGGCCATCATTTCGCCCAGGCCCTTGAAGCGACCGATCTCGACCTTGCCGCGCCCGGTGAACTCGGTGCGCAGCAATTCGTCCTTGTGCGCGTCGTCACGCGCATAGGCGACCTTGCCGCCCTGCCGGATCGAATAGAGCGGCGGCACCGCCAGGTAGAGATGTCCGCCGCGAACCAGGTTCGGCATCTCCTGGTAGAAGAAGGTGATCAGCAGCGAGGCGATGTGAGCGCCGTCGACGTCGGCGTCGGTCATGATGATGACGCGGTCGTAGCGAAGATCCTCGTCGCGGTATTTCGACCGCGTGCCGCAACCAAGCGCCTGGATCAGATCGGAAATCTGCTGGTTGGCGGCCAGCTTGTCGTTGCCGGCGCTGGCGACGTTGAGAATCTTGCCGCGCAGCGGCAGCACCGCCTGGCTGGCGCGGTCACGAGCCTGCTTGGCCGAGCCGCCGGCCGAATCGCCTTCGACGATGAAGAGTTCGGCGCCGGCGGCCGCATTCTGCGTGCAATCGGCAAGCTTGCCCGGCAGGCGCAGCTTGCGCACCGCACTCTTGCGCGACACTTCCTTTTCCTGGCGGCGTCGTACCCGCTCGTCGGCGCGTGCGATAACCCATTCGAGCAGCTTCGACGCTTCCTGCGGATTGTCGGCCAGCCAATGGTCGAAAGGGTCGCGAATCGCCGTCTCGACGATACGGATCGCCTCGATCGTCGCCAGCCTGTCCTTGGTCTGGCCGACGAATTCAGGCTCGCGGATGAACACCGACAGCATGCCCGCCGCCGAGATCATGACATCCTCCGACGTGACGATCGAGGCGCGCTTGTTGCCGACGAGGTCGGCATAGGCGCGCAGGCCGCGCGTCAAGACGTTGCGGAAGCCGGCCTCGTGGGTGCCACCTTCGCCGGTCGGGATGGTGTTGCAGTAGGAGTTGATGAAGCCGTCGCCGCCGAACCAGGTCACTGCCCATTCCAGCGAGCCATGGCCGCCTTGCCTGTCGCTCTTGCCGGCGAAGATTTCGCGCGTCACCTGGAATTCGTCGCCAAGCGACGCTTTCAGATAGTCCTTGAGGCCGCCGGGAAAATGGAATTCGGCCTTGGCCGGAGTGGTGTCCTTTTCCTTGATCAGGGAGGGATCGCAGGTCCAGCGGATTTCGACGCCGCCGAACAGATAGGCTTTCGAGCGCGTCATGCGGTAGAGCCGCGCCGGTTCGAACGCGGCGCCCTTGCCGAAGATCTGCTCGTCGGGGTGGAAACGGGTCCTGGTGCCGCGCCGGTTGTGAACTTCGCCAAGATGCTCGAGGCCGCTGACCGGAATGCCGCGCGAGAAGCGCTGCCGGTAAAGTTGCCGTCCGCGCGCGACTTCGACTTCGAGATGATCCGACAGCGCATTGACCACAGAGACGCCGACGCCGTGCAGGCCGCCCGAGGTTTCATAGACCTTGCTATCGAACTTACCGCCCGAATGCAGCGTCGTCATGATCACTTCGAGCGCCGGCTTCTTGAACTTCGGATGCGGATCGACGGGAATGCCGCGGCCATTGTCGGTGACGGTGAGAAAGCCGTCAGCCGAAAGCTCGACATCGATGAATGTGGCATGGCCGGCAACCGCCTCGTCCATCGAGTTGTCGATGACCTCGGCGAACAGATGGTGCATGGCCTTGTCGTCGGTGCCGCCAATATACATGCCCGGACGGCGCCGCACCGGCTCCAGGCCTTCGAGTACCTCGATATCGGCGGCGCTGTAGCCCTCTGAGCCGTCACGAGACGCCGCCGGACGCTTGGCTGCCGCCTGCGCCAGCGGATCGGCCGGACGCGCCGGTGTGCGAACCGGTTGCGGCTGCTTCTCCAGATTGCCGAAAAGATCGTTGTTGTCGTCCATGCCTGCCATAGAGCCCAAGCTGCGAATCACCCGCCGATACTGCCACGCTTTTCAGCGCCAAGCGACGGAGGTTCCTGTTACGTTCGGGGATTAACCCCCTCTTATCCTAAAACCATTCGATAACCAAGCCGGCGGAAATCAGGCGGATAGCCAGCGAGAAGATTCCTGATTCTTTAACAATGCCGCCTAGCGTGAGCCAACATAACAAGAAACTACGGGCATCAGGGGTTTGGGCGTGAGGGGCAAGGCCATAACGATGATCGGCATCGCCGCCGTTTTCGGCGCGCTCTCGATCTTTGCCGCGGATTTCTGGGTCAAGCGCCAGGCCAGGGCCGACGCCGAGGAGAAAACCGCGTCGATCGCGGCGCCCGCCGCGCCGACGGTCGAATTCAAGACCATCGTGGTGGCGAATGCACCGTTGCGGTACGGCATGGATCTCGACCGCGCGAAACTCAGCGAAATTCCGTGGCCGCAGGATTCGCTGCCGCAGGGCGCCTTCGCCACCATCGATGGACTGCTCGGGGACGGCAACCGCGTGGTGCTGTCGCCGATCGAGGTCAACGAACCGGTGCTGCTTACAAAGCTGTCCGGCCCGAATGGCCGCGCCACGCTCTCCAACATGCTGACGCCCGGCATGCGGGCCGTCACCATCCGCACCGACGAGATCGCGGGCGTCGGCGGCTTCGTCACGCCGGGCGACCGGGTCGATGTCGTGCTGACGCGCGATGCCGGCGAAATCCAGGAAGTGGCCAAGAATGCGCAAGGCGCCGCCGGTTCGACCATCACCTCAGAGATCGTCGTTGCCGACGCGAAGGTACTGAGCGTCGGGCAGGGCGCCGACGAGCGCCAAACGACGCCGCAGGTGGCCAATTCCATAACCATCGAGGTGACCACCGAAGGCGCGCAGAAAGTGGCGCTGGCCCGCACTGTCGGCACGCTGTCGCTGTCGCTTCGCTCCGCCAGCGAGGGCGGCGAGGGCAAGGACGGTGTCACCACCATCTCCTCCTTTGGCGGATCGGTGGCGGGCAAGGCGCAGGCCGCGGCCGGCTCGCTGTTCGACGCCATGGCAAAGGAGCCTGAGAAGCCGAAATTCAAGACGGTCATCGTGACGCGTGGAACGACGGCCGAGGAATATCAGGTTCCTGCGCGGGACCAGAAATAGGAATATCAGGTTCCTGAGTGGAACCAGAGCAGGACCGGTGGGGACCGGACGGGACGGGAACAATGTTCAGGCAACTTCAATATCGAACGACAGGCCGGTTGCACGTCGCGCAGGCGATGGCGATGGCGGTGACGATGGCGGCGGCCGGCATCTTCGCCGGCCCGGCCAGGGCGGACAACGACATCGTCTATGTCTCGGCGACCAAGAACGCCTCGATCAAGGTCGCCAAGGGCAAGCCAAAGACGATCATGACGAGCGCGGCCTTCTACCAGATCGTCATCGGCGATCCGGAGATCGCCAACGTCAACCCGTTGACCGACAAATCCTTCTATGTGCTGGGCAACAATCTCGGCACCACTGGCATTGCGCTGTTCGACGAGAACAAGCAGCTCGTCGGCACCGTAGACATCGAAGTGACGCTCGATACCGACCAGTTGGCCGACACCATCCGCGCCAGCGTGCCGGACGCCAAGATCAAGGTCGGCTCCGCCAATGGGCGTGTCGTGCTGTCGGGCGAGGCGGATGACGCGGTCGCCGCCGAAAAGGCCAACAAGATCGCCACCCGCTTCTCCGGCAATGAGGAGGTGATCAATTCGGTCAACATCTCGTCCTCGCAGCAGGTCCAGCTCAATGTCCGCTTCGTCGAGATCAACCGTCAGGCCGGACAGGACCTCGGCGCCAAATACAGCGCCAATTTCGCTTATGGCATGGGCGGACGCGACGTGACGATTGCTCCCGGCACCATTGAGCCGGCGGGGACCGGCGAGATCATCGGCAAGCTGTTGTCGAATGGCGTTTCCATCGACATCGCCATCAAGGCACTGGAAGAGCGCGGCCTGGCTCGTCGGCTGGCCGAGCCGAACCTGATCGCCCGGTCCGGCGAGACCGCGAGCTTCCTGGCCGGCGGCGAGTTTCCGATCCCGGTTTCCGAAGACAACGGCAAGATTTCCGTCAGCTACAAGAAGTACGGCGTCAGCCTGGATTTCACGCCCACGGTTCTGAAGGACGGGCTGGTCAGCCTCGACATCGCGCCGGAAGTCTCCTCGATCGACGCGTCGGCTTCCTACAATATCGGCAGCATCTCGGTGCCCGGCTTCATCGTGCGCCGCGCCAGGACGTCGGTCGACCTGAAGAACGGCCAGAGCTTCATGATCGCGGGGCTGCTGCAGTCGCAGAACGACATCACCACCTCGCGCATACCGGGCCTCGGCAAGATGCCTGTGCTCGGGGCCCTGTTCTCGTCGAAATCCTACCAGCGGCGTGAGACGGACCTGGTGATCATCGTCACGCCTTACCTGGTCAAGCCGGTGGATCCGTCGAAGAAAATGGCCGAGCCGACCGATGGCACGCAGCCTGCCAGCAATGTCGACTATTTCCTCAACAACACCGAGGAGGTGAGGGCGTCGGACACCAATCGCGCGCTGGCGCTGGCTGACGGCAGCGCCGCGCGTGCCGCTCCCGCCACCAAAGTCGGGCATTTCCTCGACCTGCCGAAGGACTGAAGCCATGCGTCTGGTCTTGAGCTCGAGCGTCGCCTTGCTGCTTGCCGGCTTCACCGCCGGATGCACGAGTGACGACTATGTGCGCAGCGAAGGCGTGACGAGCGGCGCCGGGGAGGCCCAGGCCGCCAACACCGTCATGCAGATGGTCGATCCCTGGAAATACGGCGTCCAGAACACCAGGCTTCTCGTGCCTGCCCAGCGCGGCAGCACGGAACCCGCCACCGCCGAGCAGGCGGCCAGCGCCAAGGCATCGCAAGCCAGCGCCGACAATTGATCCGAGATCACAGGCTGACAAGTAATGGCAAACGGCATCAAGACCAGGAAAATCCTGCTCATATCGACGGACAGAACCTTCGCGCAGGACACGCGGACGGCGTTTGCCGCCTCGGAGATCATCCAGCTCTCGACGGTGGAAAAGAACATCACCGAACTTCGCGGCGAGGTCCAGGAGGCCGATCTCGGCGCGATCATCGTCGATATGGACGCAGCGAAGCTTGAGGAGATCGATGCGCTGCAACGCGTCATGCGTCGGCTGGAAGGCAAGGCGCCGGTCGTGGTCGTCACCCAGGAATTCAACGCCGCCGCCGCGCGCATCCTCGTGCAGCTCAAGGTCGCGGATTTCCTGGTCAAGCCGATCACCACGGCCGATCTCGTACGTTCGGTGGTGCGTGCGCTGCAAGGGCCGGGGCGTGAGGAAAACACCGAGTCGCAGATCTATACCTTCATGCCCGCGGCAGGCGGCGTCGGCACCACGACGCTGGCTTTGCAGACCGCGTTCCAGCTGCATCATTCAGTGACGCGCGGCGCCTCGACCTGCGTGGTGGACCTCAATTTCCAGCAGGGCGCCTGCGCCGAATATCTCGACCTGGAGCCGCGTTTCGACATCACCGAAATCGAGAACCAGCCGGAGCGTCTCGACAGGCAATTGCTCGACGTGATGCTGTCCAAGCATGCCAGCGGGCTTTGTGTTCTGGCCGCACCGACGCAGCCGGCGGAGATGCGCTCGTTCAAGACCGACGTCGTGGTGCGGATGCTGGACCTCGTCTCGGCCTATTTCGACAATGTCGTCATCGACATGCCGCGCACCTGGTTTCCGTGGACGGAGACGGTGCTGCTCGGCTCCAACAAGCTCTACATCGTCGCCGAAATGACGGTACCGTGCCTGCGCCACACGCAACGCCTGATCCAGGCGGTCTACGAGACCGCCGGCAAGGAAGTGAAGCCGAACGTCATCGTCAACCGTTTCGAGCAGAAGATGTTTGACAGCGGCATCAAGCAGGCGGACGTCCAGGAAATCCTCGGCGAGCATTTCGTCGGCGGCATCGCCAACAATTACCGGCTGGTGCGCGAGGCCGTCGATCGCGGCGTGCCGCTGCACGAGATCGATGCCAATGCCAACGTCGTCAACGACCTGAAGAGGATCATCCTTCCGGAGGAAGTGGCGGCGGCGCCGGGCAAATCGAAATCGCTGTTCGGCTTCGGCAAGAGCCTTTTGAAGAGGAAGGCCGGATGAGCAGCCGCTTTTCCACCTTGCAGAACCGCGATGCGCGTCCGCAGCGCTCCGCCGAGCCGACGGCGGTTGCGCACCACGCGGTCGTCATCCCGACGAGCCGGAAGGTCTTGCCGGCGAAAATCGAAGCCGTGCCGGGCAAGAGCGCCAACAAGGTGCTCGATGCGCGCGTGCGTATCCACCGGTTGCTGCTCGAGGAGATCAATCTTGTCGCGCTGGAGCGGCTGCCCAGGGACGAGATGCGCCGGCAGGTGCATGATTTCGTGTCGGAAAAGACGCGCGAAGAGCGGATGGCGATCAACACCGTCGAACTCGATGCCCTGGTCGACGACATCGTCGACGAGATGGTCGGGCTCGGCCCGCTCGAGCCGCTGCTCAAGGACCCCGACATCAATGATATCCTGATCAACGGCCATCAGAACTGCTTCGTCGAAAAAAAGGGCAAGCTGCAGCAGGTCCACATTCCGTTCAAGGATGAGGCGCATCTGCTTAGAATCATAAACAAAATCGTTGCCGCGGTCGGCCGCCGCGTCGACGAATCGCAGCCGATGGTCGACGCCCGCATGCTGGACGGCTCGCGTTTCAACGCCGCCATCCGTCCGGTGGCGGTCGACGGGCCGCTGGTGTCGATCCGCAAATTTTCCAAGAACAAGCTCGGCCTGCACCGGCTGGTCGAATTCGGCGCCATCACCCAGAACATGGCCGAAGTGCTTGCTGCGGCAGTACATGCCCGCAAGACAACGATCATTTCTGGCGGCACCGGCACCGGCAAGACGACCATGCTCAACGCGCTGTCGGCCTTCATTCCCGAGGACGAGCGGCTGATCACCATTGAGGACGCGGCGGAGCTTCAGTTGCAGCAGCCGCATGTCGCGCGCATGGAAACCCGGCCGGCCAACATCGAAGGCCATGGCGAGCTCAAGCAGCGCGATCTCGTCAAGAACGCGCTGCGCATGCGGCCCGATCGCGTCATCCTCGGCGAATGCCGCGGCGAGGAGGCCTTCGATATGCTTCAGGCCATGAACACCGGCCACGAAGGATCGATGGCCACCATTCACGCCAACACGCCGCGCGATGCCATTTCGCGGCTCGAGCAGATGCTGGGCATGACCGGCATGCCGATGACGGTGCAATCGATCCGCAGCCAGATCGCCAGCGCCATCGACATCATCGTCCAGTTGACCCGGCTCTCCGACGGCAAGCGCAAGGTGACGAGCGTCGCCGAGGTGACGGGCATGGAAGGCGACGTCATCCAGATGCAGGAGATCTTCCGCTTCGTGCGCACCGGCATGGACGCCGACGGCACGATCCTCGGCCATTTCGAAGCGACCGGGATCCGGCCGCGCTTCCTGGAGGACCTGCGCGCCATAGGCATCGAGTTTCCCGGGCGCTATTTCGAACCCGGCCGGCCGCAGGAGTAACCAGGTGTTGGATGGGTTCAGCGCGATCTATGTCGTCTATGCCGGGGCTGCATTGACCGGCATCATGATCGCCGAGGCCGTTTACCTGCTCTATGCCGGCCGCAGCGACAGGCGCACCGCCATCAACCGGCGCATGAAGCTGCAGGAAAACAGGATCAGCCAGGAACAGGTGCTGATCCAATTGCGCAAGGAGCGCGGTCTCGATGCGGGCACGTCGCTGTTCTCGCCTGACCGTTTTCGCGCCCTGCGCGCCCAGTCGGGCATGATCATGCCGCTGTCGAAGTTCCTGATGATCACTTCGGGGATGGCGCTGGCTGCGGCCCTTGCCGCCATCTGGTATGGCTTGCCGCTGCTGATGGGCGCCATTCTGTTTGTCGTGGTGGTGCCGGTGCTGCCGGTGATGGCGATGCGCTCCATGCGCAAGCGCAGGCTGAAGCGGTTCGGCATGCAGTTGCCGGAAGCGCTGGAACTGATTACGCGCGGCCTCAAGGCCGGCCATCCGGTACCGGTGGCCATCGCCATGGTGTCGCGCGAAATGCCCGACCCGATCGGCACCGAGTTCGGCGTGATTGCCGATGAGGTGACCTTTGGTTCGGATCTGGTTTCGGCGCTGAATTCGCTGTTCGACAGGGTCGGCCATGAGGATCTGCCGCTGTTCGTCACCGCCGTGTCGATCCAGACGAGTTCTGGCGGCAATCTGCGCGAAATCCTCGACGGACTGTCGACGACGATCCGCGAACGCGGCAAGCTGCGCCGCAAGGTGCGCGCCATTTCAACCGAAGGCCGTCTGTCGGCCTATATCCTGACGGCCGTGCCGGCGCTGCTGTTCACGACCATCATGGCATTCATGCCTGGATATTACAGCGACGTCTGGGGCGTGCCGAAGACATGGTACATGGTTGGTGGCTCGGTCACCTGGCTGATGCTGGGCAATCTGATCATGTTCAAAATGTCGAACTTCAAATTCTGACATGCAGAAGGTCGTTGAATTCCTCGCCTCGCTCGCGCCGACCTCGCTGATGCCGGTGGCTGTCCTGCTGCTGGCCGTGGGCGCTGCCGCTTTTGCCTGGCCGATGGTGGTGGCAAAGGGCGATCGCAACGAAGTCAGGCGGAGGCTCAAGGTCGACGACGGTCCGGTGGCCGCCAGGCCGGAACCGGTCCAGAAGAAGAATACCGGCGTCGTTCGCGAGAAGGCGGTGAAGAAGGCGCAGGAATTCTACGCCAAGAGCGATCCTGAAAATGTCGCCCGCCTGCGTTTGAAACTCATCCAGGCGGGCTACATGGAGGCGCGCGCCGTCGGCATGTTCTTCCTCATCCGTTTCACGGCGATGGTGGGCATCGCGCTCGCCGTCTTCGTGCTCAACCGCTGGATGGCCAGCCCCGACGCCACGATGACCAGCCGCTGGGCCTTCGTCGTGCTGTCGGGCGTGGCCGGCTATTTCCTGCCAGGGCTGGTGCTGACCCAGAAGATACGGGAAAAGATGCGCGAATACCGCAACGGCTTCCCCGATTTCATGGACCTGATGATCGTCTGTTCGGATGCCGGCATGAGCATGGAAGCGGGCGTCGAGCGCGTCTCGAAGGAACTCGCAAAGACCTACCCGTCGCTCAGCCAGAACCTGCAGCTCGTGTCGCTGGAGCTGCGGGCCGGGCGCAGCCTCGACGATGCACTGAAGGCGCTCGCCGATCGCCTGAGCCTGGACGAGGTGCGCTCCTTCGCCACGCTGCTGCAACAGTCCAAGGAGCTTGGCACCAGCCTGTCGGGGGCGCTGCGCGTCTTTTCCGACGAGATGCGCCACAAGCGCATGTCGCTGGCCGAGGAAAAGGCGCATGCCTTGCCGGCCAAGATGTCGGTGCCGGTCGTGGTTTGCATCCTGCCGGTGGTGCTGATGATCGCGGTCATTCCGATCATCGTCAAAATGACCGGCCACTAGGATTTGCTGATATTCAGTGAAGCCGGCGATCTGCAAAGTCCGCAAATGAATGAGAAGTCCATGCGAATGCTGTTGCGCGCTTTTGTCCTCGGCCTTGCCGCGGCCAGTCTGTCGCCCGTCTGGGCTGCAGCCGATTGCGGCGATGCCGCTGCCCTGGTGCAGCAGGCTTATCCCAAGGCCCGCAAGAGCGCTGACGGTGCCTCGTTCACGCTCGAACCCCACACCAGCATCGCCCTGACGTCCGCATTTGGCGACCCGCCGGGGCTGGTCTGCAAGATCTGGCCCGCCCATGAGGCCCTGCTGTTGGTCGCGGTGCCGCTGATGGACAGTTCGCAACCCAGCGACTACGCGCATGCCGGCGATATCGAGCTTCTGGTCATCGACAGGAAAAGCCGGCAGGTGCGCCAGCGTCTGCTGCAGCCCGGGCTGATGAATGATGATGCCATCGCCATCCGCAAGTTCGAACTCGATACCGGCCGGTATGCGCTGGCGCCCGATGTCTCCGCCTTCGGCCTGCGCATCGAAATGGCGAACAATTCGCTGCCTAACCCTTTCAGTGAAACCGACCTGCGGCTCTATGCCGAGGACGGCGATGCCCTGCGGATGGTGCTCGATGGCCTGGTCGTGGCCGGCAATGGCGGCGAGGGCGATACCAATTGCGCCGGATCCTTCCATATCAGTCAGGTGAGCCTGGCGATGAGCCCGGCCAAACATCATGGCTACCACGACATCGCGGTGGTCGAACGGATGGATACCGACAATCCGTTGCCCGACAGCAATGGCGAGTGCCAGTCCCACCCCGGCAAGTCCGTGAGCCAAACCTACCGGCTGCGCTATGACGGCAGCCGGTATACGGTTCCGGCGGGACTCAAGGCCCTGGAACCGTGAGAACGCCGCTGGCCGTGATCGAGGCGTTGCGGCCTGGTGGTTAATAGCTGGTGTACCCAGGGCCTAATTTTGGCGGCGTTTCGGCACCTAAGTTTAATTGCTCTGGAATAGTGTGTTTCCTGAAGAACGACCCGGCAAAAAACCGGGCGATGGGGCAGGGGCATGCGTCACAGCAATTTAACGGCAATGGCCGCGATGGCGGCCGTCTTGATGATGTCTGGTTGTACGACGAGTGGCGTCGACACCACCAAAACCACCGCCATTCAACCGGCCGCGAAGGACGTCGGCACATCCGATCTGGCGGAAGGCAAGGCGCAGTTTCGCGACGCGAATTACGGCCTTGCCGAACAGCGTTTCCGCAAGGCCGTCGAGTTGAAGGCCGACAATGCGGAAGCCTGGATGGGGCTCGCCGCTTCCTATGACGAACTCGGCCGTTTCGACTTCGCCGATCGTGCCTACGACCAGTTGCTCAAGATCGCCGGGCGCAAGCCGCAGATCGTCAACAATATGGGCTATTCGCAATTGCTGCGCGGCAACAGGAAAAAGGCAAGGGCGCTGCTGCTCGAAGCCAAGGCCGGCATGGCCGACCCCACGGTCGTCGATGCCAATCTTGCCCTCCTGAACAAGGGCTGACGGCTGTCTGGTGGCCATGATGTCGCGAGGACGATTTTGGGACACTCGGCGTCGACGCTTTGTAAACCCTATCCGAAGGTCTCAGCCGAAAGATCAGTTGAAAATCATGTCTGATGGCTGTCGCTGACCTAGAATGCAGCGGTAAGGCCGACGCTCAGGGAACCCCCGCCCAATATGCTGGATTTCAGTTCGCTCCTGCTCGCAGCCGCGCTGTCGGGCATCTGCCTCAGCATCACCATGTTCGCGATCTGGTTCGCCGCGCCCCGGGCCAGCTTCGTGCTGACGGTGGGGTGCGGCATTCTCGTGCTCGTTGTGCATGTCATCCTGTTCTGGCGATACACGAAGGAGCCTGATCCGCTGCTTTGCCAGGTCGCGCTTGCATTGCTCAGCCTCGGTTTCCTGGTCATCTGCCTCTCGGCCATGCAGTATCTCGGCGTGCCGGATTACCGGCGTGCCATTTTGCCGACATTGGCCGCCATGACGATCTGCGCGGCGGTGACTTCCCTCGGTCTCGACGGGGTAGGCTTCATCGTTACCTATGTAACGGTGACAGTGCTGCTCTCGGCGATCGGAACCATGTTCTGGCTCAACGGCAGTCATGATCGCAAAATCCTGCTGGTGGTTTCGTTCCTAGGCGGCACCTGTGCGGTGTCGTTTGCACTTTGCGCGGTCGTCCTGGTGGCCAAGGGGCAATGGACGCTCGGGGCAGCCCCCGATAACTGGGCCGAACGCCTGAATTCGGTCGTGGCCGTGGCCTGCATGACCGGTCTCGGCGCATTGACGCTTTCCCTGCATCACCTGCAGGCGCAGATCGAGCTGAAGGCCGAGACGATGACCGATCCGTTGACCGGGCTGATGAACCGCCGGGGATTGATGTCGCTCCATGGCGAACGGGCCTTCGGTCCGTTCATGGCTGTCGTCATGTTCGACCTCGATCATTTCAAGAAGACGAACGACATCTATGGTCACCCGGTGGGGGATCAGGTTCTGTGCCGCTTCGCCGCAGTCATCAGAAAATATGCCAGAACGGGCGTCGACGCCTTTCGTCTCGGCGGCGAGGAATTCGCGATCGTCATGTCCCGGGTGACCGAAGAGAGGGCTTACGAGCTCGCAAGCAAGATCGGCGTCGCCTTCGGCACCGAGATCGTTGCGACCTCCCACGGTCCCTTGCGCAGCACTGTCAGCGGAGGCATCGGCTTTGGCGGCGCCAACGGCAACAGCCTCGGCGAGGTGCTGGCCGAGGCGGACGCAGCGCTCTATGCCGCCAAGCGCGCGGGCCGCAATTGCGTCGTCAGCCACAAAAGGATGGGCAAGGCCGAGCCGATCAAGCCGGCCTTGCGCTCAGCATAGTTTGCGAGACTATTCGGCCGCGCCCAAATAGTCCGACAGCGGCGGACATGAACAGACCAGGTTGCGGTCGCCGGCGACATTGTCGATGCGCGATACCGGCGGCCAGTATTTCGCCGCCATGTCGGCGTCTCCGGCGGGGTAGGCCGCTTCCAGGCGCGAATAGGGATGGCTCCACTGGCCGGCCAGCGCCTCCGCGGCGGTGTGCGGCGCATTGACCAGCGGATTGTCGGCCAGGGGCCACTCGCCCCTCGCAACCTTGGCCGCTTCGCCCGCGATGGCGATCATCGCCTCGCAGAAGCGGTCGAGCTCGCGCTTGGGCTCGGATTCGGTCGGTTCCACCATCAGCGTGCCGGCGACCGGGAACGACATGGTCGGCGCATGGAAACCGTAGTCGATCAACCGTTTGGCGATGTCCTCGACACTGATGCCGGCGCTCTCCTTGAGCACGCGGGTGTCGAGGATGCACTCATGGGCAACGCGGTCGCTCCTGCCCTTGTAAAGGAGCGGGAAGTGTGGGGCGAGCCGCGTCGCGACGTAGTTGGCCGAAACGATCGCCGTCTCGGTCGCCTGCTTCAGGCCGGAAGCGCCCATCATGCGGATGTACATCCAGGTGATGGGCAGGATGGAGGCACTCCCGAAAGGTGCGGCGGCCACGGCATGCGCGGAGCCTTCGGTAACATGGCCCGGCAGATAGGGCTTCAGATGCGCCCTGACGCCGATCGGGCCGACACCCGGGCCGCCGCCGCCATGGGGGATGCAGAAGGTCTTGTGCAGGTTCATGTGGCAGACGTCGGCGCCGATGTCGCCCGGGCGGGCGAGGCCGACCAGGGCGTTGAGGTTGGCGCCGTCGAAATAGACCTGGCCGCCATGCTCATGGATGAGGGCGCAGAGATGTCGCGCGCCCTCTTCATAGACGCCATGCGTCGAGGGATAGGTGAACATCAGCGCCGCGAGATTCCTGGAATGCTCGTTGGCCTTGGCCCTCATGTCGTCCATGTCGATATTGCCGTCCTCCAGGCAGCGAACGACGACCACGCTCATGCCGGCCATCGCCGCGCTCGCCGGATTGGTGCCGTGCGCGGAGGACGGGATCAGGCAGACCGTGCGATGGCCCTCGCCGCGCGAGCGGTGATAGGCGCGGATGGCCAGCAATCCGGCATATTCGCCCTGGCTGCCAGCGTTGGGCTGCAGGCTTACCGCATCGAAGCCGGTAAACTCCGAAAGCCAGCCTTCCAGATCGTCGATCATGGCGCGGTAGCCTGCCGAGTGCGCGGCCGGCGCGAAGGGATGCATGTTGGCGATTTCAGGCCAACTCACAGGCATCATCTCGGCCGCGGCATTGAGCTTCATGGTGCAGGACCCCAGCGGGATCATCGCGCGGTCGAGGGCCAGGTCCTTGTCGGCCAGCCGGCGCAGGAAGCGCATCATCTCGGTTTCCGACTTGTTCTCGTGGAAGACGGGTTGGGTAAGAAACTCCTTGCCGCGTGGCTTGCCGGGCATGGCGGCGGCGGCCTCCGCGCTCGGCTTGGCCCCAAACAAGGCGGCAATGGCTTCCAGGTCGGCTTCGTCAGAGGTCTCGTCGAAGGCGATGCCGACACGGTCGGCGTCGACGACGCGCAGAAGCCGGCCGCCCTTTTCGGCGGCGGCGGCGATCTGCGCGGTCTTCCCCTTCGTCTCCACCGTCACCGTGTCGAAGCGGCTCGTGCCGATCACCGGCAAGCCTGCCGCCTTGAGCCCGGCTGCCAGGCGGCTGGCCAGCGCGTGGATGCGCCCGGCGATTGCCTGAAGGCCGGCGGGGCCGTGCCAGATGGCGTAGGCTGTCGCCATGTTGGCAAGCAGCGCCTGGGCGGTGCAGATGTTGGACGTTGCCTTGTCGCGGCGGATGTGCTGCTCGCGCGTCTGTAGGGCAAGCCTGTAGCCTGGACGGCCCTTACTGTCGGTCGACTGGCCGACCAGGCGGCCGGGCATCAATCGGGTCAATTTGTCGGCAACCGCGCAGTAGGCGGCGTGCGGGCCTCCAAAGCCCATCGGCACGCCAAAGCGCTGCATTGGACCGACGGCAATGTCGGCGCCAAGCCTTGCCGGCGTGTCGGTCAGTGTCAGGCCGAGCGGGTCGGCGATGAAGACGACCAGAGCGCCGGCCGCGCGCGCCTTGTCGATGGCCGCCTTGTGATCACCATAGACGCCGAAAGTGTCCGGCCAGGAGACGAGCAGGGCGGCTGTGTTGTCGTCGATCGTCTCGCCGTCGATCTCGATGCCGAGCGGCTCGGCGCGGGTGCGCGCCACATCCAGCGTCTGCGGGTGCGGCGTGCCGGCGAGAGCCACCTTGGTGCGCTTGTCGCGGTGATGGCGCAATGCGATGCCGATCGCTTCGGCGACCGCTGTCGCTTCGTCGAGCAACGAAGCCGATGCCACAGGCAGGCCGGTCAGTTCCGCAACCAAAGTCTGGAAATTGAACAGCATTTCCAGGCGGCCCTGGCTGATCTCCGCCTGGTAGGGCGTATAGGCCGTGTACCAGGCCGGGTTCTCGAACAGGTTGCGCTGGATGACCGGCGGCACGTGCACGCCGTGATATCCGGCGCCGATGAAGCTCTTCAGAACCGTATTCCGGGCCATGGTCGCCGACAATTCGGCCAGCGCTTCGGCTTCGCTGGCCGGCGCGGGCAGGGACAGCGGCTGGTCGAGGCGGATCGATCTCGGCACGGCCTGGCTGATTAACGTCTCCACTGAGGGCACGCCGATGACGGCCAGCATGGCTCTCACATCGGCAATGCCGGGTCCGATATGGCGGGCCGAGAAGGGGTAGGGTGCTGCGGTCATGTCAATGCGTCCTGATTTCAGCCGATATGGGCTTTGTAGGCGGCCTCATCCATGAGGCTGGCGAGCTGGCTTTCGTCGGCAAGCTTCATTTTCCACAGCCATCCGGCGCCGGTCGCCGCCGAATTGACCAGCGACGGGTCGGACGACAGCGTCGCGTTGGCCTCGGTGATCTCGCCGTCGACCGGCGCGTACACGTCGGAGGCCGCCTTGACGGATTCGACCACGACGGCGGTGTCGCCCTTGGCGAGCTTCTTGCCTGTTTCCGGCAGTTCGACGAAGACGAGGTCGCCCAGCTGCTCCTGCGCGTAGTCGGTGATGCCGACGGTGGCGATGCCGCCCTCGACGCTGAGCCACTCGTGATCGGCGGTGAAATAGGTCTTTGCCATCTGAAAATTATCCTTTGCGGTAGCGATGCGGGAGGAAGGGCAGGGAAGAAACGTCGACAGGTATCTTCGTTCCGCGCACGTCGGCGAAAACCCGAGTTCCGGGTTTTGCCAGCGGTGTCGGGACATAACCCATGGCGACGGGATGGCCGGCAGACGGACCGAAGCCGCCCGAGGTGACGTGGCCGGCGGGATTGCCGTCGGCATCGAAGAGCGTGGCGCCGGCGCGCACCGGCTGGCGGGAATCCGGCCTCAGGCCGACGCGCTTCTGGGCAGAGCCGCGCTCGACGGCGGCGCGCAGCGTGTCGGCACCGATGAAAGTGCCGTTGGCGCGGATGTCCTTCGGGATGGCCCACATCAGCGCCGCGCTTGCGGGATCGGTTTGCGTGGTGATGTCCTGGCCGTGTAGGCACAGGCCGGCTTCCAGCCGCAGACTGTCACGGGCGGCAAGGCCGATCCATAGCACGCGCTCGTCTTCGAGCAGTTTCGCGACGAGACCGCGCGCGTCTGCCTCCGGCAGGCCGATCTCGAAGCCGTCCTCGCCGGTATAGCCGGACCGGCTCATGAACCAGTTCTCTCGCGGTTCAATGCCATGCATGAACAGCAGCGACCCGGTCTCGATACCGGCGCGGGAAAGCGCCGCCCAGGCCTCGGGACCCTGGATGGCGAGGAAGACCCGATCGAGCGGTTCGACCTTGACGTCGAAGTCGGTCGCAAGCTCGCGCAAATGCTTCTCGTCGGCGATCGCGTTGCCGGCATTGGCGACGACCATGAAGTTGGTATCGCCCAGCCGGGTGACGATCAGATCGTCCAGGATGCCCGCGGCCTCGTTCAGGAAAAACGTCAGCTTCGACTGTGAAATTTCGAGCGCGCCCGCATCGAGCGGACAGGCACGGTTGAGCAGGGGAATCGCGCCCGGCCCGCTGACCCTGAACAGTTTCATGTGGGAGATGTCGAACAGGCCCGCATGTTCGCGGGTGTGAAGATGCTCCTTCATGACGCCGGCCGGGTAGGTCAGCGGCATCGACCAGCCGGCAAAGGCGCCAAAGCGCGCACCGGCAGCTGCGTGGACGTCTTCGAGAGGAAGGTGTTTGGTGTCGCCCGTCATGTGTTCTCCAGAGTCGCACGCAATCGGTCGCGAATGGCGACCAGTCCGTGCCCCTCTGTCTGAAGCCTGAGAGACTCGCGCCCCGTAACTCTGTCGGCAGCGCTTACACCTTCGGCGCGGGGGCAGGCCCCGACTTTCCAGAGTGTCTTTCCCGTCTACGGTTCTTTTGCCTGAGAGATTTCGGGCGATTTCCCCTTCGGCGGCAGCTCTCGCTGCTCTCTCCCGCAAACAGGTAGGGCTCGCAAAAGCCCTCGACTCGTCATCCATAGCCCGTCAACGACGGATTGTCACCTGCATGCGACGTGCAAAATAAAATGGCGGCATCGTGCCGATTGCGATCAGATCCCGCCATACCAGTCGTAGCCATTGTCTTCCCAATAACCGCCCCGTCCGCCTCCTAAGGCGGCGAAGCCGTCGACCAGCTCGATCTTGTAGAGATATTTCGGCATCTTGTAGCCGAGCTGGCGCTCGACCCGGACACGCAGCGGCGCGCCGTTCTCGACCGGCAGCGGCTTGCCGTTGACGCCGTAGGCCAGGATCGTCTGCGGGTGGCGGGCGTCGATGAGGTCGATGCTGCCGTAATATTTGATGTCGCCCGACAGGCTGCGGTCGATCGTGTCCAGGCAATGGAACATGACGTAGCGCGCCTCGGGTTTGACCACCGCCTGGTCGAGGACCAGCGACAGCGGCGTGCCGGTCCATTTGGCGATGCAGCTCCAGCCTTCGACACAATCATGGCGGGTGATCTGCGTTCGGCTCGGCATGTTCATGAGCTGCTCGCGGGTCAGCGACAGCGGCTTTTCGACCAGGCCCGAGACCTCCAGCCGCCAGTCGGCGAAGTTGTTGGCGAGCAGGGTCTTGTAGGTATCGTCGTCGGGTGACGTCACCCCGTTGGGGCGCATCGGCTGACGGATATCGGCTTCAGTAAATTCCGGCGCCAGCGAATCACGGCCCGCGAGCAGACGTTGCGCGCGGTGTGTGAGATCGTTGGCATTTTCGAGGAAGCTGCGCAGCCCGCCGCCCACGCCGAGCTGGCTGTCGAAGGCATCGCAGCCTGAAAGCGTGATACCGGAAAGGCCAAGGCTGGCCGCGGTCAGGAATTTCCTGCGGTTGATCTCGAATTTTGCCATGTCAGGCGCTCCTTTCGGAGGATTTTGCGTCATGATGCGCCGGCGGGTCGGTCCGATACCATCCGGTGACGATCGAGCGCAGTTCGTTGAGCGGGCCGGCGGCGACGATCATCAGAATATGGATGATGAAGAAGCCCACGAGCAGCACCATGACGGTGAAATGGATGGTGCGCGCCGTCTGCCGGCCGCCGAGCAGGTCGTTGAGGAACGGCAGCACCGAATTCATGCTTGGCGACATTGCGAGCCCGGTGAGGATCATCAGCGGCAACAGCACGAACAGCACGCCGCCATAGGCCATTTTCTGCAGCGTGTTGTATTCGCGCGTGTGGTGGAACTTCAGCCTGGCGTGATTGACGATATCTTGCGGCAGGCGCCTGAGATCGTCCAGGCGAGGGGCGAGGTCACGTCTGATGTGGCCGTTGACCAGGCTGGCGACCAGCCACGCAAGCAGCGTCGTCGTCAGCACCCAGGCGAAGAAGAAATGCACGACGCGTGCCGTGCCGAGGTCGTAGTATGATGGGATCGTCGCCCAGGACGGGAAGGCGCGGGGCGTCTCTTGTCCTGCCGGCCCAGACCAGCCGAGCACGCCGGTGGTGTCGAAGCGGTATCCGAGGATTTCGGTATAGCCGCGCGGCCCGGCATTCGTGTTCTCGGCGCCGATAGCGAAGACGGTGTTGTTGTAGTCGAAGCCGGACTGCTTGCCGAGATAGAGCTGCGGACGGGCGTTGAAGATCTGGAGGCCGGAAAGCAGCATGAAGAACAGCGAGATGGCCCACAGCCAGTGCGTCAGCCGCGTCCAGGCCGATTGCCGGTAGATCAATGTCGTGGCCTTCGTAGCGTCACTGTCCGCGCTGGCGGCGGGTTGGTTCATGGCAACCGATTCCATCTGGTCTCGCTTCCTGGCCGTTCCATCCGGCGCGGCCGCTGTCTGCATCATTCTCCTCCTGATACGTCGCCAGCCAAGCCGATGTTTCATCGATCACGAAAATATCAGATCGAAGCTCAAGGGCCGCCCAGGCTGACGGCGAGATTGACGGCGGCGGCGACGATGACCGTGTTGAAGAAGAACGACAGGATCGAATGAACAAGCACGACGCGGCGCATGTGGGTTGTCGAGATGTTGGTGTCGGCGGTCTGCGCCGTCATGCCGATGACCGTCGAGAAGTACAGAAAATCCCAGCCTTCCGGCCGTTTGTCGCCGGGGAACAGCAAGCCGCCGACCGGGATTTTCTTCTTCGTTCCGGCATCGACCAGGTCGCCGTCCATCCAGTACACATGCGCATAGTGCAATGCCGCCATGGCGTGGATGGTGAACCAGCCTAGGGGAATTGACAGCAGCGCGAAGCCGAGCTCCATCGCGTTCGAACTGCCTTTCTGGTTGATCAACTGGAACAGTGCGGCGATGGCAACGCCGACGACGACCAGCGTGACGGCGAAGATGACCAGCACAGGCTGGTCGGTGTCGCGCGCATTCTTGCTGAGATAGGTGCCGGTGAATTTGGGCATCTGGGCGACAACCAGCGTGACATAGGCGGCAAAAAAGGCGTTGGCCCCGATCGAATAAGCGAGCGGCGCGTGAAGCAGCAAGGCCACCAGAAGCGCAAAGACGCCGACACAAGCCGACACCGCGAACAGCATGTGCCGGTGCATGGGCGTCCTGGACGGGATTTCGGCGGCCATGATGGTTCCGAATGGCGCTGGGCTTCTACTGCGGTGTGGCGGATTTTAGAGCGCGCCGCAAGATGCGGTCGAGTTCGCCGAGAAACCGCGAGCGGTCCTGCGGTGCGAAGCTGGCATTGTACCCCTTGCTTTCGCCGGTCTCGCGCAGATGCTGCTTCAAGTCGCGCATTGCCACCGCCATGCCGATCGTTTCCGGCGTGAAGGGACGTCCGGTCGGCCCCAATACATGGGCCCCGAGCGCCACCGTGCGTGCGGCCAGTGGAATGTCCGCGGTCACCACGATGTCGTTGGGTTTTGCGTTTTCCACGATCCAGTCGTCGGCGGCGTCGGCACCCTTGGACACGACGACATTGCGGATCATTGGGTCGCGGGAGGGGCGCAGGCCGCCATTGGAAACATAGGTGACGACGACGCCGTGGCGCTCGGCAACTTTTTCGACTTCGGCTTTGACCGGGCAAGCGTCTGCGTCGACGAGGATGGCGGGTCCGGGCATTGTCTCTCCAAATGAGCATGGGGCCGGCAACCCGTCCGGCCCCATGCCTCAAATCTCATGGTCGTCAGGCCGGAAGCGCTCCCGACCTCTTGGCGGTCCAGGTGGCGATATAGTCCATCAGGCCGGGGTTGAGGCAGTCATAAGGTTCGAGGCCGATCGATTTCAGTTGGCCGCGAATGCCGTCCATGCGGCTCGGGTCGACACCGGATTCGATGATCGAAGAAACAAAGGCGGTAAAGCCCGGCGGCGACCAGCCATCCTCCTCGAAGCGCTCGGGATGGATGAAGGACAGGCCCTTGAACGGATGGTCGCGCTCGACGGGTCCATGCATGTGGACGCCGCAGCCGGTGCAGGCATGGCGCTGGATCAACGCGCTCGGGTCCACCACCTTCAGCTTGTCGCCGTTCTCGGTGACGGTGACGTCGCCGGTGCTGGCTACGGCCACCACCGAGAACACCGCCCCTTCGGGCTTCCAGCATTTGGTGCAGCCGCAGGCGTGGTTGTGGGCGATCTGGCCCTTGACCTTCACCTTGACCGGATTGCTGGTACAGGCGCAGACCAGCGTGCCGCCGGTAAAGCTCGCACTCTCCCTGGGCAGACCATTGTCGATTTTCGGATGCAGTTTTTCCGCCATGCTTTTCTCCTCCCATTTTTGACCACAGAGGTCGCGGGCCCGTTGCCCGCGGCGTGTGGCCGCCCTCAGTAAACCACGACACTCCTGATCGACTTGCCCTCATGCATGAGGTCGAACCCCTTGTTGATGTCCTCGAGCTTGAGCGTGTGGGTGATCATCGGGTCGATCTCGATCTTGCCGTCCATGTACCAGTCGACGATCCTGGGCACGTCGGTGCGGCCGCGCGCGCCGCCGAAGGCGGTGCCCATCCAGGTCCGCCCGGTGACCAGCTGGAAGGGCCGCGTCGAGATCTCCTGGCCGGCACCCGCCACACCGATGACCACCGACTTGCCCCAGCCGCGATGCGAAGCCTCCAGCGCCTGGCGCATCACCTTGGTGTTGCCGGTGCAGTCGAACGTATAGTCGGCGCCGCCGATCTGGTCGGCGCCGCGCTTGGTCATGTTGACGAGATGGGGAACGATGTCGCCGTCGATCTCCTTCGGATTGACGAAATGCGTCATGCCGAAGCGCTCGCCCCAGGCTCGTCTGTCGTTGTTGAGATCGACACCGATGATCATGTCGGCGCCGGCAAGTCTCAGGCCCTGGATGACGTTGAGCCCGATGCCGCCGAGGCCGAAGACCACCGCGGTCGCGCCTTGCTCGACCTTGGCGGTGTTGATGACCGCGCCCACGCCGGTGGTCACCCCGCAGCCGATGTAGCAGATCTTGTCGAAGGGCGCGTCGGGATTGACTTTGGCCACGGCGATCTCCGGCAGCACCGTAAAGTTGGAGAAGGTCGAGCAGCCCATATAGTGAAACAGTTTTTCGCCCCCGATCGAGAAGCGCGAGGTGCCGTCCGGCATCAGGCCTTGCCCCTGCGTGGCGCGGATCGCGGTGCACAGATTGGTCTTGCGCGACAAACACGACGGGCACTGGCGGCATTCGGGCGTATAGAGCGGGATCACATGGTCGCCCTTTTTGACCGAGGTGACGCCCTTGCCGACATCGACCACCACGCCGGCGCCCTCGTGGCCGAGGATGGCCGGGAACAGGCCCTCGGGATCGGCGCCCGACAGCGTGAACTCGTCGGTGTGGCAGATGCCGGTCGCCTTGATCTCGACCAGCACCTCGCCCTCGCGCGGGCCGTCGAGGTCGACCTCCATGATCTCAAGCGGCTTTCCGGCAGCAACGGCAACAGCGGCGCGGGTTTTCATCTGGCAATCCTCCATCGCAATTTTGCGCTCAGGCTTTCAGGTTTTGGCCTGCTCATCAACCGCCAGATGAGACGAAATATCGGCTTTCTTGACGCAGGTAGCATACCCTTGACCGCAGGCGTTCGCGCCACGCACACGGTACTTGAGACATGGCGACATAATCCATAGAACTGGACCGTCCGCCGGAGGGGAATTTGCCCGCATGTTCACCAAAATCCTGATCGCCAACCGTGGCGAGATCGCCTGCCGCGTCATCAAGACCGCGCGCAGGATGGGCATCGCCACGGTCGCCGTCTATTCCGACGCCGATCGCGATGCCGTGCATGTCGAGATGGCCGACGAGGCGGTGCATATCGGACCGTCGCCAGCCGCGCAGAGCTATCTCGTGCCCGAGAAAATCATCGCGGCGTGCAAGGCGACCGGCGCTCAGGCCGTGCATCCCGGCTATGGCTTCCTGTCCGAGCGCGCATCCTTCTGCGAGGCGCTGGAGAAGGAGGGCATCGTTTTCATCGGGCCGAAGCCGAAGGCCATCAAGGCCATGGGCGACAAAATCGAATCGAAGAAATTCGCCAACGCCGCCAATGTTTCGACGGTTCCCGGCTGGCTCGGCGTCATCGAGAACGCCGACCACGCGGAGAAGATCGCCGGAGAGATCGGCTATCCCGTGATGATCAAGGCCTCGGCCGGTGGCGGCGGCAAGGGCATGCGCATCGCCTGGAACCGGGCCGAGGTGCGCGACGGCTTCGACCGGGCGCGCTCGGAGGCCAAGAGCTCGTTCGGCGACGACCGCGTATTCATCGAGAAGTTCATCGTCGATCCACGCCACATCGAGATCCAGGTGCTGGCCGACGCGCATGGCAACGCACTCTATCTCGGCGAGCGCGAATGCTCGATCCAGCGCCGCAACCAGAAGGTGGCCGAGGAGGCGCCATCGGCTTTCCTCGATGCCAGGACGCGCAAGGCCATGGGCGAGCAGTCGGTGGCGCTGGCCAGGGCCGTCGACTACCAGAGCGCCGGCACGGTGGAATTCATCGTCGACGCTGAGAAAAACTTCTATTTCCTTGAAATGAATACACGATTGCAGGTCGAGCATCCGGTGACCGAGCTTGTCACCGGTATCGATCTGGTCGAGCAGATGATCCGTGTGGCCGCCGGCGAGAAGCTCGCCTTGAAGCAAAGCGACGTGAAACTGAATGGCTGGGCGGTGGAGAGCCGGCTCTATGCCGAGGATCCGTATCGCAACTTCCTGCCGTCGATCGGCCGCCTGACGCGCTATCGACCGCCGCAGGAAGGGCAAGTCGGCGACGTCGTCATCCGCAACGACACCGGCGTCACCGAGGGATCGGAGATTTCGATGTTCTACGACCCGATGATTGCCAAGCTGTGCACCTGGGCGCCGACCCGGCTGGAGGCAATCGACGCGATGTCCGAAGCGTTGGACAGTTTTGTCGTCGACGGCATCGAGCACAACATCCCTTTTCTGGCGGCGCTCATGCAGCATCCGCGCTGGCGGGAAGGGCGGATTTCGACCGGATTCATCGCAGAGGAATATCCCGACGGCTTTGCGCCGATCCTGCCCGACCATGACGACAAGGCCGTGTTGGCGGCGGTCGCCACCGTGGTCGAATTGCTGCGCCGCGACCGACTCGACCGGCTGGGCGGGCGCTTGGCGCCGCATTCGGGAGCACTCAAGCGCGACTGGGTGGTGAAGATTGGCAAGGACTATCTGTCCGCGTCCATCCTGGAGGGCATAATCTCCATTCCGATGGAAGTCGACTTGTCTATCGAGGGCGGCAAGCCGCTGACGGTTTCGTCGGCCTGGCGGCCGGGCGAACTCGTCTGGCGCGGCAGCGTCGGCGGGCACGAAATGGTGGCGCAACTGCGCCCTGCGCCAAACGGCCTTCGCATCGCCTGGAAAGGGCTTTCGGTGACAGCGCGCGCCATGCTGCCGCGCATTGCCGTGCTGGAAAGGCTGATGCCGGAAAAGCTGGAGCCCGACACGTCCAACCTGCTGCTATGTCCCATGCCCGGCCTCGTCGTCTCGATCGCCGTCGCCGAAGGCCAGGAGGTCAAGGCCGGCGAGACTCTGGCCGTCGTCGAGGCGATGAAGATGGAGAACGTGCTGCGCGCCGAGCGCGATCTCGTGGTGGCGAAACTCAACGTCAAGCCGGGCGACAGCCTGGCCGTCGACGCGGTGATCATGGAATTCGCCTGAAGCGAGGGCGGGCGGAAGCCTGTGGCCGATGTTCGTTTGTGCTGGACTGGCATCGCCCGGTGCCGGACAATACATCGAGATCGACTCAAGTCCTTCGGGAAACGCGAAAAACCATGGCGGATGACAGACTTCCACGCGACCCCTTGCTGCGCGAAGCGGCAGTGAAGGCGGCGGCGCCAGAAGCGCCGGCGCGTCCTTTCGTACATCTTCGCGTCCACTCGGCCTATTCGCTGCTGGAAGGCGCGCTCCAACTCGGCAAGATCGTCGGCCATGCGGTCAAGGACGAGTGTCCGGCAATCGCGGTCACCGACACCAACAATCTGTTCGGCGCGCTCGAATTCGCGCAGAAGGCGGTGAAGGACGGCATCCAGCCGATCATCGGCTGCCAGATCGCGCTCGCCTTTTCCGGCGAGAACGTCGACGGCCAGCGCGACCGCCGGCGGCAGGGGCCCGAGATGCGGCCAGTCGTGCTTATCGCGGCGACCGAGGCCGGCTATTCCAATCTGGTCAGGCTGGTGAGCCGCGTCTATCTGGAGACGCCGCCCGGCGAGGCGGTACATCTGACCAGCGAGATGCTGGAGGGCCAGGCCGACGGGCTGATCTGCCTCAGCGGCGGTCCCCGCGGCCCTATCGGGGCGGCTCTGAAGGAGGATCGACGCGATCTCGCGGAGACCCGGCTGTCGACCCTGAAAGCCCTGTTCGGCGATCGGCTCTATGTCGAACTGGAACGAGTTTCCGGTTACGACCGGCTGATAGAACATTCCACGATCGATCTCGCCTATGCCCACGAGTTACCGCTCGTCGCCACCAACGAGGCGTTCTTCTCCTCGCGCGACGATTATGACGCGCATGATGCGCTGATCGCCATAGCGGAGGGCTCGGTCGTCGCCGTGGACAATCGCCGCCGGCTTTCACCGGATAACTTCCTGCGTAGCCAGGCTGAGATGGCAGCGTTGTTCGCCGATCTGCCGGAAGCGATCGACAACACGGTCGAGATCGCGTTGCGCTGCTCCTACTATCCGAAAACCCGCAGCCCGATCCTGCCGCGCTTTACCGGCGGCGACGCGTCGGACAAGGACGCAGCCGAGAAGGCCGAGGCCGCCGAACTTGCCCGCCAGGCGCGTGAAGGGCTGGAGGCCCGGCTTGCCGCGCACGGACCGACGCCGGGCTATACGGTCGAGCAATACCGCGAGAGGCTCGAGTTCGAGCTCGGCATCATCGAGAAGATGAAATTCCCAGGCTACTTCCTGATCGTTGCCGACTTCATCAAATGGGCCAAGTCGCAAGGCATTCCAGTCGGGCCGGGGCGCGGCTCGGGTGCGGGCTCGCTGGTCGCCTATTCCACCACCATCACCGACATCGATCCGCTGCGTTTCTCGCTGCTGTTCGAGCGCTTCCTCAATCCGGACCGCGTGTCGATGCCCGATTTCGACATCGACTTCTGCCAGGACCGCCGCGAAGAGGTGATCCGCTATGTCCAGCAGAAATATGGACGCGACCAGGTCGGCCAGATCATCACCTTTGGAACGCTGCAAGCCCGCGCCGTGCTGCGCGACGTCGGTCGCGTGCTGCAAATGCCTTACGGCCAGGTCGACAAGCTGTCCAAGATGGTGCCGCAGAACCCGGCCAATCCGGTAAAACTGGCGGACGCCATCGCCAACGAGCCGCGTTTTGCCGAGGAGGCCGAAAAGGAGCCGATCGTCCAGACGCTGCTCGACATGGCACAGAAGCTGGAAGGGCTTTATCGCCATGCGTCGACGCACGCCGCCGGCATCGTCATCGGCGACCGGCCGCTGTCGGAGCTGGTGCCGATGTACCGCGATCCTCGTTCGGACATGCCGGTCACCCAGTTCAACATGAAATATGTCGAGCAGGCCGGGCTGGTGAAGTTCGACTTTCTCGGCCTGAAGACGCTGACGGTGCTGGAGACGGCGGTGAAGCTGATACGCCGCCGCGGCATCGACATCGATCTTGCGACGATACCGCTCGACGACCCCGAGACCTACGCCATGCTGTCGCGCGGCGAAGTGGTCGGCGTGTTCCAGGTGGAAAGTGCCGGCATGCGCAAGGCGCTGATCGGCATGCGGCCCGACTGCATCGAGGACATCATCGCGCTGGTGGCGCTGTACCGGCCGGGGCCGATGGAGAACATCCCGACCTACAACGCCAGGAAGCACGGCGAGGAGGAGATGGCGTCGATCCATCCCAAGATCGACCATCTGGTGAAGGAGACGCAAGGCGTCATCGTCTACCAGGAACAGGTGATGCAGATCGCGCAGGAATTGTCCGGCTATTCGCTGGGCGAAGCCGATCTTTTGCGCCGCGCCATGGGCAAGAAGATCCGCGCCGAGATGGACAAGCAGCGTGAGCGCTTCGTCTCGGGCGCGGTCGAGCGCGGCGTGGCCAAGCCGCAGGCCGACTTCATCTTCGACCTGCTAGCCAAGTTCGCCGACTACGGTTTCAACAAATCGCACGCGGCCGCATACGCCGTCGTCTCGTACCAGACCGCCTATCTCAAGGCGCATTATCCGGTCGAGTTCCTGGCGGCGTCGATGACGCTCGACATGGGAAACACCGACAAGCTCGCGGATTTCCGCCAGGATGCGCTGCGCCTCGGCATCGAGGTGGTGGCACCGTCGGTGATATCAAGCTTTCGTCCCTTCGAGGTCGGCGAGAACCGCATCTACTATTCGATGGCCGCGCTCAAGGGAGTCGGCGACGCGGCGGTGGAGCATATCGTCGCCATGCGCGGCGAGAAGCCGTTCAAGAGCCTGGCCGATTTCTGCGAGAGGGTCGATCCGAAAATCGTCGGCAAGCGCGTCTTCGAAAGCCTGATCATGGCCGGAGCGCTAGACTGTTTCGGCCATGACCGCGCCGCGATGATGGCTGGCGTCGAGCGGATGATGGGGCTGGCGTCACTGGCGCAGCAGAACGCCGTCTCAGGCCAGGCCGACATTTTCGGCGCGTCTCTAGGGGCACAGTCGCAGGCGCTCAACTTGCCCGTGACCGAACCGTGGCTCGCCGCCGACCGCCTGCACCGCGAATTCCAGGTGGTCGGTTTCTATCTCTCCGCCCATCCGCTGGACGAGTACAAGGCGGCGCTGCAGAAGATGCGGGTGCAGAACTGGGCGGAGTTTTCGGCCGCGGTCAAGCGCGGTGCCACCGCAGGGCGCCTCGCCGGCACCGTGACCACCAAGCAGGAGCGCAAGACGCGGACCGGCAACAAGATGGGCGTGGTGCAGTTCTCGGACACGTCCGGCCAGTATGAGGCGGTACTGTTTTCCGAAGGATTGGCGCAGTATCGCGACATGCTGGAGCCGGGCCGCTCCGTGGTCATCACCGTGGCGGCGGAGGACAGGCCGGAGGGCGTCAACCTGCGCATCCAGACCGTGCAGTCGCTTGAGGACGAGGCCAGCCGCATCCAGAAGGCGCTGCGCATCTTCGTCAGAAACGATGCGCCTGCCTCGATCATTCAGTCGCAGCTTACCCAGCGCGGTGAAAGTCAGGTGAGCATCATCGTTATCAAGGAAGAAGCGCAGGGCGAGGTGGAGATTGCCCTGCAGGGGGGCTACCGCGTCTCGCCGCAAATCGCCTCGGCGATGCGCGCCGTGCCAGGCGTGGTCGAAGTGGAGCTGGTGTGATCGCCCCTTCCGGGGACTGGTGGCAATCCGCCGGGCGGCATCCGCCGCTCAAGTCACCGCAATTGCCATGAAGACGAAAGACAGCGACGGATTGCAGGACCGTTCCACAATGGCGCGGCTGCGCGACACGCTGCGCAAGCTCTACCACGGCCGCACGCCGGCGGCTTTTCGTTTTCAGCTGGTTGCGGTCATCATCGACCTTGCCATCATTGCCTTCTTCATCGCTACGCCCGTCATCCAGCAGTCGGCCTCATTCCTGTGGCTCGACTATACGGTGGCGGCTCTGGTCGCCGCCGACCTGGTTGCCAGGCTGCTTGCCTCGAACGACATGCTGCGGCTGATGAAGCAGCCGACCTCCTGGGTGGACATTTTCATCCTTTTGACGCTGCTGATGCCGACCGCGCTCGCCAATCTCGGCTTTCTGCGCATTCTGCGGCTGTGGTCGCTGTCGCGCAGCGGTTCGCTCTGGCGGCATTTCGAGATGCAGGGCCTGCGGCCCTGGCGCGAAGCGAGCCACGCGGTGATCAATCTCTTGACGTTCCTCTTCGTGATCACCGGTTTCGTCTACACTTTCTTCTTCCGCAGCGGAGCGGGGCTGGAAAGCTACATCGACGCGCTTTACTTCACCGTCGCGACGGTGACCACGACCGGGTTCGGCGACATCGTGCTGCCGGGAATGGCGGGGAAACTGACGGCGATCGTGACCATGATCATCGGCATATCGCTGTTCGTCAGGCTGGCGCAGGCGATCTTCCGACCGGCCAAGGTGTTCTTTCCCTGTCCGCAATGCGGCCTGCAACGGCACGAGCCGGACGCCGTTCACTGCAAGGCCTGCGGCCACCTCCTCAACATACCCGACAGCGGTGATTGAGGGGCGATTGAGGCGCGCTACGATGCCGCCGCTTGCGCCGGCTTTGGCTGCCGGCGCTGCAGGTTGAGCATATTGCCCATCAGGATCAGCAATGCCCCGCCTGCGGTGAAGGCGTCGATCTGCTCCTGGTAGAGCAGCCAGCCGATCAATGCCGACAGCGGCACGCGCAGGAAATCCATCGGCGAAATGACGGTGGCATCGGCGTAGCTCAGCGCCCAGGCCATGCAGAAATGTGACGACATGCCAGTGAAGGCGATCAGCAGGATCCACGGCCACAGCTCGAGCGACGGGTTGCGCCATTCGTAGAGCGCCGGGATCAGGCCGAGCACCGACTGGATGATCAGCATCCAGAAGATGATTCGCACAACGCTGTCGGTCCGCGTCAGCGACTTGACCAGGACCAGCGAGATGCCGAAGCACATTGCCGCGCCCAGCACGACCAGATGTCCCGGATCGACCGAGCCGACGCCTGGGCGCACAATGATCACAACACCGATCAGCCCGAGCGCCACGGCCCCGAGCTTCGGCCGGGTGAGCCTTTCGCCGAGAAAGGTGACCGCAAGGATCGCCGTCCAGATCGGCGTCGTGAATTCGATCGAGATCAGCACCGCCAAAGGGATCAGCGTCAGGGCGTAGAGCCACGCCGCCTGGCCGGTATAGTGAACCACGTTGCGCGTGACATGGGCGAGGGGGCGCCCAGTGCGCATGGCGGCAAAGCCGCCATTTTGCATGACCAGCGGCAGCAGGATGAAAAAGCCGATCACCGAGCGCAGCTCCAGCACCTGGAAAACGTTGAGCTCGGCCGTGGTGGCGCGGCCCGCGACCGACATCGCCAGGAACGAGGCGATCGACAGCGCCATCCAGAACGCGGCCTTGGGGATGGAAGGGGTGGGTGCCATTTCCGCTATGTCGCAGGCCGTGGCTTTTGCCGCAACCGCTAGCAGCCGCATTCTTCTGGGCCAGCCGGATGTTGCAAAACAGTCATGTTGAAGGCGGAACCTGGCACGACAGGGGGCGTTGAGTTCCGAATATCGGAAGTGCTTCGCAGGTGCCTTTCAATGTCGATAGGAGAATTTCGATGAGATCATTTGCGCAATTTGCGCTTGCTGGTTGCCTGTTGGTCACGGCAGGCGCGGCACATGCCGACGAGTCCAGATTTCTCCAGTCGTTCAAGGGCAATTTCACCGGCAAGGGCATCGTCAAGGTGACTACCGACGCGCCGACGGTGAATGTGTCCTGCACGTTCAGGTCAAACGCGACGTCGACCTCATTGTCGCTCGATGGCAATTGCCGAGGGCTTATCGTGGTGACGCGCGCCATCAGCGCGGACCTGAGGACTGCCGGAGCGAAATATAGCGGCACTTATGTCGGGTCTCGTACCGGGCCTGCGCAATTGAACGGCACCCGTTCGGGCAACGCGATCAATCTCGGCATCCGTTGGGCCAAGGAGGTCAATGGTGACCGAAAGGCGCAGATGAAGGTCGAGAAACGAGGCGAGAACGGCATGCGGCTGACGGTGATCGACACTGATCCGAAAACCGGCAAGAGCATGGTGACAAGCAGGATCGATCTGCAGCGCACCTAAATCTCGACAGCTGATATCCATTATCAGTCTTCCAGCGGCTCTGGCGGGTGGGTGTCGCGGCCTTTGCCGAACGTATAGCCGGTTTCCACCGCCTTGCGGCCGAACTTGTCGCGCAGTGAATCGATGGCGCCTTCGGCCATGGCCCGCTTTCGCGACTGGACATCGACCAGATCGGGCGGATCGGCCTTGTCATCGGCGGAAAGATCGCTGACGCCTATGCCGAGCAGCCGGTATTTGGTGCCGTCGGTTTCCTTGCGCAGCAGCTCGACCCCGGTCGAAAAGATACGGTCGGCGAGCCGGGTCGGGTCGCCGAGCTGGCGGTTGCGGGTGCGGATCTTGAAATCCTGCGTCTTCAGCTTGAGCACCACCGTGCGCCCGGCGATGCCGGATTTCTTCAGCCGCGCCGAGACCTTTTCCGAAAGGCCCCGCAGCACCGAGACCAGCTCGTCCAGCGAAGCGATATCGGTGTCGAAAGTGGTTTCGGCCGATACGCTCTTGGCGTCCTGGTCGGGATCGACGCGGCGGACGTCCTCGCCGCGCGAGAGCCGGTAAAGCCGGTCGCCCATCACGCCATAGCGGCGCATGAGGTCGCCACGGTCCATCTTCTGGAGCTGGCCGATGGTGCGGATGCCGTCCTGTTCGAGCGTGGCGTTGAATGCCTTGCCGACCCCCCAGATCATGCTCACCGGCTGTACGGCGAGGAAACCCACGGCTTCCGCTTCGCCGATGACCGAGAAGCCGCGCGGTTTGCGGAAATCCGACGCCACCTTAGCCAGGAACTTGCAGTAGGACAGACCTGACGAAACGGTGATGCCGATCTCCTTCTCGACGGCCAGCGCGAAACGGGCCAGCACCACCGCCGGCGGCAGGCCGTGCAGCCGTTCGGTTCCGGCAAGGTCGAGAAACGCCTCGTCGATCGAGAGCGGCTCGACCAGCGGCGTCAGCGCCTGCATCATCGCGCGCACCTCGCGCCCGACGACCACGTATTTTTCCATATTGGGCGGGATAACCACCGCTTCGGGGCAAGCCTCGAGCGCCTTGAACATGGGCATGGCGGAACGCACGCCCCTTATCCGGGCGATGTAGCAGGCGGTGGAGACGACGCCGCGCTTGCCGCCGCCGATGATCAGCGGCTTGTCCTTCAGCGCCGGGTTGTCGCGTTTTTCGATTGCCGCATAGAAAGCGTCGCAGTCGATATGGGCCAGATGCAGCCGGTACAGCTCGGGATGACGGGCAAGCCTGGGGCTGCCGCATCGCTCGCAGCGCCTGGCGTCGCTGCGCTGAAAGGCCAGGCAGTCGCGGCAGAAACCGTGATCAGGATTATTGACAGGAGCCGCCATCGCTGCGAACATAAAGAGAACAAACACAATGGTACGACAGTGCAAGGCTAGCGACAAGCTTGGCCTGGGGAGAACGCATGAGCACGACCATAGTGCCGCTGGCGCCTGAGCTCTGGCCTGAATTCGAAGATCTCTTCGGCAAGCAGGGCGCCTGCTACGGCTGCTGGTGCACGCATTTCCGGCTGGCGCCGGCGGCTCGTCGCGAAAGCAGCCGCGAACGCAACAAAGACCACATCAGGGCGCGCATCGAAGCAGGCCCGCCACCGGGCATGCTGGCGTTCGAGGACGGCAAGGCAGTCGGCTGGATGCAGATCGGGCCGCGCGCCGACGTGCCCGAGTGGAACAACCGGGGCCGGGGCTCGGCTCCGGTCGATCCCGCGGACGCATCGGATCCGAGCGTCTGGGCAATTTCCTGTTTCTTCATCCGCGCCAAGGCACGGGGCCAGGGCATCAGCCATCGCCTGGTCGAAGGCGGCATCGATTTCGCCCGCAGGAACGGCGCGCGAATGGTGGAAGCCTGCCCGATAGACCTGTCGAAGGATTCACGCTCCATCGGGCTGTTCGTGGGCTCGTCGCGCGTGTTCGAGAAGGCCGGGTTCGAGCGGCTCCTGGAACGCAAGGCGGGCCGGCCGTTGATGCGGCTGGTGCTGGAGCCGAGCGCCTGAACTTCGCCGTCTTGCAGTTGTGACGGTCTTTCCCTACCAGAAGTAGGAGACGATTTTGCCTTTTCGACCAAACGGAGAATTCTACGTGAACCGGATGTTGCCAATCGCCTTTACCGCGCTTCTGCTCAGCGCGCCCGCTTTCGGCCAGAGCGTCGACAGCCAGGGTGCGAAGCAGCTATCCGAGAACCTGTCCCGCTATGTCGGCAAACAGGCCCTCGACAAGGGCATCCTGAAGGTCTCGGTCGAAGGCGGCGCCTACAAGATCATGTTCGATTTCAAGGCGCTCGCCGGCACCTTGCCCGACCAGAAGCTGTTGAAATTCGACTTTGCGCCCTACGCCCTGCTGGTCAAGCCGCGCAGCGACGGGACCTGGGATGTCTCGATGGATCTTTCGCACAGCGCCTCCTTCGAGTTCAACGGGCCGCAGGGGCTGCAGAGCACGCAATTTTCTATCAAGGACGGCAAGGGTTCCGGTGTCTACGACCCCAATCTGGCGGCCTTTACCAGCGGCACCAGTTCGATGGCGGGCATGACGATGGTGTCGCAAGATGCCAAGCAGCACATGGAAGTCAGCGCCGACGGCGGCACCGCGACCATGGCCGCCACCAAGGCTGCCAATGGCGGGGTCGATTTCGCGTTGTCGCAAAAAGTGTCGAACTTTGTCGAGGCGATCAAATTCGACGATCCCGAAAGCGGACTGAAATTCCCGGTCACCGTCAAATCACCGGAACTGTCGGTGGATGCCAAAGGCAAGGGCGTGCAGACCAAGCCGCTGCTCGATCTCCTGGCATTTGCCGTCGCCAATGAGAATGAAGCCACGCTGAAAGCCAACCAGGCGCAGCTCAAATCGCTTCTGCTCGCCGCGCTTCCTGTGTGGGAGCGCATCGACGGGACATACGGGTTCAAGAATTTCGCGGTCGAGAGCCCGGTCGGCACGTTCGGTGCGGCGCAGCTCAGCACCGCCTTCGGAATGGATGGCGTCGCCCAGAGCGGTACGATCGGCTACGGGATCAAGGCATCTGGGTTGACCGTGCCGCAGCAGCTTCTGCCGAACTGGAGCATAGCGCTGCTGCCGACCGATATCGACCTGAACTTCGGCGGCGCCAATATCGATCTCGACAGCATGGCGAAGAAGGCAATCGAAGCCTTTGATCTTAACAAGAACCCGCCGCTGTCGGCCGAATTCGGAGAGCAGCTCAAAACCGACTTCATGGCCAAGACGCCGAAGGTCGTCATTGGCCATAGCACCATCAAGAACAAGGATACCGAAATCGCCTTGGAAGGCGAAATGACTTTTCCTGGCGAGAAGCCGGAAGCCAATGTGACGGTGGACGTGGCCGGCTTCGACAAGATCGTCGAGGGCTTGCAGGAAGCGGCGAAATCGGAACCGGAGGTGGCGCAGTACGTGCCTGTGGCCCTGATGGTGAAAGGGTTCGGCAAGACCTTGACGGACGGCCGCATGGAATGGGTCGTCAACGCCAAGCCGGACGGTTCGGTCATTGTCAATGGCGTCATGCTGAAGCCGGCCGATCCTGCCGAGGACGACAGCATTGACGATGGCGGCGACGAGACGGACCAGGCGGATCCGACACCGTAGCCACTCGGCTCACCAAAGCGCGTCGCCTTCGAACGGATTGGCGCGACGCGCCTCAAGCCTTCGTTTTATGCTTGTCGCTCAAACCGGGCGACAAGAGTCAGACTTCGCTCGACCTGGCGATCGGGGCGCCGCCTTGGGATCGTCACTCATATGGAATGCTCGTGGTTATCGTCGCCCAGCGGCAGCGCGCGCAACGCCTTGCCGACGGAGGCCGGTGGCGTGCCGGTTTCCTCGGCAAAACGCAGCAATGTGGGTTCGTGGGCGAGAACGAACTGCAGCACACCGGCCAGAAATCCCGGCTCGCCGGCAGCTTTGCGGATCGAATGCGCCTCGATGCCGGTGATCGCCAGGAAGCGAGGCAGCAGTTCGGGATCAGAGGCGACGAAGGCCAGAGCCTTCACGGCAATGGTTTCGGCCTCTTCGCGCATTGACGCTGCGTTTGCCATCATTACCTTTCAGGGTATGCGGAATGTGAGTCTCTTCCGCAGTAATGGCAAGCGTCGCTTGCGGCAAGTCGTTACCTCTTCAGTGCGGGACCCGAGGTGGAAACGGAGCAGCTTTTCTCGCCGCAGGTTTCCGTTTCGTCAATCATATTGCCGTAGAGTCGAGTAGGGTTTGGTGCGTCCCGGAAGGGCGCATAACGGCCGCCTTCGAGCGGAACAGCGGCCGGGACGGGATATCGATGCCTAAGAAGGTCATGATCGTCGAGGACAATGAGCTCAACATGAAGCTCTTTCGGGACCTCATCGAAGCAAGCGGTTACGAGACAGTTCGCACCCGCAACGGTCTGGAAGCGCTCGATCTGGCGCGTCAGCACCGGCCGGATCTCATTTTGATGGACATCCAGTTGCCTGAAGTGTCTGGGCTGGAGGTGACGAAATGGCTGAAGGAAGACGACGACCTGCACGTCATCCCGGTCATTGCCGTCACCGCCTTCGCGATGAAGGGCGACGAGGAGCGCATCCGCCAGGGCGGCTGCGAGGCTTATATCTCCAAGCCGATCTCGGTGCCGCGCTTCATCGAAACCATCAAGTCTTACCTGGGTGATTCCTGATGCACCTTGCCGCCAAAGCCGGAGCCTTGTGAAATGACCGCTCGGATTCTCGTCGTCGACGACATCCCTGCCAATGTCAGGCTGCTGGAGGTCCGGCTGCTGGCCGAATATTTCGAGGTGTTGACCGCCACCAACGGCCTGGATGCAATCGAGACCTGCGAGAACGGCAAGGTCGACGTCGTGCTGCTCGACGTCATGATGCCGGACATGGATGGCTTCGAGGTCTGCCGGCGCCTGAAGGGCGATCCGGCGACGTCGCATATTCCAGTGGTAATGATCACCGCACTCGACCAGGTTTCCGACAGGGTGCGCGGGCTTGAGGTCGGCGCCGACGATTTCCTGACCAAACCCGTCAACGACCTGCAACTGATGACGCGCGTCAAGAGCCTCGTCAGGCTGAAGTCGCTGACCGACGAGTTGCGGCTGCGCGCTTCGACCACGCGCAACATCGGCATCGAAGAGTTGCTCAGCCGCAATTTCGCCTCCGAGGACACGACGCCGAAAGTGCTTCTGATCGATGAGCGCAAATCGTCGATCGAGCGCGTCCAGAAGATGCTGCGCGACTGTGCTGACCTGGATGTCGCCAGCGATCCGCATGCCGGCTTCTTCCAGGCGGCGGAGACGCCCTATGAATGCGTGATGATCTCGACGAGCTTCGCCGATTTCGATCCGCTTCGGCTCTGCTCGCAACTGCGCTCGCTCGATCGCACACGCTTCCTGCCGATCATCCTGCTGGCGGAGGAGGGCGAGGAGGAGCGCATCATCCGTGGTCTCGAACTCGGCATCAACGACTATCTGATGCGGCCTATCGACCAGCAGGAACTGACGGCGCGGTTGCGCACCCAGGTGCGCCGCAAGCGCTACAACGACCAATTGCGCGCCAGCGTGACGCAGACGATCGAAATGGCGGTGACCGACGGGCTGACCGGGCTGCACAACCGCCGCTATCTCGACAGCCATCTCCAGACGCTGTTCGACCGCGCCGTGGCGCGGCGTCGGCCGCTGTCGGTGATGATCACCGACCTCGATCGCTTCAAGTCGATTAACGACACGCACGGCCATGACGGTGGCGACGAGGTGCTGCGGGAATTCGCGCGGCGGCTGCGCAAGAACGTGCGCGGCATCGATCTGGCCTGCCGGTTCGGCGGTGAGGAGTTCGTAGTGGTCATGCCTGACACCGATGGAGCGATCGCCGAAAAGGTGGCCGAACGCATCCGCGCCGAAATCGCCCAGATGCCGTTCGTCATCGGGCCTGACGGCAAGGCCATCGAGGTCACCGTCAGCGTCGGCGTGTCGTCGGTGCTGAAGGGGGTGGATACGGTGGCGGCGCTGATGAAACGCGCCGATCTGGCGCTCTATGAAGCCAAGAGCGGTGGCCGCAACCGCGTCGTCGCCAAGGCTGCCTGACGGACCGGGTAAGAGTATCCGTCAATCCGGCAAGGTTACCCATTTACCTTAATCCAAGCGATTCACGAGGCTTGGTTAAGAAACTGTTGATTTTCATAAGCTCTTGCGCAAATGTGCGGCCACAGACAGAGCGACGCCGGCACGAGGACAGACAGCCGGGTCGATCAAAAAATACCCCATGATGCTCAGGTCCGCCGCATCTCCTGGGTCCGTGGGGTCGGCCGGCCGGCGCTGGCATATAGTGGCCTCCTCGTACCGCTGCCAAACGCCGACCGGCCCCCTTTCAAAATAGCATCAGGATTCTGCGCCAAGCTCCGGATATCAGGAGCTTTTTGCGCACGAGATGTCGACAGCGCTTTTTGGCCTGTAAAAGGCGAGCCCCGATGTGAAGAGCTGCGGCGCACGCTCTCTTGCCATTCGGCAGAGGGCGTTGCTCCTCACTTCATATATATGGCGCCCAGGGGGCTTGCTTCAAGCCTGGGTTCCTCCCGTAAAACCGCGGCCCTAGCCAATGGGAGCGGAGTGACGGGAATGCGTGCACCGACAGATGGATCGCGTCGAAATCATGCGGTGATTGTCGCCGGGGGCGGCCCGACAGGATTGATGCTGGCAGGCGAACTCGCATTGGCGGGCATCGACGTCGCCATTGTCGAGCGGCGCCCGACCCAGCAGCTGATTGGCTTGCGCGCGGGTGGCCTGCACGCACGCACAATCGAGGTGCTCGACCAGCGCGGGATCGCCGACCGGTTCCTCTCCCAGGGGCGATGCTTCCCGACCGTCGGCTTCCATATGATCCGTTTGGACATCAGCGACTTTCCCAGCCGGCACAACTATCTGCTGGCGCTGCGGCAAAACCACATCGAGCGGATATTGGCCGACTGGATCAGCGAATTGGGGGTGCCGATCCATCGCGGACAGGAAGTCACGGATTTCATGCAGGACGACAGTGGCGTGGATGTGGGGCTTTCCGATGGCCGACGGATGAAGGCGCAGTACCTCGTCGGATGCGACGGTGGACGCAGCACGATCCGCAAGGCGGCGGGCATCGAATTCGCTGGATGGGATCCGACGATGAGCTGGATGATCGCCGAGGTCGAGATGTCGGAAGAACCGCCATTGGGCTTTCGCAGCGACGCCCACGGAACCCATGCGATAGGCAAGATCGAGGACGGCGACCGGTTGGGCATCGTGCTGACCGAGAAACGACTGATCATCGGTGGTGAACCGACATTGGACGATCTCCGCGAGGCGCTCACCGTTATCTATGGCACCGATTTCGGCGTCCACAGTCCGACCTGGCTCTCTCGTTTCACCGATATGACGCGCCAGGCTGCCGCTTACCGCGACAGACGTGTCCTGCTGGCCGGCGACGCTGCGCATATCCATCCCCCAATGGGCGGACAGGGCCTCAACATCGGCGTGCAGGACGCGGTCAACCTGGGATGGAAGCTGGCCCAGGTCGTCAAACGGGCATCACCGGACAGTCTGCTCGACAGCTACCATGCCGAGCGCCATCCGGTCGCCGCCCGCGTGTTGCGCAACACGATGGCGCAGGTCGCGCTTCGCCGCATGGATGACCGCACCAAAGCCCTGGGCGACACCATCGCCGAACTGCTCGCCATGGATGAACCACGCAAACGAATCGCCGCAGAGATGTCCGGCCTGGGTGTCCACTACGACCTCGGGGAGGGGCACGCGCTGCTTGGGTGGCGAATACCCGACCTCGATCTGCTCACCGCCAGCGGGCCGGTGCGGCTGTTTACCTTGCTGCACCATGCCCGGCCGGTGCTGATCAACCTCGGCACGCCCGGCAGACTTGACATCAAGCCGTGGGCGGATCGGGTCCAGCAGGTCGACGCCGTGTACGACGGCGACTGGGAGCTGCCAGTTCTCGGGGCCGTCGCCGGGCCCGACGCGGTGCTGATCCGCCCCGACGGGTACGTGGCATGGGTTGGTTCCGGAAGCCAACAGGGACTGGCCGATGCGCTGACCACCTGGTTCGGGCCGCGCGTTGATGCGGCGTAGCAGGGTCGAGGCCGGCCTGGCGCATCGCCCGCAAACGCGTGCTTGTCATGCGTTGCGAGCTTTTACGGTTTTAGGTCTCCTGACATCCCGTTGACAGGAGGTATCATCTGTGCAGAAAATGGTTGGACCATTGGACCACTTGGAACGCGCGTGGATCAAAACAGCCTGCCACCTATTCAGACGACGGCGCGTGACGACGCCGTGCTGAAGGCGTTGGTAGGCTTTGTTCGTGCCGAGGCCCTCCAGCCGGGCGAGCGGCTGCCAACGGAACGCATCCTGGCCGAGCGGCTGAAGGTCAGCCGCAACACGGTGCGCGAGGCGCTGACGCGCTGGGAAGGGCTCGGGCTGGTCGAGCGCCGGCAAGGCAGCGGCACCTATCTCAAGGCAGCCGTTTCGCCGGACATGTTGCATCTGCCGCTGACGCTTGCGGGCGGCAACGACTTCACCAGCCTGATGCAGACGCTGGAAATCCGTCGCGCGCTGGAGGCGGAAGCCGCCGCCCTTTGCGCCGAACGCGCGAGCCAGACCGATATCGCCGAAATCGAGCGCAAGCTCGACATCATGGAGCAGGCGTTCCGCACGCGCGAGGGCATGTCTTCGGAAGAGGACTGGGAGTTCCACCAGGCGATCTACAGGGTTTCCGGCAACCCGCTGTTCGAACAGATCATCGCCGCCATGCACGAATTGTTCCACCGCTTCTGGGAGCATCCGCTGGGCGTGCGCGATTTCGGCCACGCCAGTTTTCCCTATCATCGGACCATTTACGAGCGCATCGCCGCGCGCGACCCGCACGGCGCCCGCGCCGAAGCGCTCAAGCTGATCGCCACCGTCGAGGACGATCTCAAGCGCGGCGCCGCCAAACTCAAACTTTCGAGCCAGACATGAACGAGCATCCCTCAGGTTTCGATCACGACTATCTCGCCGAGGCGGCGACGCTTCTGGCGCATGACCAACCTTTCCCGGGTGGGGCGGTGGTGCCGCCGATCTACCAGACATCGCTGTTCACCTTCGCCAACTATGCCGAGATGGCGGATACTTTTGCCGGCAAACGGAAGCAGCCGATCTATTCGCGTGGCGACAATCCGACGGTGATGGAGTTCGAGGCACGCGTCGCCGCGCTCGAGGGCGCCGAGGCCGCGCGCGGCTTTTCCAGCGGCATGGCGGCGATCAGCGCCACGGTGCTCGCCTTCGTCGGCGCCGGCGAGCGCATCGTTGCGGTGCGCAATTGCTATGGTGATGCCTATCGGCTGTTCGAGCGGCTTTTGCCGCGGCTCAACATCAGGGTCGACTATGTCGACGGCTCCGATCCGGATGCGGTGGCGGCGGCCCTTCCGGGCGCCAGGCTGCTTTATCTGGAGAGCCCGACCTCGATGATGTTCGAGTTGCAGGACCTGGCTCACCTGACCCGGCTGGCGAAGGAGCAGGGCATCGTCACCACGATCGACAATTCCTGGGCGACACCGGTGTTCCAGAAGCCGATCACGCATGGCGTCGATCTGGTGCTGCATTCGGCTTCGAAATATCTCGGCGGCCATAGCGATACGGTCGCCGGCGTGGTGGCAGGCTCGGCCGCCCACATCAAGCACATCAACGAGCAGACCTATTCCTATCTCGGCGGCAAGCTTTCGCCCTTCGAGGCCTGGCTCTTGCTGCGCGGGCTGCGCACGCTGCCGCTGCGCCTGCCGCATCACATGAAGAGCGGGCTTGCCATCGCCGAGCGGCTGAAGGCGCATGGCAATGTCGAGCGCGTCAACCACCCCGCCTATTCGAACCATCCGGGCAAGGCGACGCTTGCTGGTTACGCGGGGTTGTTCTCCTTCGAGGTCACCGAGGATATCGACATCCCCGTCTTCGTCGATGCGTTGAAATATTTCCGCATCGGCGTGAGCTGGGGCGGCCATGAGAGCCTGGTCGTGCCCGCCAAGGCGTCGCTGGAGCAGACGCCGGGACTGAATTCGATGGCGCGCTTCGGCGTCAGCCCCCGAACCATCCGCTTCAATGTCGGATTGGAGAATGTCGAGGACCTGTGGGCCGACGTGGCGCAGGCCTTCGAAAAAGCCAGAAAATAACAAGCCGCTTCAAAATGGGAGTCTTGAAGATGAAAAAACTGACCGTCATGCTTGCCACAGCCGCGGGATTGGCGATTTCCGCCGGAAACGCGCTGGCCGATTCGACCCTGAAAATGGTCGAAGTCATCACCAGCCCGCCGCGCACGGAGTTCCTGAAGAAGCAGATCGCCGAATTCGAAAAGGCCAATCCCGGCATCAAGGTCGAGCTGGTCTCGCTGCCCTGGGGCCAAGCTTTCGAAAAGTTCCTGACCATGGTGCAGGCAGGCGATACGCCCGACGTGGTCGAGATGCCGGAACGTTGGATGGGCCTCTACGCCAACAACGCCCAGCTCGAGGATCTCGGCCCGTACATGGCCAAGTGGGACGACGCCAAGACGCTCGGCGAGCGCGCCAAGCAGTTCGGCTCGACCGTCAACAACACCCAGTTCATGATCCCTTACGGCTACTATGTGAACGCGCTGTTCTGGAACAAGAAGCTGTTCAAGGAAGCCGGCCTCGACGGCCCGCCGGCCACGCTCGACGAGTTCGTCGCCGATTCCAAAAAGATCTCGGCGTTGCCCGGCAAATACGGCTACTGCCTGCGCGGCGGGCCCGGCGCCTTCAACGGCATGCACATGTTCATGAACATCGCCGCCGGCAAGGGCGGCTACTTCAACGAAGACGGCACCTCGACCATCAACGAGGAGGGCTCGGTCAAGGGCCTGCAGATGCTGGCCGACATGTACAAGCAGGGTCTGGCGCCCAAGGACGCGGTGAGCTGGGGCTTCAACGAAACCGTCACCGGCTTCTATTCCGGCACCTGCGCCATGCTCAACCAGGATCCGGACGCGCTGCTCGGCATCGCCGACAAGATGAGCGCCGACGACTTCGCCGTGGCGCCGCTGCCGGTCGGGCCGAGCGGCAAGTCCTATCCGACGCTCGGCTATGCCGGCTGGGCAATGTTCGCCAATTCGCAGCACAAGGACGACGCCTGGAAGCTGATGGCGACGCTGCTCTCGCCCAAGGACAATCTGGAATGGGCCAAGGAAGTCGGCGTCGTCCCGATCCACAACGGCGCCGACCAGGATCCGCATTTCAAGACCGAGCAGTTCAAGGGTTGGTTCACGGAGCTCAGCGACAGCGCCAAATATGAAATGGTGACGCCCCCGACGCATCTGGAGAACCTCGGCAATTTCGTCGACCAGGTGGCGATCAAGAACTTCCAGGAAGTATTGCTTGGCCAAAAGGCGGCCAAGGAGGTTGCCGACCAATGGGCCGCCTTCCTGACCAAGGAACAGCAGGACTGGATGGCGAAGAACAAGAAGTAGTTTTTTCTTCCTTCTCCCCGTTCACGGGGAGAAGGTGGCCCGATAGGGCCGGATGAGGGGCGGCGCTACGTTCTGTCAGCCTGGCGCTGCCCCTCATCTGCCTGCCGGCATCTTCTCCCCGTATACGGGAGAAGGGTGCTGTCGCCTTCGCCGGCACCCACTCACCACTGTTGAGCCCAAATGACCTATGCCGTTTCCGAAATACGACCCGCCGGGAGGCCGCGCCGCAAGCGGCTGACGCACGCTGCCAGCGAACCCTGGCTTTATCTTAGCCCGGCGATCATCCTGCTGGTCGTGGTGCTTTTGGTGCCGCTGGTCATCGGCATCAGCTATTCGTTCCGTAAGTTTTCGGCCTTCAAGTCGGAATATGTCGGGCTCGGCCAGTACCAGGCGATGCTGTCGGATGCCGTGCTCGGCCAGGCGCTGGTCAATACGTTGTGGTGGACGCTCTCCAGCCTGTTCTTCCAGTTCTTCCTCGGCCTTGGCCTGGCGCTGCTGCTCGACAAGCCGTTTCGGGGCCGCAAGGTGGTGCAGGCGCTGGTGTTCCTGCCCTGGGCGGTGCCGTCCTTCCTGTCGGGCCTGACATGGGCATGGCTGTTCAATCCGATCATCGGGCCGCTGCCGCACTGGCTGTTCGCGCTGGGGCTGAAGGCCGAGCCGACAAACGTTCTCTCTGATCCCTCGACCGCCATGTGGGGGCCGATCGTCGCCAATGTCTGGTTCGGCATCCCGTTCTTTGCCATCACGTTGCTGGCGGCACTGAAATCCATTCCCTCGGAACTGCATGAGGCGGCAGCGATCGACGGCGCCTCGCCCTGGCAACGCTTCACCAAGGTGACGCTGCCGTTCCTGGCGCCGACCATCGCCATCACGGTGATGCTGCGTACCATCTGGATCGCCACTTTCGCCGACCTGATCTTCGTCATGACCGAGGGCGGGCCGGCCGGGTCGACCAACACGGTGCCGGTCTACATCTATGTCAGTGCCTTCAAGTCGCTGGACAAGGGCTACGCATCGGCGGTTGCCGTGCTGCTGCTCGTCCTGCTCATTGCCTATGCGATCGCGCTGATCGCCATCCGCCGCTCCCTGGTGAGGCACGTCTGATGATTGCGGGACGCTCATCTTCGCAGCGCTTCTTCGGCGGCGTCGGGCTCTATGCGGCCATCGCGGCGTATGTGATCTTCGCCCTGTTCCCGATCTTCTGGACGCTGAAGATATCGGTTACACCGGAACGGCTTCTCTATTCCGAAGGCATCACCTTCTGGCCGTCGCAGATGACGTTGCAGAACTTCGTCACCGTGCTCGAGGCGACCGACTTTCCGCGCTATTTCCTCAACAGCGTCATCGTCTCGGTTTCGACGGCTGCACTGGTGACTGTCATCGCGACGCTTGCCGGCTATGCCATGTCGCGCTTCACCTTTCGCGGCAAGGCGGCACTGGCGCTGATGCTGCTTTTGACCCAGACTTTCCCGCTAGTCATGGTCATTCCACCGATCTATCGCGTGATGGGCCAGATCGGCCTGATCAACAGCCTGACCGGGCTGATCATCATCTACACCGCCTTCAACACCGCGTTTGCAACCTTCCTGATGCAGTCCTTCTTCGACGGCATACCGAAGGACCTGGAGGAGGCGGCGATGATCGACGGCTGCACACGCGCGCAGGCGATGCGCCGGGTGATCGTGCCGCTGACGCTACCCGGCATGGGCGCCACGCTCGGCTTTGTCTTCACCGCTGCCTGGAGCGAACTCCTGTTCGCGCTGATGCTGATCTCCAGCGATGACAAGAAGACCTTCGCCGTCGGCCTGCTCACCTTCATCGGCAAGTTCGCCGTCGACTGGGGGCAGATGATGGCGGCGTCGATCCTGGCGCTGATCCCGGTCTGCATCTTCTTCGGCTTCCTGCAACGCTATCTCGTCACCGGCCTCACCGCCGGCGCCGTGAAGGGATAATCGATGGCTTCCGTTACGCTGGAAAAAGTCCGCAAAGACTATGGCGCCGTGCGTGTGCTGCACGCGGTCGACCTCGACATCGCCGACGGCGAGTTCGTCGTCCTCGTCGGTCCGTCCGGCTGCGGGAAATCGACGCTTCTGCGCATGATCGCCGGTCTGGAGGAGGTTTCCGATGGCGAGATCCGTATCGGCGAGCGGCTGGTCAACGACGTCGCGCCGAAGGACCGCGACATCGCCATGGTGTTCCAGTCCTACGCGCTCTATCCGCATATGGACGTGTCGAAGAACATGGGCTTCAGCCTGATGCTGAGGAAGGCGGAAAAGCAGGCGATCGACGCGCGGGTCGACGGCGCCGCCAGGCGGCTTGGGCTGGACAATTTTCTGCAACGCCTGCCGCGCCAGCTTTCCGGCGGCCAGCGCCAGCGCGTCGCCATGGGCCGGGCCATCGTGCGCGATCCCAAGGTCTTTCTTTTCGACGAGCCGCTTTCGAACCTCGACGCCAAGCTGCGCGTGCACATGCGCGCCGAGATCAAGGCGCTTCACCAGCAACTGAAGACCACATCGGTGTATGTCACGCATGACCAGATCGAAGCCATGACCATGGCCGATCGCATCGTCGTGATGCATGACGGCGTCGTCCAGCAGGTCGGCGCGCCGCTCGACCTCTATGACCGGCCGGCCAACATGTTCGTCGCCGGATTCATTGGCTCGCCCGGCATGAATTTCCTGCCGGCGAGTGTTGAGAAGGGCGGCAAGGCGGATGCCGTGCTGTCCGATGGCCAGAAACTGCGATTGCCGGATGGCCTGCCGCTCAGGGAAGGCGATGCGGTTACCGTCGGTTTGCGGCCGGAGCATATAAGGCTGGCGGATGACGGCCCGCTGCAAGGCGAAGTGGTGGTGGTCGAGCCGCTCGGCCTCTCGACGCAGTTCTACGTCAAGCTGGCCGGCCAGCAGCTTTGCGTGTTCGCCATGGGCCGCGCCGGCGTGAAGCCTGGCGAGACGGTGCGGCTATCGGCCGATCCGGCGGCGCTGCATGTTTTCGACCCGAAAAGCGCCGACCGGATAGGGTAGGGGCGCGGCCGCCGAGCGGCCACTCTGTTGCCCGCTGGGCACATTCTAACCATACGGCCTTTTGACGAGTCGAAACTTGCTTGACCCGGGCCAACCGCTTTGCGGAGCCACATTAATAGAAACCTCCTCCTGCCGCCATCATGTGGCGTCCTTTCATCAATCAGTTTGGTTCTTGAATCGCCGCAACGCGGCGGGGGGGAGATTTATAATGCCTGCGAATAACAATTCCGCCGACGCTCGTATCACTGAACCATGCCGCGAGAATGACCAGCCTAGGCCGGTGAACCGGTATGTCAGAAGACGGCTTCCGTCTGCCATCACGCTCGGAGACCGGAGAATTGCTTTCATACGCAGCGAAATCACGGAACAGATTCAGTCGCGAATTGACGCCTAGCGGACAGCGAGGGCAGCAGTATCAAGCCACGCTCTATCCCAGGGCGGCCGGCAAAGCAGCCTAAATCTCTTTGAACTCCACCGTCCGCGGCGGGATATGAGCTAGGCTCAGCCGTTTGGTATTCTTGATTTCTGGTCAACTGCCGCCCTACTTTGGGCCATCATCAGGGACCTAGACGAATGATCTCGGTTTGCGGATACATCGGGGCGGTGATCGGTTGGAAGGCGCTCGAAAATGCCGGCGACATCCTAGATAAGATCGGCGAGACGCTGTTTGGCGGACGTTATAAAGCGATCTACGAGGACGTCGCATCCAAGCTGCGCGCTCATACAGGCGCGGTTCCAGCAAACCACGATTTGGAGCACGCCATTCGACTCAGTGAACTCACCTCTTCACTCGTGATGGTGCGCATGTATGTCGATACGCAAGAGGCCGACCAGTTGCGGCTTGGCGGACGGCCGCCGGAGCGTCGCGCGAGGATTCAGTTCGCTAGTGCCGCGCGCCGCTATCTGCATAAGCAGATCGGATTGGGCGGGCCATTCAAGCTAGAATCCAACAAGGACGTTGTCGATGAAATAGAGACAAACTTGGACGGCGCGCTATCGGCTCGCGACTTTGCAGCGGTCCAGGCGAGTCTGGATGCAGCGTGCAAGCGCGTTCTGCGCGATCTCATCGCCGGAACGGAGCAGGGAAAGGACCAACTGGCCGTTCCTGCCGATTTCGCGTCATTTTTTCGTGGAAAGGCGACAGATGATGAGCCGGGCTGGGCTCTTATTTTCCTTGCCTTCATGCGGGAGGCATTGAAGCAAAATCACAAAGCGGAGGTCGCCTTCATCGCGTCTCGCCTTGGGTATTTGCGCAATTCGCTACCGAAACTCGAAGCCAAATTTGACCAATTTTTGCAGATAGCGAATTCGATAAAGAACGACACATCTGATATTAAAGATGATATATCTAAAATCCTAGCAATAGTTCAGAGACGTGAGTCTTACGTAATTGGTGGAATCCAATTTGAATTTCCTATTAAAATTGAAATAGCCATAAATGATCGTGGAGAGCTTATCATTTTCCACAGTCGGCCGTTTAACGATGATTTGTCTAAACTCGAATTCAATATGGACGAAGATCGACTCTCTCTAATCATGATTAAAGGATTCTCTTGTAATATACCAATACGATCTGAGTTATCTGTGTTTATGAGAAAGTCTACTCAGGCTCTAATGGTGCTTGTGAACGAGGAAGGTGGAAATCTAGTCGAGGGTGACTACGTGCCATTGCATGTCATGAAAAGGTACTTGGAACCACTTTCTTGTGGCTAGGGCAAAGCTGCGTAGAGACAAATTCTCTGGATCCTTGCTGAGGCGCCGTGGCTTTTGTCGTGGAGATTTATGCGGTGACGACGCGCACGCCTTTCGCGGTTTATGAGAGCCGCTCGACAAGGCCCCTGCCTCACGCGGGCTTTGTGACTATAGCAGCCCCATCGTTGGCCGTTATGCTGGGTTTGACTACCATCCAATGAAATCAATGCTTTAGGAACAAAAAACGCCGCCCGATGGGCGGCGTTTCGGCATTCTCTTGGAAAAACCAGATTACTTGATCTTGGTTTCCTTGAACTCGACGTGCTTCTTGGCGACCGGGTCGTATTTGCGGAACGACAGCTTGTCCGTCTTGGTGCGACTGTTTTTGCTGGTCACGTAGAAGAAACCGGTGTCGGCGGTCGACAGAAGCTTAATCTTGATGTTTGCGGCTTTGGCCATGGTATCAGTCCGTTTGTTCGTGGGGTTTTGGCCGCTGGAGCACGGGAAAACACCCGGACGCGGGAAACTTGCCGCGACACATAAAGAACGCGCCCGGAAAGTCAAGCCCGACGCGCCTTGCGGCCGTCACGGACGCCAATGCCTGTCGGCATTCATACGTGTTCCGCCTCCAGAACGATGGTTTTCTTCCAATCTCCCGTGGTGTTCCACCAGCGATTCGGATTGGCGCGGTCGTCCAACCCCTTGGAACGGCTGGCAAGGACCGGCTGAATGCGGATCACCGGCTCCTGGTAGCTGTGCGCTTGGAAGATCGCTTCGACGACGCGCGCCGCCAATTCCTGGTCATCGGGCAATTCGAACGAAACCTCGACCGTGCCGGGGCGCCGCCGCAATTCGGTCTCGGCGCCGGCGGCTGCGCCGTCAAGTGGCCGGTAGCGCTCGATGCCATGCGCCGACTGGTAGGCGTTGCGGTCATATTTACCCATGGCCAGCGGCGCCAGCGCCACCACGGCGTCCATGATGCGGTCGACATCCGCGGCCGGCGCCTGGAAAGTGACAAGCAGGAGCAGCGTCATCCGCAATGATGTGGTTTCAAAGCCGCTGTCGATCATCGGAGTCTCCTCAACTTCAGGTGTTTTGAGGTCTCCGTATAAACCGTGGCTGCTGACACGGTTCTGTCAGCAGCCAGTCATCCGGAGGTAGCCAGTTATGGGGCCAGCCGGCAGTGGGCGATCGTGAATCCGGTTTGCGCCGGTGGCGGCTTACAAGATCTTGCGGACCAACCTGACGCTGGCAAGGACCATGTAGGCGGCGAAGAACAGGCCGAGCGACCAGCCGAAACCAGAGGGACCGAACGCATCCATGCCGATGCCTATCGCCTGTGGGCCGAGCACCATGCCGACGCCGTAGCACAGCACGAAGGCGGCATTGGCCGAAGCCAACTCATGGCCGGAAAGCTGCGAGCCGAGATGGGCGAGGCCGATCGTGTACATGGCCGCGACCACGCCGCCCCAGACGAACAGAAGGCCCGCCATCAGGTGCCAGTTGCCGGCCAGATGCGGCATGAAGATCGTACCGGCGAGTCCGACAGTGGCGCACGCCAGAAGCAGATAGCGGCGGTCCGAGACGCGATCGCTGATCATGCCGATCGGGATCTGCAAGAGCACGTTGCCGAGGCCGATCATGGTGAGCAGCAAGGCGGCGTCGGCTTCGGAATAGCCGATGCGGTTGCCATAGACCGGAAACAGGGCGAAACCGCCCGTTTCGACGGCTCCAAACACCAGTACGGCGGCGGTGGCGGTCGGCACCAGCCAGATATAACGCAGGAAATTGCTGGTCTCGCCGTCAGATACGATCGTCGGGCTCTCGTTACGCGCCGCCAGCACCGGGATCGCGGCCAGCGCCACCAATGCGATGATGACTCCGAAAGGCCTGAAGCCGGAACTGCCGAGATGGGCGAACAGCCACGGCCCCGCAGCAAAGCCGAGCGACAGCACGGTGGCGTAGATGCCGAGCACAAGACCTCGCCGATGCGGCGGCGCCGAGGTGCTGATCCAGAATTCCGACAGGATGAACAGCACCGTCAGCGCGATGTGCAGCACGACGCGCAGCGGAAACCACATCCAGAAATCGGGTGCGAAGTGGAAGCCGACGAAGGCCAGCGCACCGGCGGCAATCATGGCGATCATCGTCCAGGCAACGCCGAAGCGCATGGCGAGCGGCGTGGCCAACGGGGCGCCGGCGATCGAGGCCAGGCCGGCGACGGCTGTGTTGAGGCCGATCATCGAGGCCGAATGCCCACGCGTTTCTAGGATGACGCTGAGCAGGGGCATGCCCAGGCCGATGGCAATGCCGACGACGCTGATCGACGAGATCGCCGCCACCATCGGCAGCCAGTGTACGCGCTCGTCGCCCTTTGGTTGGGTATCGACCGTCATGTTATGTCTGAATACTCGATGTTCTACAGAATTTCGCGGGTGAAGCGGTTGCGGACAAGCCGGTAGAAGGGTACGGGACCGCCCGGATGCAACAGCGGATCATGGGCGAGGCGGCTTTCCAGCTCGTCCAGGATCATCCGGGTGATGTCGGGAATGTCGGCTTCCCTGGCCTTGGCAAGCGGCAGCCAGACCAGTTCCTCGAGCTCGTTGGTCGGACCGCCGCCTGCCAGTTCGACGGCGACATCATCGCGCCAGGCGCAGAAGAAGCGGGTGTCGAAGCGGCGCACCCGGTTGGGCGGCGTGATGGCGCGCGCAATGAAGCGCAGCATGTCCAGGGCAGGTTGCACCCCATGTTCGGCAAAGCCTTGCCAATCAGACCTTGTCGTGGCGAAGGCGCCTTCGCGACCAATCAGCAGCCCGGCTTCCTCATAGGTCTCGCGGATGGCCGACAAGGCGATGGCGCGGGCACGCGCCTCGCTCGTGCGGCCGGGACCGGCGATGAGCTTTGCTTCCTGCTCGGGATGCAGCGCGGTGGCGGTGGGGATGCGGCTGTCCGCCGGGTCGGTACGGCCGCCGGGAAAAACGAACTTGCCTGGCATGAAGGCGTGACCGGCATGACGGCGACCCATCAGGACCCGCAAGTCGTTGGCCTTGCCGTCGAGCAGGATCAGGGTCGCGGCATCACGTGGACGAATCGCCCGGCCGCCATGCGTGGCCAGACCCTTGTCGATCCTGTCGACGTCCGCCTTGGTCATTCCTTCCATGCGCAGGACCTAGCGGAAACGTCTTGCATGCGAAAGTAGCCTTGACGGTTGGCATGTTGCGCCAGCCAGCACCTCAGGCACCGGGATGGGGTTCAGCCACGTCGTGTTCGCCAGCAAAACCGTGCATATAGAATGCCCATTGCAATCCGATGACGGCACCTTTCACCGGCTGCAGTAGGGCAACCGACAGCAGGATCGTCAAGGGTACCCAGATGGCGATGTGCTGCCAGGTGGAAAGGGTCGACGTCGCCTCCACGCCCATGAAGGCGCCGAGCACGATGTGGCCGACGATGACGATGACCAGATAGGCGGGCAGATCGTCGGCGCGGTGATGGTGTATCTCCTCGCCGCAGACGCTGCATGTCTCGACGGTCTTGGTGAAGCCGCGAAACAGCTTGCCTTCGCCGCAATGCGGGCAGCGGCCGAGCATGCCGCGCTTCATCGCCGTCCACAGCGGTCGCGCGACCCGGCCCGAGTGATGTTCACCGCCGAAAACCTGTTCTTCCGTGCCTCTTGCCATCATCGTCTCCTGCCACGCGAGCCTGGGCGCGATTGTGACGCACGGGCGCGGCCTTTTGCCTTGTGAAACGACCTGACGGAGCCAGGCAGGGGCTTCGGGTCGGTCAACATCTCAAAGCGCATCGCGCCGGCCATCGGCGCCACTTCGACGAGACGGACCTCGACACGGTCCGCCAACTGATAACCCTTGCCCGAGCGTTCTCCGTAGAGCGAGCGGGCCGTTTCGTCATATATATAGTAATCGCCGCCCAGAGTTGACACAGGGATGAAACCATCCGCGCCATACTGCGGCAATTGGACAAATAGTCCCGATTTGGTGACACCCGAAATGCGGGCGTCGAAACGGTCGTCGATGCGCTCGGCGAGATAAGCGGCGATCAGCCGGTCGACCGTGTCGCGTTCGGCCGCCATTGCACGGCGTTCTGTGCCGGAAATCAGCACCGAAACATCCTCGAGCCGCGCTTCCTCCTCCTGCGTCAGGCCCCCTGGGCCGAGGCCGAGTGCGGCGATAAGCCCGCGGTGCACGATGAGGTCGGCGTAACGGCGGATCGGCGAGGTGAAATGCGCGTAACGGTTCAGGTTGAGGCCGAAATGGCCGATGTTCTTGGGTGAATATTCGGCCTGGCTCTGCGAGCGCAGCACCACCTCGTTGACCAGACCTTCATTGTCGGCGCCGCGCACGCGCTCGAGAATGCCGTTGAACTGGGCGGGCCGCATCTGCGCACCGCGCGCCAGCGACAGGCCCAGGGTTTGCAGAAATTCGCGCAGCGATTCCTGCTTGGCCAGCGAGGGCGCGTCGTGGGTGCGGTACACCAGCGCCTGCTTCTTCGCCTCGAGTGTCTCGGCGGCGGCGACATTGGCCTGGATCATGAATTCTTCGATGAGCTTATGGGCATCGAGCCGTTCCGGCACGACGACGCGATCGACAGTGCCGTCGGGCTTCAGCAGGATCTTGCGCTCGGGCAGATCGAGTTCGAGCGGCTGGCGGCCATCGCGTCCGCGCTTGAGGACCGCATAGGCATCCCATAGCGGCTTCAGCACTGCGTCGAGGATCGGCCCGGTCTTGTCGTCCGGCACGCCGTCGATCGCCGCCTGCGCCTGCGGGTAGGCGAGCTTGGCCGCCGATTTCATCATGATGCGGTGGAAGGAATGCCTGACCTTGCGCCCGTCCGCCGAGAAGGTCATGCGCACTGCCAGTGCCGGGCGATCCTGGCCTTCGCGCAGCGAGCAGAGATCGTTGGAGATGCGCTCGGGCAGCATCGGCACGACGCGGTCGGGGAAATAGACCGAATTGCCGCGCTTCAGCGCTTCGCGGTCGAGTGCCGTGCCGTAGCGGACGTAAGCAGCCACGTCGGCGATGGCGACCGTGATGACCACGCCGCCGGGGTTCTTCTCATCGAGATCGGGCGTAGCGAACACCGCGTCGTCGTGGTCCTTGGCGTCGGCCGGGTCGATGGTGACCAGCGGCAGTTCGCGCCAGTCCTCGCGGTTGGCCATCGTCGCAGGCTTGACGGCTTCGGCTTCGGCGATGACGTCGGCCGGGAAGACATGCGGAATGTCATGTGCGTGGATGGCGATCATCGAGACCGCCTTTTCGCTGGTCAGCGAGCCCAGCACGTTGAGCACTTTTGCTCTCGGCAAGCCATAGCGCGAGGCCCGGGCGGGCTCGACCTCGACGAGATCGCCGTTCTTGGCTCCGTTCTGGAATTCCTTGTCGACGATCAGTTCGGGTTGCCGGCGCTCCACCGGCTCGATGCGGAAACTGCCGTCCTGAAGCACCCGAAAGACGCCGAGAACGGCATCTGTGCGCTTCTCGAATATCTTCATCACCCGCCCTGTGTAGGCCGGGCCGCCCAAGGCGACGTTCGTGTCGTCTGCGGGAAAGGTCTTGGCCAGCACGCGGTCGCCAATGCCAGGCGCCGGTCCGCCGCCACTGCGCGACAGGCGGATGGAAACGATGGGGGGCGGTCCATTGGCGGTGTGTTCGGTGGGACGCGCCAGCAGCACGCCGTTGGCGTCGCGGTCGAAAATATCGAGCACCGTGACATGGGGCAGGGCGCCAACGCGGGCCAGGCGCTTACGCTCCTTGGTCAGGACGCCTTCGTCCTGCAGGTCGCGCAGGAGATCCTTCAGCCAAATGCGGTCCGGGCCGCGCAGCGCGAACGCCTTGGCGATGTCGCGTTTTCCAGCGCGATCCGGATTTTCGGCGATGTAGCGCAGGATTTCGTCACGCGAGGGCCTGTAATCGCCCTTGACCTTGGCCGTTGTGTCGGCGGTGCGCGGGTCGCCGTGGGTTGTTGCGGAGATCCTGCGCGCCACGCCGTTCTATCCCTTTTTCCTGGCGGTGGACTTCTTGGCCGCCGTCTTCTTGGTAGCGGGCGCCTTGGCCGCCGCCGCTTTGCGGAAAGGCTTCTTGCCGCCGCCGCCCTTGGCTTCCTTCTCGGCGATCAGCGCCAGCGCATCCTCCATCGTCACCGATTGCGGATCCTTGCCCTTGGGCAGCGTGGCATTGACCTTGCCGAAATTGACATAAGGCCCGTATTTGCCGTCGCGCACGACGATCTTGCCGCCGCCGTCGGGATGATCGCCAAGCTCCTTGAGGGCTGCCGCAGTGCCGCCATTACGGCCGCCCTTGCCCTTCAACTGCTTCTCGGCGATCACCGAAACAGCGCGGTTGAGCCCGATCGAGAATACATCCTCGATGCTGTCGAGATTGGCGTAGGTGCCGTCATGCAGCACGAAAGGCCCGTAGCGGCCAAGCCCGGCCGAGATCATCTTGCCGGTTTCCGGATGCTTGCCGACATCGCGCGGCAGGGAAAGCAGAGCAAGCGCCTTCTCATGGTCGATCGAATCGGGCGTCCAGCCCTTGGGCAAGCTGGAACGCTTGGCTTCCTTGCCGTCGCCACGCTGGATGTAGGGGCCAAAGCGGCCGCTGCGCAGCGTGATCTCCTCAGCCGTGTAGGGATCCTTGCCGAGCACCTTGGTGCCGTCCTCGCCGCCGCCATTCTCGCCATTGGGATTGGCCGCGTCGCCGAGCTGGCGGGTGAAGGAGCATTCGGGATAGTTCGAGCAGCCGACGAAGGCGCCGAACTTGCCGAGCTTGAGCGACAAATTGCCGGTGCCGCATTTGGGGCAGATGCGCGGATTGGAGCCGTCCTCCCGGGCAGGGAAAACCAGCGGCGCCAGTTCCTCGTTCAGCGCATCGAGCACATCGGTGACGCGTAGTTCCTTGATGTCGGCCACGGCGCCGGAAAAATCCTTCCAGAAATCGCGCAGAACGTCCTTCCAGGCGAGCTTGCCGTCGGAGATCTCGTCGAGCTTTTCCTCAAGCGATGCGGTAAAGTCATATTCGACATAACGCTCGAAGAAGCTTTCCAGGAAGGCCGACAGCAGCCGGCCCTTTGCCTGCGGCACAAGCCGGCGCTTGTCGATGGTGACGTAGTCGCGGTCCTCGAGCGTCTTCAGGATCGCCGTGTAGGTCGACGGCCGGCCGATGCCGAGCTCCTCCAGCTTCTTGATCAGCGAAGCTTCGGAATAACGCGGCGGCGGTTCGGTCGTGTGCTGGGTGGCGTTGATCGCCTGGCGGGCAAGCTGCTCGCCGGCGCGGATTTCGGGCAGGCGGCGGTTTTCCTCGTCCTCGGAATCATCGTCCTTCTGGTCGGTATAGGCGGCGATGAAACCGTCGAAGCGCACGACTGAACCGACGGCGCGCAACTCGGCCGTGCGCGCGCCGTTGACCGCCTCGATCTCGACCGTGGTGCGTTCGATCTCCGCCGGCTGCATCTGGCTGGCGATGGCGCGCTTCCAGATCAATTCATAGATCCGCATCTGGTCGGCATCGAGATATTGCCTAACCGATGCCGGCGTGCGCATGAAGTCGGTCGGGCGGATCGCTTCGTGCGCTTCCTGGGCGTTCTTGGCCTTGGTCGTGTACAGGCGCGGCTTTTCCGGCAGGTATTTGGGGCCGAATTCCTTGGCGATGGCATCGCGTGCCGCGTCGATCGCCTCGGGCGCCATCTGCACGCCGTCGGTTCGCATATAGGTGATCAGGCCGGTGGTCTCGCCGCCGATCTCCATTCCCTCATAGAGGCGCTGCGCCACCTGCATCGTGCGGTTGGCCGAAAAGCCGAGGCCCGACGAGGCGGCCTGCTGCAATGTCGAGGTGGTGAAGGGCGGGCCTGGATTGCGCTTGGTGGGTTTTGCCTCGACGGACAGCGCCTTGAAGGCCGCGCCCTCGAGCATGGCCTTGATGTCGTCGGCCTGCGCCTTGTTGGCGATGTCGAGCTTTTGCAATTTCTTGCGCTCGAAAGCGGTCAGGCGCGCCTCGAAATTTTCGTTGCGCGGCGTGCCGAGGATGGCAGCGATCTGCCAGTATTCCTCGCGGATGAAGCGTTCGATCTCGGATTCGCGGTCGCAGACCAGCCGCAAGGCGACCGACTGCACGCGGCCGGCGGAACGGGCTCCGGGGAGCTTGCGCCACAGTACCGGCGAGAGAGTGAAGCCGACGAGATAGTCGAGCGCCCGGCGGGCGAGATAGGCGTCGACCAGCGGCGCATCGATCTGGCGCGGATTGGCCATCGCCTCGAGCACCGAGCTCTTGGTGATGGCGTTGAAGACGACGCGGCTGACCGGCTTGTCCTTCAGCGCGCGCTTCTGCCGCAAGACTTCCAGAACGTGCCAGGAAATGGCCTCGCCCTCGCGGTCCGGGTCGGTGGCGAGGATCAGGCCGTCGGCGTCCTTGACCGCCTTGGCGATGTCGGCGAGGCGCTTGCCGGATGCCGTGTCGACCGCCCAGGACATGGCGAAATCCTCGTCCGGTCGCACCGAGCCATCCTTGGCCGGCAAATCACGGACATGGCCGAACGAGGCCAGGACCTTGTAGTTCTTGCCGAGGTATTTGTTGATTGTCTTCGCCTTGGCCGGCGATTCGACGACGACGACGTCCATGAGGGCTCATATCAGCTGTGATGCGGCAGAAGAATTCCGCTGCGCGCGACGAAATCTCGGTTCTGTTCGTCGCTCACATGGCCGCGCTTTTGCATCCGGTCAAGGGGAAGCGGCCAAATTGCAAGAGTGCCGGCAGCAATACACTCTAAGAGTGTATGGAGAAGATCACATTGTTGAGGGGTAACTAAGACAAATGGCTGGAGCGGTGAGGAGCGGCTCAAATTGGCGCCGATGAGTCGCCGGCGACCCTGTGTATTGAGCCAAATGCCGCGCCAGCGCGTCTGGTGCGGGCTGCCAGGCGTTGGAGGCACGCCCGGCAGCAACGTCGAAGTTAAGGTGGCAGCCTTAGTCGGCCTTGACGATATGCCAGACGCCGCCGACGCCATCACCCGACACATCGCCGGCCTTCTTGTCCTTGATGAATGTGTAGACGGGCTTGCCGTCATAGGCCCACATCTTGGTGCCGTCGGTACGGTCGACTACGGTCCATTCATCGTCCGCCTTGGCGCCGGCCTCGGCCTTCAGCGGCGGCCAGTTTGTGGCGCATTTGTCATAGCAGTTGGTCTTGCCCTTCTCGTCCTTGTCATAGGTATAGAGCGTCATGCCGTTGGCATCGGTGTAGATC
>NZ_VFTX01000012.1:0-251729 GCF_006440955.1 Mesorhizobium sp. B2-8-1 | reverse complement strand
CCCAGCCTCCATCCGCTGGCGATAAAACCGGACAACTCACGTGCTACCTAATCCGGACAACTCATCTGCTTACGACAGACAAAACCCGGTCTCGTTGACACGGCGTTTGGTTGCGAGAATAGTGACGGGCGCTGGTCCGAATACCGGTTGCCCGAACCAAAAAAACGGAACTTCAATCGAGCAGGTGGGGTCCTGCATCGTTCGTTTCCGAACCGGGAGAATCGTTTGGCGCTCCAGCGCCTGAGAAATTTGGCCGCATTCACAACAGATATTCTGGGAGGAACATCGATGAAAACAGGTCTCTACGAAACGCTGGTCCGCGCGGGGGCAACCCGACGCGACATATTGAAGGGCGCGGCCTCGATGGCCGCGATCGCTGCCGCATCCGGCGCCGGGCTCGGCGCCCTCACGCGCCCGGCCTCCGCCGCCAGTGAGCTGCGCTCGAAAATCCTGCAGATCCCCGGCGTGGGCAAGGGTCAGCCGACCGACGCCGACTTCCAGAAGGTCGGCGAGCTCTGTCTCGAGGCGACCAAGGCCAATGTCAAGGAAGGCGAATTCGCCGGCGTCGAGCTTACCTTCATGGGTCTCAACAACCAGAACCTGCACAATGTGCTGTTCCGCGGCTTCCTGAAGCCCTGGGAAACCTATACCGGCGCCAAGATCAACTGGATCGATCTGGCGCAGGCCGACTACAATGCCCGTCTGCAGCAGTCGATCGCCACCGGCACGGTCGACTTCGACATCATCGAGATGGGCGCGCCGTTCGAGGGCGACGTCTGCGGCAAGGGCCTCACGTCCGAGATGCCCGACTGGGTCAAGACCCAGATCGATTTCGACGACCTCGTCAACTATCTGAAGCCGCCTGTCGGCACCTGGAACGGCAAGCAGTACCGCGTGACCGTCGACGGCGACGCGCATAATTTCAATTACCGCACCGATGTGTTTTCCGATGCCGACCTCGCCAAGGCCTGGAAGGACGGCGGCGGCGGTGAATGGGGCGTGCCGAAGACCTGGCAGCAGGTCCAGGCTGTCACCAAGTTCCTCAAGGGCAAGCAGGTCAAGGGTCAGGACGTCTACGGCTATCTCGACGCGCCGAAACCCTGGGGCGGATTCGGCTTCTATTTCCTTGGCAGCCGCGCCACCGCCTACGCCAAGCACCCCGACGACAAGGCCTGGCTGTTCGACGCCGACACGATGAAGCCGCGCATCAACAATCCGGCCTGGGTGCGCGCTATACAGGACGTGATCGACGCGCTGCCTTCGGAGCCTGCCGACCAGATCAACGCCGATCCAAACACCACCGCCTTCCAGCAGTTCCTGGCCGGCACCGGCTCGATGGTCACCTGGTGGGGCGATGTCGGCTCGAACGTCAAGACCAACGACTCCTCCGTCGTAGGCGACGTCACCGGCTTCTCGATCCTGCCCGGCTCCGACGATGTCTACAACTCCAAGACCGGGCAGTGGGACAAACTCGCCAGCGGACCGAACTATGCGCCGAACTGCGCCTATCTCGGCTGGGGCGTATACGTCATGGCCCGCGTCGATAGCGACGAGAAGAAGAAGAAGGCGGCATGGTCCGCCGCCGCCCATCTCGGCGGCAAGGACCTGTCGATCTGGACGGCGATGTACCCGTCAGGCTTCCAGCCCTACCGCAACTCGCATTTCGACATTCCGGAATGGGTGGCGGCGGGCTATGACGAAGCCTTCATCACCTCCTATCTCAAGTCGGAATCGGACAGCTACAACCACCCGAACGCGGCGATCGAGCCACGCATTCCCGGCATCTTCCAATACTATTCAGCCGCCGAGGACATTCTGGCTAACACCTTCGCCGGCAAGATGAAGGCCCAGGAGGGCGCAGATGCCATTGCCGCGGCCTGGGAGAAGCTGACCGACCAGATCGGCCGCGACAACCAGATCAAGCTCTACAAGGCCTCGCTCGGCCTGTAGGCAGGCGTTATGATGGATCACGGCCCGGCGGAACGTCGTCGCCGGGCCGTATCTTGGCCGGCTTCGGCCGGTCATTTGCGCAAAAGAGGCAAGAGGCGTGGCTGACCAGACTTCGACCACGAATGCGTGGCCGGCAAATTCCGTACCGACCGATCTGATCCCGCCCGGCCGCAAACGGCTTGGTTGGGCCCTGATGGCCGTCGCGACGCTCGGCCTTCTGGCAACGATCCTGGTGCAAATCCTCTACAAGAGCGAGGTCGACACGATCGGCTTCGAGACATGGCGGCCCGTGGTCTACGCCTATGTGCTGTGGGGCGTGGCACTCGGCGTCGGCCAGGTGCTGACGCGCGGCGAAGACGGCCAGCGGGCGCTGTTCCTGCTGCCGGCGCTGCTGTTCACCATCGCCATGGTGATCTTCCCGACCCTGTTCGGCTTCTACATCGCGCTGACCGACTGGAACCTGAGTTCGTTCTCGGGCCGCAAGTTCAACGGGCTCGACAATTTCTGGCAGATGCTCGGCGATCCCTATTACCGCAACGCGCTGTTCAACATGGTGCTCTATGTGCTGGCGGTGCTGGTCGAATATGTCATCGCCTTCGGCTTGGCGCTGCTGCTCAATGCGCAGATCCGGGCGCGCAAATTCTTTCGCGTCGTCTTCCTGATGCCGCTGATGCTGTCGCCGGTCGCGGTCTCGTGGATGATTGGCAAATCGCTGATGGAGTACCGGTTCGGGCCGGCGGCGACGCTGGCGCGGCATCTCGGCTGGGACAACCCCGCTTTCTTCTCCAACCCGATCACCGCCCGTATCTCGATCATGATGCTCGACGCCTGGACCTTCATCCCCTTCATGATGATCATGCTGCTTGCCGGCTTGCAGGCGATGTCGCGCGAGGTGCTGGAGGCCGCGCGCGTCGACGGCGCCACGGCCTGGCAAACCTTCTGGCAGGTCACCTTCCCGCTGATGCTGCCGGTGTCGGTGACCGCCGTCGTGTTGCGCATCATCTTCAAGCTGAAACTGGCAGACATCATCATCACGGTCACCTCGGGTGGTCCCGGCGGCGCCACCGATTCCGTGTCGAGCTTTATTTATCGCGAGTACCGGGACCGTTCCAATGTCGGCTACGGCACGATGCTGGCGATGGCCTATCTCGTCATCATCGTGGTGTTCGTGACCTGGCTGCTGAAGGTCGCCAACCGCTTCGTGCGCAATGTGAACTAGTGCGGCAGGGATCATGAGCGTTCAGACCACCGACTATACCGTCTCCGAAATCCGCTCACCGGCGAGCTTCATCACCAGCCGCGTCTTCATCTATGGCGCGCTTGTGTTCTGGGCCTTCATCTGCCTCTTTCCGATCTACTGGACGATCACGACCTCGTTCAAGTCGGCGGTAGACGTGACCCAGGGGCATCTGATCCCCTTCGTCGACTTCCAGCCGGACTGGAAGGGCTGGCGATCGCTTGGCCTGTCGCCGGATTCGATCTTCCAGACGTCGACCGTCCGCGACGAATTCTTCAAGCGCTTCATGAATTCGGTCATCACTTCGGTCGGCGCGTCGAGCCTCGCCATCGTCATCGGCAGCCTCGCCGCCTACGGCCTCACGCGCTACCGCTATCACTTCGCCTGGTTCAAGAACGAGGACATTTCCTTCTTCTTCCTGTCGCAGCTCATCCTGCCGCCGGTCGTGCTCGCACTGCCGTTCCTGGTGCTTTACCGCGAAGTCGGACTGCTCGACACGCGCATCGGGCTGATCCTGCTCTACACGCTGATGGTGCTGCCGATCGTCATCTGGATCATGCGCGACCAGTTCAATTCCATCCCGGTCGAGCTCGAGGAAGCGGCCCTCGTCGACGGGTTGTCGATCTGGGGCGCGTTCTTTCGCATCGTCATGCCGATCGCCCTGCCCGGCATGGTCGCGGCTTTCATCCTGGCGATGGTGCTGTGCTGGAACGAGTATTTCTTCGCCGCCCTTTTGACCTCGACCGACGCCAAGACAATTCCGGTCATGGTGGCGAGCCAGACCGGTTCGCAAGGCATCAACTGGTGGTCGATGGCAGCGCTTGCCACGGCGGCAATCGCGCCCTTGGCCGTCATCGGCATCGCGCTGGAGCGCTACCTGATCATGGGTATGACCGCGGGAGCGGTGAAATAGGCGGCGCCGTCCTTACCTTCTCCACAAGGGAGAAGGAGAACCGCGCTAGCCCCTCAGGATCGTGCGCAGGTGATCCATGATCATGGCAACGCCCTCTGCTCCGAGCGCAGCCGAGGCATCCGGAGCGCTGGCCGTATACCAGCTCGTATTGTCGGCGAAATGGCCGGCATCGACAGCCTCAGGGCATAGCGCCAGCATCAGCGAGGTCTCGCCGATGCCGGCATGATCGAACGGGTACTTGCCGTTCATCTCGGCCGGCATCAGCGGATGCACCTGCACCCAGTTGAAAAAATTGCTGCCCTCGGCATGCTCGGCATAGTAGGCGGCCATCGCCTCGGAGCCCCACCAGCCTTCACCTCGTTCCTTCTCAAGGAAGCGGAAGATCGCCTGACGTCCGGCGGCCTTGAAGGCGAGATCGGTCGGCATGCCGGCGGCGAAATTCTCGGTCTGGTGGTGGATTATGGCGTGGATGTTGCGAAAACCGATGCGCAGCAGGCTGTAGAACAGTTCCTCCGCGAAGGGCGCCAGTTGATTGCCGCCAACCTGCACCGAGCCTGTGCCCTCCGGCGGCGCCACGGCGTAGCTCGCCGCGCCGTAGTAGAAGGGCGGCAGGATGACGATCTCCCGCTCCTTCTCAAACAGCTCCAGCGTCTTGACGACCGCCAGCGTGTCCATGCCGACCGCCATGTGCTCGCCATGGTATTCGAGCACGCCGAGCGGCAGGGCGATCGGCCAGTTCTGGGCGATCGCCTTGCGGATCTGGTGCGGCAGCATCAACTCGTAGCGCATCGCACTACTCCATATTGGTGTGACGGGCCCGCATCGCCTCCGGCGAGGCCGCGGTCAGACCCCTGAGTTTCAGCACCATGACCTCGAACAGCAGGAACAGCGCGCCTTCGAACACCGATCCCATCGGCAGGACCGATGTTTTTTGCGGACCCTGGTCGTCGGCCATGGTCTGCGCCGGCACGAGCAGCGTGAAGTCGGCCAAGCGCGCTGCACTGCCGCCGGGCTGAGCGGTCAGAAGCAGAACCGTCGCGCCGGCCTGGCGCGCCACCTGCATCAGGGTTAGCACGGTCGCGGTTTCTCCAGGCCCGGAACTGACCAGGAAGACATCGCCCTGCGCCACGGGCGGCGTGGTCATGTCACCGACCACCGACACCGGCAGGCCCAGATGATGGAGCCGCATGGCGAAGCCCTTGACCTGCAAGGCCTCGCGGCCGCAGCCGTAGACGACGATCTGCCGTGCTCCTGCAAGCATCTCGCAGGCGGCATCGATCCGGCCGTCGTCGACGCGCGCCAGCACAGTGCCGAGCTCGTCCAGAGCGGTCCTGAACATCTGCGAGCCCCCATCGCTCACGACGGTGCCGTCCAACGATCCGAGGTCGAAGAAGAGTGGAAATTCCCGGTCACGTCTCTCCCCGAACAGCTTGTTTTTATTCATGCTATCACCGCCAAAATCCGTGTCCAACGCCCCTGCGCGCTTTTGCTGTGCCACGAGCGTGATAGTGTCATGTCAGACAAATCAATGAGGCAAACGGCAGGATATGAAGACACGGCATTTCGACCGCATCGGCAATGGCGGCATCAGCTTCACCGAACTCGGCTTCGGCACGGCGCCGCTCGGCAACCTCTACCGCGCGGTCTCCGACGAGGACGCCAATGCGACGCTGGAGGCTGCATGGGCGACCGGCTGCCGCTATTACGACACCGCGCCGCTCTATGGGCTTGGCTTGTCGGAGACGCGGCTCAACCCCTTCCTGCGCGGCAAGAAGCGCGACGACTACGTGCTGTCGAGCAAGGTCGGCCGCATCATGCGCGCCTGTCCGCCGCAAGAGCGCACCGGCATCGGCAAGTTCTTCGACACGCCGTCGCGCAAGGAGGTCTACGACTACAGCTATGACGGCGTGATGCGCTCCTTCGAAGCGTCCCTGGAACGGCTCGGCGTCGACCGCATCGACATTCTGTTCGTGCACGACGTCGACATCTTCACCCATGGCAGCAAGGAAGCGTCCGACCAGCGCATAGAGGAGTTTATGCGCTCCGGCTATTACGGGCTGCTTGCCTTGCGCGACCAGGGCGTCATCAAGGCCTTCGGTGGCGGCATCAACGAATGGCAGGTTGCCCAGACATTGGCCGAGCGCGGTGATTTCGATCTGTTCCTGCTCGCCGGCCGCTATACGCTGCTCGAGCAGGAGGCGCTGACATCCTTCCTGCCGCTCTGCCAGAAGCGCGGCATCGGCATCGTTTTGGGCGGCCCCTACAATTCCGGAATCCTGGCCACGGGGCCGAAGCCGGGTGCCTTCTACAACTACACCGAAGCGCCGCGGGACGTGCTCGACCGGGTGGCGCGCATCGAGGCGGTCTGCCGACGGCATGACGTGCGCTTGATCGAAGCAGCGCTGCAGTTCCCGTTGCTGCATCCGTCCGTCGTGTCGGTGATCCCCGGTGGCCAGCGGCCAAGCGAGGTCGAAAGCAATCGGTCACTGCTCGATGCGAGACTGCCGGCGGCACTCTGGGCCGACCTGAAGAAGGACGGCCTGATGCGGGCGGACGCGCCGACCGGGTAGCTCGCAATCACGAACCTATCGACCAGTAGGAGCGCAAAAGAAAAGCCGGGGCTTGCCCGGCTTTTCTGATATTTTGAAATTTAAAAAAGGCGCTTAATTGACGGCGTCCTTGAGACCCTTGCCGGCCGAGAACTTCGGCACGGTGCGCGCCGGGATCTTCACTTCGGCGCCGGTCTGAGGGTTGCGGCCGGTCGAGGCTGCGCGCTTTGACACGGTGAAATTGCCAAAGCCGACAAGCCGGACATCGCCGCCCTTCTTCAGTTCGCCGGTGATGACGGAGAATACCGCATCGACAGCCGACTGCGCGTCACCCTTCGAAATGCTCGCGGCGTCGGCAACAGCGGACACCAGTTCGTTCTTGTTCATAAAAATTCCCTTCCATGAGAACACCGGAACTCACGACTCATCCGGCAGGAAACGGACTTTAGAAAGAAGCGCTCCCGCAACCAAGTCGAAAAGCCGGGAAAGGATGGAAAAAAGCCCGGAATTCCGGGGTTTTTCACATGAAAAAGCCGGGCGCGAGGCCCGGCTTTCTGTTTGTGCGCTGCAACTTTAGCAAGAACTAATGCGCAAGCGACTTTCCGGCGTCATCCGCAGTGTCCGTCGCGGCAGGAGGATTGACCGGTTCGACCCATTCGATTGGCTCCGGCATACGCACCAACGCGTGGCGCAACGCCTCGCCGACCCGCGAGACCGGGATGATTTCCATACCGTTCTTCACGTTGTCAGGAATATCCGCCAGATCCTTGGCGTTGTCTTCCGGGATCAGCACTTTCTTGATGCCGCCGCGCAGTGCAGCAAGCAACTTCTCCTTCAGACCGCCGATCGGCAGCACCCTGCCGCGCAGCGTGATCTCGCCGGTCATGGCGACATCGGCCCTGACCGGAATGCCGGTCAGCACGGAGACGATCGCGGTCGCCATCGCCACACCGGCCGACGGCCCATCCTTGGGCGTGGCACCCTCCGGCACGTGGACGTGGATGTCGCGCTTGTCGAACAGCGGCGGCTCGATGCCGAAATCGAGAGCGCGCGAGCGGACATAGGAGGCCGCCGCCGAAATCGATTCCTTCATCACGTCGCGCAGATTGCCGGTCACCGTCATGCGGCCCTTGCCGGGCATCATGACGCCTTCAACCGTCAGCAGCTCGCCGCCGACTTCCGTCCAGGCAAGTCCGGTGATGACGCCGACCTGGTCGTCTGCCTCGACCTGACCGAAGCGGAAGCGCGGAACACCGAGATAATCGGCGAGATTGTCCGCCGTGATGTTCACAGTCTTCTTCTTCGTCTTCAGGATCTCGGTCACCGCCTTGCGCCCGAGCTTCATCAGCTCGCGCTCCAGGCTCCTGACGCCCGCTTCACGGGTGTAGGTCTGGATGATGGCGCGGATCGCGTCCTCACTGACGGAGAACTCCTTCGGCTGTAGCGCGTGATCGCGCACCACCTTGGGCAGCAAATGCCGCTTGGCGATCTCGATCTTCTCGTCCTCGGTGTAGCCGGCGATACGGATGATTTCCATGCGGTCCATCAAGGGCGCAGGGATGTTCAGCGTGTTCGCCGTCGTCACGAACATCACACTCGACAGGTCGTACTCGACCTCCAGGTAGTGATCCATGAACGTCGAGTTCTGCTCGGGATCGAGCACCTCGAGTAGCGCCGACGACGGATCGCCGCGGAAATCCTGGCCCATCTTGTCGATCTCGTCGAGCAGGAAGAGCGGATTGGATTTCTTCGCCTTCTTCATCGACTGGATGACCTTGCCGGGCATCGAGCCGATATAGGTGCGGCGGTGACCGCGGATCTCGGCCTCGTCACGCACGCCGCCCAGCGCCATGCGGATGAACTCGCGGCCGGTCGCCTTGGCGATCGACTTGCCGAGCGAGGTCTTGCCGACGCCGGGAGGGCCGACGAGGCACAGGATGGGCCCCTTGAGCTTCTTCTGGCGGCTTTGCACGGCGAGATACTCGACGATGCGGTCCTTGACCTTGTCGAGACCGAAATGGTCGGTGTCGAGCACGTTCTGCGCGAACGCCAGGTCCTGCTTGACCTTGGAGTTCTTGCCCCACGGGATCGACAGGATCCAGTCGAGATAATTGCGCACCACGGTGGATTCCGCCGACATAGGCGACATCGTCCTCAGCTTCTTCAATTCGGCTTCCGCCTTTTCGCGGGCCTCCTTGGAGAGCTTGGTCTTCTTGATGCGGGCCTCGATCTCGGCGGCCTCGTCGCGGCCATCCTCGCCTTCGCCGAGCTCCTTCTGGATCGCCTTCATCTGCTCGTTGAGGTAGTATTCGCGCTGCGTCTTCTCCATCTGGCGCTTGACGCGCGAGCGGATGCGCTTCTCCACCTGCAGGACGGAGATCTCGGCTTCCATGAAGCCCATCGCCTTTTCCAGCCGCTCCTTGACCGAGAGCGTGGCCAGCATCTCCTGCTTTTCGGGGATCTTGATGGCGAGGTGCGAAGCGACCGTGTCGGCGAGTTTGGAATAGTCGTCGATCTGGCTGGCGGCACCAACCACCTCGGGCGAGATCTTCTTGTTGAGCTTGACGTAGTTCTCGAAGTCGGTGACGACCGAACGAGCCAGCGCCTCGACCTCAACCTCTTCCTCTTCCGGCTCGACCAGCGCGGTGGCGCGGGCCTCATGGAAGTCGGGACGGTCGGTGAAGGCGGTGATTTTCGCGCGCGAGGCGCCTTCGACCAGCACCTTGACGGTGCCGTCGGGCAGCTTCAGCAATTGCAGCACGTTGGCGAGCGTGCCGATATCAAAGATGGCATCGGGCTCCGGATCGTCATCGGCGGCATTCATCTGGGTGGCGAGCAGGATCTGCTTTTCCTGACCCATCACCTCTTCCAGCGCCTTGATCGACTTTTCACGCCCGACAAAGAGCGGAACGATCATGTGCGGGAACACCACGATGTCGCGCAGTGGGAGGACTGCGAAGACGCCGTCGCTGGGAGCCTTGGTTATTTTGGCCATTGTCCAACCTTTCATGTCGCGGCCGCCAATCGGCCAACCGCGAATCTTATATTAACGACCGGGGATCGTTCCGCCTACCACCGTTGTGACGGGAGTTTTACAGCACAGAAATCGGGCACCTCGGCCTTCTGGTGTTAGGTGGATGCAGGAGGGCCAAAGATCAAGAGTTAACATCGCCGGCTTTCCATTCCCTCGCGAAGGTCGCATGCCTCTCATGGCAAAACGGCGCCCCGAGGGCGCCGTTCCACAAAAATATGGGTTCAAGTGGCATGTCAGGCGCTGACATTGCCCTTCTTTTCCTTCTGTTCGGAATAGATGTAGAGCGGCCGGGCACTGCCGGTCACCACTTCTTCCGAAATCACCACTTCGCGCACGCCTTCGAGCGCCGGCAGTTCGAACATGGTGTCGAGCAGGATCGCTTCCATGATGGAGCGCAGCCCGCGCGCGCCGGTCTTGCGCTCGATGGCGCGCTTGGCGATCGCAGACAATGCGTTCTCGTGGAAGGTCAGGTCGACATTCTCCATCTCGAACAGCCGCTGGTATTGCTTGACCAGTGCGTTCTTCGGCTCGGTCAGAATCTGGATCAGCGCCGGCTCGTCGAGGTCTTCCAGCGTCGCCAGGACCGGCAGACGGCCGACAAACTCGGGAATGAGGCCGAACTTCAAGAGATCCTCCGGCTCCACAAGGCGGAAGACATCGCCGGTGCGACGATCCTCGGGCGATGCCACGGTGGCGCCGAAGCCGATCGAGGTCTTGCGGCCACGATCCGAGATGATCTTATCCAGCCCGGCGAAGGCGCCGCCGCAGATAAACAGGATGTTGGCGGTGTCGACCTGCAGGAACTCCTGTTGTGGATGTTTCCTGCCGCCCTGTGGCGGTACCGAGGCGACAGTGCCTTCCATGATCTTCAACAGCGCCTGCTGCACGCCCTCGCCCGACACGTCGCGGGTGATGGAGGGGTTATCGGACTTGCGCGAGATCTTGTCGATCTCGTCGATGTAGACGATGCCGCGCTGGGCGCGTTCGACATTGTAGTCGGCCGACTGCAACAGCTTCAGGATGATGTTCTCGACGTCCTCGCCGACATAGCCGGCCTCGGTCAGCGTCGTGGCATCGGCCATGGTGAAGGGCACGTCGATGATGCGGGCGAGCGTCTGCGCCAGCAGCGTCTTGCCGCAACCGGTCGGGCCGATCAACAGGATGTTGGACTTGGCCAGTTCGACATCGTTGTTCTTGCCGGCATGGGCGAGGCGCTTGTAGTGATTGTGGACGGCCACCGAGAGCACGCGCTTGGCGTAGGGCTGGCCGATGACGTAGTCGTCGAGAACCTTGAGGATCTCCTGCGGGGTCGGCACGCCCTCGCGCGACTTCACCATCGAGGTCTTGTTCTCCTCGCGGATGATGTCCATGCACAGCTCGACGCATTCGTCGCAGATGAAGACCGTCGGGCCGGCGATCAGCTTGCGCACCTCATGCTGGCTTTTGCCGCAAAACGAGCAATAAAGCGTGTTCTTGGAATCGCCGCTGTTGTTGCCGACTTTGCTCATTTTCATGTCCTTTCATGGCCGCCCGCCGATGGTCTGGCTGAAAGGGCGCATACTCTATTTATCGCGGGAATCCGCCGCCGCCAGTATCCCGGCTCCCGCAACGTATTCCGTACGAAACACAAATCAGAAAACGTGGCAATGATTCGCAGCAACCCCACACAAAGCTAAGCCGTCGAAAATCAACATAGCCTTAACGTAGGCAATCCCGATCGTCGAGGGAACAGCCAATTGTGGCCGAAATGCCGCAAGACACGCCAAAAGCGCGTGATGCCGCCATCCAACTGCCAATATGCCGTTATGCCAGCGCCCCTTCGGCCGCTTCGCGCGACGAAATGACCTTGTCGATCAGGCCGAAGTCCTTGGCCTCGTCCGCGGTCATGAAATGGTCACGGTCGAGCGTCTTTTCAATCTCGTCGTAGCTCTTGCCGGTGTGCTTGACGTACACCTCGTTGAGGCGGCGCTTCAGTTTGATGATGTCCTGGGCATGACGCTCGATGTCAGACGCCTGGCCCTGGAAGCCGCCGGACGGCTGGTGAACCATGATGCGGGCGTTCGGCGTGGCGAAGCGCATGTCCTTGTGGCCGGCGGTCAGGAGCAGCGAGCCCATGGAGGCCGCCTGGCCGATGCACAGCGTCGACACGGCCGGCTTGATGAATTGCATGGTGTCGTAGATGGCCATGCCCGAGGTGACGACGCCACCGGGTGAATTGATGTAGAGGTTGATTTCCTTCTTCGGATTCTCGGCTTCCAGGAACAGAAGCTGCGCGCAGACCAGCGTCGCCATGCCGTCCTCGACCGGACCGGTGATGAAAATGATGCGCTCCTTGAGGAGACGCGAGAAAATGTCGTAGGCCCGCTCGCCGCGATTGGTCTGTTCGACCACCATCGGAACGAGGTTCATGTAGGTTTCGACGGGGTTCTTCATTCGTTATCTCTTGTCTCGCGGTGGGATTCCGGCGCCGGACATGCTGGCAACTCGGGCAGAATCGGTTCTGGATCGTTATTGTGTAAATAGGATGCCGGCTCATCCTTGTGCAAGGCCGACCCCTCCTAGCCATCTGGGTAAGTCGAATCAAGCTTTCCAGGCGAGATTCGCAGCGGCGGGCGCTTCCGCCGGCTCGCGACGGCACCTGCGGCCGAAGACAGGTAGCAGTTTCTTAACCGCATCACTTAACGAAATGCGCCGAAACTGCTTTTCTCGCGGACCGCTTCCCCTACAATTCAACGTTGAACTTGTGTCCACGGTTCAACAGGGGGAATGTCATGTCCAGGAAAACCGCATGCTTCGCCATGGCCGGGCTGACCATGCTTGGCTCGATTTCGCAGACGGCCGCGGGCGGCCGCGCCGTCGAATGCTATGAGCCGGTCCGCACGCCTGATGTCTATGATACCGTCTATGAGGACGTGATGATCAGTCCGCCCAGCCAGCAGGTCGATTATGAAGCGCCGATCTACGGCACGCGCGAGCGCGTGGTGATGACCGTTCCGGCACAGGTGACCTATGAGGTGGTGCCCGCAATCACCCGCACCGTCTACCACACAGTCAAGGTCGACGATGGCGGCTATTCCTGGGAATGGCGCGTCATCCACGGCCGCAAGGTGCTGTGCAAGGTCCGGCACGGGGCGCGCTATGAACGCGTCGCCGAAACGGTGGTGATCCGGCCGGAGCGCACGAGGCGCACCGTCATCCCGGCGCAATATGACAGGATCGCCGAGGAGGTGCTGGTGCGACCGGAGCAAAGGCGCGTCGTCGACATTCCCGCCGCCTACCAGACCGTCGCGCGGCGCGTGCTGGTGCGCGAAGGCTCATCCGGCTGGCGGCGCGTGCATATTCCCAGGCATTGCCAGGACTGAATTCAGGCGATTTCGGCTCGCAACCAACGTTTCAGGCCGGCAATATCGCCATCATCGACAGCCGCCGCCACGCGCCGGCCGACCGCCGCGCCGAATTTATAACCATGGCCCGAGCAGGCCGAGACGATCAGGCATTTGCCCGTCTCATGCGCCAGGAATTTCTCATCGTCCGTGAATGTATAGGCGCAGGTGACCACTTCGGTCACCTCATACTCCTCGATGCGGGCGATCGGCGGCGAAAACAGGTTGCGAATCGCCTCGCCCTCGCCCGGCACCGGCTGCCGGTTCCAGTCGGCGTCGCTGGTCGGCACCCTGTGCAGGCCTGAACCGAATTTCATGCCGGCACCTCGGGTCAGCGGGATCATGTAACCGTCGGTCTTGCCACCTACATCGAGGACTACGGGCGCAACTTCCCAGACGGCCTTGAGGTCCGCCGGCGGTTCGACATAGGCGAGCGCGGTTCGGTACGTCTTCAGTTCGCCGCCGAGTTCGGGGAACAGTTTCAGCACCCAGGCGCCCGCAGCGACGACGATGCGGTCGGCCTGCATCGTCTCGCCGGACGCGAGCACGATATGCCCTGCCTCGGAGTCGACCGCCGTCACCTTGCTGTTCTCGTAGACGTTGGCGCCGTTGGCGCGCAGCCACTTGGCCAGGCCGGACGCGATCTTGCGGCAATGCAGCGCGCCGCCTTCCGGCGAAAAATAGGCGTAGCGGAACGAGCCCGGCTCCAGGAAAGGCCAGCGTTCGACCGCGGCATCAGGTTCCAGCAGGTCGAACGGATAGTTTCCCTCCTCCAGCCCGTCCCGGTATTCCTCGGCTTCGTCGCCCGGCTCGCGCGAGACGCAGAGGAAGCCCCTGGAATCGAGATGGTTCTCGCCGAGGTCGGCCCACATCTCGTCCCAGGCTTCATAGGCCTCGCCGATCAGCCGGCCGTAGCCGGTCCCGGCCCGGTAGGCACGGCGAATGATGCGGTGATGGTCGCCGGATGCCGCCAACGGATTGGGGATCGGCCCCTGCTCGACGATGGAAACGCTATGGCCGGCCTTGACCAGCGACCATGCGGTGGAGAGACCGGCGATGCCCGCGCCGACAACGATCACATTCATCAAATCAGACTTTCCGCAGCCGTTGCGGCTGGCTCAACGCATTGGATTGCGGGCGCCAACATACGGTCTGGAACCAGGCTGGCAAGCCGCGCTATTGGTCTGGCATGACCAAATTGACGCCATCCTACCTCGCCTTTGATCCAGCGACCCGTCACCTGAGGCTTGACCCGCACGAGCGCGCTTTCTTCCAGGATCCGTACGAGGCCTATTCGTTCCTGCACGATGCATCGAATGCCTTTTTCTGGGAAGAATTCGGATTCTGGTGCTTTGGCGGCTTCGACGACGTCAACAAGCTGTTGCGCGACCGCCGCTTCGGCCGCCAGAACCCGGCGGGCATTCCCGACAGTCGTGGCATCGGCCGGGATAGAACACATCTCAAGGCATTCGACGGCATCGAAGCCAATTCCATGCTGGAACTGGAGCCGCCGGTACACACGCGGCTTCGAACACTGGTCAACCGCGCCTTCGTGTCGCGCCAGGTCGAGCGGCTGCGGCCGCGCGTGGAGGCACTCGCCAACGAACTGATCGATCGTTTCGAGCCGGGCAAGCAAGTCGACCTGCTGCCCGCCTTCGCTTCTCCCCTGCCCATCACCATCATTGCCGAGATGCTCGGCGTGCCGGTCGAAATGGGACCGCAACTGCTCGACTGGTCACATCGAATGGTCGCCATGTACGTGCATGGCCGCACTCGCGAGATCGAGGAGACGGCCAATCGCGCGGCGCAGGATTTCGCCGATTTCCTGCGCGGCACCATCGCCGAACGGCGCAAAAATCCCGGCGACGACCTGCTGTCGCTGCTGATCTCGGCGCAGGAGGGCGGCCAAAAATTGTCGGAAGACGAAATGGTGTCCTCGGCGATCCTGCTGCTCAATGCCGGCCACGAAGCGACCGTGCACCAGACCGGCAATGCGGTGCGCTCGATCTTGGCGCAAGGCGGCGACCCGCGCCGTTTCTTCACCTCAGCCGAGGCAACAGCGGCCGCTGTCGAGGAATGCCTGCGCTTCGACGCGCCGCTGCACATGTTCACCCGCTACGCCTACCAGGAGATCGAAATCGCACCCGGGATCGTCGTGCAGCCCGGCCAGACGATTGGCCTGCTCCTCGGCATGGCCAACCATGACCCGCATGCCTTTGCCGAGCCGCGGGCCTTCCGGGCGGGTCGTGTCGACCAGAAGAACGTGTCGTTCGGCGCCGGCATCCATTTCTGCATCGGCGCGCCCCTGGCCAGGCTCGAATTGCAGGTGTCGCTGAAAACCTTGTTCGAGCGGCACCCAAAGCTCCGTCTTGCCCAAAGCCCAAGCTTCCGTGACACGTATCATTTCCATGGGCTGGAAGCGCTCACCGTCGGCTTCTGAAGGAGCGCAGGCCTGAGCTGTGAGCTGCGCGCAGCTCACAGCCTGATCACATACTCCTTGCGGGTGGTTTCAAGCACTTCCCAGCTTCCCTTAAAGCCAGGCCGCAGCACGAAGCTGTCGCCGGCCCTGACGGTGCGCGCTTCGCCACCCTCCTCTTCGATCACCGAAACGCCGGAGAGGATGTGACAGAATTCCCATTCGTCGTAGACGATGCGCCACTTGCCCGGGGTCGATTCCCAGATACCGGCATAAAGGCCGCCTTCGCGCTCCTCGACGTTCCAGGTGCGGAATTTCGGATCGCCCGAGATCAGGCGATCGGGCGCCGGCGCGCCTTCTTCGGCGCCGACAGAATCCGTCGATATCGTCAGGTAATGCTCGGACAGGATTTGCCTCCATGAAGAACCGGCCTCGGGCCGGCTCGCCTTACCCCGGCGTTTTGCGCCGACCCGCCCACGAGGGGGAGGATAGATCAAACTTTGGCGAGTGCCTGTTCGAGATCGGCGACGATGTCGGTGACGTCCTCGATGCCGATGGACAGCCGCACCGTGTCCGGTCCCGCACCCGCCTTGACCTTCTGCTCGTCGGACAGCTGTCGGTGCGTGGTCGACGCCGGATGGATGACCAACGACTTGGTGTCACCGACATTGGCCAAGTGCGAGAACAACTCCAACGCTTCAACGAATTTGACGCCGGCCTCGTAACCGCCCTTGAGGCCGAAGGTGAAGACCGCGCCGGCGCTTTGCGGCGAGTATTTCTTTTGCAGGGCGTTGTTCTTGTCGCTGGGAAGGCCGGGATAGTTGACCCAGGCCACCTTGGGATGGTTGGACAGCCAGCCCGCGACGGTGATCGCATTGTCGCAATGGCGCTGCATGCGCAGCGGCAAGGTTTCGAGGCCTGTCAAAATGAGAAAGGCGTTGAACGGCGAAATCGCCGGGCCGAGATCGCGCAGGCCAAGCACGCGCGCGGCGATGGCGAAGGCGAAATTGCCGAAGGTTTCGTGCAGCACCAGGCCGCCATATTCGGGGCGCGGTTCCGACAGCATCGGGTACTTCCCTGATTTCGACCAGTCGAACGTGCCGCCATCGACGATGGCGCCGCCGATCGAGTTGCCGTGACCGCCAATGAACTTGGTCAGCGAATGGACGACAATGTCGGCGCCGTGCTCGATCGGCCGGATCAGGTAGGGCGAGGCCAGGGTGTTGTCGACGATCAGCGGCAGGCCATGCTTACGCGCGATGTCGCCGATCTTCTCGATGTCGACGAAGGTGCCGCCGGGATTGGCCAGACTCTCGATGAAGATCGCCTTGGTCTTGTCATCGATCTGGCTCTCGAAGGTTGACGGATCGTTCGCTTCGGCCCAGCGCACCTCCCAGCCAAAGTTCTTGAAGGCATGGCCGAACTGGTTGATCGAACCGCCATAGAGCTTGTTGGCGGCGACGAAATTGTCGCTCGGCTGCAACAGATTGTGGAACACGATTACCTGGGCGGCGTGGCCGGACGCGACCGCAAGGGCGGCCGTGCCGCCCTCGAGCGCCGCTATGCGTTCTTCGAGCACCGCCTGCGTCGGGTTCATGATGCGGGTGTAGATGTTGCCGAAGGCCTTCAGCCCGAACAGCGAGGCGGCATGATCGGCGTCGTCGAAAACAAAGGAGGTCGTCTGGTAGATCGGCGTGGCGCGTGCGCCGGTGGCCGGATCGGGCTTGGCGCCGGCATGGACGGCGAGCGTGTTGAAACCGGGCGTGCGGGTCACTGAAACCTCCCTCGAAAAAACTTCTGAAATTCGCCGGCCATTCTTGGCCAAGCTCGACCACGAATGCAAAGAAGAAAATGCCCTTCGGCGTGTCATCTTCGACCGGGCAGCAGGAAAATGCGGCTCCTGCCGGAATAATTTTGCGCCTTCCCGTTGTCTATTTTTGCCGCACGCCGAAACTCTGGAATCCCGACCGCATCAGCGGCTTCTTCGACGACAGCACACCGGAATTGACCCCGGTCCAGCCGATCTCGCCGGACAGCTTGCCGTATTCGATCTTGGGGCAGCGGTTCATCACCACCTTGATGCCGGCGGCTTCGGCGCGCGCGGCGGCCTCGTCGTGGCGCACGCCGAGCTGCATCCAGATCACTTTCGGCAGGGGATCGAGCTTCAGCACCTGGTCGACAACGCCGGGCACCGCCGCCGAGGCGCGGAAGATGTCGACCATGTCGGTGGGCTGCGCAATCTCGGCAAGGCTGCCATAGACCGTACGGCCGAGTATCTCCTTGCCGGCATGGCCCGGATTGATGGGGAACACCTCAAACCCCTTGGCCAGCAGGTATTTCAACACGAAATAGCTCGGCCGCACGTCGTTGGCGGACGCGCCGACCATGGCGATGGTCTTCACCGAATTGAGGATGCCGGCGATGTAGGCGTTGTCGTAGCTATCGTGATTCATGGCTCGTCCTCATACAACGCCTCGGCGAGAAAGCCATCAGGATCACTGCTGAAATCGCGCATCATGCGGAAGTGGTCCGTATCACGAAAATCGGTCGGATCGAGCCCGAACCGGCTGATGCGGAACAGCCGCGCGCCCGGACAGGCCATCAGCAGCGGCGAATGCGTCGCCATGATCACTTGCGCGGTGCCCGACCGATCCATGCGCCGCAGCATCTTGAGAAGCTCGATCTGGCGCGATGGAGACAGCGCGCTTTCGGGCTCGTCGAGGATGTAGATGCCTTGTCTGCGGCAACGTTCCTCGAAGAAGCGGATGAACCCTTCGCCATGCGACCAGGACAGAAAGTCGGGCGGAGGTGGCTTGAACGGATCTTCCAGGGCCACCTGGTCAAGATAGCGAGCCACCGAGTAGAAGGATTCGGCGCGAAAGAACCAGCCGGCGGTGACTTTTGGCAACCAATGGCCACGGAAAGTGTCTGCCAGCGCGGCACCACTCTTGTCGATGGCGCCGGAATGGTCGACGGGCTGATAGCCCTTGCCGCCTCCGGCTTCGTCGTAGCCGGCGAGCGCGCCGATCGCCTCGAGCAATGTCGATTTGCCGGTGCCGTTCTCACCGACGATGATGGTAATTGGTGTGGTGAATTTGAGTTCGAAGGCGTGACCGCGAAACAGCGGCAGGTTCCACGGGTATTTTTCCCAATCGGTCACCCGCTCGGAATCGAGCAGAATGCGCTTGAGATAGGGCGCCTTGAGCCGCGTCAACTGCCTGCGGTGAGCCATCAATCGGGCAGCGAGATCGTACCGTCTTCCGCGATCGGAAAGGCCGGGTTGTGCGCCACTTCCCAGACGTGTCCGTCGGCATCGGCGAAATAGCCGTACCAGCCGCCCCAGAAGGCACGGTCTGCCGGCTTGACGATGCGGCCGCCGGCCTTTTCAGCCATCGCAAGCACCGCGTCCACTTCGGCATCGGAGCGGGTGTTGTAGGCGAGATAGACGGCGGCAGGCGCCTTGGCGAAGGTGATGCCGGAATCCTCCTCGGCGCTGGCGCGCGGGAACAGGCCGAGTATAACACCACCCATCTGGAAGAAGGCGACGCCATCGGTGATGCCCGCATGGCGCTTCAGGCCCATCGTCTCGTAGAAGCGCACCGCACGATCGAGATCGTCGGTGGCGATGGTGATGATGGAGATGCGCGGCTCCATGACTTTCGTCCTTATTCGTCGGTCCATTCCGGCTTGCGTTTGCCGATAAAGGCGCCGATGCCCTCCTGGGCGTCACGCGCCAGCATGTTCTCGACCATGACCCGGCCGGTATAGGCATAGGCATCCGCCAGCCCCATCTCGGCCTGCGCATAAAACGCTTCCTTGCCGGTCTTCACCACCGAAGGTGATTTTGAAGCAATGGTTTGCGCGTATTTGTTGACAATCTGATTCAGGTACTCGCGCGGCACTATGCGGTTGACCAGGCCGAACTCCTTGGCGGTCGCGGCATCGATGGTTTCGCCGGTCAGGAGCATTTCCATGGCGTGCTTGCGCGAGACGTTGCGAGACAGCGCCACCATCGGCGTCGAGCAGAACAGGCCGATATTGACGCCCGGAGTGCAGAACGTCGCCTCATGCGAGGCGATGGCGAGGTCACAACTGGCGACAAGCTGCAGGCCGGCGGCGGTGGCCAGGCCATCGACCTCGGCGATCACCGGCTTGGGGTGGCGCACGATCGCCTGCATCAGCGTAGCGCAGGCGGCAAACGTCTCTTCGAAGAAGGCCTTGCCGCGATCGGCGTCGGCGCGGCGCGCTGTCATCTCCTTGAGATCGTGGCCGGCGCAGAATACCTTTCCGGCCGCCGACAACACTATGACGCGAACGGCCTTGTCGGCCCTGGCACGGTCCAGTTCCTCCGTCAGCGCCGTCATCACCGCCAGGGAAAGCGCGTTCGCGGGGGGATTGGCAAGCGTCAGGCGCAGCACGCCCTCGTCGCGCCTAGCCGCAACCGGCCCTTCAACTGCGACAGGCTTGATGGCAAGGATTTCGGCCATGGCTAAGGTCTCCGCGATTCCGTTCCGCTGGCAGGGTATCTAATATCGGCTGGGGTTTCATCAACACCGTATCGCTTGCGCCAGTAGGATGAAGGTGTTGCCAGAAACGCGCCGCTTCGCCCATACAGGCTTGGCGCAGAATGAGGACCGAGATGCCCGCCCAGACCAAGCTCGAGCCGGTGCTGACAGCAGCCCAGGTCAATGCGCTGATGGAGACCGTGTTTCCGCAGCTCAACGAAAAGGGCGCGGCCTTTGAGGCAACCGACGTGTTTCCCGGCGGCTGCACCGTGCGGCTCAATGCCGGCGAACGGCATTTGCGTCCCGGCGGTACGGTGTCCGGCCCTGCCTTGTTCACGCTGGCCGACATTGGCGGCTATGTCTGCGTGCTCAGCCATGCCGGGCCCGATGCGCTCTCGGTCACCACCAATCTGAACATCAATTTCGTCCGCAAGGCCGAGGCAGGACCGATCGATGGCCATTGCCGCATCCTGAAGCTCGGAAAGAACCTGATGGTCTTCGACATCGACATCGTCGCCGGCCCGGAGGGGCAGACAGTGGCGCACGCCACCGGAACCTATTCGATCCCGCCGAAACGCTGACACGGAGAAGGCCGATCCGGCATCCTGGCCGGAACTCCCGATCGACACGTCCGTTTTGCGGCATGCCCGATCCGACCACATACCTTGCCTTTCTCGGCGCCGTGCTTGCCTACCAGCTTTCCGGCGTCGGGCCCGATATGATGCTTGTGATCAGTCGCGGCGTCGGGCAGGGCTGGCGCCACGCGCTGGCGGCCGCGACAGGCTGCGTATCGGCCGGCGTCGTACAAATTCCATTACTTGCGATGGGACTTGCCACGCTGATCACATCCTCGCAGCCTCTTTACAGCTTTCTCCAAATCGTCGGCGCCATCTATCTGATCGCCATCGGGGTCAAATTCCTGTTGGCGCGCCGGCAGGATGAAAGTCGTACCTCTGCCTTTGCCAACACCGGTGGCACTGCTGCCGCTTTCCGGCAAGGCATGATCTGCAATCTCACCAATCCGACGACGCTTGCCTTCATGTTAGCGATGCTGCCGCAATTCGTTCACCCTTGGGCCGGTCCAGCGGCGTTGCAGTTCGTCATTCTCGGCACGACTATGAAGATGATGGGAATGGTTGTCCTCGGCGCTGTCGCGCTGACCTCCGGCGCGGTCGGCGGCTGGCTGTCGCGCCGAAGCAGCTTCGTCGTGTGGCAGGGAAGGCTGGCCGGAGCCATTATGGTCGCCGTCGGAATCAGACTCCTGCTTGCAGTGACGAGTGGCCGGCGGTGAGCGAAATACCAGCCGTTTTGGCGGTAGGCCGTGTTGTAAAATAATACCACATAGTTTAGTACTTGAAATTTAACGGTTTTTCGTTTTCGTTGACTCCCGATGATGCTTGACGAGGGCTACCCTCCTCCCCTATAAGCCCTCACGAAGCAGCGGCCCGCAAAGGCCGCCGTTTTGTTATTGGCGGCGGGCAAGCGCTTTTCGCCAATCCAAGCAACAAGAAACGCCTTCCTTATCGTTTGTGGATTGGGGAAGGTCCGAACCGAAAGCAGAAAACATGACAACCTTTTCGCAGAAGCCTGCGGATGTGGTGAAAAAGTGGATCCTGATCGACGCCGAAGGTCTCGTCGTCGGCCGGCTCGCCACCGTTATCGCCAATCATCTTCGCGGCAAGCACAAGCCGACCTTCACCCCGCATGTCGACGACGGCGACAATGTCATCGTCATCAATGCCGACAAGGTGGTGTTCACCGGCAAGAAGTTCACCGACAAGGTCTATTACTGGCACACCGGGCACCCCGGCGGCATCAAGGAGCGCACCGCGCGCCAACTGCTCGAAGGCCGTTTCCCCGAGCGTGTCGTCGAGAAGGCCGTTGAGCGCATGGTTCCGCGTGGCCCGCTCGGCCGTCGCCAGATGAAGAACCTGCGCGTCTATGCAGGCGCCGAGCATCCGCATGTCGCCCAGCAGCCAGAAGTCCTCGACGTGGCCAAGCTGAATTCCAAGAACAAGAAGGTCGCATAAGATGGCTGAGCTTTCCTCGCTCGCAGAACTGGGCGCCGCCACCGGCAACACCAATACGCAGGCCGCGGCACCCGTCCATGTCCAGAAGCTCGACAAGTCGGGCCGCGCCTATGCCACCGGCAAGCGCAAGAACGCCATCGCGCGTGTTTGGGTGAAGCCAGGTTCGGGCAAGATCGTCGTCAACGACAAGGAATTCGCGACCTATTTCGCGCGTCCGGTCCTGCAGATGATCCTCAACCAGCCGATCATCGCCGCCAACCGCTCGGGCCAGTACGACATCGTCGCCACGGTCATCGGCGGCGGCCTTTCGGGCCAGGCCGGCGCTGTGCGTCACGGCATCTCCAAGGCGCTGACCTATTACGAGCCGGCGCTGCGTGCCGTGCTCAAAAAGGGCGGCTTCCTGACCCGCGACAGCCGCGTCGTCGAGCGCAAGAAGTACGGCAAGGCGAAGGCCCGTCGTTCGTTCCAGTTCTCGAAGCGCTAAGCGCATCGCAGCTTCACAACCGAAAGGCCGCCTCCGGGCGGCCTTTTTGCGTTGCGCATCACTATTGAGCGGAATGGTCGGCGTCGCGGATGAACAGGAACGCGCAAAGTGCCGAGCCGGCCACCGCGAGCGCCGAGGCCAGGAATGCCAGTTGCATGCCCTCGATCGTGCCCAGCGCCAAGGCGGATCCGAACAGCGCCACCCCGATCGCGCCACCCGACTGGCGCACGGTGTTGAGCACGCCCGATGCCGTTCCCAACATCTCCGCCGGCACGGAAGACAACAGCGCGGTGGTCATGGCCGGTACGGCAAGACCAATGCCGACCGGCAGGAACAGCAGGCGCCACAGCAGCGACAGGTAGGACGTATCGGCCTGGATCAGCGCCATCAGTCCGAAACCGGCTGCCCCGACGAACAGGCCAATCGCCATGGGCGATCGTGGGCCATGATTTGCGGCAATGCGCCCGGCGGCAATGTTCGACAGGGTGACTGCCGCCATGAACGGCAGGAAGGCCAGCCCTGTCATTTCGGGAGAAAAATGCCTTTCCTGCTGGAAATACAGGCTGAGCATGAAGATCGTGCCATAGAGCGTCAGGTTGACGGCCAGTCCCACGAGGCTAGTCACAGCCGGCACGCGGCTGGCAAAGAGACCGAGCGGAAACATCGGCGCCCTCGTCCGGCTCTCGACCAGCAGGAACAGGCTTGCGGCCACCGCCGCCAATACCAGTCCGCCGATGACCGGCATTGAGGTCCAGCCCGATGAACCGGTTTCGATAAAGGCGCCGGTCAGCGAAAACAGCGCCAGCACGACAAGTCCCTGCCCCACCCAGTCGATCGGCGGCCGCTCGGCCTTGAGCGGCGTTTCCTGCAGAAACCGATAAGCCATCCAGATGGCGAGAGCGCCAATGGGCAGGTTGACCAGAAAGATGCTGGCCCAGCCAAGCGACGCGACCATGAAGCCGCCGAGCACCGGCCCTGCCGACAGCGCGATGCCGCCCGCCGCCGTCCACAGCCCAACGGCGCGTGCCCGGCGCGCCTTGTCGGATGCGTAGGCGCGATTGAGGAGTGCCAGCGAACACGGCATCAGCAAGGCGGCACCCGCGCCTTGTGCAGCGCGCGCCGCAATTAGCAACCAGGCACTCTGAGCCAGGCCGCAAGCCAGCGAAGCAATGCTGAACAGCGCCATGCCGCCAACGAAAACGCGGCGAGCGCCGACCCTGTCGCCGAGGGCGCCGCCGGCGAGCAGCAGCGAGGCGAAAGCAAGCGTGTAGGCGTCGACGACCCATTGCAGGCCGCCGACCCCCATCGACAGCCCAGTACCGATCCTGTTCAGCGCGACGTTGACGATGGAGACATCGAGCTGCACGACCACGAAGCCGAGGCTGGTCGCAGCAACGGTGGCGGCATAGGCGGCAGGGCGCTTGATAACGATGGTATCGGGCATGCCCATGGATAACGGGTTTCCCCTGACACCGTTGCGTCAGCAGGCGCCGGCCTGCGACAACCAGGCCGGAACTTCAGCCGCGGCAAATCAATTGATGCTGGCGGTCGCGGCAGGTTCGACGCGTTCGCCCGTCCCCGCATAGGGCACGCGAAACCCATTTGCTGCCAGCCAGCCTATCGCCGCCTTCGGCTCATCGGTCTGGATGATTGTGGCGCCGCGATCGGCCCAGAAGCCCCAGGCTTCACGCGGCAGGCTGGCCTGAACCGCCAGTTCATCGCCCCGACCGCCGGCAAGGAAGCCGCCGGGCTTGTTGACGATGGCGTAGGTGTCGGCCCAGATGTGCCAGTCGCCCCTCACCGCGGCCGCGCGCATGCGCGTGCTGAACAGCGCTCCGCCAGTCTCGGTCAACGTCTCCGCGCCGGCGCGCCAGTTGATCAGCTCGATCGCGCGCGGCGCAAAAGCATGGTCGACCGTCGCGACGAAACCGGCGTCATGCACTGCGTCGTCGGCGATGATCGGCATGAACTGGAAGCCGCTGCCGACCGCTTCCATGGCAGCCTTCACCGTAGCGATCCTGGTCTGGCTCCACAGGTTTTCCTTGACGATGACCTGGTCGGCCATGCCGAGATCTCGCGCCACCGCGACCATACCCGCCAGGTCCCCAACCTCGAGCTTGTTGTCGAGATTGATGAGGATCTTGTCCCGGGTCGCCAGCAGCATCTCGCGCAGCGTCGAGACTGTCTCGTCGGTGACGGCGCCCGTGCCTTCGATCACCAGCCGGCAGCTCTCCAGTTCGGCCAGCGTGTACTTAACCACCTCACCCTTGCAGGTCGTGGTGCGATCAAGCCAGCTGTCATGCATGACGACAAACTCGCCGTCCTTCGAGCGCCGGATGTCGACCTCGACGATCTCGGCGCCAATCGCGATCGAGCCTTCGACGGCGGCGAGCGAATTTTCCGCATACAGCCTCTTGCCGGTCTGCATGCTGCCGGCGCGATGCGCGGCCACCATGACGTGGTCGCGCCAATGGTTGGCATGTTCGAAGCGGTCGAGGATCTGCCTGGCGCGGGTTTCGCCCGCCATTAACTGGCTGGCGGAAGCCGCCAGCGTGACGGAAAGCAGAAGGCTCGGCCAGAAGGTCCGCATCGAGAATCGCTCCATTCCGGATCAAACCGGGAATAGGCGATGCCCGTGACATCTAGGTGAACGAAGCCGGCTAGCGGTTGCCGCGATATGTCGCCTCAGATGCGTTTCGACAGTCGGCGGAACCAGGCCATCGCAGGCATCTCGACACAACGCCAGGTGATCCAGGAGACACCTATCGTGACAAGAAGCATGACGAGGATCGCAACGTCCCCCGCCCAGCCGGCGCCGAAGCCGGTCGCCGGCTCTCCGCGCAAGACGATGTCGCCGACAAGACCGAGGCCGAGCTTGCGCTCGACCAGGCCGGCGACATTGATCATGCGCGCCTGGACGAAGATGTGGACCATGTAGATCGAGTAGGACAGCGCGCCGAGCGTCAGAATGAGTGGGGTTCTCAGAAAGACACTGATCCAGCCCCCCTCATGAGCAAAGAGAAACAATGCCAGTGCAAACACCAGCGGTGCTGCGATCCCGGCATCATTGTCGCCCGCCAGTGCGACGAAAAGCACAATGACAGCCGCCATGACGATTTCGGCAAGGGTCCAGCTCAGCAACGGGCCGGTCCGGGCAAGCGCCTGTCGCGCGCCTGCAATGGAATCATGCTGGAACCAGGCAAGCAAGGCGCCGAGCGAGAAGCCGTACAGGCAGCGTATGAAGCCGAAATCGAAGGACACATCCATATGGTGGGTCGAGAAGCCAAGCAGAAACAGCGGCGCGGTGATGGCGGCGGCGACGAACCACACCCAGGCGCGTGCCCCGGCGGTGAAGACCACTCCCGCGAACAACAGGTAGGCGAAGAACTCCGCCGAAATGCTCCAGCTTGGCGCATTCCAAGTCAATTGGTCCTCGAAGCCGACCCCCTGGAGCAGCAGCAGGTTGGCAAGCAGGCTCTGGAGGCTGAAGCCGCCGGTGAAGGGAGCGGCACCGGCGCCATGCACCTGCGGCAGCATCAGCCGCAGCAGCTCGAATCCGGCAAAGGCGGCGAGCATGAGAAAATGCAGCGGATAGATGCGGCCGAAGCGCACCACCGCAAAGCGTGCGACCTCCCGCGGCTGGTTCAGCCGCCAGCCATAGGAGCTGGCGATGACGAAACCGGAGAGAACGAAGAAGAAGTCGACAAACAGATAGGACGAACCGACAAAGGCGCTTTGCGAGATCGTCGAAGCGGTCGGGAAGTGGAACAGCGCAACCAGCAGGGCGCAGATGCCGCGCCACGAATCGAGAACCAGGAACCGCTCACCCGCCACCGTGCCGGACTGGATCGACGCCGCGCCATGGGGAGAATCAAGAAACGCGGTCTGTGTCATGATGATACAATCCTGTCTCGCGGCGGCACCGCGCCCGCGCCGTTTCGTTTCCCCAAGCTGTGACTGGCATGTTGCGTGCCGGTTCTGTAGTTGTTGCACCCCGATGAAAACCAAGGATCCGTAATGGCGAACAAGAACATCGACCATGCCTTCACAGCCCGCTCGAAGACGGGCGCTTCGCTGGAGCCGACCTATGCCGGCGCGCTGTCGTTCATGCGACGCAAATACACGAAGGATGTGAAGGGCGCGGACGCTGTGGTTTGGGGCATCCCTTTTGATGCCGCCGTCACCAATCGGCCCGGCGCGCGTTTCGGGCCGCAGGCGATCCGCCGCGCCTCGGCAATCCTCGACAACGATCCGCAATATCCCTTTTCGCGCGATCTGTTCGAGCACCTCGCGGTGGTCGACTATGGCGATTGTCTGCTTGATACCGGCAACCACCAGAAGACGCCGGGGACGATCGAACGCGAGGCGGCCAAGATCCTGAAGTCAGGTGCCTTCCTGCTGTCGCTGGGCGGCGACCATTTCGTCACCTGGCCCCTGCTCAAGGCACATGCCGCAATCCATGGCCCGCTCGCTCTGGTGCAGTTCGATGCGCACCAGGATACCTGGGAGGATGACGGCAAACGCATCGACCATGGATCCTTCGTCGGCCGCGCGGTCAAGGAAGGCATTATCGATCCCGACCGCTCGATCCAGATCGGCATCCGCACCCACGCGCCCGACACGTTCGGCATCAAGATCCTCTACGGTCACGAGATCGAGGAGATGCGTGCATCCGACATCGCCTACGCCATCGTCGACAGGACGGGCGGCAAGAAGACCTATCTCACCTTTGATATCGACTGCCTTGATCCCGCCTATGCACCCGGCACCGGCACGCCGGTCGCCGGCGGGCCGTCCTCTGCAAAGATCCTGTCGACGCTGCGCCAGCTCAACCAGATCGATATTGTCGGGGCCGATGTCGTGGAGGTTGCGCCGGCCTACGATCACGCCGATATAACGGCGATTGCCGGCTCGATGATCGCCATGCAGTATCTCGGCCTGCTGGCCGAGCGGAAAGCACGGCTCGAAGAGCTGAACAACGGCAGCCACAACGGTGCCGCGGTGAACCAAGGCAACGGCATATAGTTTTCGATATCAGGGAATTTGATCAGCCAATGAAACCGAAAATCTTCATCGACGGCGAGCACGGCACCACCGGTCTCCAGATCCGGGCGCTGCTTGCCGAGCGCGGCGACCTGGAGATCATTTCAATTCCCGCCGAGCGCCGCAAGGAAACGGCGGCGCGAGCCGAATTCCTCAATGCCGCCGACGTTGCGATCCTGTGCCTGCCGGACGATGCGGCGAAGGAGAGCGTGTCGCTGATCTCCAACGAGACCACCAGGGTCATCGATGCTTCGACCGCGCATCGCGTAGCGCAAGGCTGGGAATATGGCTTTGCCGAGATGGACAAGGAGCAGGCGAAGAAGATCGGGGCGGCGAAACGCGTCGCCAATCCCGGCTGCTGGCCGCAGGGACCGATCGCGACGCTGCGGCCGCTGGTCGCCGCCGGCCTGCTGCCTGCGGATTTCCCGGTCACAGTCAACGGCATCTCGGGTTATTCGGGCGGCGGCCGCCCGATGATCGAGGACTATGTCGCCAAGGGCGAGGACGCCTCTGAATTCCTGCCCTACGGGCTCACCCTCCAGCACAAGCACGTGCCGGAGCTCAGGGCCTATGCGAAACTGTCGCACGATCCGATCATGCAGCCAGCGGTGGGCAATTTCGCGCAAGGCATGATCACGGTGGTGCCGCTGCAGCTCGGTGGCCTCGACCATGTGCCGACCGGTGCGGAACTCCATGCAGCCATCGCCGACCATTTCGCCGCCATCAAGGGCGGCGTGGTCGAAGTGGCGCCCTATGCGCATGTGGAGCGCATTCCGGAGATCGATCCGGAAATCTACAATGGCACCAACCGAATGAAGCTCTACGTCTTTGCCAATGACAAGCGCGCGCAGGCCCTGCTGCTCGCCGTTTACGACAATCTCGGCAAAGGGGCATCGGGGGCTGCCGTACAGAACATGGACCTGATGCTCGGCCTCTGATGGCGGCACCGGCATTTCCGGACCGTTGGAAGATCAGCGCGCCCGAGCTCATCGCCGAGACCTTTTCGAGCCGCATCTGGAAGGTGCGGCGCGAGGACGGCTCGCCGGCGATCGTCAAGGCGCTGAAGCCATTCGATGACGTCGCAGACGAGTTGCGCGGCGAGCATTTCCTTGCCTGGCGGCGCGGCGAAGGCGCCGTGCGGCTGCTGGGCCGCGACGGGCATTCCATGTTGCTCGAATATGCCGGGGAGACCATGCTGTCGCATGTTCTTGCCGAGCAGGGAGATTTGGCCGCCACGGAAATCGCGGCGGAGGTGATGGCAAAGCTGTTTTCGCCATCGGATCACCCCGCTCCGCCCGACCTGCAGCCGCTTCGGGAACGATTTTCCAGCCTGTTCAAGAAAGCGGAGGCCGACCGTGTCGTTGGCCGGAACAGCCTTTATGTCGAAGCGGCGGAAATCGCCGACCGGCTGCTGGGTGGTCCGCATGATGTCAGGCCGCTGCATGGCGACCTCCATCACGACAACATCATGCACGGAGCACGCGGCTGGCTGGCGATAGATCCGAAGGGCGTTCTCGGCGACCCGGGATTCGATGCCGCGAACATGTTCTACAATCCTCTTGATCGCGACGACCTTTGTCTCGATCCCCCACGGATTGCCGGGATGGCTGAAGTCTTTGCGCGAACGCTGAGCCAGACGCCGGCGGCAATACTGGATCACGCCATCGCCTATGGCTGCCTGTCGGCTTCCTGGCACCATGAGGACGACAACGCGATCGAGGAGAACCGCGAACTGTCGGTCGCAGCAGCGATCCGAACGGTACGGCTCGGCTTCTGATCCGTGCCGCCTTGCGTCAGGCGGAATTCGACGGCGACAAGACGATGGCGCAGTCGAACGTTCTGGATGTGACCGGAGAGACTCAGCGTCCGAGGGCGATCTCGTGGGGCAAGGGATATGCGCCCTTGGTGCCGCGCCAATGCGCGGCGGCGAACCCCAGCACGATCAACGCGAATCCCTGGTGGATCAGCGCCATGTGCAGCGGCACATGCATCAACAGCGTGCCGATGCCGACGGAGGCCTGCACCAGCACCAGGGCAAACAACAGCGTCGCGCGACGAGCATGCGTTGAACCGGGCAGACGGCGACGCGCGGCGATCATGTGCCACAAGGCGACGACGAACACCGTATACGCGCCGATCCTGTGCACGAACTGCACCGTCTTGGGGCTTTCGAAGAAATTGCGCCATGCCGGCTCCAGGATCAGCAGATCGCCGGGAATGATCTTTCCGTCCATCAGCGGCCAGGTGTTGTAGCTCAGGCCGGCGTGGAGCCCGGCGACCAGACCGCCGAGATAGATCTGGATCAGCGCCAGAAGCACTACGAGACCAGCCAGTTTCTGGGTCGAACGATCGGCCGCAGGTTCCGAATGCGGCGCCAAGCCGCGCGCGACGACCATGGTCGCCGTGAAGATCAGCGCGGCAAGCGTCAAATGGGTGGCGAGCCGGTACTGGCTGACCGAGACGCGGTCGACCAGACCGGAGGCAACCATCCACCAGCCGATGGCGCCCTGCAGACCGCCGAGAAGCAGGATGCCGACCAGCTTCGGCCCCAGTCCGCGCTCGATGCGGCGCGCCGCCCAGAAGAACAGCAGCGGCAAGGCAAAAACCAGACCGACGCTGCGCGCCAGGAGACGATGCGCCCACTCCCACCAGAAGATCGACTTGAATGCCTCGATGCTCATGCCCTTGTTGAGCTCGGCATATTGCGGGATCTGCTGATAGCGCTGGAATTCCTCTTGCCATTCGGCGTCGTTGAGCGGCGGGATGACGCCGTGGATCGGCTGCCACTCGGTGATCGACAGGCCGGACTCGGTGAGCCTTGTGGCGCCGCCGACCAGCACCAGCGCGAACAGCACCAGAAGCACGACGTAGAGCCAGCCGCGCACCAGCGCGCGGTTGTGCAGATCGCGGTCACGCGCCTCGTAAGGCGCGGCAGTAATGGCGGCCATGGATTTATCCCGGCAGGTTGAAGTCGCGGATTGGTGGACCATCGCATTCCCGCATGCAAGACCGGGCGGCGCGGCACGCCGTCGCGCCGCGTCTGTCGGGTTGCACAGCTTCGCGTCAAGGCCTATGGCGAAGCCGACACATTGAGCTGGGCCGCACTTTACCCCGGCTCCAGGAGGCCAACCATGCCCGTGCGCCTGAAAAAGCTGATCGGAACGTTCCTGCTGGTGGCGCTTGTCATCATCTACGCGCTGGTCGCATCGATCTTCGCGGTCGCCCGGCTGTCCGAGGCGGGCCCGTGGACGCATTTCCTGTTCTTCCTGCTAAGCGGCCTGCTCTGGGTGCTGCCGGCCATGGGCATCATCAAATGGCTGATGCTGGAGCCTCGGCCCAAGCGCTGAACCGTTGCCGGCCGGCCTCAGATGGTGACCACCATCTTTCCGGCGTTGGCGAGCGGCGTCGTCACGCCAGACAGCATGGTGCGGATGTGGGCGAGGTTCTGATAACGGCCGTTGACCGAGATGCGCGGCAATGCGTGCAGGAAGCCGGCGTGTTCGGCGCGCAGCACGCCATGACGGGTGGTCACGGCCGAGGTGTAGCCGGCATCGCGGACAAAGCCCACTTCGCGGCAGCCGACGGCGCTGGCATAGCCGTAGGGATAGGCGAAATGGCGCGGCTCCTCGCCCAGCTCGGCTCGCAGGATGGACTTCACCCCGACGATTTCGTGCCGCGCGTCGGCTTCTGAAAGCCGCTTCAGATTGCTGTGGTTGATCGTATGAGCACCGATCGTTACGAGCGGATGCGCTGCGATCGCGCGGATCTCCGACCAAGTCATCAGCGTGTCGACGCGCGGCCGGCCGGCGTCGACGCCGTTCGCATGCGCCAGTTCGCGCAGCACGGCGCGCAGGTCCTCCTCGCGAACCTCGCTGGTGAGATAGGTGTGCAGCCGTGCGATGGCCTGGAGCTTTTTGGCCGGGCTGGTGCAGTCGATCGTCGTTTTCCCTTCGGACGTCGTCAGGGTCAGGCGATCGCCCGCGTTGACGAGATCCTCGACCACGTCCCACCACAGATCCGCAGTGCCGTTGATAAGCCCCGGAGCCACATAGATGGTGATCGGCGCGCCGTGCTTTTCCAGCACCGGCAAGGCCTCGGTCATGTTGTCGCGATAGGCGTCGTCGGCGGTGATGGCGGCGAACTGGCCGCCCTTGCCGCGCGCCGCGATACGCTCCACCGCCTCGTCCATCGAGACGAAGGCGTAGCCATCCGCCTTCAGGCCGGCGATCATGGCGTCGAGGAAGCCGGGCGCAATGTTGAGATGACGGTTGACGCTGTCGGGCTTTTCGGGCTTTGCCGTAACGCGGTGCAGCATGAGGATGGCGCCAATACCGCCGACCAGCGGTTTGGCCAGCGGTGCGAGGCCGGTATAGCGGGCGACGTTGAGCGCCAGCTTTCGGATTGCCTCCCCGCCGTCGATCATTCCTTCACCTTTTGCGCCTAGGCTGAACCAAGCACGGATACGCCTGAGCGCCCCCAAATCGGCAGCAATACGCCCTAAGGATTGAGGTATGGTTGACGCGGCCGCGTCATTTGACGGCAATCGCCTGGCGGCAATCGAAGCCCCGCCCAGTGTGCCGCCGATAGAGCCGGCTGGGCTGTCGGTTTCCACCGCTTCCGCCGATGGGCTCGCGGCCTATGCCGCGTTCTGCCGCTCCGCCGTGTTCGCGCCGGCGCAGAGCGCGGTTTGGATCCGCAACTGGGCCGCGCAGGTCGAGCCGGACCCGGTCGTGGCGATGCTGAATTGCGAAGGCAGACCGGTTTTCGCACTGGCGCTGGAGGTCGTCGGCCATGGGCCATTCCGTGTTGCGCGCTTCATGGGCGGCCGCCACGCCAATGGCAATTTCGTCGCCGCCGACCCGCAATGGCTTGCCAGGGCGGACAGTGCGGCTATTCGTTCGACCCTGGCGGCCATAGCCGAGGCTCGCCCCGACATCGATCTCGTCGCCTTCGAACGCCTGCTGCCCGACCTCGATGGCGTAGCCAACCCACTCGCCTCGTTCGATTATTTCGACAGCCCGAACCTGTCGCTCGCCGTCGACCTGGTCGGCGGTTTCGATGCACTGCTCTCTCGGGCAAACGGAAAGCGCAAACGCAAGAAGCACCGCTCGCAGACGCGCAAGTTCGAGGCCATCGGCAGCCATCGGCGCATCGAGGCGCGGACCGTGGACGAGGTCGGCCGGCTGCTCGACGGCTTTTTCGAGATGAAGGAATCCCGCTTCCGCAGGATGGGCATCGCCAACGTCTTCGGCGACAATCAAGTGCGCGCGTTCTTCCGTGCTCTGTTCACCGAGGCGCTTGCCGAGGATAAGCCCTCCTTCGTGCTGCACGGGCTCGAGGTCGCCGGCAAGCTTCGCGCCGTGACCGGATCGAGCCGCTCGGGCAAACGGCTGATCTGCGAGTTCGGCGCGATCGCCGAGGATGACCTCGCCCACACCAGCCCCGGCGACTTCCTGTTCTTCGACAATATCCAGGAAGCCTGCGAGGCGGGTTTCGACGTCTATGATTTCTCGGTCGGCGACGAGCCGTACAAGCGTTTATGGTGCGATATCGAAACGCAGCACTTCGAGGTGCTGGTTCCGCTGACGTCGAAAGGCCGCGCACTGGCGCTGGGGCTGCGGCAAAGCGCCAGGCTGAAAGCCGTCGTCAAGAACAGTCCGACGATCTGGAAGCTGACCAAGCTGCTGCGTCGCAAGGCCGCTGGCCAGGCGCCGGCGCCCGCCGAGGACGGTAGCTAACCCGCCCACCTTCCAACGTGATGACCACAAGCGCCGCTCATCGGACTCAAGCCGCCGAGCGCCTTCCCGGCACCGGGGTGCCCGGCGGTTCGTGGCCGAGCGGGGTCACCAGCGTCAACTCCGGATAGCCATTCTCGATAAGCTTGACGGCGGCCTGCGTCACCTCATCATCCGGCTCCAGCATGGAGAGGAACACCTCGGTCGCATCGCCACCCAGACGGCTGATGCCTTGGGCGTCGGCGGGACCGCATTCGACCACCACCAGGTCATAGGCGGTGGTCAGCGATTGCATGATGATCGGCAGCCGGTCGGCGGCGCGCATGGCGCGAACCGGATCGGCGGTGCCGACAGGAATGACATGGCAGTCGGAATAGAGGTCGGGGTGGATGACTTCGCTGAACTGCGCCTGCGACGCGAGCAGATTGGTGATGCCCGGGAACAGTCCGCTGTCGAGCATCGGTCGCGAGGCGGCGCCGGAAGCCGTGAGGTCGAGCAGCAGCACGCGCAGGCCGGCGTCGGAGACCTCACGCGCCACCAGGATCGCGGACGCGGCCGCCTCGTCACCTTCGGGCGACACGAAGATGGCGCGCGCGGCGCCGCTTGCGATCAGCTTTTCCGCCGCTTTTTCAACGTCGATCTCGCCCAGCACCGAACGCGGCCTGGTTTTGGCGACCGGGACGGCCTCGGCAACAGGGACGGTTTCGGCGACCGGTGCGCCGGCGGCGGGTTCGACCTCTATGGCAGATTCCGCCGGCGAGGGCAGATCCGGTTCCACCATCATCTCCGGTTCCACCGCTTTCTCAGCGTGGTGCTCAGGCCCGGACTCTGGAATGATCGTCGTTTCCCTGGCCGCGACCGGCATCGCCACCTCGTCGATCGGCTCGAAGCGAGCGCCGCTGGCCGGGCGCATGGCGCGGCCGGAAAAGAGTTCGCGCAGCAGCGTGAACACCGACATGAGCAAAAGCGAGGCGGCAAAAGCAGCACCGACGATCGGCCCGATCTTGGGGAAGTAGGCCTCGGAAGGCACTACGGCCTTCGAGATGACACGCGCGTCGACCGGCACGTAATTGCGATCCTGGCGCGAAGCCGCCTCGCGGTAGTTGGTCAGGTAAAGTTCGAGCTGCTGGCGCTTGGCGGCAGCGTCACGCTGCAGCGCATCGAGACCGACCTGCTGTTCGCCTGCCTCCGCGGAAGCCGCCTTCAGCGTGTTGACGTCGGCGACGAGCTGGCTCTCACGTGACTTGGCGGCATCGGCCTGCATAGCCAGCCCCTTCATCACCTTCTGAGCTTCGCTGCGGATCTGCGCGTCGAGATCGGCCAGCTGTGATTTTGCCGCGCGAATGCGCGGATGATTGTCGAGCAGCGTCGTCGACAGGTCGGCGATGTTAGCGCGCAGTTCGACCTGCCGTTCGCGCAAGCGCTGGATCAGATCGGATGACAGCACCTCGGGCAGCGAATCCAGCGAGCCGCCATTCTGCAGCGCCTTGCGCACGCTGTCGGCGGTGCCCTCGGCGGCGGCGCGGTTGGCCCGCACCCGCGACAATTCGGTCGACAGTTCGGCCAGTTGTTGGGTGGCGAGCACAGAATTGTTGCCGCCCACCAGAAGGTCCGACTGGGCGCGATAGGCGGCGACCTTGGCCTCGGCATCCCTGACCTGCTTCTGCAGATCGGCGATCTCGGGAGCCAGGAAGTCCGCCGCAGCGGTGTTGGATTCGAGCTTGGCCGCGCCCTGCCCGGCAATGTAGGCGGCGGCAATGGCATCGGGGATAGCAGCCGCGAGCTTGGGATCTTCCGAGGAGAACTCGATGGCGATGATACGCGTCTTTTCGACGCCATAGACGTTGAGCTTCTCGCGCATCTTCTTCAGGACGCGTTCGTCGACCGGAATATCCATGGGATCGTTCTTCAACCCCACCAGGATCAGCAGGCGGTTGAGAGGCGACATATCGACAGTTTCGTCGAATTCGTGCAATCGCGACAGATCAAGCTTCTGCGCTACCTGCTTGAGGATTTCGTTGGACGAAATGATCTGGACCTGGGTGGCGACGCCTTGCTCATCGAGGATAGGCTTGTCGCTGTCATTGCTGCCGGCCGGGCGCGTGTAGACGGATTCACGCGTATCGATCTGAACCTGCGTCTGGGCCTTGTAGTGCTTGGTTGCCAGCGAAGCGAGCGCAAACGCCAACCCGGTAACCACCAGGGAGACGACCAATATTCGCAGCCAGTTCCTCGCCAGGCTGGCGAAGAGCTGCCTGAGATCGACGTCAACGTCTGCGGCCGTGGACTGAACGGACATGCATCCTACTCCGATACGGATCGCATGCACCGTAAACAACTATGGTAACTCAGCCGTTAAGATCACAGGAAGCTTCCGTCAGGACTTACTGGCAGGCGCCAAGCAAAACCGTCAAAGTTATAAAACTCCTGCCGATCGATGCCGTATCGATCGCGCCCTTTACCGGCCATTAACCCTAACAGGACGATAACGGACGCGCTCTCAGATGTTTGCTGCGACGCCGCAGCGGCCAGTCGAAGGTATGTGTCCTGTCATGAAAAGCACTGCTTCCCTCTTTCGCGCGCTGCTTGCCGTGTCGATGCTTGCTGGCTGCTCCAGCTACCGGCCGACGCCGGCCGCCTTCCACGAGGTGCTCGATCAACCCTATCGCCTGGGCGCCGGTGACCGCGTCCGCGTCACCGTGTTCGAGCAGGACGGGCTGACCAACACCTATAGTGTCGACCAGTCCGGATATCTCTCCTTCCCGCTGGTCGGCGCCGTGCCGGCCCGCGGCCACACCGCCCAGCAGATGGAAAAGGAAATCGCCGACAAACTGCGCCAAGGCTATCTGCGCGATCCCGATGTTTCCGTCGAGATCGACCGCTACAGGCCTATCTTCGTCATGGGCGAAGTGGGCGCCGCCGGCCAGTATTCCTATGTGCCCGGCCTCACCGTTCAGAAAGCCGTCGCCATTGCCGGCGGCTTCACGCCGCGCGCCAACCAGGAAAGCGTCGACATCACCCGAGATATCAACGGCAAGGTGATGACCGGCCGGGTTGTCACGTCAGACCCGCTGCTGCCCGGAGATACTGTCTATGTGCGTGAACGTCTGTTCTGACGAACACACGTGGCGGACAAACTCAGGATCGTCCATTGCTTTCGTTCACCTGTCGGCGGGATCTTTCGGCATGTGCGGGACCTCGCGGAAGCTCAGGTCGCCGCCGGCCATTCGGTCGGCATCGTGTGCGATTCGACCACAGGCGGGGAATACGAGGAGCGCCTGTTCGAGCGGATGAAGGCCATGCTGGCGCTCGGCATCCATCGCACGCCGATGCAGCGCCATGTCGGACTGGGCGATCTCGCCTCGGCCTGGCGCACCTACGGAATCATCAAAGAATTGCGGCCGGACGTGCTGCACGGGCACGGCGCCAAGGGTGGCGCCTATGCCCGTCTGTTCGGCTCACTGTTGCGGGTATCAAGGTCTCGCGTAGCCCGCCTTTATTCGCCGCATGGCGGTTCTCTCCACTATGACGAGAGCACGTTCACGGGAAAGCTGTTCTTCGCGCTCGAGCGATCCATGGCTCACTTCACCGACTGTCTGCTGTTCGTCTCGGACTATGAGCGACGCACCTATCGCAGGAAGGTCGGCGAGGCGCCCATTCCGAACGCGCTGGTCTACAATGGCCTGCGCGCGGCTGAGTTCGACCACGTTCCGGAGAAGCCCGGAATGGTGGACCTGCTCTACATCGGCATGATGCGTGACCTCAAGGGACCCGACATCTTCATCGACGCGCTGGCCCTTGCCGGGACACGGCTCGGACGCCCGCTGGGCGCGGTCATGGTGGGCGACGGCGACAACCTGCCTCGGTACCGCGCGCAAGTGAGGCGGCTCGGGCTTGACGGCAATGTGCGTTTCCTGCCGCCGATGCCGGCCAGGGATGCCTTTGCGCTGGCCGCGCTGGTCGTCGTTCCTTCGCGCGCCGAAGCATTGCCGTATGTCGTGCTCGAGACGCTGGCGGCAGGAAAACCGATGATCGCCACGGCCGTTGGCGGCATACCGGAGATCTTCGGCGCCGATTCCCCTGCCCTGATCAGACCTGATCCGTTGCAGCTTTCCGACAAGATGGCCGAAGCGCTGGCCGATCCCGCCGCCTATCGAAAACTGATGCCCGATCGCGCCGATCTGGAGGCACGCTTCGGAGCCGATGTCATGGCCGCCGAGATCGAGAAAGCGTATTTCGCGGCGCTGGCCAAATAAACCACAAGCCCAAGCCCTTCCAAAGCCACGCGTTGTTTCAAGGGTTTCTTAGCTCTCTTTTGCTATTGCCTGGGGGAAGCTTGCGGAAATCCCATGAACGAGATCGATCCCGTGCACCGCTTTTCGGCAGAGGCTGTGCGCAAACTCGACACCCCGACCGATGGCGGCATGCCGGGCGGCATGAATGATGTCGCCCGTCAGGTCGCCTCGCAATACCGGCGCGATACGATGTCGCCGATCATGGTCAGCGGCGTCCTGCGGATGGTCGAGTTCGCAGTGCTGTTCCTTTCCGGCCTCGGCGTCTATTTCTACTTTGTCGGCTTCTTCAACTATTTCGCCTGGCAATATCCGCTGACGATCGCCGCCGCGTCGTTCCTTGCAGTGGTGCTGCTCGACGTCACCGATTGCTACCAGATCGTCTCGCTCATGCGGCCGATCGCCAATTTTGGACGTTTGCTGCTGGTCTGGGCCGGCACGTTCGCCCTCATGGCGCTGACGGCATTCGTGATGAAGATATCTGAAAACTATTCACGATTGCTGTTCGGCACCTGGTTCGCCGTCGGTTTCATTCTCATCTTCGGCCTGCGGCTGGTGATGTCGAAGCTGATCCGGCGCTGGGCGCGCGACGGCCACATGGAGCGGCGCGCCGTCATCGTCGGCGGCGGCAAGGCAGCGGAGGTCCTGATCCGCTCGGTCGAGAGGCAGCCCTACAACGACATCCGCATTTGCGGCATTTTCGACGATCGCAGCGACAAACGCTCGCCGCCTATCGTCGCCGGCTATCCCAAGCTCGGTACAATCTCGGAGCTGATCGAATTCGCCCGCATCGCCCGCATCGACATGCTGATCGTGTCGCTGCCGCTGACCGCCGAGTCGCGCGTGCTGCAATTGCTGAAAAAACTGTGGGTGCTGCCGGTCGACATCCGGCTGTCGGCGCATTCGAACGCGCTGCAGTTTCGTCCACGCGCCTACTCCTACATCGGCTCGGTGCCGATGCTCGACATCTTCGATAAGCCGATCAACGACTGGGATTCGGTGGCCAAGCGCGCCTTCGACATCGTTTTCAGCCTGATCGGCATCGTCGTGTTCTCACCGGTGATGCTGGCGACCGCTATCGCCATCAAGCTCGACAGCAAGGGACCGGTGCTGTTTCGCCAGAAGCGGCATGGTTTCAACAATGAGGTGATCGAAGTCTACAAATTCCGCTCGATGTATGCCGACCGGTCGGACCCGACCGCCAGACAGACGGTCACCAAGAACGACCCGCGCGTTACCCGCGTCGGCCGCTTCATCCGCAAGACCTCGATCGACGAGCTGCCGCAGTTCTTCAATTCGCTGCTGGGTTCGCTGTCGCTGGTCGGCCCGCGGCCGCACGCGATTGCCGCGCAGTCGCACAACCTGCTCTACAACGAAGTGGTCGACGGCTATTTCGCGCGCCACAAGGTCAAGCCCGGCGTTACCGGCTGGGCGCAGATCAATGGCTGGCGCGGCGAGATGGACACCAACGAGAAGATCCGCATGCGGACGGAATACGACCTCTATTATATCGAGAACTGGTCGATGCTGTTCGACCTGCGGATCCTGTTCCTGACGCCGATTCGGCTGCTCAACACGGAAAACGCCTATTGAGCGCGGTCACCCATGACCTGCCGCGCGCGGCGGTCAATGCGAAGCTGATCGCGCTGATTTCCTCGGGCGCGGTCGGGCTCGGCATCCTGCTTTCCGGCTTCGTCATCAGCGAGCCGGCTCCTTACGAGATCTACATGGCCGGCCTGATCGCCATCTGGGCGCTTTTCGGTTTGAGGATTTCGCACGCGGCCGCGCCGCTGCTGGTGCTTCTGGTGACGATGAATATCGGCGGCATGATCGCCATGACGCAGATGTCAGACCTCGCCAACACGCCGCTCTACCTTGCAGTGTCGCTGTTTCTCGCCTTCAGCGCGGTCTTCTTCGCATCGGTCACCGCCACGCAGCCGAGCCTCTACCGGCTGATCTTCATTGCCTATGTCGTATCCGCGGTGATGACTTCGCTGCTCGGCATAGCAGGGTATTTCCATGCCTTCCCGGGCGCGGAGATGTTCACCAAATACGACCGCGCCGCAGGCGCCTTCCAGGACCCGAACGTGTTCGGGCCGTTCCTAGTTCTGCCCGGCATCTATCTGCTCTATCTGCTGCTGACCGGGCCGGTCTCGCGCATGCCGCTGCTGGCGGTGCCGCTGCTCATCATCACATCAGGCATCTTCTTCTCCTTCTCGCGCGGCGCCTGGGGCATGTTTGCCGTCTCTGCCGTTCTGCTTACCGGCTGCCTGTTCCTGCAGAGCAACAGCGGCATGTTCCGGCTGCGCGTGGTGGTGATGACCATCGCGGCATTGTCGCTGCTGACGATCGCCATGATCGTCATCCTGCAGCTGCCGGGCGTGGCGGAAATGTTCTCCAACCGTGCCCATCTCGAACAGAGCTACGACACCGCCCGCCTCGGCCGCTTCGCCCGCTATGCGATCGGCTTCCAAATGGCGATGGAGCACCCGTTCGGCATCGGGCCTCTGGTGTTCGGCACCATCTTCGGCGAGGACACCCACGACATCTGGCTGAAGATGCTGATGGATTATGGCTGGCTCGGCTTCGTATCGTTCCTGACGCTTGTCCTCTGGACGATATGTGCCGGATTCCGCATCCTGCTGCGCGACCGGCCATGGCAGCCCTATCTCCTGTGCGCCTATGTCGCCTTCATCGGCAATGTCGGGCTCGGCACCTTCATCGACATCGACCATTGGCGCCACGTCTATCTGCTGCTCGGATTGGTCTGGGGCGCGATCGCGCTGGAACACCGTCATCAGCGGCAATTACGGCTGGCGATGCCGGGCTCAACAGCCATCGCATTCACACCAGCGCGACAAGCGCCGAATTTCGGTTGACCCGAGCGGGGTTATCACGATACATCGCGACCGGTCCGGAGTGTAGCGCAGCCCGGTAGCGCACTTGACTGGGGGTCAAGGGGTCGTCGGTTCGAATCCGGCCACTCCGACCATTTTAAACAAGGACTTACCCCCAAAGTCCGTCTCATCGATCGCCATCTACCCCTGGCACACATCGACCCATTCGGCGCCGGTGAGATCAGCCATGCGCTGCGGTGCGATCCGCACCGCCGCGTTGGTGGCGCCGGCGGCAGGCACGACCTCTTCGAAACCGCGCAGCGACACGTCGCAATAGACCGGCAGCGGCGCCGGCAGGCCGAACGGGCAGACACCGCCGACCGGATGGCTGGTTGCCTCGATAACCTCAGCGGCCTCCAGCATGCGCGGCTTACTGCCGAACCGATCCTTGAACTTGCGATTGTCCAGCCTGGCGGTGCCGCTGGTCACGACCAGCATGGTGCGTTCGCCGACGCGAAGGCAGATCGTCTTTGCGATCTGCGCCGGCAACACGCCGTGTGCCTGCGCAGCCAATGCTACGGTCGCCGAACTCGCCTCGGTCACGATCACGTCGATATCGGGCGCCTTGCTGGCGAAAAAGGCACGAACGGATTCCAGGCTCATCGAAACCCCGCGGATCGAAATGACGAAGCAGCAAGCTAGGCCGGCGCGTCCATAAACACGTGCCAAGGCCTTCAGTCACGGCAAACAGAAAACCCGCCAAGGTCCCCGGCGGGTTTTCGAACATGCATGGCACTGGCGCTACAGCACGGGGCGGTCTTGCGCGGCCCGCGCCTGCACGGCCGTGCCGAGCAGCGCCTCCTGAGGAAGCCGAAGCGCCGACGCAATACGGCGCAGTTGCGACGGATCGGCCGTCCTGCCGTTCTCGATATCCTCGATTTCGTCGACCGACAGACCGGTTGTCAGGGAAAGCTCCTCGACACTGTATCCCTTGGTTTCCCGAATCGTTCTGAGGGCGCTATGGCCTTGCCCGGCTTCGCTGGCAACCAGTTCCGGGAGGGGTTCGCGCTTTGCACTGTATGGCATTGGCAACTCCGTTGGCTGAAAGAGTTTGATGAAAATGGTGTTGCCTGAGACGGCGAGAACATGCCCGCTTGCGGGTGATTTGCCAAGTCACAAACTGGCCGTCACAGCATCGTGAACCATGCCTGGCGGACGCCGCTCGCAACCGCTCTCGATCAAGTTCTTTTGAACACCTGATCACCTCGTCCCTCGATGATTTTTACGACCCCGTTCGTTGGTTCAATTGCGCCGGCGCGAAACCCAAGACGTTGCCGGCGCGGCTGTCATTTTCCTGAAAGGATCGATGCGATGAAATTGCGGACAATCATGATCGTGCTCGGCACGCTTTCCAGCCTTGGCCTTGCTGCAACCAGCGCGCCGGCGGCAGACACGGTGCGGGTGCGCGGCGTCGTGGCCAGTTCCGACCAATCCCAGCTGACGGTGAAAAACCGCCAGGGTGGCATGGATAAGATCAAGCTCGCTGCCGGATGGAAGATATCGGGCGTCGCGGGCGCGTCGGTAAAGGACATCAAGCTCGGCGATTTCCTCGGCATAGCATCCGTGTCGAAGGCCGATGGCGGCAGCGGCGCGCTCGAGGTCGTGGTGTTTCCCGCAGCCTTGAAAGGCACGGGCGAAGGCGACCGCGCCTGGGACCTCAAGCCCAACAGTCGCATGACCAACGGCACCGTCGCCGACGTGACCGACGTGAATGGCCGCGCGGTGACGCTGACCTATGACAACGGCCAGACAAAGAATATCTCAATCCCCGACAAGACGCCGGTCGTCACCTTCGCGCCGGCCACGCCGGGCGATCTCAAGCCCGGCGCGCCCGTCGTGATCACCGCGACGCGCGGCGTCGACGGCACGCTGAGTGCCAACCGCGTCGTGGTCGGCAACAATGGCGTGGTCCCGCCCATGTAAGCCGGTTGCGTCTGCGGCCCCGTACCGAAATTTCTCCCGCTCATCGGCGCTGTGGGCTCAGCCTGTCGGCGGAGCCCACAGCCTGCGGCGCCAGACACATTCCAGAAACAAAATTCTATATTCGGGAAATACTGACGAAAAAAATCGGGAGCGTAATCCCGCTCGCGGCGAACAGGCTGTTGGCCTGATTCAGATTGCCTGCGAAAAAAGGAAGATATCCATGAAGAAGTCCCTCCTCTCGGCCCTCGGGCTTGCAGTTGCACTTGCATTCACCATGCCAATCCTCGGCGCGACCAGCGCTGATGCCGCGCCGATGCACAAGCATCATCGTCATCATCGCAAGCACCATCGCAGCCACCACTACCATCATCACCACCACCACAAGGTTATGGGCAAGAAGGCCTGAGCTTAACCGACTGCCAATGAGAAGACCGGCTTTGGCTTCTTGTTCGAAGCCGGTCTTCTCCTGGTTTCCTCCGGATACGCGCCGTATCAGCGCGATCTCGCAGCGCTACAACGAGCGCCTGCTCTGACGAAAAAAACCCTGTTCGTGCTGCAGACCGACAAGCTGGGGCTATGGCCCTTTTTTCGTGGCACCCACAGGCGCCGCTGTCCTAAACCGGGTGCACTTTCGGGCAACATGAATCGCCCGCGCACCGATCCAGCGGAACCGAGGAATAAAATAAAGGTCAGCGCCGGCTGAACAGCAGACTGGCGACCAGACCAAGCACCACAAAGCCGATCGCCGCGGCCGCCGCCGGATGCTCGCGGGCGGATTTCTCGATCGCCCTGCCCCGCTCGCGGATCGCCGGCAACGCATCGTGCAGACGTTCCGCAAGGTCGGAATACGTGTCAAGCGCCGCGTCGCGACCGTCTTCGTAATAGGCGCCGCCCCGCCTGGACGCAGCCTTCTTCAGGGCCGCCAATTCCCTGGAGAGTGCAGCGACCCGCCTGTCGAGATCGACGTCCGAGAGGGTCGAGAATAATGCCATGATACGTTTCCTTGTCTGCTCAAGCCTTGTCTTGCTCAAGGAAACGTAACGCATCACCCAAAGGCGGGTTCCCGTTCTTCAGGCGCCGGCCGGTTGCCCGTCAGCGCACTTGGTCGAGGAGGCGCTTGCATTCGAGGAGGTCGAACAACGCTTCCTGCAACAGCGCGCGATTGTCCCGCGACAGTTTCGAAGCGTCCGGCTGGACCGGGCCTTCCTCGTCGCTCTTGCCAAGACCAAAGAAACGGCGGCTGGGCTTGACCCTCGGCTGGCCAACCAGTTCGTCATCTCCGCCGCGCGGCTGCGCTGCCGCCGTCAACGGCACCTGGTCGGCCTGCTTTCGTTGCGAGATCGCCTCGACGGCGGCCATATCGCCATTGCCGATGGCAACCAGGAAATGGTTGCCGTTTTCGCGCAACAGCTTCTGCACGCCCTTGATGGTGTAGCCCTGGTCGTAGAGCATATGGCGAATGCCCTTGATCAGTTCGACATCCTGCGGCCGGTAGTAGCGGCGGCCGCCGCCGCGTTTCATCGGCTTGATCTGGTTGAAACGCGTTTCCCAGAAGCGCAGCACGTGCTGCGGCAGATCGAGGTCTTCGGCGACCTCGCTGATGGTGCGAAAGGCGTCAGGGCTCTTGTCCATGGGCGAAATCCTCACACTGGAGCATGATCCCGGGACATGGGAACCGGCGTTCGAATGAAATTCCCTCGACAGGAGGGAGCTCATTCCGGCCGCGCGTAACGATCACGCGGAACACCAATCCGGCCATGTTGCCGAATCGGGTCTCATTTCAGCGGTTTGTGAGGCAATATTCAAGCCCGGCATCATCGCAAGGCCTGTTTTCAACCGTGCATTTGCAGCGAGCCTACTTGCCGCCCTTTGCCTTGCCGCTCTGGTGGGAGCGCAAGATGCGGTTCTTCAGCACGTTCGACGACTTGAAGGTCATCACCCGGCGCGGCAGGATCGGCACCTCTTCGCCGGTCTTGGGATTGCGCCCGATGCGCTCGTTCTTGGAGCGGACGTGGAACGTCGCGAAAGACGACAGTTTCACCGTCTCGCCACGGACGATCGCCTCGCAGATCTCGTCCAGCACCGCCTCGACGAGTTCGGCCGATTCAGTGCGCGACAAACCTACCTTGCGGTAAACGGCTTCGGCAAGGTCGGCGCGCGTAAGTGTCTTTCCCCCCATGCGACCGTCCCATCAGCTCAAACATAAAATCGACACAACAGCGGCAGAGCCTAAGTAATTGATCCGGCAAGGTCAAGGACCGAACCGGACCGTTCGGCACTTACCAGCGAAGCAGAACCGCGCCCCAGGTGAAGCCGCCGCCCATCGCTTCCAGAAGCACAAGGTCGCCCTTTTTGATGCGGCCATCGGCAACAGCCACGGAAAGCGCCAGCGGCACGGAAGCAGCCGAGGTGTTACCGTGCAGATTGACCGTCACCACCACCTTTTCCTCAGCTATCCCGAGCTTCCTGGCGGAAGCGTCAATGATCCGTTTATTGGCCTGATGCGGCACGAACCAGTCGAGGTCGTCGGCGGTGATGCCGGCCTGCGAAAACGTCGCCTCGATGACGTCGGTGATCATGCCTACCGCATGTTTGAAGACCTCGCGGCCTTCCATCCTGAGATAGCCGACCGTTCCCGTCGTCGAAGGCCCGCCGTCGACAAAGAGCTTGTCCTTGTGCGCGCCGTCGGAGCGCAGGCTCATCGCCAGCACGCCGCGGTCGGCAATACTGCCGCCCCCTTCGCCGGCTTCAAGAACCAGGGCGCCGGCGCCATCGCCGAACAGTACGCAGGTCGAGCGATCGGTCCAGTCGAGGATGCGCGAGAAGGTCTCCGAGCCGATCACCAGCACGCGCTTGGCCAAGCCGCCGCGAATATAGAGGTCGGCCGTGGTTACCGCATAGACGAAGCCCGAGCATACCGCCTGCAGGTCGAAGGCAAAGCCGTGATGCATGCCGAGCCGGTTCTGGATTTCGACGGCCGTGGCCGGAAAAGTATTGTTGGGTGTCGAGGTCGCCAGCACGATCAGGTCGATGTCTCCGGGTGTCAGGCCGGCATCGGCGAGCGCTGCGCGCGCCGCCGCCTCACCCAGCGAAGCGGTGGTCTCGTCGTCGGCCGCGATATGGCGCTGGCGGATGCCGGTGCGCTGGGCGATCCACTCGTCCGAGGTTTCGACCATGCCTTCAAAGTCGGCATTCTTCATGATGCGGCGGGGCAGCGCGGCGCCCATGCCGCGCACGACTGATCTGATCAAAGTTCTTTCCTATTCCTTTGCGTCGCTGACGACGTCGGATTTCCTAGATGTCTGGGCATGCGGATTGCGCGCATGGAACAAGTCCAGGTCGGCCTCGATGCGGTCGAGCAGATTGTTGCGCACCATATCGTAGCCGAGTTCGATGGCGGCGGCGAAACCATCCGAATCGGCGCCGCCGTGGCTTTTCACCACAATGCCGTTCAGCCCCAGGAAAACGCCGCCATTGGAGCGGCCGACATCCATCTTTTCGCGCAGGCGATCGAACGCGCCCTTGGCGAAGATATAGCCGATCCTGGCCATCAGCGTACGGCTCATCGCCGCCCGCAGGTAGCCGCCAATCTGGCGCACCGTGCCTTCCGCCGTCTTCAGGGCGATGTTGCCGGCGAAGCCTTCGGTGACGACGACGTCGACCACGCCCTTGCCGATATCGTCGCCCTCGACGAAACCGTGATAGTTCATCGAGGCCATATTGGCTTCACGCAGCATGCGCCCAGCCTCCTTGACCTCTTCCTGGCCCTTGATCTCCTCGACGCCGACATTGAGCAGGCCGACACTGGGCCGCGAGACGCCGAAGACCGATCGGGCCATGCCGGTTCCAAGGATGGCAAAATCAATGAGCTGGTGCGCATCCGCGCCAATGGTGGCGCCGACGTCGAGGACCACGCTTTCGCCGCGCAGCGTCGGCCAAAGTGCCGCGATCGCCGGGCGGTCGATGGTGGCCATGGTGCGCAGGCAGAATTTCGACATCGCCATCAGCGCGCCGGTGTTGCCGGCCGAGACGCAGGCGTCCGCCGTACCCGACTTGACCGCCTCGACAGCCTTCCACATCGATGACTTCCAGCGGCCATGGCGCAGTGCCTGGCTCGGCTTGTCGTCCATCCTGACGGCCACCTCGCAGTGGAAGAATTCGCTCACACCGGCCAGCTTGGGAAATTTGGCCAGTTCGGGTCGTACGGCCTCCTCCCGCCCGTAGATGACGAAGCGGACGTCGGGACGGCGGGTCGCGACCGTCATGAGCGCCGGAATGACCACGGCTGGTCCGTGATCGCCGCCCATGGCATCGATGGAAATCCTGATCACGCGGTATTCATCTCACGGTTTTGCTTAGGCGGCGGATCGTTTTAGTGATCGCGAAGGTTCGGCGAAAATAGCGGTTTTGGACATTCGCACAACCGACTTTTCCGTCGCGGGTGAGGTTTTCAGGATTTTCCCAACAGCGACCGCAGTTTCTGCTGAAATTCATTCTCCACCGGTTCGGCCTCGCGGCCGGCATCAAGCGACGCACCCGGCTTGCGCGGATAAGGATCGATGGCCAGTCCGAAGAACTGCTCGGCGAGTGCCCCGACATCGATCGTGTCGCCTGAAAATGTTTCGGGACTGTCAGGTCCATCCGCGTCGAGCAGGATCTCGCCGCCGCCTTCGAATCCTTGTCGTCCAAGCTTGGAATCCTCGGGCAGGAACAGAGCCTCGAATGATTCATCGATATGCGCCCCAACCGGATCGAGCGTGACGATACAGGCCTGGGTGATGTCGGCCTCGACCCGGCCGCTGACCTTCACGCCATTGCGTTTCCACGGCGTCACCAGGAATTCAGCACGGTAGGCTTCGACCGAGAGCAAGCTGTGCTCTTCGGCGAGTGTCGCGCGCTGGGTGGCATCGGCCTCGATGACCACCGGCAAGCCCTTCTGCGGCAGGCGGGCGACGTTGGCAAAAAACGATACCGGACTCTGCGGATCGGCGTGCTTCATCGATCTGCCTCCTGGGCGAGCGGAAAGGTCACCGTGCCGGAGACGATCGCCCGGCACGGCTGCGTGGCCAGCCGGTTGCGGGCATCGGCGACATAGTCGGACAGTCGTGACGCTTCCGCCCAGGCCGCAGCGTCGGGCCGGACATTGCGTGCAAGGGCGGCGGTGAGCCCATCATGATCATTGCGCTCCAATGCGTCGTCATAGGCGGCGGTGCGGCCATAAAACATCTTCGCCAGCTTTTTCATGCGCTTGGGCACTCCGACATCGCCAATGCCGAGTTCCCGCAGCGAATGGTCGACGTCGAGAAAAAACTCGTCGATCAGCACCTGCGCGATCTCCTGCGCCACGCCGTCTTCCCCACGCAGCCGGTGCTGGACCAGGAACATGTGCAGCGACAGCATTTCGAAACGCCCAAGCGGCGTGTCCGGCACATTCCAGTGGGAATAAAATACGGTCTGCCGCGCGGCCGCCACGATTTGTGCGTAAAGCGCGTCGGTGATGGCGCGGTTGGCGTGGCGTTCGCGACCAAAAAGGCGCTGGAACATGGGGATGGTCTCCGGGGACCGTTTGTTGAATTGGCCTTGTTGCATCGGCAAGCAAGCTGGTTTACCGGTTTTGCGGCCCAGCGCAAGTTGCGGCGATATAATGGAGAATTGTTGTTGCGCGCGCTGAATTTCAAGTCGACCTTCTCTTCCAGGCCCGCTGGCGCGATCTCGCTGCTGGCCATCATTGCGGCGCTTTCGGCCTGCAACAGTTCCAAGATGATCGGTGATCTGAACCCCAGCGAAACGCTGACGCAGGGGTATGTCATCGATCAGCAGGCGATCGATTCGGTGCCGGTCGGCTCAAGCCGCGAGCAGGTGCTGCTCGCGCTCGGCACGCCCTCGACGACGGCGACCTTCGACAATGAAGCCTTTTACTACATCTCGCAGACTCGCAAGCGCTATGTCGCCTTCGACAAGCCCCGGCTGATCGATCAGCATGTGCTGGCGGTTTATTTCGGGGCCGATGGGCGGGTCACCCAGATCGCCAATTACGGCCTGAAGGACGGCAAGATCTTCGACTTCATCTCGCGCACCACGCCGACTGGCGGCAAGGACCAGAACTTCCTCAGCCAGATCATCAACGGCGCCAGCAAGCTGGCGCCCGGCATTCCCGGCGGCGGCACTCCCTGATCTCAGACCCGCCTCCCCTTGGGGATGGCAGCACCATCTCAGGCGACCAAAAACCCGTGGGAGCGATCCCACGGGTTTTTGTTATCATGGGGCGGGAGAGGCCGGCTCGTGGGCGATGGGCAGACAGCGACGGCAGGACGCGGACGCAGCCGTTGAAATTCGTTTTCCGCGTTCCAAAACCGCCGTCAAATAAAAACCCGCGGGGATTGCTCCCCGCGGGTTTTCAATGTCGAGCTTTGCCGCTCAGCCGTGCGCCAGCACCGCCAGCAGCAGGAGCGCCACGATATTGGTGATCTTGATCGCCGGGTTGACCGCCGGGCCGGCCGTGTCCTTGTAGGGATCGCCGACCGTATCGCCGGTCACCGAGGCCTTGTGCGCCTCGGAACCCTTCAGGTGCTTGATGCCGTCCTTGTCGGTGAATCCGTCCTCGAACGACTTCTTGGCGTTGTCCCAGGCGCCGCCGCCCGAAGTCATCGAGATGGCGACGAACAAGCCATTGACGATGACGCCGAGCAGAGAGGCGCCGAGAGCCGCAAAGGCCGACGCTTTCGAGCCCGAGATCAGCAGCACGCCGAAATAGACGACGAGCGGCGCCAACACCGGCAGCAGCGACGGGATGATCATTTCCCGGATTGCCGCCTTGGTCAGAAGATCTACCGCGCGCGCATAGTTCGGCTTGGACGTGCCGGCCATGATGCCCGGGTCGTCACGGAACTGCTTGCGCACCTCCTCGACGATGGCGCCCGCCGCGCGGCCGACGGCCGTCATGGCGATGCCACCGAACAGATACGGGATCAAGCCACCGAAGATCAGGCCGGCGACGACGTAGGGGTTGGAAAGATCGAAGGAGACCTCGCCCATGCCCTGGAAGTAGGGATATTTGTCGCCATTGGCGGCAAAGAATTTCAGGTCGTTCGAATAGGCCGCGAACAGCACCAGTGCGCCGAGGCCCGCCGAACCGATGGCATAGCCCTTGGTCACCGCCTTGGTGGTGTTGCCGACCGCGTCGAGCGCGTCGGTGGAGTGGCGCACTTCCTTGGGCAGGCCGGCCATTTCGGCGATGCCGCCGGCATTGTCGGTGACCGGGCCAAAGGCATCGAGCGCGACGATCATGCCGGCAAGGCCGAGCATGGTGGTGACGGCGATCGCCGTGCCGTAAAGGCCGGCGAGCTGATAGGTCGAGATGATGCCGCCGACGATGACGATGGCCGGCAGTGCCGTCGATTCCAGAGAGACCGCAAGGCCCTGGATGACGTTGGTGCCGTGCCCGGTCACCGACGCCTGGGCGATCGAGTTGACCGGACGCTTGTTGGTGCCGGTGTAGTATTCGGTGATCACGACGATGAGACCGGTCACCACGAGGCCGATCAGGCCGCAGATGAACAGGTTCTTGCCGGTGATGACCATGCCGGCGACAGTGCCGACCTCGCCCCAGCCAAGCGTGGCCGAGGTGGCGACGCCCAAGCCGACGATGGACAACAGGCCGGTGACGATCAGCCCCTTGTAGAGCGCGCCCATGATCGAACCGTTGGAGCCGAGCTTGACGAAGAAAGTACCGACGATCGAGGTCAGGATGCAGGCGCCGCAGATAGCGAGCGGATAGAGCATCGCGGCACTCAGAACCGCGGTGCCGCCAAAGAAGATGGCGCCCAGCACCATGGTGGCGACGACTGTCACCGCATAGGTCTCGAACAGGTCGGCCGCCATACCGGCGCAGTCGCCGACATTGTCACCGACATTGTCGGCAATGGTGGCGGGGTTGCGCGGATCATCCTCGGGAATACCAGCTTCGACCTTGCCGACCAGATCGCCGCCGACATCGGCACCCTTGGTGAAGATGCCGCCGCCGAGACGGGCGAAGATCGAGATCAGCGAGGCGCCGAAGCCGAGCGAAACCAGCGAGTCGATGACGATACGGTCATTGGGCTGAAGCCCCATGAAATGGGTGAGGATCAGGTAGTAGATCGACACGCCAAGCAGGGCAAGGCCCGCAACAAGCATGCCGGTGATGGCGCCCGACTTGAAGGCGATGTCGAGGCCGGCGGCAAGGCTGTTGGAAGCGGCCTGTGCCGTGCGAACATTGGCCCGCACCGAAACATGCATGCCGATGAAGCCGGCCGCGCCCGAAAGCACGGCCCCGATCAGGAAGCCGATCGCGGCGGTGATGGACAGCAGCCACCAGGCGAGCAGCAGCACGACCACGCCGACGATGGCGATGGTGGTGTACTGGCGCGCCAGATAGGCTTGCGCGCCCTCACGGATGGCGGCGGAGATTTCCTGCATGCGTGCATTGCCCTGGTCCGACGCGAGGACCGAACGTGTCGCCCAGATGGCGTAAAGGACAGAAAGCAGGCCGCAGGCGATGACGGCGGAAATTATGGTCATGCCGGGTTTTCCTCGATTGCTGGCCCAAAAGAACCCCTCCCTGGGCCGTTGAGACAAAGACGGAATCCCGTGCGCGGAATCCCCCTCTTCGCAGCGGTGTATGCGAAACAGGGCCGCGAACGTCAAGATATTGTTCGGTTTTTGCCCGGCTTTCGCCCAAAAGAGCCAGACGGCGGCAGGTGTCGCCATGCCGCTGCTGCTTTATATCGATTGAAATCACGGATCAGCACTCAGGTTTGGCGCAGATCACCGTCTGGCTGGACGACGAAGATCAGCACCGCCAGCATGGTCATGTAGAACATGAATGCCTTCTGCTGGCCGTTCCAGATGCTCGATTGCCACATGGCGAACCACTCGCCGCCCACCACCATAAATCCAAGATACCAGATCAGGAATCCCATCGTCGCGGCGATAACGGCGAATTTCTTGGCATCGTTGAAAACCTCTCCGCTGGCATTGCGCGCTTGCCACAGGTTCCAGGCCGCGATCAGGTAGAGCAGACAGGTCAGCGCCTCGCCGGCGATGATGAGCCAGTAGCCCGTCGTCCATAGCGAGGGGTTGGTGATCGAGCGATACATCAGCGCGTTGCCGGGAAAGGTCGTGTCCATGCTCAGCACATGCTGGACAAAGGCGAAGTTTGAGCCGTAATCGGTGACGTTGCCGAAAGCGACAAGAAAGGCGAAAGCCGCCAGACAGAGACACATGACGATCTTGGAGAAGCGCAAGGTCATGGCAAGAACTCCTGCTGAAGGATCGGGGCATCGGCCCAATCAATCGCCGAGTCCCGAAGATCGCGCAACTGGCAGGCGGGTGTTGATTACGCTCACGGCCAGCGCAAGACATTATGCCGGCAAGCAAGTCATCGCCGAACCCATCGAGGCGCTCCAGCTCGGCAGCGATTGCGCCGTGGGTGATCTTGTCTCGCTCGTGAAAGCCGGCACACAACACGACTTTGCCGTCATCTGCCGCCGCTGGATCTGCAAAGAGCAAGGCATCGAACTCGAACTGACGCTCGACCACCCTGCCCGTTCAAGTGGACGTTGAAAGATCGGAGCACCGGGACAGAAGCCTACTCGGCCTGGCGCCCCATGCGCCGCGCGGCATAGCGTTCGACCGCCGACAACCCATCATAGATCAGCACGGCCAAGGCGGCAACGATCAGGCCGCCCTGCAAGATGAAAGCGAGATTGTTGGACAAGAGCCCGGCAATGATCACCTCGCCCAATGTCTTCGCTGCAACCGTCGAGCCAATGGTGGCGGTGGCCAGGCTGATAACCACCGACAGCCTTATGCCGCCTAGGATGACCGGCGCGCTGAGCGGCAATTCGACCTTCAGCAGCCTTTGCCAACCGGTCATGCCGGCACCGCGCGCCGCTTCCATGACATTGCCGGGCAACGTCGTCAGGCCGGTCAGCGCGTTCTCGAAGATCGGCAGCAGACCATAGAGGAACAATGCGATCAGCGTCGGCTTCTCGCCGAACCCTACCGCCGGCACGGCAAGCGCCAGCACCGCCACCGGCGGGAAAGTCTGGCCGATATTGACCAGGCTGCGTGACAGCGGCAGGAATTCGGCGCCGGCAGGCCTGGTGACCAGGATGGCGAGCGCGACCGCCACGATGGTGGCGGCGAGCGTGGCGATCAGCACGGTGCGCAGGTGCAGCAGCATCAGCGTCAGCAAGCTGCCCTGATTGTAGATCACCGGCGCGCCGTTCTCGGTCAGCGGCTTGAGCAGCGGCTCGAACCAGCCGGGGCTGGTGACGAAAGCGACCAGCAGCACCACCAGCGCAAGCCTGAGCAGCAACGGCAGCCAGGCTTTCATGCCGGCCTCGCCGCACGCTTCACCAAGCCGTCGATGGTAACGCGACCGAGTGGCTTGCCGTCGGCATCCTTGACCGGCAGCGCCGGACGGCCAGACCAGAGAAGTTCGGCCAGCGCGTCGCGCTGGCTGGCGTCGCCAGGAATCCCCTCACCTTCCGCCGCGCCCTTTTCGACTGCGTCGCGCACGCGGCCGAGCGACAGCAGCCGGAACGGTTTTTCGCTGGCGCCGACCAGGGTCTCGACGAAGCCGCTGGCCGGCCTCGCCAGTATCTCCGCCGGCCTGGCATATTGTACCAGCTTGCCGGCATCCATGACGGCGATCTTGTCGCCCATATGCACGGCCTCTTCCATGTCGTGGGTGACGAGGATGATGGTGGTGCCGAAGCGCCTCTGGATCGCAAGAAGGTCTTCCTGCGCCTTGGTGCGGATTATGGGGTCAAGCGCGCCGAACGGCTCGTCCATCAACAGCACGTTGGGTTCGGCCGCGAGCGCGCGGGCGACGCCGACGCGCTGCTGCTGGCCGCCGGAGAGCTCGTGCGGGTAGCGCGGGCCGTAGGCCTGCGGGTCGAGCTGATAGAGCGTCATCAGTTCGTCGACGCGCGCCTTGATGCGATCCTTATCCCAGCCAAGCAGCACCGGCACGGTGGCTATGTTCTGCGCCACCGTTCGGTGCGGGAACAGGCCGTGGCCCTGGATGGCGTAGCCGATGCTGCGCCGCAGCTCGTAGCCGGGCACCGAGCGGTTGTCGGCGCCGTCGAGCTTGATGACGCCGGAAGTCGGCTCGACCAGCCGGTTGATCATGCGAAGCAGCGTCGTCTTGCCGGAGCCCGAGGTGCCGACGATGACGCAAAGGGTGCGGGGCTCTATGATCATCGAGACTTCATCGACCACCGTGGTCGCATCGTAGCGCTTGGTAATGCCTTCGATCTCGATCATGCGGGGTCCGCCCTGCGCTTGGTTGAGGTCATTTCGATCACCGCGTCGAGAATGATGGCAGCAGCGAAGGCGAGCGCAACCGTCGGCACGGCGCCAAGCAGCACCAGGTCCATCGCGGTCTGGCCGACGCCCTGGAACACGAACACGCCGAAGCCGCCGCCGCCGATCAGGGCGGCGATGGTGGCGAGGCCGATGTTCTGCACAAGCACGATGCGGATACCGGTGAGGATCACTGGGAAGGCCAGCGGAAACTCGACGCCGAACAGGCGTTGGCGATCCGTCATGCCCATGCCGCGCGCCGCGTCATTGGCGGCACGCGGCACACCGGCAAGGCCGACCACGGTATTGGCGACGACCGGCAGCAGCGAATAGAGGAACAGCGCCACGAACGCAGGTGCCGTTCCGATGCCGCGGATACCGAGCGCGGCCGCTCCCGGCACATGCGCCGCCACCCAGCCGAGCGGTGCGATCAGCAGGCCGAACAGCGCGATCGAGGGAATGGTCTGGACGATGTTGAGCACGTTGAGCACGCCGGCGCGCAGGCGCTCGACGCGATGACACAGGATGCCAAGCGGCAGGCCCAGTATCACCGCCGCCGCCAGCGAACCAAGCGCCAGCGTGACATGTTTGGCGCCCTCGGCCCAGAAACTGTCGGCACGGTTGAAATATTCCTTGAGGATCGAAAGGCTGTCCCAGGATCCCGATATGAGCAGCAGCCCGATGGCGAGCGCGGCAACGACAAGCACGCCGACACGTGACCAGGGAGACAGGTTCATTCTCGTCAGCACGTCGGCCAGCAGGAGGGTAAAGGCAAAGATCAGCAGCCAAAACCCGGAGGCCGGCGAAACGCGCGCGAAGGTATTGCCTGCCGGGGTCAGGAATGTCCCGGTGACGCCGATCAACAGCGCGAGAGCCGCCAGCGTGATCACGCTGGCGGCAAGGCGCAGGACGAGCGGCGTTTTCAGCAGCGCGACAAGCGCGGCTGCGACAACGATGGCCAAAAGCAGCGGGCCGGCCATTGCCGGAAGTGCCTCTACGATCGAGCGCGCCTGGCCGGGCACGATGCGATTGGCGCGGAACGTGGCGAAGGGTGCTACGAAAGCCGCATAGGCAGCGATCGCAGCGATGACCACGCCGAGCTTGTCGAAGCGGAGGGTCATGGCTGCCCCTCAAAGGGGGAAATCTGCCACGAGGTACACAGTTGGCTGGCGACTGGCGAAAGCCGACGCGATTTCCGATCTCCCCCCTTGCGGGGGAGATGGCCGGCAGGCCAGAGGGGGGTGTGAAGGATCGCCAACTTTCGAGCGTCGGCTTGTTCGAAAACGGTCCTGTCCGAGCGCGCAGCTGTGACGAGTTGAGAGGTCGGCGGGACAGCACCCCCCTCTGTCCTGCCGGACATCTCCCCCGCAAGGGGGGAGATCGGCAGCTTCCAGAGGGGGGCGCCTCGCACCAGCATCACGGTCAGCTAAGCGCTGACTACTTCAAGAACCCATTCTTCTTCAAAAAGTCTTCCGCCACACCCTTGACCGGCTCTCCGCCGACCTGGACGCGGCCGTTGAGTTCCTGCAGCGTGATGAGGTCGAGCTTGGCGAAGACCGGCTTCAACAACGTCTCGATCTCGGGATGCTCCTTCAGCACCGCCTCGCGGATGATCGGCGCCGGCTGGTAGACCGGCTGCACGCCCTTGTCGTCGTCGAGCACGACCAGCCCGGAGGGCGCGATGCCGCCGTCAGTGCCGTAGACCATGGCGGCGTTGGCGCCATTGGTCTGGTTGGCTGCCGCCGCGATGGTCGCGGCCGTGTCGCCGCCGGAGAGCGTGATCAACTGGTCAGGCTTCAACGTGAAGCCGTAGGTGGTCTGGAACGCCGGCAGGGCCGCAGCTGAATTGACGAACTCGGCCGAGGCCGCGAGCACCACCTTGCCGCCGCCGGCGACATATTTGCCGAAGTCGGACAGGGTGGCGAGCTTATTGGTTTCGGCCACCTCCTTGCGCAGTGCGATCGCCCAGGTGTTGTTGGCCGGCGACGGCGACAGCCAGACGATCTTGTTGGCGTCGTAATCGAGCTTCTTGGCCGTCTCATAGGCCTTGGCGGCGTCCTTCCAGACCGGGTCGTCGGCCTTCTCGAAGAAGAAGGCGGCATTGCCGGTGTATTCGGGATAGATGTCGATCTCGCCGGCGGTGATCGCCTTGCGCACCACCGGCGTGCCGCCGAGCTGGATGCGGTCAGTGGTCTTGATGTTGTTGGCGTTGAGGACGAGCTGGATGATGTTGCCGAGCACGCCGCCCTCGGTGTCGATCTTCGAGGAGACGACCACCTGAGCATTCGCCGATGCTATCGCAATACCGAGCGCGAGCGCCGCGCCAGCCAGAAGCTTGATTGAAAACATTGTGAAAATCCCTTGCTGTGAACCGGAATTCGGTGCCGCATATGAGCACGGCTCCAACGTCTCGTCGGGGCACACGGTTTCATAACAAGTGGTACAGACGCAATATTTTTGTTCGGAAGGCCAATTGCGACGCGACGCTGGCGATCTGCTGCCATCTGGCGGATAATGCGGTGAGGGTGCGGGTGGCAAACACGGAGAGCGTGTCATGGCTATACACAAAGTCGGTTACCTCATCGGCAGTCTTGCCCGGGAATCCATCAACCGCAAGCTCGCGAAGGCGCTCGTTCAACTTGCCCCTCCCGAACTCGACATGACCGAAATCGCCTTCAAGGATCTGCCACTGTACAGCTACGACTATGACGCCGACTTCCCACCGGCAGCCCGGGATTTCAAAAAGGCGATCGCCTCCGTCCAGGCCGTATTGTTCGTCACCCCGGAGTACAACCGCTCGATCCCTGGAGGATTGAAGAACGCAATCGACTGGGCCAGTCGGCCCTACGGCAAGAATTCGTTCGCGCGCAAACCGTCAGCCGTCATCGGAACATCGCCGGGCGCCATCGCGACCGCCGTCGCCCAACAAAGCCTTCGAAGCGTTCTGAGTTTCTGCAATTCGCCCCAGATGAATGCGCCTGAAGCCTACATACAGTTCACGCCGGGGCTGATCACCGACGACGGCGAGGTGACGGTCGAATCCACTGAGGAGTTCCTGCGCAACTACATGGCTGAGTTTCACATGTTCATAGCGCGAGTGCTTCAGGTTCTGCCGCCGGACGCATAAATTCAAATTGGGGCGTCAAGCCAGACGCAAGCTCGCCATCCTCAGCGCGCCGAGCGCGACGAAGCACAGCACGGTGACAGGAAAGATCATCCAGTTCAGCATGGTCCAGCCCCAGGCATTGTAGACCATGCCCGACATCAGCGAGGCGCAGGCCACGGAGCCGAACAGGACGAAGTCGTGGAACCCCTGCACCTTGCCCTTTTCGGAAGGCCGGTAGCTGGCCGCGACCATGGCCGTGGCGCCGATGAAGCCGAAATTCCAGCCGAGGCCGAGCAGGATCAGCGCCGTCCAGAATTGCCATAGCGCCAAGCCGGACAGCGCGACGACCGCACAGCCGATCAGCAGCAGGAGGCCGACCGCGACAATGCGTTCAGCACCGAAGCGATGGATCAGCGATCCGGTGAAGAAGCTCGGCCCGAACATTGCCATGACATGCCACGAAATGCCGAGCGTCGCATCGTCCTCCGACAGGCCGCAGCCGACCATGGCGAGCGGCGCGCCGGTCATGACGAAGCTCATCAGGGCATAGCTGCCGACCGCGCAGAAGAGTGCCGCGACGAAACGCGGCTGCGTGACGATCTCGGCCAAGGGCCGGGCATCGCTGCCGGCAATTTCCGTTCCGCCGGCGGCGGCCCTCGCCGGCAGGCGCAGCAATGACAGGATCGCCGCGCCGACGGCGGCTAGCACCAGGATGGATGCGAACGAACCGGCAAACATCACCGGTGCGAACAACTCGCGGGTGAAGATGACGATCTGCGGCCCCAGAATGGCGGTGATGATGCCGCCCGCCAGCACGAAGGAGATGGCGCGCGCCTTGAACTGCGGCGGCGCATTGTCGGCGGCGGCAAAGCGGAACTGCTGGACGAAGGCGCCACCGACACCGATCACTGTCAGGCCGAAGGCAAACAGCCAAAAACTGCCATGGAAGAGTGCCAGCGTCGCGACCAGACCGCCAAGCGCGGTGACGATCGTACCGGTCATGAAGCCGCCGCGCTGGCCCATGGCGCGGATGATGGCCGCCGCCGGCAGCGCACCGAGTGCCACGCCGAGATTGAAGCCGGTGATCGGCGCCGTCGCCAGCGACTTGTCCGGGCCGAGCAGATATTGACCGGCAAGCGCGCCCATGGAGATGGCGATGGGCGCTGCCGAACCGATGATCGCTTGCGAGGCGGCGAGGATCAACGCGGTGCGCCGCGCCTCCCTGGCCGCCTCGATGGCGACCGCCGTCATGAAGCGTCCTTGCCGCGTCCCTCGCCACGCACCCGACGGGAGACGCGATCGAGCACGGCGTTGACCAGCTTCGGCTCGTCTTCCTCGTAGAAAGCCTTGGCGATATCGACGTATTCGGAAACGATCACCGCCACCGGCACGTCTTCGCGCTTCATCAGTTCGTAGACACCGGCGCGCAGGATTGCGCGCAGTGTCGAATCGAGGCGCGACAGCGGCCAGTCATCGGTCAGCGCCTGGCGGATAACCGGATCGATGGTTTTCTGGTCCTCGACGACACCGGTGAGGATGGCGCGGAACCATTGGGCATCCGCCTCGCGGTAAAGCGCGCCATCGACTTCCTTGCCAAGGCGAAACGCTTCGTATTCGGCAGTGATCTCGAAGACGCCGCTGCCGGCGACATCCATCTGATAGAGGGCCTGCACGGCGGCAAGCCGCGCCGCGCCGCGCTTGTTGGCGTGGCGCATCGTGGGCTGTCCGGGCGAAGCGGGGTCGCTCACGATCGCGCTCCCAGTCGTTCCTTGAGCGCGATCATGGTCAGCGCCGCGCGCGCGGCAAAGCCACCCTTGTCGCCCTCCGAACGCTTGGCTCGCGTCCAGGCCTGTGCGTCGTTTTCCGTGGTCAGGATGCCGTTGCCGATACAGACCGAGTCCTGCACGGACAGGTCCATCAGTGCGCGGCTGGATTCATTGGCGACGATATCGAAGTGATAGGTGTCCCCGCGGACGACGGTGCCAAGCGCGACGAAGCCGTCATAGTTCATGCCGCCTTCCGCCGCGCCGTCCAGCGCGAAGGTAATGACGGCGGGAATTTCGAGCGAACCTGGAACGGTGACGACGTCGTAGGTCGCACCCGCTTCGTCAAGCGCGCTCGTCGCGCCTTCGAGCAGCGCGTCGGCAAGATCGTCGTGGAATCGTGCCTCGATAACGAGAAGGTGGGCCTTCTTCTTCGGGCGAATGAACGCTTTGCCGTGTTGGGATGTGCCAGCCATAAATGTCTCCGGGATCGCCGGTGACTTAGGCCGAAGCCGGATCGATCGCAAGCACAAGATTGCCTCAGGCTCTCAGTCCAGACAACAATGGCTTCGTGATCTACCAACGGCCTGCATCTATATCGACCAAGGCTTCCCGCGGAGGCGCTCCTGCTGTTTGGAGTTTCTCCTTTCCACCCCAGTCATCTCATTCGAACAGCTCTGCGATGTCGACCATCGGCCGAAAGAGCTTCATCGACTGATCCGGGAATGGCAGAAAACTTTCGCGTTGGTAGAAACCGCGTGCGTCTTCATCCATGGCATCGACCACAACGGCAAACGAAGCTATCTCGTTCTTGAGGCAACGCGACAGAGCGTCGGCCAGGAGATAGCGGCCGTAGCCCTGTCCCCGATACCGCCGGTCGACGGCAAGACGTCCCAGCAACGTGGCCGGAATGAGTGGGTAGCGGGGCAGCTTGCGAACGGTTTGGGCAGGCCAATCGCCGATAGCTACGGCGGTTGCGGACAGCGTGTAATACCCGGCCACAGTTCCGTCCGGCAAAACAAGAACAAAGGGTGCCGCGATGTTCTTGCGCGCATCCTGCCCAGCCTGCACCCTGAGATACCGATCGAGCGCCTCTACGCCGCTCTCGAAGGATGCCCTGTCGTGCTGGAGACCAAGCACTTCGACCCGAAGAGTACTTCCGGCCGAACTGCTCACCTTCAGGTACCAGTGGCTTGACGATAGCGGCGCACCGTTTCGCGCAGACGATCATTCACGGGTTGCGGATTGATCAAAGCATCGACGAAGGCGCGACTGTCGCGGACGGAAAGATCGAGGCGCTGATGCTCCTCGATGGCTCGGGTGGCTGCTTCTTGGACACTGGTCAGCACAAAATCTGTCACTGTCCGGCCCTGAAGGGCGGCGGCGTGTTCGATAAGACTCTTCTGGTCGGCCGTAATACGTGCCTCCAGGCGTTCGCCACGGACACGGCTGCGAGTTGGGTGAGCATGTGCTGTCATCATCTTTCTCCCGAAGACAGTGTACGGCCAATGGCCGGCAATTTCAAGTGGCTCAAAGCCCCTCTTTCGCCGCTTCCGCCAGGCGGGCCGCATAGCGGGCCATCGTGTCGATCTCGAGATTGACGCGGTCGCCGACCTGGCGCTCACCCCAGGTGGTGACGGTCAGCGAATGGTGGATCAGAAGCACGTCGAAGCGGGTGCCTTCCACCTTGTTGACGGTGAGCGAGGTACCGTCGAGCGCGACGGAGCCTTTCGGCGCGATGAACTTCGCCAGCCCGCGCGGCGCTTCCAGCGTGAAGCGAACGGCGTCGCCCTCATCCTTGCGCTCGACGATCTCGGCGGTGCCGTCGACATGGCCCGACACGATATGGCCTCCAAGCTCGTCGCCGATCTTCAGCGCCCGCTCAAGATTGATGCGCGTGCCTGACTTCCAGCCCATCGCCGTCGTCAGCCGGAGCGCCTCCTCCCAGGCCTCGACTTCGAACCAGCGCGCGTTCGAGCCGCTGTCGGGCAAGGCCGTCACGGTAAGGCAAACGCCGCCGCATGATATCGAGGCGCCGATGGCGATGGTTTCGGGATCATAGGCGGTGTCGATACGCAATCCCACGCCTTCCCGCAGCGGCTTGACGGCCGCGACGGTACCTATGTCTGTAACAATGCCGGTAAACATCGGTGTTGATCCTAAAAGTCTCTTATCCACTCGGCGTAGCTGTCCTCGCCGAACCGCATCTCGCGCAGTTTGCGAAATCCCGCTGGGACATGGTTGGCATCGATGGGCGATGCAATGCCCCCCTTGCCGATCGCCTCCGGCCCCCGGAACAGCACGATGCGGTCGACCAGGCCTTCCGACAGGAAGGCGCTGGCCACCCTGGCTCCGCCTTCGACCAGCACGCTGGCCATGCCGAGCGCGGCAAGATCCTCGAGCAGTTCCGGCAGCGCCACGCCGCCTGCATGCGTCTCGGTGCCGATGAAACGCACGCCGGCGCGTTCGAGCGTTGCCCGCCGCAGAGGATCGGCTTCCAGGCAAGCCGCGACGTAGAGCGGCACCCGGTCGACACCGGACACCAGTTTCGAAGTCTCAGGCAGCCTGATCTGCCTGTCGAGCACAATGCGCGCCGGCGACCGGTTCTCCAATCCCGGCAAGCGCACCGTCAGCGCCGGGTCGTCCTCCAGCGCCGTGCCAATGCCGATCAGGATGGCATCGGCTTCGGCGCGCATTAGATAGACTTCACGGCGCGCAATGTCGCCTGTGATCGACACCTGCCCAGCCCCTTCCATGCCGATCTTGCCGTCGCTGGAAAGCGCTAGCTTGAGAGACACTTCCGGCCGTTTCCTAAGCGATCGAATGAGATAGCCGGCCATCTGCTCGGCGGCCTCCGCCGCCAGGACATTCTCCACAACCTCGACGCCCGCGGTGCGCAGGATCGCGTAGCCTTGGCCTGACACGCGCGGATCGGGGTCGCTGGCGGCGCCAACGACGCGCGCGATGCCGGCAGTGACCAGTGCATTAGCGCAAGGCGGCGTGCGTCCGTGATGCGCGCAAGGCTCCAGCGTGACATAGGCGGTGGCGCCGCGCGCCAGTTCGCCCGCTTCGGCGAGCGCCTCGGTCTCGGCATGCGGGCGGCCGCCGACAGCGGTGACGCCGGTGCCGACAATCATCGGACCCAAGCCATCGTCGCGCACGATGAGTGTACCAACGGAAGGATTGGTTGAGGTCCGGCCCGCATTCCTGCGCGACAGTCTGAGTGCGGCTGCCATGAAACGGCGGTCAAGGGCTGCCTGTCCGGCCTCGCTGCGTTCCGCCATGCTCAGCCGGCGTCCTCTTCGCTCTTGTCCTCGTCGCCTTTCAATTCCCCCAGCAGCTCATGGAAATCCTTGGCCTCGCGGAAATTGCGGTAGACCGAGGCGAAGCGGACGTAGGCGACGTCGTCGAGCGACTTCAGCGCTTCCATGACCAGCCGCCCAACCTCGCCCGAGGCCACTTCGGTCTCGCCGGAGCTTTCCAGCTGGCGCACGATGCCGGTCACGGCACGATCGATGCGCTCGGGATCGACATTGCGCTTGCGCACCGCGATCTCGACGGAGCGCAAGAGCTTGTCGCGGTCGAAAGGCACTTTTCGCCCCGACTTCTTGACCACGACGAGGTCGCGCAACTGCACGCGCTCGAAGGTGGTGAAACGGCCGCCGCAATCGGGGCAGACGCGACGCCTGCGGATCGCCGCGCCATCCTCGGCGGGGCGCGAATCCTTCACCTGCGTATCTTCGGACTGGCAATAGGGACAGCGCATTGAGAGCCTTGGGTTCACGAATCTGGTGAGGCGAAAAGGCTTAGAGCCTTTTGCCACGATGGCAAGGCACGCAGACCCTTTCGCGTCAGAGATAGCGAGCCGCGAGGCAGATTGCCAGCACCCGCCTTCGCGCGCTTGGCTAGGGTGCAACGTCCTTGGTCGGAAAGCCGCATGATGTGCCGAGGTTGCGGTAGGCCTTGGTGAAGCCGTCCATCGGAATGCTGGCGAAAGCCTCTTTGCCGAAAGCGACATCGAGCGAGGTGACTTTGCGCATGGCTCGCAAGAGCGCGAGACTGGTCTTGGGCTGGTTGTCGACCGTCCAGCTGGGACGGCCGTTCACGGCATCGTTCGAATAGACGGTGGCGGAAACCTTGACGCCAGGATCACCAAAAGTCGCGGCGATCTTCTTGCCAGTGGGCAGGTTCCGGTTGTCGACAATAAGCATGATGGCCGGGTAGGCGTCCGGCGGCATGGCGTCGCCGTTCGAGATCGACAGCGTCAGCGTGCCCGAATTGCCGCTGGCATCGAAAAAGGCAGTCGAAGCGGCGCAGGTCTTGCGCGCATCCTGCCCGGTGTCGAGCGTATCGACGATGGTTGTCCATCTGCCGAACGTAGCGGTGGCGGGCATTTCTGGGGCGGGTTGGGTCTGCGCAAGGGCAGCGCCGGGCAATGTCAGGAAAACGGCCAGCAAGCCATGGGCGCCAAGGATGGCGGGACGGAAATTACGCATCGTCTGGTCTCCAGTTCGGCGCGTCGACCGATCGGGGGTCGGCGCGCCGCTGGCGGATAAGAGATGACGCGTGGCGCGAGGTCAACCGAGATAAGGGTAGAGCGGGAATCGATCGGTCAGCGCCACGACCTTGGCCTTGACCGCGGCCTCGACCGAGGCATTGCCCTCATCGGAATTGGCGGCCTTGAGGCCATCCAGCACCTCGGCGATCAGCTTGCCTATTTCGCGGAACTCGGCCTGGCCGAAGCCGCGCGTTGTGCCGGCGGGCGTGCCGAGCCGCACGCCGGAGGTGACGAAGGGCTTTTCCGGGTCGAAGGGGATGCCGTTCTTGTTGCATGTGATGTTGGCGCGCCCAAGCGCTGCCTCGGCGCGCTTGCCGGTGGCATTCTTGGGGCGCAGGTCGACCAGCATCAGGTGGTTGTCGGTGCCGCCCGACACGATGTCGAGGCCAGTCTCCTGTAGGCTGGACGCCAGCGCCTTGGCGTTGGCGGCGACGCTCTCCGCATAGAGCTTGAAACTCGGCTTCAGCGCCTCGCCGAAGGCAACCGCCTTGGCGGCGATGACATGCATCAGCGGTCCGCCCTGCAGGCCGGGGAACACCGCCGAGTTCATCTTCTTGGCGATCTCCTCGTCGTTGCACAGGATCATGCCGCCGCGCGGGCCGCGCAGCGACTTGTGCGTGGTGGTCGTCACCACATGGGCATGCGGCAGCGGCGAGGGATGCACGCCGCCGGCGACGAGGCCGGCGATGTGGGCCATATCAACCATGAGGTAGGCGCCGACCGCATCGGCGATCTCGCGAAAGCGCTTCCAGTCCCAGATGCGCGAATAGGCGGTGCCGCCGGCCAGGATCAGCTTCGGCTTCGTCTCATGCGCCGTCTTCTCGATGGCGTCCATGTCGAGCAGGTGGTCGTCCTTACGCACGCCGTAGGACACGACCTTGAACCATTTGCCGCTCATGTTGACTGGCGAGCCGTGCGTCAAATGCCCGCCGGAATTGAGGTCGAGGCCCATGAAGGTGTCCCCCGGCTGCAAGAGAGCCAGGAACACCGCCTGGTTCATCTGGCTGCCGGAATTGGGCTGCACATTGGCGAAGTTGCAGCCGAACAGTTTTTTCGCGCGCTCGATCGCCAGCTCCTCGGCGACATCCACGAACTGGCAGCCGCCATAGTAGCGCTTGCCCGGATAACCCTCGGCGTATTTGTTGGTCATGATCGAACCCTGCGCTTCGAGCACGGCGCGCGAGACGATGTTCTCAGACGCGATCAGTTCGATCTCGTGGCGCTGGCGTCCGAGTTCGTTGCGGATCGCGCCGAAAATTTCCGGATCGGCATCTTCCAGCGTGGTTTCGAAGAAGGATTCGAATTTGTTCGACGCTGCCGCTGCTGTTGCCATGGCCTGAATTCCTTAGGTCCGGAGGTCGGTTCTGTCTTGCGCATGCCGTTGTCCCAAACCCCTGCACATTTTTGTGTGACAGGATTGGGTTCGCCGCGCCATTAACACAGTTGTTTTCGCCTCGCCACGTTTGCGGCGCGAAATTTGCTGGCCCGATTGCGGCAAGCAGAGCGGCGAACCGTTATTTCCTGTCGCGCCGCTGCTTCAGAAGAGCCTCGGTCAAGGTGATCTCGGAAAACAGCGCCCGCATCGTATGGTCATTGATCTTGCGGCTGAGAAACATGGCGCGTAGCGCGGCGCGCTCGGCTTCTATGCCGGCCGCCCTGAGTTCAAGCTCCAGACGGCTCGCCTCACGCGCCTCGGCACGCGCTTCGTCGGCCTCGTCGGAGGCGGCGATGCGGCGCCGGTAGCCGGCGACGATGCTGTCGGCAACGGCGAGCCGTGCCTCGACGGCCCCGCCCTCGCCTGCCTCATTGGCGATGCTCTCGATCCTGGCGATCGCCGCATTGGCTGCGCCGACCCGCGCCCGGCGCTCCTCGGCCGCTGCCGGGTCCTCGCCCGGTTCGACCAGCCCGCGAGCGATCTTCGGCAGCGCGAGGCTGGCGATGGCCAGCGAGCAGATGATGACCCCGGCGGCGAGGAAGATCACCACGTCGCGGGCCGGGAACGGCGAGCCGTCCTGCAAGGTGAGCGGCAGCGACAGGATACCGGCCAGCGTGATCGCTCCGCGCACGCCGGCGACCGATCCGGCGAGCCGCACGCGCAGGCCGAACGGCTCGGCCTTTCGCTTGCCGAGCCGCGCCGCCATGGCGCCCGCCATGTCGCCGATCCATATCCACAGGAAACGCAGGCCGATCAGGCAAAGGGTCAGCAGCAGGACTGTCAGCACCGGCTCGATGATCCAGTGCCGGCTGGACAACTCCGGCGGCACCTTACGGATGATATCGGGAAATTGCAGGCCAAGCAGGATGAAGAGCGCGCCGTTGAAGACGAAGGACAGCGTCGACCACAGCGACATCGTCTGCATGCGCGCCGAGACACCGAGAAAGCGGAACATGCCGGAAACTCCGGTCAACAGGCCGGCGGTGACCGCCGCCAGGATGCCCGAGGCGCCGATATGCTCGGCGCCGAGATAGGAGACGAAAGGCACCAGGATCATGACCAGAACCTGCGCCTCCGCCGGCACGCCGCCGATGCGGTTGAGCAGTTGCAGCGCCTTGGCGGCAACGAACAGCGCCGCCATGCCGGCGAGGATGCCGGCAGCCACGGCATAGAGAAAGCTCAGCGAGGCCGCGGCGAAGGAAAAGCTGCCGGTCAATGCCGCCGCCACGGCAAAGCGGAACATGACTAGGCCCGAGGCGTCGTTGAGCAGCGACTCGCCTTCCAATATATGCATCAGCCGCGCCGGAACGATGTTCCTGTCGACTATGGAAGACACCGCCACCGCGTCAGTCGGCGACAGCACCGCGGCGAGCGCGAAAGCGACGACGAGCGGGATGCTGGGCACCAGCCAATGCAAGGCGTAGCCAAATCCGACGATGGTGAAGAAGACCAGTCCGATGGCAAGGTCGAGGATGGGGCCACGCAAGGCGACAAGCTCGCGCTTGGGCGCAGCAAAGGCATCGGCGAACAGAAGCGGCGGAATGAATACGAGCAGGAACAGTTCCGGATCGATCTCGACATGCAGCCCGCGCGCCGGCCAGGCCAGCGCAGCACCCATGGCGATCTGCAGCACCGGCAGCGGCAGCCGCACCAGCCGCACCAATGCACCGGAAAGCGCCACCAGGACGAGCACTACGAGGATGAAGACGGCAACTTGCATGGTCCGATTTCCGGCAGTTTTGCCGACCATGCGCAATCGCCCGCGCTTCGTCCAGCCGGAGCGCGCCTACGCAGAGTTGGAGGTCAGCGGCGGTGTGAACGGCCTGGCGGCGACGACAGAAAAGGCCGCTCAAGAGCGGCCTTTTCCCTGAATAATCAATTGCTTAGAGCGACGAAGTGATCTGCAGCTCGTTGTTTCCGTCGAGGCCATATATGTCGTCGCGGAACTGGACAACGCCGGGGCCCGTCGACCAGGCCGAGAGATAGAGAAAATGCACCGGCACCGGGTTGGTGACCTGGATCGGCGTGTTTTCGCCGGTCTTGATCGCAGCCTCGAAATGCTGGCGGTCCCAGCCGGGCGTGTCGCGCAGGATCCAGGTGACGAGGTCGCGCACGTTCTGCACGCGCACGCAACCCGAGGAATCGAAGCGCATCATCTTGCCGAACAGGCTCTGCTGCGGTGTATCATGCATATAGACACCGTCCGGGCTCGGGAAATTGATCTTCACCGACGCCATGGCGTTGTCCGAACCGGGATCCTGGCGGAAACGGTACTTGGCCGCGTCATCGGTCGACCAGTCCACATTCATCGGATCGACTTCGCTGCCGTCTGGCGCAAACAGGCGAATATGGCTGTTCTTGAGATAATCGGGGTCCTTGCGCATCAATGGGATGATGTCCTTGCGCACGATCGACACCGGCGCGTTCCAATATGGATTGACGATGATCTCGTTGATCTTGGAATTGACGATCGGTGTCTGGCGATCGATCTTGCCGACGATCGCGGTATGGCGAAGCACGACGCGATCGTTCTCGACCGCCTCGACCTGCGCTGCCGGAATATCGACCAGCACATAACGGCTGCCAAGCGTGCCCGCCTTCTCCTTCAATCGCTGGAGATTGGTTTGCAACTGGCCGAGCCGGATCTGCGCCGAAACGTTCATCGCCGCGTAGGTATATTTGCCCAGCGCTCCGTCGGCCGGCAGGCCGTGGCGCAATTGGAAGCGCTTGACCGCCGAGTCGACATAGGAATCGAAGGCCGTCGAGATGCCGGCGCTCTGCGACAGGTCGCCGGCGACCATCAGGCGCTTGCGCAGCGGCACGACATCGGGATCGTCGACGCCGAGCTGCAGTTTCTTGGTCGCGGGAACCTCGACCCAGCCGCCCTGCCCGACAATGTTCTGGTACTGCGCCACAGCCTGCTCGGTGAAGGCGACGGTCTGCGGGCTGAAGATCGGCAGCGTCGAGGCCACCTTGCCGCCTGCGCTGGCGCGGGCGTCGAACTGATCGTCCCAGTTGCCGCGCGCCGAGGACTTCAGGATGTCCCCGATCACGTCCTGCGCGCTGGCGCGGCCGGCAACAACGGCGGCTGCGAGCGCGGAGGCTCCGGAAAGGAAGAAACGGCGGCTGGTTCTCATGGACGTTCCAGACATTTGTAGCAGTTCGAACACTTGCTGCGTTGATCATCGGGCGATCTCGCCCGCACTCTAAAATTGGCAATCTTAACAATTAGCCAACCATGGTCCGCATCACCTCGGTGTGAAAACGCGCAAGGCTACCGCGGCTGCGGGTGAACTCATGGTCTTCACCACAGCATCACTGCCATCTTCGGTTCCATTGGAATATGGCGGCAACGTGGCCTTGGCCCCCAATTTGCTTCGGCCAGCGCAACGAAAAGAAAAGACCGATGCTTTTCGGCACCGGCCCTGACTGGAGGTCGCTGTTGCGGCCGCGCTTCTGTGGCGCGGCTTCTGATTGGGGATGTGGCTTACATCCGGTAAGCGATGGTGTCGTTCCAGAAGCGGTCGAGGCGCTGGAGGGCACGGTTCATCTGCTTGAATTCGTCGGTGTTGATGCCGCCGACCTGCTCGATCGAGCCGACATGGCGCTCATAGAGACCGGCGACCACGTCCGCCACCTCGTTGCCCTTCGGCGTCAGCGAGACGCGGACCGAACGACGGTCGATGCGCGAGCGCTGGTGGTTGATGAAGCCGAGATCGACAAGCTTCTTGAGATTGTAGGAGACGTTCGAGCCGAGATAGTAGCCCCGCGAGCGCAACTCGCCGGCGGTCAGCTCCGAATTGCCGATGTTGAAGAGCAGCAGCGCCTGGATGGCGTTGATGTCGGAACGGCCATTGCGGTCGAACTCGTCCTTGATCACGTCGAGCAGACGGCGGTGCAGGCGCTCGACCAGTTGGAGCGATTCCATGTAAAGGGAACGGATTGCCTCGCGGCGATCGTCGGAAACGTTGGCGGTCTTTGCCGCCGGACGCGAATTGATCATTGTCTTTGCCTCTCGTTTGTCGCCCTGGTGATTTTTTGTTTTTCACCTTGATCGCGACACTATCGAATACTCATAAAATTCGACTTAAACGCCAAGGCTAACAAGAGCTTACCGGTAATAGGTTTCGCAAGACGCTTAACGAACGGTCACTCGAGCAAGGATAATTAACCTAAAGATTTAGCCAATGATTTCAGGGCGAAATCCGATCCGCCGGATCGCCGGCGGCGCGTGCCGGCTTCAGGTCCGGGGCGACCGCTTCTGCAGATAGATGACGAGGCGGAAAACGACATAGAGCAGCGCCACCCCCGCATGCGAGACGACGATGAGCGGGCGGCGGCCGAAGAGTTCGGGAAAGCCGGCATACATGACGATCTCCGTCGCGGCGCAGATGAACCAGATCACCGGCCCCCAGGAAGCCAGCATCCATAGGCCGGCTGCGGCAAAGGGAAAAAACACGGCGAGCATCACCGCTGTCACCTGCCAGTGGACCGGCATCAGGTCGAAGCGCCACAGCGAGCCGGGATAGAAGCCGATAAGCCTGATCCAGTACAGGATACCGAACAGCAGGCAGTATCCTGATATGATTCGCTGGAACCAGGCGAAGATAACCTCCACCCCTGAAGGCTGAAGCACGACGCGTCTGGACGTCACCTCACTCATAGCGCGAGTTCCCGTTCACCGAGCGAGGCAAAATAGGCATCGACATCCGCGTCGTCGACCGCATCGAGGGTTGCCGGCAGCCATTGCGGCTTGGAACCCTTTTCGATGATGGTGGCGCGTATGCCTTCGTAGAAATCGTGGCCCGCGAGCATCCGGTTGAGGATGCGGAACTCCATCTTCATGCATTGATCCATCGGCAGCGTCAGGCCGGCAGTGATCTGGCGCCAGGCGACACGAAGGCTGGTCGGCGAGCGCGTCAGGATCGTCGCCAGCGTCCTTGCCGCAAACTCATCGCTCCCTGCCGCCTGCTCCAGGCTGCCGATGATATCGGCAAGCGACGCCTGCGCGAAGTGATGGGCGATCGCCTCCAGCACCTGCCTGTCCGTCTCGCGCTTCGCCGGGATGAAGAAGCCGCGCAGCACCGATTCGGGATCGCCGGTGGCGGCGAGCTGGTCGAGAAAGCCAGCCTGGTCCTGCGCCTTGATCGTATGCGTGGCCAGCCCGGACCACAACGCGTCGCCATAGCGGATACGATTGCCGGTTAGCGCCAGGTACATGCCGAAGGAACCTCCAAGATCGGGCAGCAGATGGCTGGCGCCGACATCCGGGAAAAAGCCGATACCCACCTCCGGCATGGCGAACTGCGCATTTTCCGTCATCACCCGGTGCGATCCATGAAAGGAGATGCCGACGCCGCCGCCCATGACGATGCCGTCGATCAGCGCCACATAAGGTTTTTTGAAACGCGCGATCTGGGCGTTCAGCCGATACTCGTCGGCGAAGAACTCGACAGGCGGCTTACCGGCCCGGCCGGCCTCATAGATGTGGAGAATGTCGCCCCCGGCCGAAAACGCCCTACCCTCGGCCTTGACGACGACGACGTCGACGCTCCAGTCCCGCTCCCAAGCGTGCAATGCCTTGGCGAGTGCATTGACCATGCCGTGCGTGACCGCATTGAGTGCCCGCGGCCGCGTCAACGTGACGATGCCGGCCCGGCCCAGATGTTCAAAGCGGATCTCGTCGCCTCCGCCAAAATCCATCGTGAAAGAATCCCTCCCCCGCTCCGCCGGGACTGAAGTGCTAAAGCGTGGCCCATGGCCGCGTCAATGCCGGCATGCCGGCAGCGCGTCTTGGCTCGTGCCGGAGCCTAGTGCTAAAAGAGCCGTTGTCGCCGCAACGCCGGGAACCGCACGGCGACTGCGCAGCTGTAGCGGGTTTCCAATGGGGTGTTGCTCATGGCTGGATTTGCGCGCCTCGTGCCGATGACGATCGGGCTGATCGTCATTTGCCTGGCTTTGCAACCGACCCTGGCGGCAAGCCTCGCCGATCTTTACCAGTCGCAGACCATCGTCAACGGTCGGTACGAGAAGAACCGCCAGGCCGGCTTCAAACGTTGCCTCGACGCGGTTCTGGTCCGGGTTTCCGGCGACCAGCGCCTGCCGGCGAAACCGGAGATGGCGGCGCTGCGCGACAAGGCCGGCAGCTTCGTGGCGGCCTTTCGCTACCGCGATCGCATGGAAGGCATTCCCAACCATGACGATCAGGGCACGTATGATCGGCCTCACAATCTCTACTGCCAGTACAGCCCGGCGATGATCGATCCGGTGCTGGCTTCGCTCGGCAGCAGGCCATGGCTGACCGAAAGGCCACGGCTGGCGGTGTTCTTGTCGACCGAGCGCGGCGTCAAGCATTTCGCGCTCGATGCCGATGACGAGCGCGGCGTGCTGATGCGCGAGTCGTTCGGCAATGCCGCCGCGCCGATCGCCATGCAGGTAACCTTCCCCACGGCAGCGCTGCTGTCGAAGGCGGGGCTGGACGACAGGATCATGCGCGACGCCGACATGGCGAAGCTGGACACGGTTGCGAAAATGGCCGGCGCCGACCAAGCGCTTTCCGGCAGCATCGTCTGGAGCGACAAGGAGTTGGGCTGGATCGCCGACTGGCGGCTGGCGAAGGCCGGCAAGACCTATGCCTGGCAAGTGCGCGGCGTCGGCTTCGACGAGGCGTTCCGCGTCGGCATGCGCGGTGCGGCGCAGATCCTTTCGGGCAATGGGCAACCCGAATAGAGACCCGATCGGATTGCTGGCACAAACGTGTCGCATTGGTCAGCACCACGGGTGCGTGATAAAAGCCGGCCAAACGAGAGTTTTGGCGATGAACAGATTCACCCCCGCAAAACCTGCCGGCGCGCGCAGCGTCGACGACATCACCGGCAGCCGCCGCTTGCGACGCATGCGCAAGGCCGACTGGTCGCGGCGCCTGGTGCAGGAGAACAGGCTTTCCGTCGACGACCTGATCTGGCCGATCTTCGTCGTCGACGGCAGACAAGTGCGCGAGCCGATCGCCGCCATGCCGGGCGTCTTCCGCCTGTCGATCGATCTTGCCGTCAAGGAGGCCGAACGCGCGGCGAAGCTCGGCATCCCCGCGCTCGCCACCTTTCCCAATGTGGACATTTCGCTGCGCGACCAGACCGGCTCGCATATCCTCGACCCCGACAACGTCATCAACCGCGCCACGCGCGCGATCAAGGACGCGGTGCCTGAGATCGGCGTCATCACCGACGCCGCGCTCGACCCGTTCACCAGCCATGGTCATGACGGCATCCTGCGCGACGGCCTCATCGTCAATGACGAGACGGTGGAACAGGTAACCGCGGCGGCCGTCATACAAGCAGCGGCCGGCGCCGACATCATCGCGCCGTCCGACATGATGGACGGCCGCATCGGCGCCATCCGCGACGCGCTCGACGCAAACGGTTTCCAGGACGTGGCGATCATGTCATATGCAACGAAATTCGCCTCCGCCTTCTACGGGCCGTACCGCGAGGCGGTCGGCACGGCCGGCCTGCTCAAGGGCGACAAGAAGACCTATTACATCGACCACGCCAATTCAGACGAAGCGGTGCGCGAGGCCGAGCAGGACCTGGCCGAAGGCGCCGACATGCTGATGGTCAAGCCCGGCCTGCCCTATCTCGATATCATCCGCAGGCTGAAGGACGAATTTGCGATGCCGACCTTCGCCTACCAGGTGTCGGGCGAATATTCGATGATCAAGGCGGCGGGCGCCAATGGCTGGATCGACGGCGAAAAGGTCATGCTGGAATCGCTTCTTGCCTTCAAACGCGCCGGCTGCGACGGCATTTTGACCTATTTCGCCCCTGAGGTGGCGGAGATGCTGAGAGCATAGTTTCCCCAGCGCCTTCAAACCATATGCTCTTCATGGACCCACCGGCAAATGAGCCGGTATAGCGGCTGTCTCGGCAACCGCCATTTTGGCATCCGCACCAACCATCAGGCAACACTCTGGACATCGCATAGGCGAAGTACGGATATGCATCTTTTCGATCGCGGAAAATACTACTTGCAATTTGCAATCGGTTTGCTAGAAAGTAACTGCTTGCAAAATACAACTGGTCTGAGGAGGCTTTCCATGTCCAGACTTCGCGTCAACGCATTCACCTTGTCGCTCGACGGTTACGGCGCCGGTCCCGACCAGGATTTGAAAAACCCGCTCGGCGTCGGTGGGGAAGCCCTGCACAAATGGATGATCGGTACCCGCACCTTCCGCAAGATGGTGCTCGGAGACGATGGCGGCACAACCGATATCAACGAGGCGTTCGCGGCGCGCAGCTTCGAGAATGTCGGCGCCTGGATCCTCGGCCGCAACATGTTCGGGCCGATCCGCGGCGAATGGCCTGACGAAAACTGGAAGGGCTGGTGGGGCGACAACCCGCCCTATCATGTGCCGGTCTTCGTGCTGACCCACCATGCGCGCGAGCCGATCGTCATGGAGGGCGGCACGACCTTTTACTTCATTACGGATGGCATCCATTCGGCGCTCGAGCAGGCAAGGGCAGCGGCCAATGGCAGCGATGTGCGGGTCGGCGGCGGCGTCGCCACCATCCGGCAGTACCTCCAGGAGAGGCTCATCGACGAGATGCATCTGGCGATCTCGCCGGTGCTGCTCGGCTCCGGCGAGCACCTCTTCGCCGGGATTGATATGCCGAAGCTCGGCTACGCGTGCAGCGAACAAGTAGCGACGCCGCTTGCCACGCATGTCGTCATCAAGCGGACTTAGGAACTAGTTGTCTGCGACAGTGGGAATTGGCAACCCTTGGTGCAGATCCTTTCTCCCCGTCACTATACGGGGAGAAGGACAAACTCTCGTTCAATACTTCTCGGGCACGTAGAGCTCGCGCGGCAGCACCTGGCGCTCGTATTCGGGATTGAAGACCCGCTCGGGCAGCGTGATCTCCTCGTGCGGCACCTCTTCATAGGGAACCTGCTGCAAGAGGTGGTCGATGCAGTTCAGCCGGGCGCGCTTCTTGTCGTTGCCCTCGACGATGAACCAGGGCGCCTCCGGAATGTTGGTACGGGCGAAGGTCTCTTCCTTGGCCTTGGTGTACTGTTCCCAGCGCACCCGCGACTGCAGGTCCATCGGCGACAGCTTCCACTGCTTCATCGGATCGTGGATGCGCATCAGGAAGCGCATCTGTTGTTCCTCGTCGGTGATCGAGAACCAGTATTTGACCAGCGTGATGCCCGAACGGACCAGCATGCGCTCGAACTCCGGCACGTCACGGAAGAATTCCTCCACCTGATCGGGCCCAGCGAAACCCATCACCCGCTCGACGCCGGAACGGTTGTACCAGGAGCGGTCGAACAGAACGATCTCGCCGCCGGCCGGCAGGTGCGGCACATAACGCTGGAAATACCATTGCGACGTCTCTCGCTCGGTCGGTGCCGGAAGCGCCACGACGCGGCAGATCCGCGGGTTGAGCCGCTGGGTGATGCGCTTGATGACGCCGCCCTTGCCAGCCGAATCGCGGCCTTCGAAGATCACCACAAGCTTCTTCTTGTGGTAGGCGACCCAGGATTGCAGCTTGATCAGCTCGGATTGCAGCCCGATCAGGTCGCGAAAATACTGCATGCGGTCGATAGAAGGCGGATGCGCGTTCTTGTAGATCCTGGCGATCTCCAGCGACAGCGCCGGTTCCGACATCTCCAGTTCATAGTCCTCGTCGAGCGTGTCGGCGAGTTCGGCTTCCAGCCAGTCCCGGGCGCCGGACTTGGGTATGGATTCATTCATCGGTGTTCCTCCATCTGCAAGCTGCCGCCTCCGGCAACGACCGGGCGCACTGGTCGCGTCCTGACGGCGGCGCGCAACGCCCTGATCGACTGAGTATAGGCCGGCAATGACGGTTTTATTGCAGGGGCACGCCACGGCCGCTCATCGGTGTGCTGGGGCCGGAGGGCGACAAGCCGCACGGATTGTCCTACAAATCCAGCAACCTGATCGGGCCATTCTTCTCAATCGCGAGGACTGACATGGAATACCGCACTCTCGGCCGTTCCGGCCTGAAGGTTTCGGCGCTGACGATGGGCACCATGACCTTTGGCGGCGCCGGCCCGTTCGCGGCTGTGGGCAACAGCGATCTCGCCGAGGCGAAGCGCATGATCGATCTGTGCATTGATGCCGGCATCAATCTCATCGACACGGCCAATGTCTATTCGGACGGCCTGTCGGAGGAGATCATCGGCGAGGCACTCGGCGGCAAGCGCAGGAACGACGTGCTGATCGCCTCCAAGGCGCGCATGCGCATCGGCGACGGCCCCAATGACGAAGGCCTGTCGCGCCATCATTTGATCCGCGAATGCGAGAAAAGCCTTAAGCGGCTCAAGACCGACGTCATCGATATCTATTTCCTGCACGAATGGGACGGCGTGACGCCACTCGAAGAGACCATCGCCGCGCTCGACACGCTGGTCGGCCAGGGGAAGATCCGCTATATCGGCTGCTCCAACTATTCCGGCTGGCAGGTGATGAAGGCGCTCTCCATCAGTGACACCCGCCATCAGCCGCGCTTCGTCACCCAGCAGATCCACTACACGCTCGAAGCACGCGAAGCCGAATACGAGCTGCTGCCGATCTCGGTCGACCAGGGATTGGGCGTGCTGGTGTGGAGCCCACTGGCGGGAGGCCTGCTGTCGGGCAAGTATCACCGTGACAACCCGACCGCGCGCCAGGTCGCCGGCTGGTCCGAACCGCCAATCCGCGACGAGGACCGGCTGTGGCGGATCGTCGATGTGCTGGTCGAAATCGGTAAGGCCCGCGGTGTGTCCGCCGCACAGGTGGCGCTTGCCTGGCTGCTTGGCCGGCCGGCTATCAGCTCGCTTGTGATCGGCGGGCGCAACGAGGCCCAGTTCAGGGACAATATCGCGGCGGCCAGCCTGACGCTGGCCGGCGAGGAACGTGATCGCCTCGACGCGGTCAGCCGCCCGCCCCTGCTCTATCCCTATTGGCATCAGCAGCTGACGGCAAAGGAGCGTTTCGGCGCCGCCGACCTTGTGATCGACCGAAGCAGCTTATAGGAACCCTGGTGCCGGCTCCGAGACGTCGGAAGGCGAACGACGCGTAGTCAGCCCACAAGAACAGCAAAAAAGGAGCCGCTATGGCACGAGCACCAAATTACGATCAGGAACGCAAAGAACGCGATCGCCAGAAGGCGGCCAAGAAGGCCGAAAAGCTGGCGGCCAAGGCTGCGGCGCGGGAGCGTCAGAAACCCGAGACTGACGCCGAGATTGAAACAGAGGAATGACGGCGCGCGCGGCGGCAATCCGGCCTGGATCAGGCCGGCGCCTTGTCGCTGACGAAGACGTCCACTTCACGCGCCGCCGCGATAAAGGCGCGCCTTGCGTTCATGGCCGGCTTGTCGCCGGCCAGCGCATCGTGGCAGGCCTGCAGCGCCGCGCGATGCTTGGGGGTGCGCTTGCCGGGCCAGCTGTTCATGAGATAGTCGGAAGCCTCGCGGGCCGAGCGTAAGAGCTGTGTACTTCCCGCCGTGACTGATTTGACGGTCACGGGTACTTCAAATCGGTTGTTTTCCATCGCCCGGTCCTACGCCATCGGCGTCCGCGAAGCGAGGCCGAAAGTGGGGCTCGGGGCCGGTGGTCCTTTTTTCGGCGGCGAGTGGCCTGCCCTGCAGGCCGCATTATGCCGCCACGACGGCAAATCCCCTGGCGCGAAGGCCGCGGCGATCATTGGCCAGCGACGTCAACAGACGGTCGCGACTGCCCACGATATGCTGCGAGAGCAAGCGCGCGGCTTCCTGTGCATCGCCGCTCCGCACGGCGGCCAGGATGGCATGATGTTCGGCCCAGGCGCGGCCAAGGGCCGCTCCATCGCGTACCTCCAGCCAACGGGCGCGCGAAAGCCTGGTCATCGCGTCGCGGACGGCCCGAAACAGGAATTCATTGCCGGACAGTCGCGCCAGCTCGATGTGGAAATCCATGCCGACGCGATGCCATTCCTCGCGCGGAGTGTCGTCGTCGCAGGAGACGAGCATAGCCTCGATGACATCGACGGCACTTCTGTCGGCAAGCCCGCATGTCAGCCGCAAGGCCGCGACCTCGACCGCTTCGCGGTAGACCGCGATCTGCTCGAGTTCGGCCAGGTTGATGGGCGAGACCGTCCAGCCGCGCCCGTCCCTGCCGACCAGCCCTTCGGTTTCGAGCCGCAGCAGCGCAGCCCTGACCGGCGTGCGCGAGGCGCCGAAGCGGCTTTCGATCCAGCGCTCGGTGAGTTTCTCACCCGGGCCGATCTCAAGTCCAAGGATCATCTCGCGGAGCTGCCGTTCGACGTTGTGCATCTGCGACATCGTTGTTGCCTTTTCACGTGCCCGCATTGACAGCGGTCGGGCTGTGGGTCCATGACGGATACCGACTTGGTATCCCAAAATGGTATCCACAACAATCCCTGACACACGCAGGCACGGCATGACGCAGAACGATACGGAACAGGGCGGCTACAATATCCACTGGCGGCGCAATCTCGCCGTCTGCTTCGCGGGTTCGTTCAGCACGCTCATCGCCATGACCCTGCTCTTGCCGTTCCTGCCGCTCTATGTCGAGCAACTGGGCGTCGAGGGCCATGCGGCGATCGTGCAATGGTCGGGCATCGCCTATGGGGCGACCTTCTTCGCGGCGGCGCTCGTTGCGCCGTTATGGGGACGGCTCGGCGACCGCTACGGCCGCAAGCTGATGCTGGTGCGCGCCTCCTTCGGCATGGCGATCTGCATGTCGCTGACCGGAATGGTCGAGACGGTCTGGCAATTGGTGCTGCTGCGCCTGCTGATCGGCTTTGCCGGCGGCTATTCCTCCGGCTCGACCATATTGGTGGCCATGCAGACGCCGAAGGACCGCTCCGGCTGGGCGCTCGGTGTCTTGTCCGCTGGCATCACGGCAGGTTCGCTGGTCGGCCCCTTGCTCGGCGGCGCGCTGCCGCCGGTAATCGGCATCCGCGCGACCTTTCTGTTGTCCGGCGGCGTCATCTTCCTTGCCTTTCTGGCGACGACATTCCTGATCAAGGAGAACCAGCGCCCGCAAGCAAGCAAAGCCGCGACGGCGGCAAAGCCGAAGAGCGGCTGGTCGCAAATTGCCGACAAGCGTCCGGTCGTGGCCATGCTGACGACCGGCATGCTGCTGGCCTTCGCCACCATGTCGATCGAGCCGATCATCACCGTCTATGTGCAGCAGCTGATCGAGGACCAGAGCCGGGTGACGCTCGTTGCCGGCGTGGTGATGTCGGCGGCCGCCCTTGGCGCAATCCTGTCGGCGTCATGGCTTGGCAGGCTCGCCGACCGCGTCGGTCACTGGAACGTCGTCGTCGGCGCGCTGGCCGTGTCGGCGCTGCTGCTCATTCCGCAGGCCTTCGTCACCGACGGCTGGCAACTGATCGGGCTGCGCTTCCTGATGGGCCTGGCGCTCGGCGGTTTGCTGCCTTGCATCACCAGCGTCATCCGCCACAACATTCCCGACGGCGTCGGCGGCAACGTGCTCGGTCTTTCGATCTCGGCCCAATATGTCGGCCAGGTCGCCGGACCGCTTGCCGGCGGTTTCGTCGGCGGCCATTTCGGCATGCGGGCGGTGTTTCTCGGCACGTCGGTGCTGATGGCGCTCGGCGCGGTCTACAACTGGATTGTCCAGGCGCGGCGGACGCGGAATATGTTGATGGAAGCGGGCAAGCCCTGACGAACTGCCCAGCCGATCAACCGAAGGAGCGTCGACATGAACCTGACCGAAACGACCGGCAGCCGTCTGCTTGTGCTCGCCGCCGGCATCGTGGGCGCGGCCGGCGTGGCGCTGTCGGCGGCCGCCGCACATCTCGGCGGCGCCTTCACCGGTACGGCGGCATCGTTCCTGCTGATGCACGCACCGGTGTTTCTCGCCGTCGGTCTCCTCGACGCGAATCGCCCGCTGCGGTTAGCCAGCCTGGTGCTGCTCGTCGGGCTCGTGCTTTTCACGGGCGATCTTCTCGCCCGCGATTTTCTCGGATCGAGGCTGTTTCCGATGTCGGCGCCGATCGGAGGCACCCTGCTCATCGCAGGCTGGCTGACCATAGCTGTCTCCGCCGTGGTGCGTCGGCGACCCTGAGATGCGCGGCCGGTTTCAATCCCGGCGACGTTCAAGTCGGATCCAAAGATCGCGGTTGCGCGCCGAGAGCGTCGCGCGGCGCGGCGCCTCTGGCCGCTCCGCGGCCGTGCCGATACCCCAATAATTGCGATAAATGTCGTCGAACAGATGCTTCATGGGATGCATGGCTCTTCTCCTCTTGATTTGAATTGAATCGATCCAATAGGCCGACGCAAAAAATTCACGCCAGTCAGCTCCGCTTGCGCGCCACCAGGAAGCGCAGATCGCGAATCCACGGGCTTGTTCCGCCGCGGCGCTTGGACTTGTTGGCGGCCGACCCGATGCTCCAGTCGTTGCGGTAGATGTCTTCGAACAGATAGTTAACAGGATGCATGGCGCACCTCCCATCTAGGTTTAATCCAGCAGGCAGATCTTAGTTGGATCGATTCAAAGATAGGCCTATGGAAGCCGCCGGTCAAGCAAAATTTGAATCGATCCAACGAAAATGCTAGATGCAAATCGGGAACGTGCTAAATGCATGTCAGGAGGCACGCGCAAATGGCGTCACTCACCGCAGGCAATCGACGACCCGTCCGGCTGGCCGACATCGCCAAGGCCGCCGGTGTTTCGCATGGCACTGCCTCCAATGTTTTCAGCCGCCCCGAGATCGTGCGCGAAGAGGTCCGCGAACGCGTTCGCGCGACAGCCGAGGCGATGGGCTATGCCGGCCCCGACCCCAAGGGCCGCCTGCTGCGGGCCGGCAAGGTCAACGCCATTGGCGTGGCCACCGCGGAGCCCCTCTCCTATTTCTTCGAGGATCCCTTCGCGCGCGTGATGATGGCGGGTATCTCGCAGGCCTGCGATGCGACCGGGGCCGGGATCTCATTGGTCTCGGCGGCCAACACCGAACAGCTTGCCTGGAATATCCAGAGCGCCCTTGTCGACGGCTTCATCGTCTTCTGTATCGAAGGCGGCTCGCGCCTTGTCGAATTGGCGCGTGAGCGCAAACTGCCGTTCGTGGCGCTGGATCTGGATTCGGAAGACGGGTCCGTCGCGGCGATCGGCGTCGACAACATCGCCGGCGCCAGCCTGGCGGCGCGCCATCTGACGGAACTCGGGCATCGCCGCTTTGCCGTGCTGGCGCTGCCTTTCGCCGACGGCAGGACAGGCATCATTTCGCCCGAGGAGCTTCGCGCCGCGGCCTATGCGGGGACACGCGATCGCCTCACCGGCTACTTCCGGGAGCTTTCGCGGGTTGGCATCGATACATCCAAAGTGCCCGTCTACGAAACCGCCAACGATGCCGCCACCACAAAGGCGGGGCTGGAAACGATCTTTGCTTCCGGCGAACCACCCACGGCCATCCTGGCGATGTCGGACAGGATGGCCTTGGCAACGCTTGAATGGCTGAGCGCGCGCGGGCTGAATGTCCCCGATGATGTTTCGGTCATCGGTTTCGACGGCGTTCCCGAAGCAGCGCTATCCGAGCCGCCACTGACCACCGTCGCACAGCCGATCGCCGAGATGGGCCGGCTTGCGGTCAAGGCGATCCTGGAAAACGACGGCAAGGTCAGTCGGCAATTGCTGCCGGTCGAACTGATCGTGCGCGCCTCCTCGGCTCCACCGCGCCGCTGAACCGGCTCGCCGACCTCAGCGGTTGGCTCTAGCCACGGCCGAGATACCGAACGACGCCTGGACGGGCTTGGCGTCCTTTTGCGTCGTCCTGGCTTTCCCCGAACCCCCGATGGTCGACAACCATTCGAGGTAGAAAGCGAGCGCGAACTGCATGGCGATGCCGGCGGCGAGCAGCAGGCTGTCATAGGCGAGGCCGCCGGGATTGATCAGCTTCATCACCTGGGCGACCATGGCGATCAGCGTGCCGGCGATGAACACCGGCAGCGAGCGCTTGCCGAGTATCGCCAGCGGATGGTCGGGTCCGGTGCGGAACAGGTTCGAGACCACAGGCAGTGCCACCACCAGATAGCTGACCGCCAGGATGTGCAGCAGCCGCGGGAGCGACAGGAATGTCTTGTCGAAGCCGGTCAGCACCACCGGCAGGTCGAACCAGGTCACCTGGCCCCAAAGCGGACTATGCACCCATGCCAACGCGGCCAGCACATAGGCCGCGGCGGCACCGATCAGCCAGCGGTTGGCTGGAATGACGCCGCCGCGCCTGACATGCAGCATGGCGGCAAGGCCGATATTGAACAGGAATTGCCAAGACAGCGGGTTGAGGAACCAGAGGCCGGGCTCGGGATAGTTCGGCGGGGCGATCTGCCAGATGCCGGCAACAAGCCATAGCAAGCCGGACACTGTCAGCGCTGCAAGCGGCCTGTAGCTGATGAACAGCAAGAAGGCCGGCGCCAGCAAAAGCAGCACCGCGTAGACCGGCAGGATGTTGTTGTAGCCGAGTTGGTGGCCGAGCGTGACGATGCCGACCAGCACCTCGGGCGTGTCCTTCATCAGCGGTTCGATGTTGATCAGCTTCAGCAGTTCCGGCCGCCGGCCGAACACCGCCGCGGCACAGAACAATGCCATCACCGCCATCGTGGTGACGATATGGGCGATATAGAGCACGCCTGCCCGCCGCCACATTTTCAGCGTCGCGAGCAGCCGGCCTCCCGGGCGGAACTTCGTGCCATAGGCAAGCGCGACCGAAATGCCCGATATCAGCACGAAAGCCTCGGCCGCATCCGAAAAGCCGAAATTCTTGTAGGTCAGGGTCTCAAAAGCCGTGCCCGGCACATGGTCGACGAAGATCGTCAGCAGCGCGAGCGCACGCAGCACATCGATGCGCGTATCGCGCTCGGTTGGAACTGGGGTGGTCATCGACAAAAGGCCTCAAAGCTGGTTGTTCATGCCCAGCAATGCGACCCCCGGCGCACCGCTTCGATTCCTCCGCGATGGAGTATATCGGCGCAGAAACGGACTGAAATGCGCCCGGTTCAATCAACTTTCGCGGAGCATGAAAATATTGCGTTTTGAAGCCGGCAAATTGAGTGAAACGAAATGTAATCAAAAGGATACGGCATGAGCGATACAAGCGTCGAAAACAGCCTGCCGCGGCTGGATCTGGCCTTTCCCTATCGCTTCTTCGGATCCGGCGGGGCCAGCGACGAATGCCTGTTCCTGCTGCATGGATCAGGTGTCGACGAGACGACCCTGGTGCCGCTGGCGAGGCAGATCGCACCGCATGCCTGCCTGGTCGCCGTGCGTGGCCGCATCGTCCAGGACGACGGCTTCCGCTGGTTCGAGCGGATCACGCCGACCAGCTTCGAGCAGGCCAGCATCCGCCGCGAGACGGCCGCTTTCGCACGCTTCATGGCCGAGGCCATGAAGCGGCACCGAATCGATCCGAAGCGCGCGGCTTTCCTCGGCTATTCCAACGGCGCCAATCTGGTTTCCAGCCTGATGCTGCTCCATCCCGGCCTTGTCGGACGGGCGGCACTGCTGCGGCCGATGCCGGTGCTGGACGAGACGCCGGCAACCGATCTGACCGGCATCAAGGCGCTGATTGTCGCCGGCGCCGCCGACCTGACCTACGGACCCTTCGCGCCGGCCCTGGTAACGCTGCTCAGCCAGCGCGGCGCCGAGGTCGACGCGCGTATCGTCGCTTCGGGCCATGAAATCGGCGACCCCGATGCCGCGATCGTGCGGCAATGGCTTGCCCCGCCCGCTCCTGCCGCCTGACGGGCAAGACGCGGATCGCCGCGCTCAGCCTCCTTCAGCGATGCCGGCCTGCGCCCCGGCAATCAGCAAGTCGAGGCCGCTTTCGAACAGCGCCTCGTGACCGCCCGCACGATAATCGGCCAGGGCCTGGCTGAGCAGCGGGTAACCGCTTGCCTTGGCATCGAGCGCTGCACCTCGACCCGGGCCGGCCGGATATTCTGCCTGTTCCTCGAGGACGCAGCCCACCGTGTAGCGCCCGACGATCATCAGCAACCGCATGGCCATGACGGAAGGCATGCCGGCCTCGCGCAGAAAAGTGAGCAACCGTTCGACATGTTCGAGATCGCCCGGATCGGCCTCGGTACCGGCATGGACGCGCGCACCGTCGCGATAGGCCATCAAGGCGCCGCGGAAGCTGCGGGCGTTGTTGCGTACGAATTCCTGCCAGCTCTCGCCCGGCAGCGGTACCTGATGTCCATGGCCGCGCCGCAGGATCTCCTCGTTCATTGCGTCGAGCAGGGCGCGCTTGTTCCTGAAATGCCAGTAGAGTGCCGGCTGCTGGACCTTGAGCCGCTGCGCCAGCAGCCGGGTCGAGAGCGCATCGATGCCGACGTCGTTCAACAGCTCGAGCGCCTGCGCCACGATCAGCGCCTTGTCCAGCTTCATATGCACCTCGCTTGCCCAGCCAATTTATCGGTGATAAACGCTACCTTATCACCGATAAACTTTAGGAAAGAAGCATCTCGATGAAAAGGGCCTATCTCGTCGTGCTGACGGCAATGGCGCTGGACGCGGCCGGCATCGGGCTGATCATGCCGGTGCTGCCGGGGCTGTTGCGCGAGGTTGGCCATGTCGAGGACATTGGCTGGATTTTCGGCGCGTTCCTCGCCGCCTATGCCGCAATGCAGGTGCTGTTTTCGCCCCTGCTCGGCGCGTTGTCCGACCGCTACGGCCGCCGGCCGGTGCTGCTTCTGTCGCTTGCCGGGTCGATGCTGGATTATCTGTTCATGACCTTCGCGCCGTCGCTGCCGCTGCTGTTCGTCGGCCGACTGATCGCCGGCCTAACGGGCGCCAGCATGGCGGTGGCCTCCGCCTATATGGTCGACATCAGCAGCGAAGAGCGGCGCGCCCGCGCCTTCGGCCATCTGAGCGCCGCTTTTGGCGTCGGGTTCATCGCCGGTCCGGCGCTCGGCGGCCTGCTCGGCGATGTCTGGCTGCGCGCGCCGTTCCTGGCGGCGACAGGGTTCACCGGCATCAATCTGGTGCTGGCCTTCCTTCTGCTGCCGGAGCCGGAGCGGGTCGGCGGCACAGGCGAGCCGCTGTCGTTCAACCCGCTGGCGCCGCTGCGTTGGGCCCTGACTTTTCCGGCCCTCCTGCCGCTGCTCGGCGCCTTTGCCGTGCTCGGCCTTGTCGGCGAAGTCGGCGGCACCGTCTGGGTTCTCTACGTGCAGGACAAATTCCGCTGGAGCCTTTTCACTGTGGGCATCTCGCTGGCATTGTTCGGCCTCTTCCATGCCGGAGCCCAGGGTTTCGTCGCCGGACCGATCGCCGAGCGCTGGGGCGAAAGGCGAGCGCTCATGGTCGCCATCCTTGCCGACAGCACGGCCTATGTGTCGATCGCGCTGGCCTGGCAAGGCTGGATGGCGTTCGCGCTGTTGCCGCTTTTCTGTCTCGGCGGCATCGGAGCCCCGGCGCTGCAATCGTTGCTGACGTCACGTGTCGCGGCAGATCACCAGGGGCGATTGCAAGGTGTGCTCACCAGCATGACGAGCCTGGTCTCGGTGCTCGGACCACTCGTCATCGCCATGCTCTATTTTCGCACTCGAATGGTCTTCCCAGGCATGGTGTGGGTCGCGGGCGCGACGCTCTATGTCCTCTGCCTGCCCCTGCTGCTCGCAACCGGATCGCCCACGGCCAAACGGGAGGCGGCGGAGTGAGGATAATAGTGGCCGGCGACAGGGTTATCCCTGCCCCATCCTGTTCCAGGCGTCCAGCCCGGCGATCTTATAGGCCTCGGCCAGCGTGGGATAGTTGAATGTATTGTTGACAAAGAAGTCGACCGTGCCACCCAGATTGATCACCGCCTGGCCGATGTGAATCAGTTCGGTGGCGCCCTCGCCGACGATATGCGCGCCGAGCAAGCGGCGTGTCTCGATCGAGAACAGAAGCTTCAGGAAGCCGGTGTTGACGCCCATGATGTGGCCCCGCGAGGTCTCGCGGAAACGGGCCACGCCAACCTCGTAGGCGGCGCCGCTCTCGCGCACCTGTTCCTCGGATTGGCCGACGGTGGAGATCTCGGGCACCGCGTAAATGCCATAAGGAAAGGTTTCCGGCGGCGGCGGCAATGTCACGCCGAAAGCATGGCACGCGGCTACCCGGCCCTGCTCCATCGAGGTGGAGGCCAGGCTCGGAAAGCCGATCACGTCGCCGGCGGCGTAAATGTTGGGCACGCTGGTCTGGAAGGTGTGCGGATCGACCTTGATGCGTCCCCTGGAGTCAGCCTCGATGCCGACCGCATCGAGGCCGAGGCTACCGACATTGCCGGTGCGGCCCGCGGCGTAGAGCACGATCTCGGAACGTATGGTGCGCCCGTCGGCCAGCGTGACCTCTGCATGGTCGGGCCTGGAGGCAATCTCCTTCACGGCGCTTCCCAGCCGGATGGTCATGCCGCGGTCGCGCATCTGGTGGATGAAGTCGTCGACGATCTCGCGGTCGACGAAATCGAGGATCGTGTTGCGCGGCTCGACCAGCGTCACCGGCACGTCGAGTGCCGAAAAGATCGTCGCGTATTCGACGCCGATGACCCCGGCGCCGATGACCGTCAGCGTGCGCGGCAAGCGGTCGAGCTCGAGCATTTCGTCACTGTCGAACACGCGGCTCTTGTCGAACGGCACGTCGCCCGGCCGGTGCGGCCTGGTGCCGACGGCGATCAGCGCATTGGCGAAGCCGACCTCGCTGTAGTCGCCATTGTCCGATGTCAGGCTGACCCTGTTGGGCCCGAGAAATTTCACCGCGGCGCGGGAGCTCTTGACCGTGTTGCGCATGAACTGGTGCTGCAGCACCTCGACCTCGTGGTCGAGCGTCTTGTGCAGGCGCTCGACCAAGTCTCCGACCGAGATGTCCTGCTTAACCCGATAGCCGCGCCCATAGAAGCCGCGCTCACGCCAGCCCGAGAGATTGAGCACGGTTTCGCGCAGCGTCTTCGACGGAATGGTGCCCGTGTGCACGGAAACGCCGCCCAGGCGCCGCCCCCTGTCGACGACCAGTACCGATTTGCCGAGTTTGGCCGATTGTACAGCGGCACGACGGCCGGAAGGGCCGCTGCCAATGACCAGCATGTCGTAATCCATCCTGCCCGTCCCTGCCCCTTGGCGCTTTTGGTGCGCCGCAACAAGCTAACGCCATGTCAGGCGCGAATTCAACCGGCCCGCCGGCCGCTTCCCCCGCCTTGCGCACCGGGAAAGGCTCGATCTTGATTCCGCCATCAGCCTTTACCATTTTCCCAGCAGGTGGGGCGCAGGCTAAGCAGGCCCCTGTTACGAGGAAATGACATGAACGCTCGCGTTCTCGACGGTGAAATCATCAATACCAGGCTCGACGACGTGAGGGCCTATGAAGGGGTACGCACGCGGCGTGTCCTGGCGGTCATGATCGACTATGTCATTGTCGCGCTGCTCACCATCCCTGTCGCCATCCTGGTGTTCTTCCTCGGACTTTTGACCCTCGGCCTTGGCTGGATGCTGTTTGGCGTCCTGGTCCCGGCCGTCGCGATTCTCTACATCTGGAACACGCTTGGCAGCGCCGACCAGGCGACCACGGGCATGAAGATGATGGGCATCCGGCTCGATCGGCTCGACGGCAGGCCGATCGACGGGCTCACGGCAGTGGTCCATTCGGTGCTGTTCTGGGCCGGCAACGTCATCCTGTCGCCGCTGGTGCTGCTGGTGACGCTGTTTTCCGATCGCAAGCGCACGCTGCACGACCTGCTGCTCGGCACGGTGGTCAGCCGCACCGGCCGCTGAGGCGCATTTTCGCAAGCATCGCCGCGGCGTCGGCACAAATGTGAAGGCGTCCGCATGGCCACGCCTTCACAATCCTGTTGAATTTTTCGCTTTCCGCGCCAAAGGTAGAGCGATTCGAAGGAGTGTTTCCGAGACTCGATGACGCAGCACCCGACCCAGTCGCCGCAGTTCTTCCTGACCGCGCCGTCGCCGTGCCCCTATCTCGACGGCCAGTTCGAGCGCAAGGTGTTCACGCATCTGGTCGGCGACAAGGCGTCAGAGATGAATGATCTCCTGACCCAAGGCGGGTTCCGCCGCTCCCAGAACATCGCGTACAGGCCGGCCTGCGAAACCTGCCGCGCCTGCGTCTCCGTGCGCATCCTGGCGCAGGAATTCGTCGCCAGCCGCAACATGAAGCGCGTGCTGCAGCACAATTCCGATCTCGTCGGCGCCATGCACAATGCCGAGCCCTCGACCGAACAATATTCGCTGTTCCGCAGCTATCTCGATGCCCGCCACCGCCGCGGCGGCATGTCGGACATGACGGTTCTGGACTACGCCATGATGGTCGAGGACACCCATGTCGACACCAAGGTCATCGAATATCGCCGGCGCGGGCCCGATACTTTCATCACCGGCAAGGGACAGGGCGAGCTGATCGCGGTGGCGCTCACCGACAAGATGGCCGACGGCCTGTCGATGGTGTATTCCTACTTCAATCCCGACTTCGAGGAGCGGTCTCTCGGCACGTTCATGATCCTCGATCACATCGCTCGCGCCAGGGCGATGGGGCTGCCCCATGTCTACCTGGGATACTGGGTCAACGGCTCGCGCAAGATGAATTATAAGATGCGCTTCATGCCGCAGGAGCATCTCGGCCCGAAGGGCTGGGAGCGCTACACCAACGAAGCGGTCTCACGCTGAGTTTTTCCAAGATCCACGTTTAACTGTTTCAACGCAGGGGATGCTGGTCTTTCAGCCGCTTGGCGGGAGAGTGCGTCATTGCGCCGATCGGCTGTCCCATCTGTATTTCATTACGAAAGTTTGCAAATGACGTCCCACAGCGACCACCAGAAGGGCCTTCTGATAACCGCCATTGGCGGCCTGACGCTGACCCTCGACATTCCGCTGATCCGCCTCGCCGATGGCGGCGCATGGACGATCCTGCTCTTGCGCGGGGCCGCCACCTTCATCGCCGCAATGATCATCTGGGCTGTCTGGCGGGCGCTCAGCCGAAACGCGCCTCAGCTCATTCCAGGCTGGTCGGGACTGGCGGCCGCGATATGCTACGGGCTGACCTCGATCACCTTCGTCACCGCCGTCTTCTACACCTCGACCGCCGACCTGGTGTTCATCCTGGCCTTCAACACAGTGTTCGCCGCGCTCTTGTCCTGGTTGTTTCTCCGCGAAAAGCCGCGGGCGGTGACGCTCGCGGCGATGCTGGTCATGATCCTCGGCGTGCTGGTAATCGTCGGCGGATCCGTCGGCACCGGACACCTGTTCGGCAATTTCATGGCGTTGTGTTCGGCCTTCTTCATTTCCGTGGCCATCACCATTTCGCGGGCCAGCGGCAAGGACATGGGCTTCACGGCGCTCGTCGGGGTGGTTCCGTCGCTCGTGCTGGCGGCCTTCATGGTGTCAGGTGAAGGCGTCCATGTGAGCGCGCCCTGGTGGATCATCTTTAACGGCGCCGTGATCATGCCGATTTCGTTCTTCTGCCTGGCGGCCGGTCCCAAATACATCTCCGGACCGGAAGTGGCGATGTTCTACCTTCTGGAGACCGTGCTGGCACCGGTGTGGGTATGGCTGATCTTCTCCGAAACGCCGTCACGCAACAGCCTGATCGGCGGCGCGATCCTGATCGTCACATTGGTGGTCCATTCGGTGTGGCAGTTGCATGACGGACGCAGGCGCCGCGCCGCCCTTGCGGTGCGTCATCCGGCCTGAATCTTCTTCGCCTCGCCGTCGATCTCGATCAGCGACGGCGAGCCTTCCTGTTCAGGGGAAGCAGGCATCTCGTCCATCATTTCCACCTCGCGCAGCCATTCGCGCCAGATCGCCACCAGCAGTGCCATCAGCACCGGGCCGATGAACAGGCCGAGAAAGCCCATCGTCTTGACGCCGCCGATCAGGCCGAAAAAGGTCGGCAGGAAGGGCAGTTTTATCGGCCCGCCGACGAGCTTCGGTCGCAAGGTCTTGTCGACGATGAACAGTTCGACCGTCCCCCAGATGAACAAAGCCAGGCCGGCCACCGGTGAGCCGCTGGCAGCGAGATAGATCGAAACCAGCGTGAAGGACAGCGGTGCCCCGCCGGGAATCAGCGCCATGACCCCGGTGAGCGCGCCAAGCGTCACGGGCGACGGCACGCCGGCCAGCCAGTAGGCGATGCCGAGCACCAATCCCTCGCCGATGGCGATGACGGTCATGCCGGTCACGGTCGAGGAAATGGTCGCCGGCACGACCCGCGAGATGCGCTCCCACCTCGTCGGCAGGATGCGCTCGCCCAGGCGATCGACCTGGCCCGCGAAATGCTCGCCGTCGCGATAGGCGAAGAACAGCGCGATCATCATGAACAAAAGCGTCAAAAGCAGGCCGAAGGCGCTGCCGCCAGCGGCAAGGACGCCGCGATAGATGCTGCCGATATTGGCGCCGCTGACCAGTTGGATCAGTTCGCCGATGCCGCCGGGATGGCCGAGATTGGTCGTCCATTGCTGGTTCAGCCATTCTCCTACGATAGGCAGCGTGGCGATCCAGTGCGGTGTCGGGGCGCCGTGCCGGTTGGTCTCGATCGCCCAGCCGACCCATTCGCGCACCTCGTTGATGGCGTAGGTGCCCGCGAGCGCGATCGGTATGACCAGGAAGGCAAGGATGAACAATATGGCGAAGGTGGCGGCGATGGTGCGGTTGCCGCCGACACCGGCCAAAAGCCGCCGGTAAAGCGGCCAGCTTGCGAAGGCGATGACCAGCGCGGCCAGCACCGGGAACAGGAAGCCGTGGAAGAAATAGACGCCGGCGGCAACGATCAGCACCAGCAGCCAGCGCGCCGCCGAGAGCGGTGGGATGACGGCGGCTCTGAGCGGCGTCGACAGACCGAACAGGCGCTGCCCCGGTTTCTGGATTTTCGCTTCCTTCAAACGCTCGTCTCTCCCCGGCCATCCCGCGGCTTATGCTCTGATATAGTGCAGCAATCGTGACGATAGTTCAAAAGGTGATGGTGAAGCTGCGGATCTCCCCCCTCGAGGGGGAGATGGCCGGCAGGCCAGAGGGGGTAGCCGCGCGTAAGGCGCTAGCATTCTTTGTTCAAAGCGATGAGGTTGCGTCCAGTCGAACCGACCCCCTCTGTCGCCTTCGGCGGCATCTCCCTTCGAGGGGGGAGATTACCCAAATTTCCCGGTCCTCGGGAAACCCTTCGGCACCATGCGGCCAGCCGACGCGCGGGCGCCGATCCATTCGGCCAATTCCTCGCGCGACCTTGTAAAGGTGCGGTCGGCCGAATCCTGCCAGGAAAGGCCGGTCTCCAGCGTAAACGGCTTGAGATCGAGAAGCCCGCCATCCTTGTATTTCTGCAGCCGCACGCCCTTGCCGCGGCTCATTTCCGGAATGTCGGACAGCGGAAACACCAGCATCTTTCGGTTCTCGCCGACGATGGCCAGATGATCGCCGCCGACCGGCACGCAGCGCTTGGCTTCGTCGGGCGCCTTGACGTTCATCACCTGCTTGCCCTTGCGGGTGTTGGCGACGACCTCTTCCTCCGGCACGATGAAACCGTTGGCGTCATGCGAGACCAGCAGCAGCTTGCGCTTCGGATCGTGGACGAAGGCGGTGACGATGTCCTGGTCATTGTCCATGTCGACGATGATGCGGATCGGCTCGCCATGGCCGCGCCCGCCCGGCAGCCGATCGGCGCCGATGGTGTAAAATTTGCCGCCGGTGGTGAACACCAGGATCTTGTCGGTCGTCTGCGCATGGAAGGCGAGTTTCAGGCTGTCGCCTTCCTTGAACGCAAGCTGCGAATGATCGGTCAGATGACCCTTCATCGCACGCAGCCAGCCCTTTTCCGAGACCACCACGGTGACCGGCTCGCGCTCGATCATGGCATGTGCGATGTCGGTCAGGTCATGCTCGGGCGCATCGGCGAACTGGGTGCGGCGCTTACCGAGCTCGGTCTCGGGGCCGAATTTGTCCCGCAGGCTCGCAACCTCCCACTTGATCGTCCCCCATTGCTTGGCTTCGGACGCAAGCAGCGCCTCGATCTGCTTCTTTTCGGCAGTGAGGCCGTCGAATTCCTTGCGGATCTCGAATTCTTCCAGCTTGCGCAGGGCGCGCAGGCGCATGTTGAGAATGGCTTCGGCCTGGGTGTCGGTGAGCGACCAGCGGGCCATCATGACCTGCTTTGGCTCATCCTCCTCACGGATGATCTTGATCACCTCGTCGATATTGAGATAGGCGATCAGGTAGCCGGCAAGGATCTCCAGCCGTCTTTCGATCTCGCCGAGGCGGTGTTTCGAGCGGCGGATCAGCACGTCGCGACGATGCTCGAGCCATTCCTGCAGCACGCCTTTCAGTGACAGGACGTTAGGCACCTTGCCGCGCGACAGCACGTTCATGTTGAGCGGGAAACGGCTTTCAAGCTCGGTGAGCTTGAACAGCGACTCCATCAGGATGCCGGGATCGACGGAACGGCTCTTGGGCACCAGCACGACGCGGATGTCCTCGGCGCTCTCGTCCCTGATGTCCTCGAGCAGCGGCAATTTGCGCGCCATCAGGAGCTCGGCGATCTTCTCGATCAGGCGCGCCTTCTGCACGCCATAGGGGATTTCGGTGACGACGATGCTCCAGGTGCCCCTGCCCTGGTCTTCCTGGCTCCATTTTGCCCGCACGCGAAAGCCGCCACGGCCGGTTTCATAGGATTCGAGGATGGAGGCTCGGCTATCGACGATGATGCCGCCGGTCGGGAAATCCGGGCCCTGGACGAAATCCATCAGCTTGGCCACCGGCGCGTCCCGATGCTCGATCAGGTGAAGGGCGGCGTCGCAAAGTTCGGCCGCGTTGTGCGGCGGGATCGATGTCGCCATGCCGACAGCGATGCCGGACGAGCCATTGGCCAGCAGATTGGGGAAGGCGCCCGGGAGCACCACCGGCTCCTCGTCCTCCTCATTGTAGGTCGGCCGGTAGTCGACGGCATCCTCGGTGATGCCCGCGAGCAGCTCGGTCGCCACATCGGTCATGCGCGCTTCGGTGTAGCGCATGGCGGCGGCGTTATCGCCGTCAATGTTGCCGAAATTGCCCTGGCCGTCGACCAAGGGGTAGCGCATCGAGAAATCCTGCGCCAGCCGCACCAGCGCATCGTAGATCGACTGGTCGCCATGCGGGTGGAACTTGCCCATCACCTCGCCGACGATACGAGCGCATTTGGCGAAGCCCTGGTCGGGGTTGAGGCGCAGCAGGCGCATGGCGTGCATGATGCGGCGATGGACGGGCTTCAGCCCGTCGCGGACATCGGGCAGCGCCCGGTGCATGATGGTCGACAGCGCATAGGCAAGATAGCGCTCTTCGAGCGCCTTCTTCAGATCGACCGGTTCGATGTGATCGCCGCCACCATTGTCAGGCGGCAAAAGCCTTTTTCCCATGGGCTGGAACTAGCCGAGCGGGTGATTCGCGGCAAGAGGGCAAGCCTTGAAGTGGGTGCATGCCCTGCCCTGCAACACGAAGCCGCAGGCAAGCCCGCCAGCCAACATCAATCCGTTACATGCCGTCTCTATTGCGAAGCGCGACGACGCCGGGCGGCCCGGTCTCCAGCATGTTCGGATCGAGTTTGCCTTTCGCCGCGATTTTTGACCATTGTGGCGGGATGCGCCTTTTTCCCGTCCAGTTCGTCACTGAAGGGTGATGGCGCCAAAAATTGAAAAATAATTTTCAGGACACTCGCAGGGGCATTCGCGATGACAATCAAACGCTCGACTCTCAGGAAATTCGCCTTTTCGACCTTCTTGCTCACACTGCCGCTGAACGCGGCGCTCGCCCAGGACACCGCGGTCGCCGACCGGCTGAAGGCGGCACTTGCCGCGCAGGGCGTCAACATCTCCTGGACCGGCGTGACCGGCGACAACGCCAGCATGGTGTTGCAGGGCGTATCCATCAAACCGGGCGCGGAAAAAGAAGCCCTTGCGATCGGCGACGTCAAACTCGAGGGCGTGACCGAAGCCAATGGCGGCTATGATATCGCAACCGTGTCGACCTCGGCATTCGAACATAGCAAGGACGGCGTCACCCTCAATTTAAGCCCCCTCGTCATCCACGACATGATGGTTCCGGCCAGCGGCGCCAGCGGCCCGCTGGGCTCGCTGATGATGTACAAGTCCGCCGAACTCTCGAACATGAGGGTCAAGATCGCCGACAAGACCGTTTTCTCGATGGACGGGCTTGCCATCGAAATCACGCCGCCGGTCGACGGCCAAGCGATGAAATTCACCGGCACCACCGAGAAGTTCAATGCCGACCTGACGCTGGTCGAGGATCCCAAGTCGAAGGAAGTCATCAACGCACTCGGCTACCAGAACATTGCGGGCAATTTCGAGATGGCCGGCACCTGGCAGCCCACTGACGGCAAGATGGAGCTGTCGAAATACAACATTTCGGTCGAGAATGCCGGCACGCTCGGCATGACCTTCGATCTCGGCGGCTACACGCTCGACTTCATCAAGTCGCTGCAGGAAATGCAGAAGAAGATGGCCGCGCAGCCCGAAGGGGCCGACAACTCGGCGCAAGGCATGGCCATGCTCGGCCTGTTGCAGCAGCTTTCCTTCAACAGCGCCTCGATCCGTTTCGACGACGATTCTCTGACGGGCAAGGTGCTGGACTATGTCGGCAAGCAGCAAGGCATGTCGGGCAAGGATATCGCCAACCAGGCCAAGGCGATCGTGCCGTTCGGCATGGCGCAGCTCAACAATCCGGAGCTGACGGCGCAGGTAACGGCGGCGGTCGGCAAATATCTCGACGATCCGAAGAGCCTCGAGATCTCGGCTAAGCCGCCGGCGTCGGTGCCGTTCGCACTGATCATGGCGGGCGCCATGTCCAATCCGACCGACCTGCCGAAGACGCTCGGCGTCACCGTCAAGGCCAACGAAGACTGATCGAAGCGACCTCGACTTGCTTCAAGATACGAAAAGCCCGGCAGCGATGCCGGGCTTTTGTCTGCGATTCTCAATCGAACGAGTCACTTCGGAGGCTTCTTTAAAGCGCCGTCCGAAGCGCCATCATGCCTCTTTCTTGATCGGTGCGACACGCAGCGACAAGTCGCGAAGCTGCTGCGGCGTGGCTTCCGACGGCGCATTCATCAACAGGTCGTAAGCCTGCTGGTTCATCGGGAACATGGTGATCTCGCGCAGGTTCTTGGCGCCCACCAGCAACATCACGACGCGGTCGATGCCGAATGCCGCTCCGCCGTGCGGCGGGGCGCCGTACTGAAACGCACGGTAAAGGCCGCCAAAGCGCTCCTCGACGGTCTGGCGATCCAGTCCGACCATCTCGAAGGCCCTGACCATGGTTTCGGGCAAATGGTTGCGGATGCCGCCCGAGGCAATCTCGAAGCCGTTGCACACGGCGTCGTACTGGAATGCCTTGATGCCGAGCGGCTCCTGGTTGTTGAGGGCGTCGATGCCGCCCTGCGGCATCGAAAACGGATTGTGGGCGAAATCGATCTTCTTCTCGTCCTCGTTCCACTCGAAGAACGGAAAGTCGACGATCCAGCACAGCTCGAAACGGTCGCGGTCGACCAGGTTCAGTTCCTCGCCGGCGCGGGTGCGCGCAGCACCCGCGAAGGAGACGAATTTCTTGGGATCGCCGGCGACGAAGAAGGCGGCATCGCCATCGGCAAGGCCCAGCTGAAGGCGGATCGCCTCGGTGCGCTCCTCGCCGATGTTCTTGGCAAGCGGACCCGCGCCTTCGAGTTTCTCGCCTTCCTTGCGCCAGAAGATGTAGCCCAATCCGGGCTGCCCCTCGCCTTGCGCCCAGCTGTTCATGCGGTCGCAGAAGGCACGGCTGCCCCCGGTCTTGGCCGGAATGGCCCAGACCTCGGCCTTGGGATCGTTGGCCAGGATGTTGGCGAAGACCTTGAAGCCGGAATCACGAAAATGGTCGGAGACCGCCTGCATCTCGATCGGGTTGCGCAGATCCGGCTTGTCGGTACCGTATTTGCGCATCGCAACATCATAGGGAATGCGCGGCCAGTCCTTCGTGACGGGCTTGCCGTTGGCAAAGGCCTCGAAGACCGATGTCATCACCGGCGCCATGGTGGAAAGCACGTCATCCTGCTCGACAAAGCTCATTTCGAGGTCGAGCTGGTAGAATTCGCCGGGCAGGCGGTCGGCGCGCGGATCCTCGTCGCGGAAGCAGGGCGCGATCTGGAAATAACGATCGAAACCCGAGACCATGATCAGCTGCTTGTATTGCTGCGGCGCCTGCGGCAGCGCATAGAAAGTGCCGGGGTGAATGCGCGACGGCACCAGGAAGTCGCGCGCGCCTTCGGGCGACGATGCGGTGAGGATCGGCGTCGAGAATTCGGTGAAGCCGACCTCGCCCATGCGCTTGCGCATCTCGGCGATGATCTTCGTGCGCGCCACGATGTTCCTGTGCAGCGTCTCGCGGCGCAGGTCGAGGAAGCGGTATTTCAGCCTGATGTCCTCGGGATAGTCCGGCTCGCCGAAGACCGGCAGCGGCAATTCCTTGGCCGCCGAAAGCACTTCGATCTCGCGCGCGAAAATCTCGATCTCGCCGGTCGGCAGGTTGGCATTGGTGGTTTCAGGCAGGCGCGCCTTGACCTCGCCGTCGACGCGGATCACCCATTCGCCGCGCACTGTTTCGGCGATCTTGAAGGCCGGCGAATCGGGATCGGCGACGATTTGGGTCAGGCCATAGTGGTCGCGCAGGTCGATGAACAGCAGGCCGCCATGGTCGCGCACGCGATGCACCCAGCCCGACAGGCGAACGGAAGCGCCGACGTCGCTCTTTCTCAACTGGGCACAGGTATGGCTGCGGTAACGGTGCATTGTCATGGGCAAAAGTCCGGGATGTTGGTTGCCGGCCGAAGCATCGCGGCCCGGCCTGAAAAATTTGCGCGAAAAGCGCATGGGAGGCCCGGTTTGTCAAGGCGAGTGGGCGGAGGGCCAGGGCAACGAACCCGGGTTGACGGGTTCTTTCGGAGCATTCGCCGGCGCGCAGGTCGCCCTATGAACCAAGGCTTGACAGCCGCAGGCGATGCGCGAGGTGATCGACGACCAATGCGGCGCTTGCGGAAGACGTTGTGGCCCGATGAAGGCGGATCTCCGCCCCGGGCAGCGGCGGCACATAAGGGCCAGGATGGACATCGCGCAGGCCGGGCGCGAGCATGCTGCCCTTGACCACGGTAACCGCAAGGCCCTGCTCGACGATCGCCTCCGTCGCGGCAAGGCTCGGGCTGACATAGGCCAGTCGCCACGGCCGGCCCGCTCTGTCGAGCGCGTCAATCGCCCATGCGCGAAACAAGCAATCGGGGTCCGACAACGCGACGGGCAGCGGATCGAGTTCTTCGACAGAGTGGGTCCTCGCCGCCGCCCATATCGCTCTTTCGCGGCATATCAGATCGCCCTCCGCCACACCTTCCGGATGCATGGCGATGACCGCGTCAAATGATGAGCCGAGCCGTTTCAGCAGCCGCGCCGTGAGGCCGATCTCCATTTCGACCTGCATGAGCGGAAATCGCACGGCGATATCGGCGAGGAGGCGTGGCAGGATCTTGGTGCCGTAGTCCTCCATGACGCCTATCCGGATGCGTCCCGCTACCCGTTGGTTGGAGACACGGGCAATCGCCTGCTCGTTAAGTGCAAGAATGCGGCGTGCGTCGATCAGAAACCCCTCGCCGGCGGCCGTAAGCTCGACATGGGCCGTCGATCGACGGAACAGCGAAATGTCGAGGCGCTCTTCAAGGCGCTTCACCTGCAAGCTGACGGTGGCTTGCGTTCGATTGAGCTGCTCGGCGGCTCGCGTGAAAGAGAGCCGCTCGGCAACGACGACGAAAGTCCGCAACAATTCCGGATCGAGACTCCGACTGCTCATTGCGCAAGCTTATCAAGCTCATTGCATTTATTCGATTCCTTTTACCCGGTTTGCCCGATACCGCTGGACTCCGAACTGGCAGAGGGGAAGCGATGGAAACTGGAGGCGTGCTCGCGGCGATTCTCTCCAGCGCCTTTGGCGGCACCGCTGTCGGTGCAACGCGCTATCTCGCGCATTCGCTGGATCCGCTCACCATCGGCGCGATCCGGTTCGGGGGTGGTTTTCTGGTGCTCGCCGCCGTAGCGCTTCTGCGACGGGACAAGTGGCCTGCGAAAAGCGATTGGCCTGGCGCCGCCGCATTGGGCCTGCTGTTCTTCGGCCTGTTCCCGGCGCTCTTCAACGGAGCCCTTGTCTACACGACGGCGGCGCGAGGAGCTCTGGCGCTTTCGACGCTGCCTGTGCTCACAATGCTCGCAGGCGCGGTTCTAGGGATCGAACCGCCGACGACGCGCAAGATCGTCGGCGTCCTGGTCGCGATGGCCGGAGTGGCTGTCGCGCTTGGCAGCAGCCTGACGACAGCTCCCCAGGGCGCCTGGCGCGGAGACCTCCTGATGATCGCGGCGGCATTCTGCATGGCGCTCTACAATGTCTGGTCGCGACCTTTTCTCACCCGCTGCGCGCCGACATCATTCGCCGCGTTTGGCATGGCCGTCGGCACGGCCTGCCTGTTGGCGCTGTCGACTTTGACTGGAGGCCTGACGCGACTTGCCGCGCTTGAGGCGTCGCAATGGGTTGCCAGCGGATACCTGGCCGTAATTTGCGGCGCCCTGATCTTCTTCCTCTGGGCGTTCGCGCTTGAACGTGCGCCGCCAACGCTGGTTGCCGTTTCAGTTGCCGTGAACCCCGTGACGGCATCGATCTTCGGCGCCGTCTTTCTCGGTGAGCAAATCAATGCAAACCTAATTGTCGGGCTCATCGCTGTCCTCGCGGGAATAGCCATCGCGTCGGGAGCAGCCGGGCGGTTCGCCGTGGGACGTCGAGGAGGCAGGCGCCGACTTCCTTGAACGGAAAGGCGGACACATCCTGTTGGCGCGGGGAATTGCCGCTGGTATTGACGGAAGCGATGGTTCAAGAAGGGATCACAGACATGTGATCGCCTCTTAATGTCCTCCATCCGTCCGCTGATCCCGCTCCTCATCGCCGCAGGCATCCTGCTCGGCGGCAATGGGCTGCAAAGCACGCTGATCGCGCTGCGCGGCGCGCAGGAAGGTTTTTCGGCTTCCGACATCGGCCTGATGGGCACGTTCTATTTCGCCGGCTTCCTGCTCGGCTGCCTGGCCGTCACCCGCATCCTGAAGGCGGTCGGCCATGTCAGGACCTTCTCGGCGCTGGCCGCGGCCGCCTCGGCCGGCACATTGCTCCTGGTTCTGGTCATCGACCCGGTGATGTGGTGCGCGGTGCGTTTTGCCGGCGGTTTCTGCTTCGCCGGCCTGTTCACGGTGATGGAGGCCTGGCTCAACTCCGGGGTCAGCAACAAGGACCGCGCCCGCGTGCTTGCCATCTACCGCATGGTCGACATCGGCTCGGTCACCGGCGCGCAGTTCCTCATCCCGATCTTCGGAGCGGGCGGCTTCGCCATATTCGCCATCATGTCGATGATGATCACGCTGTCGCTGGTGCCGGTATCGCTGGGCGATCGCTCCAACCCGACGCCGCCGGAAGACGTCAAGCTCGACCTGGCGCGGGTCTGGCGCATCTCGCCGCTCGGCTGTTTCGGCTGCATCGCCGTCGGCGTCACCAACAGCGCGTTCCGCACGCTGTCGCCGGTCTATGCCGAGCAGATCGGCATGTCTGTCGCCGATGTCGTCACCTTCGTCAGCGTCGGTATCTTCGGCGGCGCACTCATCCAATACCCGCTAGGCTATCTCTCCGATCGCTGGGACCGGCGCTCGGTGCTGCTGGCGACGACATGCTGCGCCATGCTGGCAGCGCTGGCGCTTGCGTTCGTGGCGGGAGCCGACCCGTTTCTCAACTTCCTCATCATCTTCATCTTCGGCTGTTTCGCCATGCCGCTCTACTCGCTGTCGGCGGCGCACTCCAACGACCGCGCCGGCGCGGGCGAGTTCGTTCTGATCAACGCCGCCTTGATGCTGTTTTATTCCTTCGGCGCCATTGGCGGCCCTTTCGCCGCATCGACGGCGATGCAGTATTTTGGCCCAAGCGCGCTGTTCGTGTTCAGCGCGCTGGTCTATGCAATCTTCATCACCGTCATCCTCTATCGGATGCGGGCACGATCGGGCGTGCCGGCTGGCAAGCGCAGCCGCTTCACCGCGCTGTTGCGCACCTCGACGGTTTTCGCCCGGCTGGCGAGAAGAAACGGCGATCCGGACGGGCCGGACGGGCCGTGATGCGAGCGCCAACGCTTGACGAAAGCCTTCCCGGCTGAAATCTAGGAAGACCCTACTCCTGCCAAAAGCGATTTGATGCACGTCATCACCACCCAAAAAGAACTCGAGACCGTTCTCGCCGCTTTCGAAAAATCGGATTTCGTCACCGTCGACACCGAATTCATCCGGGAAACGACCTTCTGGCCGATCCTGTGCCTGATCCAGATGGCGGCGCCCGGAATAACGGCGCTGATCGATCCGCTGTCGCCAGACATCGACCTGAAGCCGTTTTTCAGGCTGATGGCCAACGAAGCTGTCGTCAAAGTCTTCCATGCCGCGCGGCAGGACATCGAAATCATCGTCCATCTGGGCGATCTCGTTCCCCATCCGGTGTTCGATACCCAGGTTGCGGCGATGGTCTGCGGGTTCGGCGACAGCGTTTCCTACGATCAGCTCGTGCAGCGCGTCACCGGCGCGCGGCTCGACAAGTCCTCGCGCTTCACCGACTGGCGCCACCGGCCGCTGTCCGAAAAGCAGCTCGACTATGCGCTTGCCGACGTCACCCATCTTATCGAGGTCTACCAGCATCTCAGCGCCGAACTGGAGCGGGAGAACCGCGCCCACTGGCTGAACGAGGAGATGGACGTCCTGACCTCGCGCGAAACCTACGATCCGCACCCCGAGGATGCCTGGAAGCGGCTGAAGATGCGGCTGCGCAAGCCGCAGGAGCTGGCGATCGTGCAGGCCGTGGCGGCATGGCGCGAGCGCGAGGCGCGCGAACGCGACGTACCCCGCGGCCGCGTGCTCAAGGACGACGCCATCTACGAGGTGGCGCAGCAGGCGCCGCGCGACGCGGCCGCGCTGGCCAAGCTGCGCACGATACCGAAGGGCTGGGAGCGCTCCTCGACCGCGGCGGCGCTGCTTGGCGCGGTCAACACCGCACTAGCTCTGCCCAAGGAGCAATTGCCGAAGCTGCCAAAGAGTTTTCAGCCGCCCGAGGGATCGAGCGCCGCCGCGGAGCTGTTGAAGGTGCTGCTCAGGATCGTGGCCGAAAAGCAAGGCGTCGCATCGAAGGTCCTGGCTTCCAGCGACGACATCGACCGCATCGCTGCCGAAGGCGAAGCCGCCGACGTGCCGGCGCTGCAGGGCTGGCGCCGCGCCGTTTTCGGCGAGGCGGCGCTGAAGCTGGTGCGCGGCGAGATCGGCATCAAGTTCGACAAGCGCAAAATAGCGGTGTTCGATTTGTAGGCGGAGCGCCCCAACGAAGGGGAGTACTGCTCAAACCACCCGGAGCAGGTGCAGCGCGAACCAGATCCAGCCCAGCAAAAGAATCACTGCCCCCAGGGAGAAAGACCGGCTGCGCAGGAGCAGATTGTTGCTGGTCAGGTGAACCCAGGCATGAAAATAGCGGGTCGCGACAAAGATCCACATCAGGGCCAAGGTCAGATAGTTGACGCCGTTGGTCAGGTGCAACATCAGGCACAGCACATAGAAAAGCACCGGCAGTTCGAACTGGTTGCTGAGGTTGCTGGCAACTGTCACGCAGGAGGCCGGCTCGGTCGAGCGCGCCTTGTACTGGCTGACTTTGGCTTCGCCCGACTGGATGGCGACATACCTGCGCCGGGCCATGGCGCCATAGACGATGTAGACCAGCAACACGTGCGCCAGAACAGGCCAGAAAATCGATGTCTGGTTCATGAACCCTCCCCGCCCGGTGCCGGGTCAGATCAATTCTGTTTCTGACCCGCCAGCCAGAAGACGGCGATGACGATCACCGGAATTGCGAGCAGCGCGAATTTGGTGACGATCAGCGCCGAGGCGAGACCCAGGGAATCGGGATTGGCCGACAGGAAATCCGACAGAAGGCGGGCCACGGCGATGTTCTGGGCGTAGTTGGCGATCGTGTAGGGCAGCACCAGGATCAGTGCGAAGATCGATTGCATCTGGCCCGGAAGCACGCGGAAATTCCTCAACCGCCTTCCCGCTGCCAGGATCAGGCTGACCAGCGTCACCGACAACAGCGCGGGGAACAGAAGATCGAAGGTCAGATAGTGCCAGACCAGGATGATCTCGCCGCCGCGCCGGCCGAGCGCCGTCAGCCAGGCCATGCCTTCATCCGGCGTGAAGCCAAAAACGCGCATGTCGAGCGACGGCAAACCGCCACTCAACTGGCGGAAATAGAAGAACTCCATGAGCGTCATGGCGATGAAAACCGCCACCGATGCGGTGCAAAGGGCGGCAGCGTGGCGCGATAGCCGCAAGATAGTCGCGGCCAGATTGCGCCAGAACGTGTACTGGTCGGGCCGATCAGGCTCCGCCGGGATAGTTGGGGCTTTCGCGGGTGATCGTGACGTCATGGGCGTGGCTTTCACGAAGTCCGGCGTTGGATATGCGCACAAAGGTGGCGCGTTCGCGGAAATCGGCAAGGTCGCGGCCACCAACATAACCCATAGCGGCTTTCAGGCCGCCTGCAAGCTGGTGCAGCACGCCAGACACAGGTCCTTTGTAGGGGACCTGCCCCTCGATGCCTTCCGGCACCAGTTTCAGCGTGTCGCGAACCTCCGCCTGGAAGTATCGGTCGGCCGAGCCGCGCGCCATGGCGCCGACCGAACCCATGCCGCGATAGGCCTTGAAGGAGCGGCCCTGGTGCAGATAGACCTCGCCCGGGCTTTCGTCGGTGCCGGCAAGCAGCGAGCCGATCATGGCGGCACTGGCGCCGGCGGCAAGCGCCTTGGCCAGATCGCCGGAATATTTGATGCCGCCATCGGCGATCACCGAGGCGCCCGATTTGTGCGCAGTTTCCACCGCCGACATGATGGCCGACAGCTGCGGCACGCCGACGCCGGCGACGATGCGGGTGGTGCAGATGGAGCCGGGGCCGATGCCGACCTTGACGGCATCGGCGCCGGCATCGATCAGCGCCTGGGTGCCCTCGGCGGTGGCGACGTTGCCGGCCAGGATGCGCACCGAATTGGAGAGTTTTTTCGCCCGCGTGACGGCATCGAGGACACGCTGCGAATGGCCATGCGCGGTGTCGATGACCAGAAGGTCGACGCCCGCCTCGATCAGGCGCTCGGCGCGCTCGAAACCGTCGTCGCCGACGCTGGTGGCGGCCGCGGCGCGCAGACGCCCCTGCGCGTCCTTGGTGGCGTGCGGGTTGAGCTGCGATTTCTCGATGTCCTTGACGGTGATCAGCCCCACGCAATTGCCCTGCTTGTCGACGACGACGAGCTTTTCGATGCGGTGCTGATGCAGAAGCCGCTTGGCCTCGTCCTGGTCGACATTCTCCTTGACCGTGATCAGGTTCTCACGGGTCATCAATTCGTAGACCTTCTGCGCCGGATCGGAGGCGAAGCGCACGTCGCGATTGGTCAGGATGCCGACCAGCCGGCCGCTCTTGTGGCCGCCGGAGCCGCCATTCTCGACCACCGGAATACCCGAGATCGAGTAGGTGCGCATCAGCGACAACGCGTCGGCCAGCGTCGCGTCGGGACCGATGGTGACCGGGTTGACCACCATGCCGGATTCGAATTTCTTCACCTGCCGCACCTGCTCGGCCTGCTCGGCCGGCGAGAAATTGCGGTGGATGACGCCGATGCCGCCGGCCTGCGCCATGGCGATGGCAAGCCTTGCCTCCGTGACGGTATCCATGGCCGCCGACAGGATCGGCACGTTGAGGTCGATGTCGCCGGCAATCCGGGTGCGGATGTCGGTCTGGCCGGGCATGACTTCGGAATGGCCGGGCTGCAAAAGCACGTCGTCAAAGGTCAGCGCCAGCGCGCCGGTGGACGTTTCGATGATTTTTGCCATGGCCAGCCCTTTGAATGCGGGAAAAGCGCTGGACCGGGATGGACAGCGCGACTCTCTTCTTCCCTTTCAGGATTGGCGGTGGCTGGTACCACGTCCCGGCACGGAAGAAAAGCCGATCGTTGCGGACGCTTCAGCTTCTATTGCGAACCAAGGAAAGCATCCAGCAAAGCGTGACGCGGCGATGCAAAGGGGTTGACGACGGTTACACCGCCCCAGGTGAAGCCGTCCTGCAGGTCTTCCGACAGAAGCAGCCGGCAACCCGTTTGGGATGCAGCCGAAAGAATGACGGCATCCCAGATGCCGAAGCGATGGTCCGCCGCAAGATCGACAGCCATCGTCATCACCTCCGGCGTCGTCCCAGCAACCGGGAACGCGTCGCGCCAGCTAAGCAGCGCATCCCGAGCCTCCTGGCGCGACCTTCCGGCTTTGCGGACGAGGACATTGAACAGTTCACCCAGCACCTGGACCGGAACAATGGCAGCGTCTTGTGGAACCTTGCGCAGCAGTTCGAGAACGTGGTCGCGTTTGTCTACGTTGTTAACGCCCTCTGCGTAGGCAAGAATGTTGGTGTCGAGCGCGACCCTCACAGGTCATCCTCGTAGAGCTCATCGCGGGTCCAGCGTCCTGCATCGGCAACTGGCTGCCGTTCGAGTCGCGACAGCAATGCCGCGCGCGAGCGGGAGGCCACACCCTCGTGCCTCTCCGCAGGCACGATCCGTGCCACCGGCCGACCATGGCTTGTCACGACGTAGCTCTGGCCCTCGCGTACCTCACGCAGGATGCGAGAAAATCTGCGATTGGCATCGGCTGCCGAAACGGCCTCTTCCATGATCATAACGTCCTGTAGTTATTTTCACTACAATAGGGATAGTGTCCGCTTTTTGCAAGCAATCGTGTATCGCAGCCGCCACCGGAGGTTGCGGTCGCATAAAAGTGACAGCAATTTAACACGACATTGGTGTCCAGCCGTGATAACCGCCCTGCCTGCCGGCAAACTCCCGGTCGGCAACATCTGGAATCAAGCCCGGACGCGTTCCTTTGAACCGAACCATTCCGCTCATATTGGCGGTCGCTCTTTTCATGGAAAACATGGATTCGACCGTCATCGCCACATCGCTGCCGGCGATCGCCCTCGACATCCACACCAGCCCGATCGCGCTCAAGCTGGCGTTGACCTCCTATCTTGTGTCGCTGGCGATCTTCATTCCCATCAGCGGCTGGATGGCGGATCGCTTCGGCGCCAAGAACGTTTTTCGCGCCGCGATCGCGGTGTTCATCGTCGGTTCGGTCGCCTGCGCCGTTTCGGGCTCGCTGCCGGCCTTCGTGGTGTCGCGCTTCCTGCAAGGCATAGGCGGCGCCATGATGACGCCGGTCGGGCGCCTGGTGCTGGTGCGCGCCACGCCCAAGAGCGAACTTGTCGCGGCGATGTCCTGGCTGACCGTGCCGGCATTGGTGGGCCCGCTGGTCGGACCGCCGATCGGCGGCTTCATCACCACCTACTTCACCTGGCACTGGATCTTCCTGATCAATGTGCCGATCGGCCTGATCGGCATCTGGCTGGCCACCCGCTTCCTGCCGGAAACCGAATCGATGGAGACGCCGCCGCTCGATTTCGTCGGCTTCGTGCTGAGCGGGCTGGCGGCGTCCGGCGTCGTGTTCGGCCTGTCAGTGATCAGCTTGCCCTATCTGCCGCCGGCGACCGGCTTCATCACCGTGGGCGTCGGGCTGGTGTCGGGCGCTCTCTACCTCATGCATGCGCGCCGTGCCAGGAACCCCCTGCTGGCGCTCGACTTGTTCCGCAACCAGGTATTCCGCTCCTCCGTGCTTGGCGGCGGACTTTTCCGCATCGGCATCGGCGCCGTGCCGTTCCTGCTGCCGCTGATGTTCCAGATCGGTTTCGGGCTGACGCCGTTCCAGTCCGGCATGATTACCTTCGTCTCCGCGATCGGCGCCATCGGCATGAAATTCGTCACAGCGCTGATCTTCCGCGTCGTCGGCTTTCGTCGCGTGCTGATCGTCGGCTCGCTGGTGGCCGCCGCGTCGATCGCCGTCAACGGCCTGTTCACGCCCGATACGCCCTATCTCTTGATGCTGGCCATGCTGCTGGTGGGCGGCTTCATCCGCTCGATGTTCTTTACCGGCATCAACGCCCTCGCCTACGCCGAGGTTTCAGCCGAGGACACGAGCAAGGCAACACCGATCGCCGCCGTGTTCCAGCAACTGTCGATCGCGCTGGGCGTGGCGGTTGCCGGCGGCATCCTGGAAGTATCGACGGGTATCCACGGCGGCCCGTTGACATTGCCGGACTTCCATACCGCCTTCTTCATCGTCGCGGCAATTTCCGCCGCCGCATCGCTGTCGTTCATGCGGCTGGCGCCCGATGCCGGCAACGCCGTATCGGGCCACGGCCGCATGACCATGCCCAAGCCGCTGGAACCGGTGAGGTCGCCGGGGGAGTGAGACGGTTCAGCCGTCGCCGTCCGCCGGCCCTTCGCCATGGCTCCGTGCGCTCAAGTTCTTCGAGACATCCACTGGACGTTCCGATCCGCCTGATGGCGGACCGGATTCTCGCCCTTTGAAATCCTTCGCCAGTAGATACAGCTCCACCGACTCATCGCGCGACGCAGGCGGCTTGACGTGGTGGACGGACCGGAAATTCTTCTTCAGCATCGAGAGCAGCTCGTTTTCGGCGCCGCCCTGGAACGTCTTGGCCAGGAAGTGGCCGCCCGGCTTCAGCACCGACAGCGCGAAATCGGCGGCCACCTCGCACAGATGCATGGTGCGGATGTGGTCGGTCCGCTTGTGGCCGGTGGTGGGCGCCGCCATGTCGGACAGCACGACATCGGGATCGCCGCCAAGCGCCTCGGCCAGCTTCCGCGGCGCCTCGGGATCGAGGAAATCCATCAACAGCACCGGCGCGCCGGGCACCGCGTCCATCTCGAGATAGTCGATGCCTACGACATGCGGATTTTCCGCGGTCGATTTGGTCCGCGCGGCCGCGACCTGGCACCAGCCGCCGGGGGCCGCACCAAGGTCGATCACCTTCATGCCGGGTTTCAGCAGATGGTGCTTGTCGTCGATCTCGATCAGCTTGTAGGCCGCGCGCGAGCGGTAGCCGTCAGCCTTGGAGCGCTGGACGTAGGGATCGTTGATGTGACGCTGCAGCCAGCGGCGCGACGATTCCTTCAGCCCGCTTTTCTTCTTGATCCGCGTCTTCAGCACGCGAATGCCGGCCGAGCCCGGCTTTTCCGGTTTCTTGGTCATTGGTTGACTTCTTGTCCAAGTTTTCTCGCTTGCCGGGTTGTGGCCGTTTTTCGGCGGCAGCGCGTTTGGCAAACGGCTTCCCCCACTCCGTCGCTGCTTCGCAGCGCCACCTCTCCCCCCTCCGGAGGGAGAGGAAGGGCGCCAAGATTGGCTAGCTCGCGCCAATCCTCTCCCCCGTCGATCGGGGGAGAGGTGTCGAGCGAAGCTCGACGGAGTGGGGGTCGACTGCTCACCGGAGCAACGCTTGCGCCAGCTTGCCCGAGCGTGACTTCTGGACAAACGGAGCCGTTTGTCCGCGAAAACCGGTCGCCACTTTTCGCTGACGCGGTCCTGCGGTTCGGGATCATGTTCTGCCGCGCCCATCGTTGCGCCAGACGCCGTCATCGGCCATCAGCTCGCTCAATATGCCCTCGCGCAAGCCACGGTCGGCAACGCGCAGCCGCTCCGACGGCCACACGGCGCGGATCGCTTCCAGAATGGCGCAGCCGGCCAGCACCAGGTCGGCGCGGTCCGCGCCGATGCAGGGATTGGCGACACGCTGCTGGAAATCCCAGCCGACCAGCTTTTCGACCATGCGGTCGACGCTGTCCCTGTCCATCCACAGGCCGTCGACGCGGCGGCGGTCGTAGCGCTCGAGATCGAGATGGACGCCGGCCAGCGTCGTCACCGTTCCGGAAGTGCCCAGCAGATGAAATTTCGGGCTGGCCTTGAGGTGGCTAAGCCGATCGCGGCCATCGAAGGCGGCGAGCCGGGCGGCGACGTCGTCGACCATGGCGCCAAAAATCTCGCGCGTCACCGTGCGGCCGCCGAAACGCTCGGCCAGCGAGACGACGCCGACCGGCAGCGACGTCCACGACACGATATGGTTGGCGAGTCGCGGTGAGCGGCGGCCGGTGAGATCGATCAGCGCGATTTCGGAGGAGCCGCCGCCGATGTCGAACAGCACGACGCCCTGCGTGTCGCGCTCGACCAGCGAACCGCAGCCGGACACCGCCAGCCGCGCTTCGGTCTGTCGGTCGATGATTTCGAGCTTGAGGCCAGCCTCGCGCTCGACGCGCTCCAGGAACTCGACGCCGTTCGCCGCCGAGCGGCAGGCCTCGGTGGCGATCAGCCGCGCCTTCCTGATCTTGCGGTTGCGCAGTTTCTCGCCGCAGACCTTCAGGGCCTCGACCGCGCGGTCCATCGCCGGTTGGCCGAGGCGGCCGCTGGCCGTGAGCCCCTCGCCCAGTCGCACGATGCGCGAAAAGGCGTCGATGACACGAAACTGGCCATGACGCGCCGGCACGGCGACCAGCAGCCGGCAATTGTTGGTGCCGAGATCGAGCGCGGCAAATACCGGCAATTCCGGCATTGTCGGGCGACGGGCCCCCGGTTCGGGCCGAGCCACCGCGATGGGCGGTGTGGCTATGCCTGCAAGCGCCGCGCCAGCCGCGGCGGCGCGTGCCGTCGGCGCCCCGTTCGCCGCGGGACGGATATCGTCGCGCGCAAAAACCTTGCGCCCGCGCCGGCGTTTGCGCCTTTTCTTGGCCTTGCCCTTTTGATGGTGGTTCGCGTCGCTCGCCTGCCCGTCGGCGGAGCGTGGCTCCGTCGGGCGGCGTTGCTGCCATTTGGCGGTCCCCGGGCCTGACGGCCCCGGGGAAGCGCTGGACGCGCCCACCTCCGGCGCGCCGGCGCCGGTGTCGCGGTCTTCCACTGTCGTTCCTTCCGGCGCCGCGCGAACCGGCGAACGGACGCAGCAGGCGCTTCTTTGTTTCAAGTTGCCGCCAGACTAGCAGCGCCGGCCCGGATCACCAAGTGCCGCGTGGCACGAATTTTGCCGGCTGTCCGCAAACCGCCTGCTGCCGCGTCTTACGCAAAGTGGGGGTAAACAGCGACTTTCAGCACAAATGCATGCGGAGACGGTCGCATGGCCGGGCCGATATTCCCGCTCGGCTGTCGATTTTCCGCCTCTCGACGACGATAACGATTGCGGCTTGCCATGGCGGCAAGGGCCGGCGGTTGAATAGCCGGCTTCGATGAGGCATCTCTGAAATAGAGGGGGCAAAGCGATCGGAATCGCCGACCGCTTTCCCGCAATGACAGCGAAGACAACGGGCCCGCAACGCATGGCAGTCAGGCAATGAACTGGAGACGCTATTTCTGGCCGGTCGTCGGCATCGGGGCGGTGATTTTCTCGCTCCTGCTGCTCTGGCACGAATTGCGCGGCATTTCGCTGGATGATGTCTGGGACGGCATTGCGGCGATCCCGGCGCGCGGCTGGATCCTCGCGGGGCTGAGCTCGGTTGTCGCCTATGCCTCGCTCGCCGGCTACGACCACATCGCGCTCCTGCATATCGGCAAACGCGTGTCGTGGCTGTTCGTCACGCTGTGCTCCTTCACCACCTACGCGCTGTCGCACAATATCGGCGGCTCGGTGTTTTCGGGCGCCGTCATCCGTTATCGCGCCTATGGCACGAGGGGATTGAGCGGACAGGACGTCGGCGTGCTGGTGGCGATCTGCTGGATTACCTTCGTGCTGTCGACGGTACTTGCCTCCGGCCTCGTTCTGGTGCTCGAACCGCAGATCATCGACCGCTTCTCCGGCATAGCCCATCACGGCCTGTCGCGGGCTGCGGGCATCGTCATGCTTGCCGTCGTCGCCGCCTATATCTTCGGCAGCTGGCTGCATCTGCGGCCGCTGAAGATCGGCAGCTTCCAGATTCACTATCCGGCCCTGCCGATCGTGGCGCGGCAATTGCTGATCGGCCCGATCGAACTCCTGGCGGCGGCCGCGATCATCTTCTTTGCCCTGCCCGAGGCCCATAACCCCGGCTATTTCGTCGTGCTCGGCGTGTTCCTCGTCTCCTTCTCGATCGCGCAGATCTCGCACGCGCCGGGCGGGCTGGGCGTGTTCGAGGTGGTGTTCCTGGCCGGGCTCTCCGACATGGACCCCGTGGGCGTGCTGGCGGCCCTGCTGGTATTCCGGCTGTTTTATCTCATCGTCCCGCTGTTTCTGGGCCTGGGCATCGTGCTCTATTTCGAGCGCTCCCAGTTCGGGCGGACAGGCAATTGAAAGCCGCGCCGAAACATCACAATTGAAACACCGGCAGGCTTGACTATTTTCTGCTGGCGGCTACAAGGCAGCGCTCACAGCGGTTCGCCCGCTCGGCCCGCGCGGTTCATGACCTCGCCTGCTGGGGAATAGGTTAACGGTAGACCCACGGACTCTGACTCCGTTAGTCCTGGTTCGAATCCAGGTTCCCCAGCCAGCTTCACTCCCACCGTCCGCACCAGACCAACCAGCCTGATCCGCCGTCTCGCGATCGAACAGGCAGCCCGATCATCACGGGTTGAAATATCGGGGCGGCCTCTTACCTCGGTGAAGGGCGGGCGAACAATCCAGCAGATCGGAGAGCGGTTTTGGCGTCTCGCGGGATTCGACTACCGGCTATCCTGTTTCTTCTCACCGGCACGGGCGCGCTCTGGTCCTGCGTCGTTCCCGACGATACGTCCAAGCTTGCGAAAGAGGATCCCACGACGGCTGCCGCCCAAAAGGAAATGGTCGGCCTCAGCGAAGCGGATCTGCGAATGTGTGCGGGATTCCCCACCGCCACCGCCGACGAAGGAGCATCGGGGCAAATCTGGAGCTACGAGCGCGCGGTGCAGCGGGGCAATGTCAATGTCGTGCTTCCTACCTTCGCGGTAGGCCCCATCCCTTCCGTCGGCGGGTCGTTGAATGTCGCTCCGGGAGGTTATTGCAACACACAGGTTCGCATCGTCGATGGCCGTGTGGCTGAGGTCGCCTATGCGGGCGATAACAACCTTCCAAACCGCCGCGATGGGCTGTGTGTCAGCGCCGTCGACGCATGCGTCGTCTATGCCCGCAAACAAAACAAGGGCAGGCCTGGCAGTTAATGGCGTTCGACACCGGTGCGGGTGAGCCCGGCGTTGCCATAGGCGCTGCACGGGCTGGTGGAATGCCTGACACGGCGCGGCGAAGCGAGGCGTTGCCGGCGCTGCAAGCAAGGTTGGCCAAGACGGATGTACCAATCAGCTCGTCATGCCTGTGCAGGACGAGCGTGCAGCCGGCGCCGAGTTCTTGCCGTTAAGTCTATCATCACATGCATCCGCGCGACCGCCGGACGTCCCGATCCGTATTCCTCATACTGGCGGTCGGTGATCGCGGCTCAAATGCAGGGGGGAATGGAACCAGATCGGCCCTGCAACGTCATAGAAGCAGGTGCTCATGCAGGAGTGTGACGTCGATGACCAGGCTCCTTCTCGTCGCGGCTGTCGTGCTCGCCATGGCATGTGACGTATCGGCGGCGGCAAAGCTGGACGTCGCAGCCGTCAACAACGCGCAATTCGACGACAGCGAAGCAAAAGGCGTCAGTGCGACCGTGCTGAAGGCACAGATCCTTCTGGATCGCGCGCGCTTCTCGCCGGGCCTGATCGACGGCCGCGCAGCAGAGAACTTCGCCAAGGCGGTCCGGGCGTTTCAGGCAGCCAACGGGCTGCCCGCCGATGGTAAGCTCACCCGCCAGACCTGGGACAAGCTGGTCGCGACCTCCCCGAGCCCGGCGCTCGAGACGTACGAGCTGACGCGCAAGGATGTGCGCGGACCGTTTACCAGGCGAATTCCGGCGCGCATGGAGAAAATGGCCCGCCTGCGCAGGCTCGGCTACCACAACGCGGCGGAAAAAATAGCGGAGCGCTTCCACGTCAGCCAACAGTTGCTTCAACGGCTCAACCCTGGCGTCGGCTTCAGGAAGGCCGGGCAAAAGGTGCTGGTGCCTGCCGTCACCCGAGGCGATCCGCCCGCGGGTGTTGCTGAGGTCGAGGTCGACAAGGGCGCGCGCCAGCTTCGCGTGCTCGACCCGTCCGGCAAAGTGCTTGCGGTGTACCCCGCCTCGATCGGCAGCCAGGAGAAGCCGGCGCCGAGCGGCCAGGCAGAGGTCAAACGCGTGGTGCACAACCCCACCTATCACTACGATCCCGACTTCGCCTTCAAGGGGGTCAGGACCAAGCGCCCCTTCACGATCGCCGCCGGGCCAAACAATCCGGTGGGATCGGTGTGGATTGATTTGTCCATCGAAAGTTACGGCATTCACGGGACTCCGGACCCGAGCAAGATCGGGAAAACCTTCTCGCATGGCTGCATCAGGCTGACCAATTGGGACGCCGAAGACCTCGCCTCCGAAGTGCACGAGGGCACGAAGGTCATCTTCACCGGCGAAGCGGTGGGATCGATCGACCAGGGATCGCCGTAGAGGCAACCGGGGGACTCACTTTCACTTGGCTGCTGCCATTGAGGCGCTGCCGGCCTTGGCCGTTAGCCGGCCGGCGCCTCAGTTTACTGCGAAGTTACCCCAGCCACTTCTCATAGTCGGACACCAGCAGGTGCAGCGGGGCGACGTCCTCGTCGATGTTGGAGAAGCGGCCGATCGGCTCGCGAAACACATTGTCGGTGAGATCGTCATTGACGGTCGACACCTCGCCGATCAGCACGTCCTTGCCTTCGGCCCAGAAGGCATGCCAGACGCCGGGCAGCAGCGTGACGCTCTGGCCCGGATCGAGCTTCAGCAGCCCGCCCGCCGGCAACCGATGGATGGTTCCGTCGACAGGCACCGACACCTCGGCCTTGGGATCGATGCCGCCGTCGCGATCGTGCATGAACAGTTCCAGCACCAGCTTGCCGCCGCCACGGTTGATGATGTCCTCGGCCTTGATGTTGTGGCGGTGCATCGGCGACAGCTGGTCCTTGCGCGAGATCATGATCTTCTCGGCATAGAGCATGCCCATGCCCTTCTTCATGTCCTCGTAGCGGCCGTTGCGCACTGTGAACAGGAACAGGCCGAGCTCCTTGAATTTTTCCTGGCCGTAATCGGTGATGTCCCAGCCGAGCCGCGAGGTGAAAATGGCCGAGGAATCGATCTGGCGCGCCTTCATCTCTTCCGGCGACCAGTAGGCGAAGGGCGGCATGATGTAGCCGAACGAGCGGATGAAAGCGTCGGCTTCGCGGATGATGTCGTTGATGGCGGAGCGTTTCATGATCGTGGTCCTCGTGTCGACTTCTCCGACAAATCGCATAGCCGAACGACGATGCGGTGTCGATCCGTATTGCCTCGCCCCGGCTTGCAGCGCGGACGCATGGAACCACGGATCCGCCCGGCTGGCCGCGTGACATAAGGCGCTTTCAGGGCCATAACCCCTGCGGATTCCACAGGGTGACAGATGATGCCGACCATTCACGACCTCGATACGCCATCGATCCTGATCGACGCCGCGCGCGCCGAAGCCAATATTGCCCGCGCGCAGGCGCATGCCGACCGCCACGGGTTGAAGCTCAGGCCGCACATCAAGACGCATAAGCTGCCCTATTGGGCGAAGAAGCAGGTGGCGGCGGGCGCGGTCGGCATCACCTGCCAGAAGATCGGCGAGGCCGAGGTGATGGCCGATGCCGGGCTGACCGACATTTTTCTCCCCTACAACATCCTTGGCCGCGCCAAGCTGGAGCGGCTGAAGGCGCTGCATGGGCGCGTCACCCTATCGGTGACGGCGGACAGCGTGGAGACGATCGAAGGCTTGGCCGCCACCTTCACCGATGCCGGCCATCCCCTGCCGGTGCTGGTCGAATGCGACACCGGCATGGGGCGCTGCGGCGTGCAGACGGCCGGTGAAGCGGTTGGCCTGGCAAGACAGATCGAGACGGCAAAGGGCCTCGCCCTCGGCGGGTTGATGACCTATCCGGCCGCGGGCCGTGCGGGGGAGGCCGAGGCCTGGCTCGCCGGCGCCAGGCAGGCGCTGGCCGCCTGCGGTCTCGCCTGCGCGCGCATCTCCAGCGGCGGCACGCCCGACATGTGGCGCTCGGGCGAAGACAGCGTCGTCACGGAATACCGCCCCGGCACCTACATCTATCTCGACCGCTACCAGGTCGCCAAGGGCGTCGGCAGCCTCGACGATTGCGCGCTGAGCGTACTGTCGACCGTGGTCAGCCATCCGACGCGGACGCGTGCCATTCTCGACGCCGGCAGCAAGGCGCTGTCGAGCGATACGCTGGGGCTCGCCGATTTCGGCGAGTTGCTCGGCGTTGCGGGAGCACGGGTGACGGGCCTGAGCGAGGAACACGGCACGGTCACGCTCTCAGGCGATGGCAAGCTTCGCATCGGCGAGCGCGTGCGCGTGGTGCCCGACCATTGCTGCGTCGTCACCAACCTGTTCAATGAGGTCAATTTGATCGACGGCGAGACGGTGCTGGAAACCCTGCCGGTGGCCGCACGTGGGCGGATGGGATGACTTCTTTGGCCAGGCGCGGGTGATTCAAGCCGGCTGACGCTCAGCCTGCCGGGCCGCGACCCTGCGCATCGCAATCACCCGCCGCCGGTGGATTTCGGTACGCATCGCCATCAGGTGCAGCGCGAAGAACAGCACCGTGAACCCGATGGCCATCACCAGCAGCGGCCATAGCATCGAGGGGTCGATGGTCGATCCGCCCATGCGGAACACCGAGGCCGGCTGATGCAGCGTGTTCCACCAATCGACCGAGAATTTTATGATCGGGATGTTGATGAAGCCGACCAGCGTAATGATGGCGGCGGCCCAGGCGGCGCGGCCGGCATCATCGAGCGCGCGGGTCAGCGCGATGATGCCGAGATACATCAGGAACAGCACGAAAACCGAAGTCAGCCGCGCGTCCCACACCCACCAGGTGCCCCACATCGGCTTGCCCCAGATCGAACCGGTGACCAGCGCCAGCGCGGTGAAGACGGCACCTATGGGGGCCGCCGATTTCAGTGCGACATCGGCCAGCGGATGGCGCCAGACCAATGTGCCGAGCGCCGAGAGCGCCATCAGCGTGTAGCACATCATGGCCAACCAGGCGAAAGGCACATGGATGTACATGATGCGGACGGTGATGCCTTGCTGGAAGTCCTCGGGCGCGGTGAAGCTCATATAGAGGCCGGCGGCAAGGGTCAGCGCCGCAATCGTCGCCAGCCACGGCACCACCCGGTCGGCAAGCGCCACGAACCGTGTCGGGTTGGCAAGATCGGTCCAGCCGCTCAGGCGTGAAGTGCTGTCGCTCATGCCGCTTTAAATAGCCCGGCTATGCGTCTGGGGCAATCGAGGGAGTGTCGCAGGCCTTGTCACCTCCCCTTGGGGAGGGTCGCTGCGAAGCAGCGGGGTGAGGACGGCGGCGCTCCCCGACCGGACCTTCGGTCCGACCTCCCACGGGGGGAGGTAAAAGAACCCGCTCAGGCGGCCTCGCCCTGTATCGAGCGGCTGAGGCGGCGGACCTCTTCGTCGTTGAGCAGGCCGCCGGCGCGCAGCAGGCTGGCGAAACGGCCGTTGCGCAGCGACAGCTCGGCGAAGCCACCCATTTCGACCACCCTGCCCTTGTCCATGAACACGACCAGATCGGCGTCGCGGACGGTGGTCAGGCGGTGGGCGATGATGAAGGTGGTGCGGTCGCGGCGCAATTCGTCGATCGCTTCCTTGACGCGGTCCTCTGTCTCGACGTCGAGCGCGCTGGTCGCCTCATCCAGTACCAGGATCGGAGCATCCTTCAGCACGGCGCGGGCAATAGCAATGCGCTGGCGCTCGCCGCCAGACAACTGGCCGCCACGTTCGCCGACCACCGTGTCGTAGCCATTGCTCTTGGCCAGGATAAAGTCCTGTGCGGCAGCCGCATTGGCGGCGGCATGGATCTCGTCGTTGGTCGCATCAGAGCGGCCGACGCGGATGTTGTCCTCGATCGAGCGGTTGAGCAGGCCCGCATCCTGGAACACGGTGGCGATCGAATGGCGCAGCGACTTGCGGGTCACGGTGCGGGTATCGATGCCGTCGATCAGGATACGGCCGGTGGACGGCGAGAAGACGCGCTGCAACAAATTGATGAGCGTGGTCTTGCCGGCGCCGGTCGGCCCAACGATGGCTACGGTCTGGCCCGCCTGGACCTCGAAGGAGACGTCGTGGATGCCCTGCCCCGAATTGGCGAATTCGAAGCCGACATTCTCGAAGCGGACATGGCCGGTGACGTTCGTGAGATCGCGCAGCCCGTCCGGTTCGGCGGCGTCGGCCGCCGAGTCCTCGAGATGGTAGAAATCCTCGAGCTTGGCGCGGGCCTCCGAAATCTGGTTGGCGAATGCCGACATCTGGTCGAGACGGGCGATCAGCAGCGTTGCAAAACCGGTGAAGGCGATGACGTCGCCGATGCGCAGCTGGCCGTGGGTGACCAGATAGGCGCCGATCAAAAGCACCACCATCATCGAAATCGTCGACGACAGGCGATGCAGCGCATTGGCCATGGCCCACCAGTCGAGCACAGGGTTCTGCGCATCGAGCAGGTTCTTGACGTAGCGGCGCAGCGTATCGGCCTCATGGCCGAGGCGGTTGTAGCTCTGCAAAACGGCGACGTTGCTGACCGAGTCCGTCACATGGGCGAATACGGTATGATAGTGGCGCTCCACGGCGGCCTGGCCCGCCTTGGTCCGCTTCATCACCAGCCGGCCGATGCCGACATAGAGCACGCCGAGAGCCAGCAGCACCATCGACATGCGCACGTCCATGCTGAGCGCGGTCGGGATCAACAGGAACAGCGCGACGGCGGTGGACAGATGCTGGCGCATGAATTCGAGCCAGAGGCTGAACAAGGTCTCCACGGCACGCAGCAGCGTGTGCAGCGAATTGGACGTGCCGCGCTGATGATGCCAGGCGAGCGGCATGGTGATGACGCGCTCGAAGGAGTCGCAGAGCACTTCGCTGCGCCGGGCGTGGGCGAAGCGGTCGGCGCCGCGCGCCACAAGAACGAACGCGATGATGTTGAAGGCGCCGAGGCCGGCCCAGAGGGCGAGCGTCGAAAAGACGGAGCCGTGTGCGGAAATCGCGTCGATCACGCGACCGAACATGATCGGCTCCAGGATGGCGATGATGGCCAGCGCGACATTGGCTGAGCAGATCAGCGCCACGCGTTTCCTGTCAGCTGCCAAATAACCGAGCGCTCGCCAGTAGATTTGCAGAAGGGACACTTCAGCTACTCCGCCAAAACATTTATTGTGCACCGCACCATTTCTTGACACGTATCGGTTAACGCGTCGCAAAACAATGCCCGTCTATCCCTTCCGTTCCCGTTTAGCGAACAAAAGATGACGACGATGCGAAATCTCACGTGATCACCTAACGGGTTGAGATAAAAGGTGAAATGTCAGCCTTGCGGCAAAATCATGGCAGCCGCTGAGCGCTGCCACATTTTTAATCACGGCGATCTTGCCCGGCATGGCCCGACCGGGTGCGCCGGCTGCCGAAGCGGAGATCTGCAAATAGACAAAAGACTATCCCGCGCATTCCGGAGGATGCGCGGGACAGGGTTGAAGCTGTTGATTTTACGAAGGTATCTTCACGACGACTTCGACCTTGCTACCAGCCTTCGGTTGGAAAGACGCGGATTTCGTCTTCGAACCATCAACTTCAAGCGAGATCGACTTGGTCTTTTTGTCGCGGACGACACGCACCGTGACTTCGGCCCCCAGCATTTTGAGCGTGGCGGCGTAGCCATCCCAATGGCTGGGCAGTTTCGGCCTAAACGTGATCTGCTTTCCATGCCGCTCGATGCCGAGAATGCCTTCGACCGCCGCCCGGTACAGCCAGCCCGCCGAGCCCGTGTACCACGTCCAGCCACCGCGGCCGCCCTTGTTGTCGCTGGCATTGCCGTCGCCGGCGTAGATATCGGCCGCAACCACGTAGGGCTCGACGCGGTAGCGCTCTGCCGAGGCCTCGTCTAGTGCGTGGTTGACCGGGTTCAGCATCGAGAAGCAGCGATAGGCTTCGTCGTTCAGCCCCATTTCGGCCAGCGCGATGACGAACCAAGTGGCGGCATGAGTATACTGGCCGCCATTCTCGCGAACGCCCGGCGGGTAGCTCTTGATGTAGCCCGGATCCTTCTTCGTCTTCGAAAAGGGCGGCGTGAACAGCTTGAGGATCTTGAGTTCGTCGTCGACGAGCAGCTTGGTCGCCTGCTGCATCGCCGTCGTCGAACGCGCCGGATCGCCCTCGCCCGAGAGCACGCTCCAGGACTGGGCGATGGAGTCGATCCTGCACTCCTGGGATGAGCGCGAACCGAGCGGCGTGCCATCGTCAAAACTGCCGCGCCGATACCATTCGCCGTCCCACGCCGTGCTCTCCAGCGCGCGTTTCAGCGCGTCGGCATGCTTTGCCCAGGCCTGCGCGTGCTTGGCATCACCCTCCGTCTTGGCCACGGCGGCGAAGTCGCCCAGCGTCCGCAGCAGGAACCATCCGAGCCAGACGCTCTCGCCCTTGCCTTGCTCGCCGACGCGGTTCATGCCGTCATTCCAGTCGCCGCCGAGGATCAGCGGCAGCCCGGCGGGACTGCTGCGCGCAATGGCAAGATCGAGCGCACGCGCGCAATGCTCGTAAAGGGACGCCGTCTTTTTCGAAATTTCGGGCGTGAAGAAAGCATCGTGCTCGCCCTCGCCGAGCGGCTGTCCATCGATGAAGGGCAGCTGCTCCTTCAGGATGGTGGCGTCACCAGTCACCAGCAGGTAGCGCGCGGTGGCATGGGCCAGCCAGACCACGTCGTCGGAGATCAGCGTACGCACACCCGCCCCGGTGCGCGGCAGCCACCAATGCTGCACGTCGCCTTCAGGGAACTGCCGACGCGCCGCGTTGAGGATCTGGTCTCGCGCCAGTTTGGGATCGTGCGCCAGCAGAGCCAGCGTGTCCTGCAACTGGTCGCGGAAGCCGAAGGCGCCACTGGCCTGATAGAAGGCAGAGCGGGCGCGGATGCGGCAGGCGAGGCTCTGGTAGGGCAGCCAGTGGTTGACCATGGCGTCGAGCGCCTTGTCCGGCGTTTCGACCTGAATGGTGTCGAGGAAGCCGCGCCACTCGCGCTCGTTGTCGGCCAGACGCTGGTCGAAATCCCTGCCCCGATGCTTGCGCACCAGGGCGCTCGCTTCCGCGGCCGAGCCGGCGTCCCCGAGCAGCCAGAACAGCGTGACGTCGCCGCCGGCCGGAACATCGATGTCGCGGGCGATTGCAGCGCAGGGATCGTCGCCGGCCTCCACGCGGCCTGACAGTCCCGCGCCGCTCAGCACCGCCTGCGGAAACTCGCTGGTGCCGTGCCGGCCCAGGAATTCAGTCCGGTCTGCTGTCACCGAATGCACGCCGTCATCGGCGGCGAGGAAGGCGACGCGCTCCCCGAAATCGAGCCCGTAGGGGTTCTGTGCCAGCAAGGCGCCGGTGGCGGCATCGCGCGACGGAACGATGGTCGCCGCCGTGCGCGAGCGATGTCCGCCCAGCACCCATTCGGCATAGGCATAGACGCGCAGCCTGGCCGGCGCCGGGCCGGCATTCTGGATGCGCAGGCGGGAAATCTTCACCGGGTCGACCGGGTCGACGACATGGGTGAGGTCCATCGACAATGAGCCGCGCTTCGACCGGAAGGTGGAGAACCCTTGGCCGTGCCACGTCTCGTAAGTCATCGACGGATCGCGCACCACGGCGGCGAGCGGCGAGAATGCCCGGCCACTGGCGTGATCATAGATATAGATGCCCTCACCGGGCCGGTTCGAAACCGGATCGTTCGACCACGGCGTCAGCTGGTAGTCGCGGCTGTTGCGGCTCCAGGTGAAGGCAGCGCCTTCGGCGGAGACGTGGAAGCCGAACGAGGCGTTGGAAATAACATTGATCCAGGGCTGGGGCGTGGTGCTGCGGCCGGCCAGGCGCACGACATAATGCCGCCCGTCGCCCTCGAAACCACCGAACCCGTTCCATTGGCTGAGCCCGTGCCCGTCCGCCGCTAGGGCCTGCGAGCCAAAGGAATGTGTCATAGACGCCAATTCAGGCAATGCCGCCGGCTGCTGGGCATCGCGCGCCTGCAAGGCCGCCACCTCGGCCCGCTCGATCTGATCGAAGATGGTGCCGTTGCGCGTGTGCAGAACCACGCGGGCAACCGCAAGCAGCGTCTTGTAGGTGGTCTCGTCCATCAGGTCGCGGCGCACGGCGAATATGTGCTGGCGCGGTCCGAGCTCCTTGCCGCGCAAACGGCTGTTCTCGCATAGGGATTCGACCGCCCGCTGCAGGTCCTGCACATAGGAGGAGGCCTGTTCGTTGACGACGACGAAATCGATCATCATGCCACGGGTGCGCATGTATTCCTGGAAACGCAGTGCCTGCGCGACGATTTCGAGATCGGCGACGTCGCCGATCCTGACCAGGAAGATCGGGAAATCGCCCGAGATGCTGGTCGGCCACAGGCTCGACTGCTTGCCCAGTCCCGAAGCGATGGATTCTGCCGGCAGGCGCAGGAATGGATCCGGATAGATCAGGTAGCGCGCCAGCTTCTGTACGTTGGCGGCGTCGGCCAGGCTGAGGCCGAGATGCCGGGTCTGCACCTGGCTGCGCGTCCAGGCGAGCATGGCCTGGCGGGCAAAGCTCTCCGGGTGGTCGAGCCGGGCAATGGCCTCCTCCAGCTCCGCGCGGTTGGAACCGACGACGGTCCAGAAGGTCAGCGATATCTTCTTGTTGGCGGGCACGCGCACCTGGCGGCGCAGCGAAGCGACCGGATCGAGGGTAAAGCCGGAATGGCCGCCAAGCCGGGCGCCCGGATCGAAAGCCGCAGCGTCGACGATGGTGCGGCCACGGCCGATAAAGGCGCGCCTGTCGGTCTCGGCTTCGGCGTCGCGCGCCGGACCGGACGGGTCGGTGACGAAATGCACCATCGTCACGTCTGGCTCGCTGGTCTCGCGCTTGCGCCGCGTGGCGAAGATCGCCCCATTGTTGGGGGCAATTTCGGTCTCCACGAACATTTTCGAGAAGGCGGGATGGGCATTGTCGGATACCTCCAGGCCCAGCACCAGCTCGGCGAAGGAGGTCACTTCGATGTGACGGTCGGTCGGTCCCTCGTTGAACAGCGTCACGCGGCGGCCTTCGCCATTGCCTTCCGAGATGACGATGCATTCGACCTCGGAGCGCAGCGTGCCGACCAGTTTGACGAAGCTCGCCTTGTCGTCGGAGAACAGCGTCTGGGTGCGCTCCTCGGCCGCGCGCTTCGGCTCCGCCGTCGCCGACCACCAGTCGCCACTGCCTGCGTCGCGCAAGAAGATGTAGGAGCCGAGCCGGTCCTCGGTCGGATCCGGCTGCCAGCGCGTGACGGACAGATCGCCCCACCGGCTGTAGCCGGAGCCTGTCGCGGTGACCATCACCGAATAGCGGCCGTTCGACATCACGTTGGTCGAACGCAGTGCCCGCACAGGATCGAGCACGATGCGGGTGTCGGGACTCTCGGTTTCGGTCTCGTCCTTCGCCCGTTCGTCCGCCTCGGTTCTGACGGTCGCAGTCGGGATGTCGCGCGGCGCCCTCTCCTGGAGCAGAAGTTCGGCCGACTCGATGACCGGATCGCTGTGAAAACGGTCGCGCAGGCGACCCTCGAAAATGGCATCGGCGACCGCCGCGATCGACATACCGGAATGGTGGGCCATGTAGTTCTGCACGACGACGTGATCGGTGCCTTCCGGCACGCGCTGCGGCGTGAAATCGACCGCGTCGTAGTAACCATGGCGGCCAAGCGCGCCGAGCTCCCGCAGTCGCGCTAGGTTCTGCACCGCTTCGCGCGGGTTGAACTGCGCGGCCAGCACGGTGGCGTAAGGCGCGATCACCGTGTTCTGGCCAAGACCGCGCTTCAGCCCGAGACCGGGCACGCCGAAATTGGTGTACTGGTAGGTCAGCTCGCGGTCGCGGGCATTGTAGGCCGCTTCCGAAATGCCCCAGGGCACATTCTTCTGACGGCCATACTGGATCTGGCGCTTGATGATCAGCTTGCTGGTCTGGTTGAGAATCGAACCTTGCGGTTCCTTCATCACCAGCGGCGGCATCAGATACTCGAACATCGAGCCGGACCAGGACATCAGCGCGCCCTGGAAGCCGATCTCGACGATCGGCCGGCCAAGCCGGAACCAGTGCTCAGTCGGCAGGTCGCCCTTTGCGATGGCGAACAGGCTGGTCAGCCGCGCCTCGGAGGCCAGAAGATCGTAGCAGCTCTCGTCGAGCTGGTGCTCCTCGACCCGGTAGCCGATCGACAGCAGCTTGCGCTCCGGCCGCATCAGGAACGAGAACTCCATCTCGAAGGCGAAGCGGCGCGTGCGCTCGCGCAGGGTGAGCAGCTTGGCACGCAGCGCCTCTACGGCGTTGTCGTCGCTGTGGGCGTCGTGGACATGCGCCTCGCAGGTGGCTTCGAGCCTGGCCGCCCAGTCGACGATGACATCGCTCTGTGGCGATGCCGCCTCGGTGTGGATGGCGGTGGCGAGCTTGCGGATCTCGCCGGCCAGCACAGCCAAATTGATGGTGCGGATCGAGGCCATTTCCGGCTGCGCCTTGATGGTGTCGACGGCGCGCCGCATGCCGTCGAGGCGGTCGGCAAGGCGCTGGCGCAGCGGCCGCAGCTGACGGCGGTCGTCGGGCAGCTCATCCAGGCTCTCGCCGAGGATGGTCACTGTGTCGAGGATGCCCTCGAAATCGCCCTGGAGATGAACGGACGGCGCCTCGGCCCATTCGGCGCAGGCCGCCGCCACCGCCACCAGATGGCCGGCGAGATTGCCGCTGTCGACAGCCGAGATGTAGAGCGGATAGAGCGGCTTCAGTGTGGTGGTGTCGTACCAGTTGAAGAGATGGCCGCGGTTGCGCGGCATGCTCTCGATGGTCGTCATGGTGGCATCGATGCGGGTGATGGCATCGGACAGGCTGATCCAACCGAAATCGCGGGCCGAGACGACCGACAGGAGATAGACGCCGATGTTGGTCGGCGAGGTGCGCGGCGCGACCACTGGCGCCGGGCTCTCCTGGAAATTGTCCGGCGGCAGATGATGATGCTCGGCCGTGACGAAGGTTTCGAAATAGTGCCAGGTGCGGCGCGCCACCGTGCGCAGCGCATGGATGTCGGCCTGCGATATGCGCAGCCGGTCCTCGGTCTCGGCCGAGCGGCTGATCCAGCTGGCGATCGCCGGGGAGCCGATCCAGAACAGAGCGAAGAAAAAGGCGACGAAGGCGCCGGTGGAATCGGCCAGCACCGGAATGGCGAGGCCGACGAAGCCGATGATCACGGCGCCGTACATCATGCCGTAGTAGGAGCCGATGTCGTTGTCGCCGGCCTTGTGCGCCTGCGAGGCGGTGCGCCATTCCAGCAGGTTCTGCCGGGAGACGAACAGCCGGTAGAGCGTGCGCACGATGGCGTCGCCCATCATCCAGGCGTTATGCGCCATCAGCACGATCTTCAAGGCCACCATGGCGGTGCCGAAGGCCACGTCGCGCGCCAGCGCGGAGAAATGGCCGCGCGGCGTCTGGTCACCGCTCTTGGGCAGTATGGCGTTGACGACGTCGAAAGTGGGCGCCATGAACAGGCTGAGGATCAGCAATGCCTGCCATTGTGCTGCCTGCGTGAAGGGCAGCAGCGTCCAGCCGGCGATCGCCGCCATCACCCAGAAGATCGGCGTCAGCGAGCGGCGCAGATTGTCGACCATCTTCCAACGCGACAGCGCCGGGACGCCGGAGCGCGGATCGAGGATGAAGCCCAGGAGCTGCCAATCGCCGCGCGCCCAGCGATGGTGGCGCGAGGCGTCGACCGAATAGCGGGTCGGGTAATCCTCGACCAGTTCGACGTCGGTGACGAGCGCAGAACGCGCCAGCGCGCCTTCGAGCAGATCGTGACTGAGGATGGTGTTTTCCTCGATGCGGCCCTGCAACGCGGCCTCGAAGGCATCGACGTGGTAGAGGCCCTTGCCGGTGAAGGAACCGTCGCCGAAGACGTCCTGGTACAGGTCGGACACCGCAAAGACATAAGGATCGAGGCCGCGATTGGCCGAGAAGACCCGTTGGAAGAACGACGCCTCGTCGCCGCTGGTCAGCGAAGCGGTGATACGTGGCTGCAGGATCGTGTAGCCCGAGGTGACGACGCGCCTGGTGGCATCGAAATGCGGTCGGTTGAGCGGGTGGCAGAGCTTGCCGACAAGCGTAGCGACCGCATCGCGGGTGGTGCGCGTGTCGGCGTCGAGCGTCATTACGTGAACGACTTTTTCCGGCAGCGGCACATCGAGCGGCAGGAAGGTGGTGTCGCTGTCGCCGCGCAGCAGCAGGTCAAGCTCGTGCAGCTTGCCGCGCTTGCGCTCCCAGCCCATCCAGCATCCCTGCGCGGCATTATAGAGCCGGCGCCGGTGCAGGAGATAGAAGCGCGGCGCGCCTTCGGCGGGATAGCGGGCGTTGAGGCGGGCGATCTCGTCACGGGCGAATTCGAGAATCTCGGTGTCGGCCGCGTCGATCTCGGTCTTGCTGTCGGGCCAGTCCGACAGCAGGGCGAAGTGGATCTCGTCCGCCAGATTGGCGAGGTAGTGCACTTCGATGTTGCGGATGTTTTCCTCGACGTCGTCGCGCGAGCCGATCAGCGACGGCACCACCACCAGCGTGCGTGCCTCGGACGGCACGCCGTGCCTGTAGTCATAGCCGATAAGGCGCGTCGGCTTGAGGAACAGCGAGACAACGGTATTGAAGAAAGCGAGCGCGCCTTCGCTGGCCGGCACGGCAAACAGCGCCAGCATCAAGACGATCGAAGGCACAGACAGGCCGAGATTGGCAAGGGCATTGCCGGAAACCACCAGCAGCAGCACGGTCAGCGCAAAGACCGGCAGGACGATGCCCAGCCATCCGGTCTTGGCAAAGGTGCGCTTGACGGTCTGACTGACGGTCGGTCGGTAGCCGATCGCCTTTTCCAGCTCCAGCCGGCGTGGCCCGACAAGGAAAAAACCGACATCCGTGTGCGCTAAAGGAGCCGCAAGGCCATCTGCGCCGTCGGCGGCGGATGCAATTTCGTTGGTGATCTGGCCGGCCAGTTCGATCGCCTTTTCGGCGACGCGATATTCCGACAGATTCGAGCGGCGGGCCAGCTCTTCGATCGCGGTCCGGTACTGGTCACGCGAGAAGAAATCGAGCGCGGCGAAGTCGGTGCGCTCGCGCAGCACCGTGTCGATACGGCTGACGCCCTCGAACCACACCGTCCAGTCGATATCGTTGATGAGCCGCAGGCCGCGTATGATGTTGCCGGTCGTCACATTGCCGCTGGACAGCGTATGATGCTCGGAAATGATGATTTCCTCGGCGTCCGAGCCGGTCTTCTCGAGTTCGCCTTCCAGCCACTCCAGCGCCTTGCCTGCATTCTGCGAGCCGTCGCGCAAGCGGTAGAGCAGTTGCGTGGCAAAGGTGGTGTCCTGGGCGTGCGCGCTGAAATTGGCCAGGATCGCTTGCCGGTCCCGGGTATCGTCGGTCGCCAGCACCTTGTCGGCGACATCATTGGCGATCTGGCGCATCTGCCGGGTGCGGTTGACCCTGACCGCAAGGCGGCGAAGATTTTCGATCAGAACGAAGCGCAACAGCGACGGCAGCGCCCAGAGTTCGCCGATCTTCAGCGGCTCGACCGACTGGAAGCCCTGGACGATGGCCTTGAACATGGTCGCGGAGACGGAACTGTCGGAATGCGCCACATAAGTCCAGGCCAGCGCCAGCGCGCGCGGCACGCCGCCGCCGTCCGGCAGCTTCAGCGTCGGCAGTTGACGATAGAAGCGGCGCGGCAGGTCGCGCTTGACCTGGAAAATGGTTTCCTCGACCAGATAGTTGTTGTCGAGCAGCCATTGCGCCGCGGGCGTGATGGTCTCGCCCCTCGCCTGCGCGGCGTTGGTCGAACGGTAGACTTCGAGGATCTTCTTGGCGCTGTCGCGGATGCGGGCCTGGAAATCGAATGGCGTCAGGCCGAACAGATCCGCGAGATCGCCCTTGGCCAGGCTTTCACCGAGCAGCCGAAGGCGTTCCTCCGGCAGGAAAATGGATCTTATCGGTTCTTCCGTGATGGGCGGGAAGCTCGCGCTGGTCTTTTCGATTTGTGCTGGATTCGTCTGAATATTCATTGAAAATTCCGTAAGCGGGCACTCAGCGGCGTCACCGCCACGGCAATGGCCCTAAAACCGATTCAAATGCAATTGGTTGCATGCCCAGCTTTTGCCGAAAATTGTTTCCGCACCACGACAAGGCATCGTCTTTCGACAGTTTCAAAGACGAACGCCCCTCACTCCCGCCGAGACCGATCGACGGAAAGGATTCAGGCTTTTTCGTGATCCCGGCTGGAGCTTACCCTATATTTCGCCGGCATCACGATCATGTTTGGAAACAAGCGTTAATCGTTGGGTCGAATGCCATCGATCCGGACCACGAATACTGTCGGGTGGTCGATGGGCTTGATGCGCAGGCCAGCTGTGGCTGAGGCAGTCAGGAGTGCGTCGAGGTGGCTAAGGCGAACAGGCTCTGCGGCGGAAACCAAGACTTCCCCACCCAGGCACAGGACGAGGGTCGCTCTGCTTTCAATCCCGATTTCCAAAGGGTTCGACATTACGAGGCGTTCGACGGAATGCCTCATGCGGCCACGCCGGGTCATCACGTTGAGATCGGTGATCGGACCGGCGATCAGTTCGGCACTGGTCGGCCGGTCGGCTGGAAAGGAAAACGGCGCTGAAGCGGCGGTCAGGCACGCCGGCGGCTCGCCGGCGACATCAAGAATGATCCCCTCGCCTTCCAATACCGACAGGGTGCGGTCAATGCCGGCAAAGCTGGAGAACGGCCCGCTGCCTTCGACGCGGGCCATGGAGACACGCCAATCGAAGGTGTCGAGCCCGGCATCGGCCGGCGAGACGGCGATTTCCGTCGTCACGCCGCCGCCGTTCTTCCATGGCATCGATTTGTATTCGGCTGCCCGCAGGACGCGCATCGGTCGGCCTGTTATCCCAGAATGCCGGGCAAATTGAGCTGATGCTCCCTGGCGCAGTCGATGGCGATGTCGTAGCCGGCGTCGGCGTGCCTCATGACGCCGGTCGCCGGATCATTCCACAGCACCCGCTCCAGGCGCCTGGCTGCCTCAGGCGTGCCGTCCGCGACGATGACCATGCCGGCATGCTGGGAAAAGCCCATCCCGACGCCGCCGCCATGGTGCAGCGACACCCAGGTGGCGCCCGACGCCGTGTTGAGCAAGGCGTTGAGCAGCGGCCAGTCGGACACCGCGTCCGAGCCGTCCTTCATCGCCTCCGTCTCGCGGTTTGGCGACGCGACCGAGCCGGAATCGAGATGGTCGCGGCCAATGACGACAGGCGCCTTGAGTTCGCCTCTGGCGACCATCTCGTTGAAGGCCAGGCCCAGCCGGTGGCGGTCGCCGAGGCCGACCCAGCAGATGCGCGCCGGCAAGCCCTGGAAGGCGATGCGCTCGCGCGCCATGTCCAGCCAGTTGTGCAAATGGGTGTTGCCGGGCGTCAGTTCGCGCACCTTGGCATCGGTCTTATAGATGTCCTGCGGGTCGCCGGAAAGGGCCGCCCAGCGGAACGGGCCGATGCCGCGGCAGAACAGCGGGCGGATATAGGCCGGCACGAAACCGGGAAAGGCAAAGGCGTTCTCGAAGCCTTCTTCCTTGGCGACCTGGCGGATGTTGTTGCCGTAGTCGAGCGTCGGCACGCCGGCGTTCCAGAAGGCCACCATCGCCTCGACATGCTCGCGCATCGAGGCGCGGGCGGCTTTCTCGACTGCTTTCGGGTCGGACGTGCGCTTCTCGCGCCACTCGGCGAGCGTCCAGCCCTTGGGCAGATAGCCGTTCAACGGATCGTGCGCCGAGGTCTGGTCGGTGACCATGTCGGGGCGCACGCCGCGCCGCACCAGTTCCGGCACGATATCGGCGGTGTTGCCGACCAGGCCGACCGATTTCGCCTCGCCCGCCCTGGTCCAGCGCTCGATCTTCTCCAGCGCCTCGTCAAGCGTGTCCGCCCGCTCGTCGACATAGCGGGTGCGCAGCCGGAAATCGATGCGGTCGGGATCGCATTCGACGGCCAGGCAGCAGGCGCCGGCCATGACGGCGGCGAGAGGCTGCGCGCCGCCCATGCCGCCGAGGCCGCCAGTCAGGATCCATTTGCCCCTGAGATCGCCGCCATAGTGCTGGCGTCCGGCTTCGACGAAGGTCTCGTAGGTGCCCTGCACGATGCCTTGCGTGCCGATATAGATCCACGAGCCGGCCGTCATCTGGCCGTACATCATCAGGCCTTTCCTATCGAGCTCGTTGAATTTCTCCCAGGTCGCCCAATGCGGCACCAAATTGGAGTTGGCGATCAAAACGCGCGGCGCGTCCGGATGGGTGCGGAAGACGCCGACCGGCTTGCCGGACTGCACCAGCAGCGTCTCGTCCTCGCCAAGCGTCTTCAGCGAAGCGGCGATGCGGTCGAAATCGTTCCAGGTGCGCGCGGCCCGGCCGATGCCGCCATAGACGACCAGTTCGTTGGGATTTTCGGCGACATCGGGATCGAGATTGTTCATCAGCATGCGCAGCGGCGCTTCGGTCGTCCAATACCTGGCATTGAGCTTGTCGCCGCGGGGGCTGCGCACTTCGCGGATGTTGTGGCGAGGATCGGTCATGTCGTCACTTCCCTTTCAGATGAGTGCGGCGAGGCGTCAGCTCTCGACCCACGAAATCGCGGTCTCGAGGATGGATGTCAGCGTGGCGCGGATCGGCGCGGCGAAGGCGGCGTCGTAAGGCACCGGCCAGTTGTCGGGCGCGCCCTTGCCTTCGGGCTCTCGCATGTAGCCGCGGTTGGACAGTTCCATCTGCAGCGCATGGACGCCGTTTTGCGGCTGGCCGAAATGGCGCGTGATCCACCCGCCCTTGAAGCGGCCATTGACCACGAAGGTCTCGCCGGTCTCGGCCAGGATCCCGGCGACCTTTTCCTGCAGCGCCGGATCCGTGCTCTTGCCGTCATTGGTGCCGAGATTGAAGACCGGCAGCGTGCCATCGAACAGGCGCGGCAGCACAGAGCGGATCGAGTGGCAGTCATAGAGGACGATTTTGCCATGCAATCCGCGCAGCCGGTCGATCTCGGCCTGGAGCGCGGCATGATAGGGCATGAAGAATTTTCGGCGGCGCTCGTCGATTTCCGACGGTCCCGGTTCCTCGCCTGTACGGTAGAGCGGATCGCCATCGAAGGTTTCGGTCGGGCAGAGGCCGGTCGTCGCCTGACCAGGGTAGAGCGAGGCCCCGGACGGATCGCGATTGACGTCGATGACGGTGCGCGAGATGGCGGTGTGCACGACGGTGGCGCCAAGACCTGCGGCAAAATCATAGAGCTTGTCGATCCACCAGTCGCAGTCGCGCTGGCCAAGCCAGCTCGAGACCAGCCGGTTGTCGAGACCGGCGAGATCGATGCCGGTGTGCGGCATGGAAACCAGCAGCGGTGCGGTGCCTTGATTTACCGTCAGCCAAGGAGGTGTCATGCGAGATCTCCGCAAGTTGGAGCTCTACGGCTGGGATGCGAAGGAACGAGACCTATCATGCCAAGCACTCTCATGAGGCAATCCCCGGCAGCGCCACCGCGCTCGCCGCCTTCACCGCCGCACCGCTTCGCACCATGGCGATGGCTTTCTCCATGTCGGGATGGAAATACCGGTCGTTGTCGAGATGCGGCACCTCGGCCCTGACCAATTTGCGCACCGCTTCGAGTGCGGCGCTGGAAGCAAGCGGCGCGTGGAAATCGCAGCCCTGGGTCGCGGCCAGCAACTCGATGCCGATGACGGCCGTGGCGTTCTCGACCATGCCGATCAGCCGGCGCGCACCATGTGCGGCCATCGAGACGTGATCCTCCTGGTTGGCCGAGGTCGGGATCGAATCGACGCTTGCTGGATAGGCCTTCTGCTTGTTTTCGGAAACCAGCGCTGCCGCCGTCACCTGCGGGATCATGAAGCCGGAATTCAGGCCGGGCTTCGGCGTCAAAAAGGCGGGCATGCCCGACAGCGCAGGGTCGACCAGCATGGCGATGCGGCGCTCCGACAGCGAGCCGATCTCGCAGACGGCGAGTGCGATCATGTCGGCAGCGAAAGCCACCGGCTCGGCATGGAAATTGCCGCCCGACAAGGCGGTGTCGTCCTCGGCGAAGATCAAGGGATTGTCGGTGACGCCATTGGCTTCCGTGCCGAGCGTGTCAGCCGCCTTGCGCAACACGTCCAGAGCGGCCCCCATCACCTGCGGCTGGCAGCGCAGGCAATAGGGATCCTGCACGCGCTCGTCGCCGACGCGGTGGGATTCGCGGATGGCGCTGCCGGCCATCAGACTGCGTAGCGCATTCGCCGTCTCGATCTGGCCGCGATGCTTCCTCAAGAGATGGATGCGCGGATCGAAGGGGGCGTCCGAGCCCCTGGCGGCGTCGGTGGACAGTGCACCCGCGACCAGTGCCGACTGGTAGAGAACTTCGGCCTCGAACAAGCCCGCCAGCGCGTAGGCGGTCGAGAATTGCGTGCCGTTAAGCAGCGCCAGCCCTTCCTTGGCGCCAAGGATGACAGGCTCCAGCCCATGCGAGACGAAGGCGACCTTGGCCGGGAAGCGGCCATGCGGCGTGAAGCATTCGCCGACGCCGATCATCACGGCCGTCATGTGTGACAGCGGCGCGAGGTCGCCGGAGGCGCCGACCGAACCTTGCGCCGGCACCACCGGGATGACATCGTTGGCCAGCATCGCTTCCAGCAGCTCGATGGTGCGCGACCGCACACCGGAGGCGCCTTGCGCCAGGCTGGCAAGCTTCAGGGCCATCATCAGCCTGCAAACAGCGACCGGCATCGGCTCGCCGACGCCGGCGGCGTGCGAGAGCACGATGTTGCGCTGGAGCGTTTCGAGATCCTGGGCAGGAATGCGGACGCTGGCCAGTTTGCCGAAACCGGTGTTGATGCCATAGACCGGCTCGCCCTTGGCGACGATGCGTGCGACAGCCTCCGCACTCGCCTTGATCCTTGGCCGGCAGGCATCGTCGAGCCTGGGCACGGCGCCGCGATAGATGGCGCGCCAGTCGGCCAGGGTCACGTTGCCGGGTTTCAGTACGAGTTCGGTCATTGTCCTCTCCAGATGCGCGCGTGCAAGGGGTTGAAGCCCATGCGGTAGACGAGTTCGGCAGGGCGCTCGATGCTCCAGATCGCTAGATCGGCGGATTTCCCCGCCTCCAGCGTGCCGGTCTGTCCGAGCAGACCCAGTGCGCGGGCGGCTTCGCGGGTCACGCCCGCGAGGCATTCATCGACCGTCATGCCGAACAAGGTCGCCGCCATGTTCATGGTCAGCAGCAACGACGTCAGCGGCGAGGTGCCGGGATTGTTGTCGGTGGCGACGGCCATCCTGACGTCATGCCTGCGGAATAATTCGATCGGAGGTTTCTTCGTTTCGCGAATAAAATAGTAGGCGCCGGGCAGGATCGTCGCCACGCTGCCCGATGCAGCCATTGCCGCCGCGCCTGCCTCATCGGTGTATTCGAGATGATCGGCCGACAACGCGCCATAGCGCGCGGCGAGTTCGGCGCCATGCAGGTTCGACAATTGGTCGGCATGGAGCTTTACCGGCAGGCCAAGCGCCTTTGCGGCTTCGAAGACCCGTGCCATCTGCTCGACCGAAAACGCGATGCCTTCGCAGAAACCATCGACGGCGTCGGCAAGCCCGTCGGCAGCAATGGCCGGCAGGATCGTGGCGGTGATGAGATCGATGAAGTCGTCCTTGTCGCCCTTGGCTTCCGGCGGCAAGGCATGGGCGCCGAGAAAGGTCGTGCGGATCGTCACCGGGCGCTCGGCGCCCAGGCGGCGCGCCGCGCGCAGCGACTTTTTCTCGTTTTCCAGGTCAAGGCCATAGCCGGACTTGACCTCGACGGTGGTGGCGCCCTCGGCGATCAGCGCATCGAGACGCGGCAGTGTCTGAGCGACCAGTTCGTCCTCACCCGCGGCACGCAAGGCCCTAACCGACGAGACGATGCCGCCGCCGGCCCTGGCGACCTCCTCATAGGTGGCGCCGGCCAGCCGCATCTCGAACTCGTTGGCGCGGTCGCCGGCATGGACGAGATGGGTGTGGCAGTCGATCAGGCCGGGCGTGATCCAGCGGCCCTCGCAATCGACGATCTCGGCACGCTGCTCGAACGCCGCCGGAATATCGGCTTCGGCGCCGGCATAGACGATGATGCCGTCACGCGCGGCGACGGCGCCCTTTTCGACGACGCCCTGCCCTGCCCCTTCGGCAAAAGTCGCCAGGCGCGCATTGCGCCATATGCGAACCGCCGCCGCCCGGCTCCTGCTTTCTCCAGCCATCATATTTTCCCTTTGAAAGGATGGCGGTTATGTATATACATATTAAAAAGCACCGCAAGTGCTATTGTCATCATAAGCCAGGATTCGGAGAACAACGTGACGGCGATCTTTGCGGAACAGGCGCTTCTGCCGGAAGGCTGGCGAAGCAATGTGCGCATCGCCCTGGGCGGAGGCCGCGTTGCGGCAATCGACGCCGGGGTTGCGCCGAACACCGGCGACGAGCGCCACGCCATCGTCCTGCCGGGCATGCCCAACCTGCATAGCCACGCGTTCCAGCGCGGCATGGCCGGACTTGCCGAGTTGCGCGGCCCGTCGGCCGACAGTTTCTGGAGTTGGCGCGAGGTGATGTACCGTTTCGCGCTGTCGATGACGCCCGACCAGGTCGAGGCGGTAGCCGCCCAGCTCTATGTCGAGATGCTGGAGGCCGGCTTTTCGCGTGTGGGCGAATTTCATTATCTGCATCACGACCGCGACGGAAAGCCCTACGCCAACATTGCCGAAATGGCCGAGCGCATCGCGGCCGCCGCCGCAGAAACCGGTATAGGCTTGACGCTGCTGCCGGTCTTCTATGCTCACTCTTCTTTCGGCGGCGCGGCTCCCAACGAAGGTCAGCGTCGATTCCTCAATGATGTTAACCGGTTTTCACGCTTGCTTGAGAAAAGTCGCGAATGCGTTCGCGCCTTGAATCAAGCGGTCATCGGCGTCGCCCCCCATAGTTTGCGTGCCGCGACGGTCGAGGAGTTGCGACAAGTCGCTGCGATGGCGCCGGACGGACCGATCCACATCCACGTCGCGGAACAAGTGAAGGAGGTCGAGGACTGCATTGCCTGGTCGGGCGCGCGTCCAGTCGAATTTCTGCTTGGCCATGCCAATGTCGACCCGCGCTGGTGCCTGATCCATGCCACCCATATGACCGATTCCGAGACCATGGCGATGGCAAAAAGCGGCGCGATCGCGGGGCTGTGCCCGATCACCGAAGCCAATCTCGGTGATGGCATTTTTGCGGCGCCGCTGTTCGCGCAACATGGCGGCCGCTTCGGCGTGGGCTCCGATTCCAACGTGCTGATCGGCCTGCCGGACGAGCTTCGGCAACTCGAATATTCGCAGCGTCTTGCCCACCGCGCCCGCAACGTGCTGGCGGTCGCCGGCGGCTCGACCGGCCGCGCGCTGTTCGACGCAGCGCTTGACGGCGGCAGCGTCGCCCTTGGCGCCGGCGCCTCGCGGATCGCCATTGGCGCATCCGCCGATCTCGTCTCGCTCGACCACAGCCAGGCTTCGCTTGCCGGCAAGACCGGAGACGCGATCCTCGACGCCTGGATCTTCGCCAACGGCACCAAGATCGATTGCGTCTGGGTGCACGGCCAAAAGCAAGTCAGCGGCGGCAGGCACGCCAGGCGCGACGCCATCGCGGCGCGTTTCCGCAATGTCATGACGGCGCTTTCGGCAGGCTGATCAGGGACAGCCCATGAACATGGTGGCGACAGCGGAGACGGAGGGCGGCGAGACGGTGTCGCTGCATCAGCGCATCCTGTCGGACATAAGCGAGAAAATCCTGTCCGGCGCCTGGGCGCCGGGGCATCGCATCCCGTTCGAGCACGAGCTGACGGCCGAATATGATTGCTCGCGCATGACGGTGAACAAGGCGCTGTCGCAGCTTGCCAAGTCAGGACTGATCGAACGCCGCCGGCGCTCAGGCAGTTTCGTGCGTCGGCCGCAATCGCAAGCGGCGGTGCTGGAAATCCATGACATCAGGATCGAGGTCGAAGCGCTCGGCCTGCCCTATCGCTACGAGCGGCTTGCGCGCCTGAAGCGGCGCAGCAGCGCGCAAGACCGGTCGCTGCTCGGGCTTTCCGCCTCGGGTTCGGTGCTATCGCTGGAATGCCTGCATTTCGCCGGAGAACGGCCGTTCGCGCTCGAAGAGCGGCTGATCAATCTCTCCGCCGTCAAGGAAGCCGGCGAGGAAGAGTTCCTGGATATTGCGCCGGGCCCGTGGCTGATCGGCCGTGTGCCGTGGAGCGAGGCCGAGCATCGCATTCGTGCTGTTGCCGCCGACGAGCGTGTTGCCGATGCCCTCGACATCGGCCTTGGTGCGGCCTGTCTTGTGGTCGAGCGCCGGACATGGAGTGCCGAGCACCCGGTCACCCATGTGCGCTTCACCTATGCAGCCGAGAGCCACACGTTGGTGGCAAGATTCACGCCGTCACACGGATAGCATCTCTTCCCTTCTCCCCTTTTTGCCTTCGCAAGGAAGGGGAGAAGGGAAAGCGCAGCGCCTCAGATCGCCGCGGTGATAATGATCTCGACCAGATATTCCGGACCGGCGAGCTTGGCTTCGCCGGTGGCGCGTGCGGGTGTGTGGCCCTGCGGCACCCACTTGTCCCATTCCGAGTTCATCTCGGCGAAGGTGCCCATGTCGGCCAGCCAGATGATCGCCTGGACGATCTTGGTCTTGTCGGTGCCGGCCTTGGCCAGCAATTCGTCGATCGTCGCCAGAATATCGCGGGTCTGCGAGGCGACATTGCCGCCCGGCTCTCCGACCTGGCCGGCCAGATAGACGGTATTGCCGTGAATGACGATCTGGCTCATGCGCGGGCCAACATCGATGCGACGAATGCTCATGGGAGGTTTCCTTCCTTTGTGGTCGCGCCTCTTTAGAGTTGGCACCGGCTTCGGGCAAGGCCGAGCGTTCCAAATCCCCTTGGACCAGCGGCGCCGGAGAGTCACGGCAAGTTGAGCCGGCAGCCACAATTCCGCTCGATTGGCTTGTTGACTAATGTAATAACATCACATATCCAATCGGCGCTGCCCGGCAGCCGCACTACCGCCCCACGGACCGTCAAATGACCGAAACCTGCCTGACATTCCGTGACTTGACGCTTGGCTATAACAGCCATCCGGCGATCCATCATCTGGACGGCATCATACGCAAAGGCTCGCTGACCGCCGTCGTTGGCGCCAATGGTTCGGGCAAGTCGACGTTGATGAAGGGTATCGTCGGCGTGCTGAAGCCGATGGCCGGCGCTGTGACGCGGGCGCCTGGCGTGCGCGCCGCCTATCTGCCGCAGCAGTCGGAACTCGACCGCAGCTTTCCGGCCCGGGTCGTCGATCTGGTCTCGCTCGGCCTGTGGCCGAAACGCGGGCTGCTCGGCCGCCATACCAAGGAGGATCGCCAATCCGTCAGCGAGGCGTTGATGGCGGTCGGCCTTGGCGGCTTCGAGACCCGCCCGATCGACACGCTGTCGGGCGGCCAGTTGCAGCGCACCTTGTTTGCCCGCGTGCTGTTGCAGGATGCGGATCTCATCCTGCTCGACGAGCCGTTCAACGCCGTCGATGCAAAGACGATGGGCGATCTTATTGCGCTGATCAAGCGCTGGCATGGCGAGGAACGCACAATCATGGTCGTCGTCCACGACCTCGACCTTGTCCGGCAGAATTTTCCCGAAACGCTGCTGCTGGCCCGCCAGCCTGTCGCCTGGGGCGAGACGAAGGAGACGCTGCGGCCTGAGAATCTCCTGCGGGCCAGGCGCTTCCATGAAGCGTGGGAAGAGAACGCGCCATGGTGCGAGCCGGGCGGACCCGATCATGACCATGACGGACATGACCATGAGGGACATGGTCACGATCATGATGAGCCTGCCCATGCACAGGATCGTCACCACCATCATGGCGCCGGACCAAGGGCTGCATGATGAACGTCTTCTACGAACTCTTCATCGCGCCTTTCGCCGATTTCGCCTTCATGCAGCGGGCGCTGTTCGGCTCGCTGATGCTGTCGCTCGGCGCCTGTCCGGTCGGCGTGTTCCTGATGTTGCGGCGCATGAGCCTCTCGGGCGACGCCATGGCGCACGCGATCCTGCCGGGCGCCGCCGCCGGCTTCCTGCTTTACGGGCTGGAAATCCTGCCGATGACCATTGGCGGCCTGATCGCCGGCATCGTCGTTGCACTCGGCGCGGGCGCCGTCTCGCGATTCACCATCCAGCGCGAAGACGCCTCGATGGCCGCCTTCTATCTGATTTCGCTCGCCGTCGGCGTGCTGATGGTTTCGGTCCGCGGCTCCAGCGTCGACCTCATGCATGTGCTGTTCGGTACGGTGCTGGCGCTCAACGATGAAGCGCTGACGCTGATCGGCGGCATCGTGCTGGTGACGCTTGCCAGCCTTGCCGTCTTCTGGCGGGCCTTGGTCGCCGAATGCCTCGACCCGCTATTCCTGCGCTCGGTCAGCCGGTGGGGCAGTCCGGTGCATTTCATTTTCCTCGGCCTCGTCGTGCTCAACCTCGTTGGCGGCTTCCAGGCGCTGGGCACGCTTCTGTCGGTCGGGCTGATGATGCTGCCGGCCGCCGCGGCCCGTTTCTGGACCGTGCGCGTCGAACCGATGTGCGTGCTGGCCGTGCTGATCGGCTTTGCCTCCTGCATCGCCGGACTGCTTCTGTCCTACCACGCCTCGCTGCCCTCAGGCCCGGCGATCATCCTGTCGGCAGGCGTCGTCTATTTCGCCTCGATCCTGTTCGGCACGCGCGGCGCGCTGCGCGCCCGCATCGTCCATCACCGTCATCGGACGGCCTGATCCACCCCAGCCTCCAAGGAGACCGCCCATGTTGAAATCGATCCGCGCCGCCCTTACGATGAGCGTTATAACATTAACTGCTCTCGACGCGTCGTCGGCCTTTGCGGCGCCCTTGAAAGTGGTCGCAAGTTTTACCGTCATTGCCGATTTCGCCAGGAATGTTGGCGGCGACCGCGTCAACATCACCACCATCGTGGGACCCGACGGCGATGCGCATGTCTACGAGCCGAGCCCGGCTGATGCGGTAGCCATGGCGGGCGCCGATCTGGTGCTGGTCAACGGCCTGCATTTCGAGGGCTTTCTACAGCGGCTGGTCGATGCCAGCGCCACCAAGGCCTCGATCGTCACCCTGACCAAGGGCGTGGCGGCGATCGACTTCAAACCGGAATTCGCCGATGCGGACGCGGCGGAGGGCGCGGGTACAGGCGGCGGCAAGACGGTCGCCGACCCACATGCCTTCCAGTCGATCGCCAACGCCAAGATCTATGTGAAGAACATTGCCGAAGCGTTCTGCGCGGCCGACAATGATGGCTGCGTCAGCTACCAGACCAACGCCGCGGCTTACACAAAGAAGCTCGACGCGCTCGAAGGTGAAGTGAAGGCGGCGATCCAGTCCATCCCCGAGGCAAAACGCGTTGTCATCACCTCGCATGACGCGTTCGGCTATTTCGAGCACGAATACGGCCTGACCTTCCTAGCGCCGGAGGGCGTCTCGACGGACTCCGAACCGTCGGCCGCCGACGTCGCCAAGCTGGTCGAGCAGGTCAAGCAGGACAAAGCGGCGGCGATCTTCGTCGAGAACATCACCAATCCGCGCCTGATCGAGCAGATCGCCAGCGAGACCGGCATCAAGGTCGGCGGCACGCTCTATTCCGACGCGCTGTCGCAGCCCGACGGCCCGGCCTCGACCTATATCGACATGATGCACAACAACATCACGCAGATCAAAGGCGCGATCCTCGGCAGTTGAGCCGCTCCGACCCAACCGGGCCCTCGCGGCCCGGTTGGATTTTCCGGTCAGCACTCGCTATTTGGCAGAGAAATCCCTCGGCGTGGATTGCCGGCCGTGCCGGGGAGTGGCAAGACTGCCCAACCAGATTGCGAGGACACCACAATGGAATACCGCGAGATCAGCGAGGACTATTCGGTCTCGGGCCAGATCCAGCCCGAGGACGTCGCCGCCATCAAGGCAGCAGGCTTCAAGAGCGTGATCTGCAACCGGCCGGACGACGAGCAGCCCGGCCAGCCTTCGGCCGACACGCTCAAGGCCGCAGTCGAGGCTGCCGGGCTTGCCTTCCGCTACATTCCCGTCATCAGCGGCCAGATCACCGCGGAGAATGTCGAGGACCAGGGACAAGCGCTCGACGAGCTGGAAGGCCCGGTGTTCGCCTACTGCCGTTCCGGCGCCCGCTGCACCAATCTCTATGGGCTGATTCAGCAGTCGAAGGGTTAGATTGGCAGCGCGCCCGTCTCCTTGAGCGTCTCGAGCACAATCGCCGTCTTGACGTGCTGCACGGATTCGTGGGGCAAGAGCACGCCATTGACGAACTCCGACAATGATTTCAGGTCGGGCGTAACCACCTTCAGGATATAATCCATTTCGCCGGTCAGCGCGTGCGCCTCCTGCACTTCGGGCAGCCGCGCCACCAGTTCGCCGAAGCGCCGCGCATTGTCGCGGTTGTGAGTGGCCAAGGTCACCGAGATGACGTTGACCAGCGAAAAGCCCAGCCGGTCGCGGTCAAGCACGGCGCGATAGCCCTTGATATAGCCGTCCTCCTCAAGCCGCTGGCGGCGGCGCGAGCATTGCGAGGCCGAGAGGTTCACCCGCTCCGAAAGGTCGTTGTTGGTGAGCCGTGCGTCACACTGCAACAGCGCCAATATCTTGCGATCAAACTGATCAAGACGCGTATCATTCATGATACTTCCAAAAACCATGCACATTTCATGCATCAGATAAACATTTCAAGCGTTTGAATGCAAGCACCGTGCGACCTGCCCGCGCTATGATGAGTTGAGATGGCCCATCCAGGCCAAGCCAGCTTCCGGAGGATTATCATGGGTCCCTTCCCGCACGACGCCCCGCCCGCCAAGATCAGCAAGGCGAACCCTGCCGGCACCGACGGTTTCGAGTTCGTCGAATTCGCGCATCCGGAGCCGCGGAAGCTGGCCGAGTTGTTCACCCGCATGGGCTACGTAGCCGTGGCCAGGCATCGCACGAAGGACATCACCGTCTGGCGGCAAGGCGACATCAACTATGTCGTCAACGCCGAGCCCAGCTCGCATGCGATGAAGTTCGTCGACAAGCATGGCCCATGCGCCTCCTCGATGGCGTGGCGGGTCGTGGACGCCAAGCATGCCTTAGAACACGCGGTATCGAAAGGAGCCACGCCTTACGAAGGCGCCGACAAGACGCTTGACGTGCCGGCGATCGTTGGCATCGGCGGCTCGCTGCTCTACTTCATCGAAACCTATGGCGAGAGGGGTTCGGCCTATGATGCCGAATTCGAATGGCTGGGCAAACGCGACCCCAGGCCGGAAGGCGTCGGCTTCTATTTCCTCGACCACCTCACGCATAATGTCTACCGCGGCAACATGGACAAATGGTGGGATTTCTACCGCGACCTGTTTGGCTTCAAGCAGATCCATTTCTTCGACATCGACGGCAAGATCACCGGGCTGGTCAGCCGGGCGATCACCTCGCCCTGCGGCAAGATCCGCATTCCGCTCAACGAGTCCAAGGACGACACCAGCCAGATCGCCGAATATCTGAAGAAGTACAATGGCGAGGGCATCCAGCACATAGCGGTGGGCACCGACGCGATCTACGAGGCCACCGACAAGCTTGCCGCCAATGGGCTGAAATTCATGCCCGGCCCGCCGGAGACCTATTACGAGATGTCGCATGCACGCGTGAACGGCCATGACGAGCCGATCGAGCGCATGAAGAAGCATGGCATTTTGATCGACGGTGAAGGCGTGGTCGACGGCGGCACGACGAAGATCCTCTTGCAGATCTTCTCCAAGACCGTGATCGGACCGATCTTCTTCGAATTCATCCAGCGCAAAGGCGACGAAGGCTTTGGCGAAGGCAATTTCCGCGCACTGTTCGAATCGATCGAGCAGGACCAGATCAAGCGCGGCGTGATCAAGGTGCAGGCCGCGGAGTAGATCGATCCCGACCAGGTGGCTTGCGGTTCGATAAATTATGACCTAAATTATGGTCACAAAGGATCGAGCCATGAATGTTTCCATCGCCGAGGCCAAGGCCAAATTGTCGGAACTCGTCAGCCGCGCGGAAGCCGGTGAAGAGATTGTACTCACGCGCCACGGCAAGGTGGCTGCGCGTATCGTGCCTCCGGCAGCGGCGGAACCCTTGCCGCGTATCGGCGCGTTGAAAGGCAAGATCTGGATTGCGGACGATTTTGACGAACTCGGCCCCGAATGGGACGAGTACGTCAAATGATGATCGGCCCGTTTCTCGCCGATACACATATCATCCTTTGGTCGATTTCGGACGATCGACGTCTCAGCAAGCACTACCGCGCCATCCTGGCTTCGGAAGCGGTGGTGTTCGCCAGCGCGGCAAGCGTCTGGGAAATTGCCATCAAGCGCTCAATCAGAAAACTCGATGCGCCGGATGATCTGCCAACACTGCTTCCAAGGATGCAATTTCAGCCGCTCGCCGTCACCTTCCAGCATGCGAACGCTGTCGCTGGCCTACCCCACCACCATGGCGATCCATTCGACAGACTACTGATTGCGCAGGCGCAAATGGACAAACTAACCATCATGACATCCGACCCGCATTTCGCCCGCTACGACGTCGCCCTGACATAAGCAGTGCTCTCACAAACCCAGCCGTCCAACCTCCTCCTGCCTCAGCTTCAAATCATAATCGAGCAGGAACTCGTCGAGTTGCGGCGGCGCGACCGACGTGCCGGACAGCATCGCGTGCACCTGGCCGCGATGGTGGATGTCATGCAGGAAAACATGGGCGAGGATATCGCCGATCTTTTCCGGGATCATGCCGTCTCCACGCCGGTCAGTGATGACATGGCGGTCGAGGTCGGCTTCCAACAAGGCATCGCAGAAGGTGATCAGCCTGCGGTCGAACTTGATCTGGGCCACTGACAAATCGGCTGCGTTATCGAACGGCACGAAATCATCGTACACCGCGGCGCCGATACCGCCCTGCTCCAGAAAATCGAGATAGAGAAGATCGACCGCAAGGATGTGGTTGAGCGTCGCCCTTATCGACGGGAAGAAGCTGATGCGATTGGCTTCGAATTCACCAGGCCCCAGCATAAGCACGGCGCGGTAGAGCCGGTCGTTCGACCAGCGGTTGTTGCGGGCCATTCGGCGCAGATGATCAAGCAGGTTCATCCTTCAACTTCTTGCGCTCTCACCCTTCATATTTCTCGACCGTCTGCTCGATGGCGCCGAAGATCGAATGCCCGGCCTTGTCCTTCATCTCTATGCGCACCGTGTCGCCGAAACGCAGAAACGGCGTCTTCGGCTCGCCGCTCTCGATGGTCTCGATCATGCGCAGTTCAGCGATGCAGGAATAGCCAGCGCCGCCGGCCGAGACAGGCTTGCCAGGCTCACCGCCGAGCTTGTTGGAGACGGTGCCGGAGCCGATGATGGTGCCGGCCGCCAGCGGCCGTGTTTTCGCCGCGTGCACGATGAGCGCGGGGAAATCGAACGTCATGTCGACGCCGGCATTCGCCCGGCCGAAAGGTTTGCCGTTGAGGTCGGCAAGCAGCGGCAGGCTGACCTTGCCGCCATCCCAGGCCTCGCCCAACTCGTCCGGCGTCACCGCGACCGGCGAGAAGGCCGAGGACGGCTTGGATTGAAAGAAGCCGAACCCCTTGGCGAGTTCCGGTCCGGTAATGGCACGCAGCGTCACGTCGTTGACCAGCATCACTAGGCGAATCGCCTCCCACGCTTTTTCAAGGCCAGCGCCCATCGGCACATCATCGACAACGACCGCGACTTCCGCCTCCATGTCGATGCCAAAGGCCTCGTCGGCCGTGCGGATCGGGTCTCGCGGCGGGATGAAGCTGTCGGAGCCGCCCTGATAGATCAGCGGGTCGGTCCAGAAGCTTGCCGGCATTTCGGCGCCGCGTGCTTTTCGCACCAGCTCGACATGGTTCACATAGGCCGAACCGTCAGCCCATTGATAGGCGCGCGGCAGCGGCGAATGGGCATTATGTTCGTGAAAGCGCGCCGACGGCACCGCATTGCTCTCGAGCGACTCCGCCATTGCGGCCAAATGCGGCGAAATCCGCCGCCAATCGTCGAGCGCCGCCTGCAGCGTCGGCACCAGGAAGGAGGCGTCGGTGAAGCGTGTAAGATCGCGCGAGACGACGACGAGCTTTCCGTCGCGCGTCCCGTTCTTCAATGTAGCAAGCTTCATGCGGTTTCCTCTCCTGACGCGGCCTTGCGCCGCTTGGCCCACAACAAAGCTGTTATGGGCGATCGTCAAGCCGCCGGCTCAACTTTCCTGAAGGCAGTTTTCCGACGGCAGCGATCCATTCAGGACCAATCGCCCTCGGGCGTGCCATTGAAGCGCTTCTTCAGATCGGCCCAGCAGTCGATGTAATTGTCCTGCCTGGTGTCGAGTTCGGCAGCGTAGCGGGTCAGCATCTGCGGGAACCGGGTCTCGAACATGAAGGCCATGGTGTTGTCGAGCTTGACGGGCTTCAGATCCGCGCGCGAGGCCTTTTCGAAGCCAGGTGCATCCGGGCCATGGGCCAGCATCAGATTGTGCAGACTGATGCCGCCGGGAACGAACCCTTCTTCCTTGGCGTCGTACTGGCCGTGAATCAGCCCCATGAACTCGCTCATGATGTTGCGGTGATACCAGGGCGGGCGGAACGTATCCTCCGCCACCAGCCAGCGCGGCGGAAAGATGACGAAATCGATGTTGGCGGTGCCCTCCTCGCCGCTCGGCGCCGTCAGCACCGTGAAAATCGACGGATCGGGGTGGTCAAAGAGGATCGCACCAACCGGCGAAAACGCCGCCAGATCATATTTATAGGGTGCATAGTTGCCGTGCCACGCCACAACATCGAGGGGCGAATGGCCGATTTCCGTGACATGAAAATGTCCGCACCATTTGACGATCAGCCGGCAGTGCGTCTCCTTCTCCTCAAACCAGGCGCAGGGCGTCTTGAAATCGCGCGGATTGGCCAGGCAGTTGGCGCCGATCGGGCCGCGGTCGGGCATCGTCAGCTTGGCGCCGTAGTTCTCGCAGACATAGCCGCGCACTTCGGCATCGACCAGTTCGACCTTGAACACGAGACCGCGCGGCAGGACCGCGATCTCGCCGGGCCTGAGCTCGATGACTCCCATCTCGGTGACGAAGCGCAAGGCGCCCACCTGCGGCACCACCAGCAACTCGCCGTCGGCGTTGAAGAAATGGTCGTCGACCATCGACCTGTTGGCGACATAGACATGCGCCGCCATGCCGGTCTGCCCAAGCACGTCGCCGGCGGTGGTGATCGTGCGCATGCCGGCGATGAAGTCGGTCGGCTCCTTCGGCATCGGCACCGGGCTCCAGCGATACTGGCCGAGCGCCAGCTCATGATCGCCGACATTGGGCGCACTTTTCCAGAAGGGATAGCTCACCGACTTGAAGCGCCCGGTATGTCTGACGCTCGGCCTGATGCGGTAAAGCCAGGAGCGCTCATTGGTGCCGCGCGGCGCGGTGAAGGGCGAACCGGAGAGCTGCTCGGCATAGAGGCCGTAGGCCGGCCGCTGCGGTGAATTACGCCCGTGCGGCAGCGAACCCGGCAGGCTTTCGGTTTCGAAATCGTTACCGAAACCCGGCATGTAGGAAAAGGCCATCGCTTCCTCCTCGCGAATGCTTGACCAAATTGGTTTCATTTGTAACCATCCAAAATGTAACTATCAATGCCGTGCGCGGGCATTTCTCGATGGCTGGTCATGGAATCCGAAATCCTGGAACTCGAAAGCTTTCTGCCCTACCGGCTGTATCGGCTGGCCGATGCGCTGAGCCGCGAATTCTCTCGGATCTACAAGGAGCGTCACGGCCTCACACGGCCGGAATGGCGTACGCTTTCGGGGCTTGGCCAGCGCGGCACAATGACCGCGACGGAACTCGGCGCGCAGTCGGCGATGCACAAGACAAAGGTTTCGCGTGCCGTGGCGGAGCTTGAGCGTCGCCGCTGGCTCATCCGAACCACTGACGAGAACGATCGCCGCGTCGAGCACCTGGCGCTGACCAGAGCCGGACTTGCGGCCTATAGCGAGATGGTGCCACTGGCGAAGGCTTTCGAACAGGAGCTGCTGGCCCAGCTGAGCGCCGACCAGCAAGCCTCCATCGTCAAAGGCGTTGCGTCATTGGAAAGCGCGTTGGGTCTGAGACAGCGGCTATCGGCAGATAGAATATGAGACGGTGGCTCGACGCGACAGCGCCTTGAAGCAGAGACTGTCTGGCGGTCATTTTCGATCGCTGCTTGCTCGGTGGCGGATTTTCAGTGCTGTATGTCAGCCAGTGATCATCGACGGGCGAATTGGGGGAAGAATGAAGTCGCTGCTCGCGAGGCCGGTGGCCGTGGTCGTCTTGCTGTTTGCCAGAGCCATCACCGCTGTGCGGCCGTTTTGGCATGAAGGCAGATTGCCTCGGCGTCGCTCGATCTTCTTTGCCAATCATTCCAGCCATGGCGATTTCATCTTGATCTGGGCTGTTCTGCCGCCGCGCCTGCGGCGGCGGGTGCGTCCCGTAGCGGGTGCCGACTACTGGCTGAAATCAAAAGTCCGAGCCTTCATCGGCCGTGACGTTTTCAATGCCGTCCTGATCGAGCGCAATCGCGATGGACGCACGCTGGATCCTGTCGAAAGCATGGGAGAGGCGATGAGGGAAGGCTCTTCGCTCATTCTCTTCCCGGAAGGCACGCGCAACCAATCCGACGCGTCCTTGCAGCCATTCAAGTCCGGGCTGTTCCATTTGGCGGCATCGCACCCGGATTTCGAGTTGGTGCCGGTATGGATCGCCAATCTCAACCGGGTGATGCCGAAAGGGGAATTCGTGCCTATCCCGCTGATCTGCACCGTGACGTTCGGCGAGGCAATGCACCTGGCTGACGGCGAGAGCAAGGATATGTTCCTCGAGCGGGCACGTGGGGCGCTGCTGGCGCTGGCACCGAAAAAGGCAGCGGAATGAGCTCAACCCAATTCGATATGATGGTTCTCGTGCTCGGCGTCTGCGGGATCCTGCTCGTGGCCTCTTTCGTGGGGCATATCCTGGAGCGACGGCTGTCGCCGGAAGGCTCCAACCCAGCCATCGAGAACCTCAACGCCCGTATCAATGCCTGGTGGGTAATGGCGATCCTCATCGCCATAGCATTCATCGCCGGGCGGATCGGCGTCCTGCTTCTCTTCGGCTTCTGTTCCTTCGCGGCACTTCGCGAATTCGTGACGCTGACCAATACCCGGCGTGCCGACCACTGGGCGCTGGCCACGGCGTTTTTCGTCGTGCTGCCGGTACAGTATGTGCTGCTCTGGATCGAGGACTACGAGATCTTTTCTGTTTTCATCCCGGTCTACGCCTTCCTGTTGATGCCCATCATCTCGGCCATACGGGGCGACACCCAGCACTTCCTCGTTCGAATTGCCGAGGTGCAATGGGCGCTGATGATCTGCGTTTTCTGCGCCTCCCACGTCCCGGCTCTTCTGACGTTGCATATTCCCGGCTACGAGGGTCGCAATGTGCTTCTGATAGCCTTCCTTGTCATCGTCGTGCAATTGAGCGACGTACTGCAATACATCTGGGGAAAGGCGATCGGGCATACGAAGATCGCACCAAAGCTTTCGCCGTCCAAGACGCTTGAAGGTTTCCTCGGCGGCGTTGCAAGCGCCAGCCTCATCGGCGCTGGCCTGTGGTGGATCACGCCGTTCTCTCCGCTTCAGGCGGGCGCGATGGCCTTCCTGATCACGCTGATGGGTTTTTTCGGCGGCCTTGTGATGTCCGCCATCAAACGTGACCGCGGCGTGAAGGATTGGGGCCATCTGATCGACGGCCATGGCGGCCTGATAGATCGGCTGGATTCGGTGGTTTTCTCCGCTCCGATCTTCTTCCATCTCACTCGTTATTTCTGGTCACCGGGATGAGGCAGTGATGAACACGGGCGATCGCAGACCACTTGCAAGCCGCGACACGCGCTGGGCACAAGCGACGGCCAGACGTCTCGCCGCACTCTCCGTGACCCCCAACCAGATTTCGCAGGCCAGTATCCTCGCCGGCGCGCTGGCAGGCACGGCCTTCTGGCTTGGCGGGCAGAGCGGCGGCACTTCTCGTTTGCTGCTGTTGCTGGGCGCGGCGCTGTTTTGCCAACTGCGGCTGCTGTGCAATCTGTTCGATGGCATGGTCGCCGTCGAGGGCGGCAAGGCGTCGGCCGACGGGCCGTTCTGGAACGAGTTCCCGGACAGGCTCGCCGATATCGCCATCATGGCCGGCATAGGTTACGGCATCGGCATGCCTGGCCTTGGCTGGGCAGCGGCCTGTTTTTCGGTTCTCACCGCCTATGTGCGGGAATTGGGGCGGGCCAACGAGACGCCGAGTGATTTCACCGGACCGATGGCCAAGCCACATCGCATGGCAGTAGCAACCGTCGCGGCACTGCTATCTACCGGAGAATTCCTTTGGAATGGCCACAACGAAGTCTTGACGCTTGCGCTCGCCGCCATTGCCATCGGCGCCGCCGCAACTGCGTTGCGGCGCGCCTGGCGACAGGTGCGATGGCTGAAAACCAGGCGACCCTAGCATCGCCTGCCTCGAAGCCTGAGACTCCCGGCGCATCGATTACCAGTCCATCACCACCTTGCCCGAACTGCCGCTGCGCATCGCGTCGAATCCAACCTGGAAATCATCGATGCCGATGCGGTGCGTGATCAGGCCTGAGACGTCGAGCGGGCCCTGGACCAGCGCGATCATCTTGTACCAGGTCTCGAACATCTCGCGGCCATAGATGCCCTTGAGATGCAGCATCTTGAAGATGACCTTGTTCCAGTCGATCTCGAACCCGGTCGGCGCAATGCCGAGGATGGCGATCTTGCCGCCATTGTTCATGGTGTCGATCATGTCGCGGAAGGCGGGGGCTGCCCCCGACATTTCCAGGCCGACATCAAAACCCTCCGTCATGCCGAGCGCCGGCATCACGTCGCTCAGTTTTTCCTTGGAGGCGTCGACGACGTGCTGGACGCCAAGCTTGCGCGCAAGATCCAGCCGAACCGGATTGATATCGGTGATAACGACCTTCCTGGCGCCGACGCATTGCGCCACCAGCGCGCCCATGATGCCGATCGGTCCGGCGCCGGTGACCAGCACGTCCTCGCCGACCAGATCGAATGACAATGCGGTGTGAACCGCATTGCCCAGGGGATCGAAGATCGCGGCGATCTCGTCCGGCACATCGTCGGGGATCGGCACGACATTGTGCTGTGGGATCGCCAGGTACTCGCCGAAGGCGCCCGGGCGATTGACGCCGACGCCGAGCGTGTTGCGGCACAGATGCCCCCTGCCCGCGCGGCAGTTGCGGCAATGTCCGCAGACGATGTGGCCTTCGCCCGACACGCGTTGGCCGACCTTGTATTCGGTGACCGCGGCGCCGAAATCCGCGACGGTGCCGACGAATTCATGGCCGGTCACCATCGGCACGGGCACCGTCTTCTGCGCCCACTGGTCCCAATTGTAGATGTGGACGTCGGTGCCGCAAATCGCGGTCTTCTTCACCTTGATCAGGACGTCGTTGGGGCCGATTTCCGGCACCGGCACCTCTTCCATCCAGATGCCCGGCTCGGCCTTGGCCTTCACCAGCGCCTTCATCATGTTCGACATTCTTTTGTCCCTTGAATCTCTTGATCCGGAAGCGGTTTGCGGCGCCGGTCGCTCAGGAAATCACACCTAGTTCCTTGCCAACCGCACCGAAAGCCTCGACCGCCCGATCAATGTCGGCGCTGGAATGCGCAGCCGACATCTGCGTGCGGATGCGCGCCTGGCCCTTGGGCACCACCGGGAAGGAGAAGCCGATGACATAGATGCCGCGTTGCAGCATGCGCGCCGCCATCTCCTGCGCCAAGCTGGCATCGCCCAGCATGACCGGGATGATCGGATGGCCGGCGCCTGCCAGCGTGAAGCCGAGCTTCCCCATCTGTGTCCGAAACCGTTCCGCATTGGCATATAGGCGCTCGCGCAGGGCATCGCCATTGCGGATCATGTCGAACACTCTGATCGAGGCGCCGGCGATCGCCGGCATCAGCGTGTTGGAAAACAGATAGGGCCGCGAGCGCTGGCGCAGCCAGTCGACCACCTGTTTCTTGCCGGACGTGTAGCCGCCGGAAGCGCCGCCCAGCGCCTTGCCGAGCGTACCGGTGATGATGTCGACCCTGCCCTCGACGCCGCAATGCTCAGCCGAGCCGCGGCCGTTCCTGCCGACGAAGCCGACCGCGTGACTGTCGTCGACCATGACCATGGCATCGTATTTTTCGGCCAGATCGCACACACCCGCGAGATTGGCGATGATGCCATCCATCGAGAACACGCCGTCGGTGGCGATCAGCCGGAACCGGCAATCCTTCGCCTCCTTCAGCCGCGCCTCGAGATCCGCCATATCGTTGTTCGCGTAGCGGAAGCGCTTGGTCTTGGACAGCCTGACCCCGTCGATGATGGAGGCGTGGTTCAGCGCATCGGAGATGATGGCGTCCTCCTCGCCCAGAAGCGTCTCGAACAGTCCACCATTGGCATCGAAGCAGGAGCCGTAGAGGATGGTGTCGTCCATCCCGAGGAAGGACGATATCGTCGCTTCCAACTGCTTGTGCTCCTCCTGCGTGCCGCAGATGAAACGCACCGAAGCCATGCCGTAGCCGTAGCGGTCGAGCGCGTGCTTTGCCGCCTCGCGCAGGTCGGGGCTGTCGGCGAGGCCGAGATAGTTGTTGGCGCAGAAATTCAGCACCTTCTCGCCGCCGACATCGATCTCAGCCGACTGCGTGGAGGAAATCACCCGCTCGGACTTGTACAGTCCGGCCGATCTGAGCCCCTCAAGTTCACCGTCGATATGGGAGAGAAATGCTGCGGTCATGATCGTGCCTCGTTTGACGTGGGCCGACTGTCGTCCCGCACGCACAAAAAATCCACCGCAAAAGCGACCGGATCAGGTGGCTGGGTAATGTCGAACGGATGCCGCAGGCATGGCTCGAGAGACGATCCGGATCACGTGGGGCCGGCGAATGTTCAAATGCGGACCGGCCGCGAAAGAGGCCGATAACCATTTCGCGATCTTTAAGCCTTTCCCCTTGTCGGCCAGCTGTCGATTTCCAGTCCTGTTAATGTTTGCAGTTCAATGATGCTCATACAGGAATCCGTTGGCGAGAGGGCCGCCCCCCAAGATGTCGCAGCAGCCGGTGCAAACCGTTTCAGGCAAGCTCATACTGCTGATCAAGGCTGGTTACTGGCTGGCGCTGCTGATCATCGCCGCCATGGTGGTGGCTTCCTTCATCCTGCTGCAGCAGGTGATGGCCACCCAACGGCACAACCATACGCTGCTCGATATCGTCAGCACGCAAAAGACGCTGTCGCAGCGCATCGTCTTCCTCGCCGGTGCGACCGGTGCTGCTTCGCGCGACAAGCAGCCGGCGCTCGTCAACGCGCTCAAGCAGGCGACGGCGGAGTTCGAAACCAACTATGACCTGCTGCTCAAGCAGACGGCCGCCGATCCAAAGTCGCCGGCCAGGCTCGATCCGAAGACGATCGAGAACGTCCTTTTCGGCAAGCCTTTTCATCTCGACTATTTTTCCGTCGGGCTGGTCGCCAATGGCGAACGCCTGGTATCGGCCTTCTCGTCCCAACTCGCACTCGGCGACAATGGAGGCTACAAGGGCGGTTACGAACGCGTCACCCTCGACGCCTCGGTCGCCAACGCAACATTGTCGGGCTATTCGGCGCTGGGCCAGCGCATCAGCGCTTTCGCCGACGAACGATCCGAAAAGATGCTCGATCTGCACCGCACGCTGTTTTACGCCACGATCGGCGTCATCGTTCTGGTGGCGCTGTTCATCTTCCGGCCCATGTCAAACGCGATCCTGCGCAAGACGCGCGAACTCGTCGATGCGCGCAATTCGATGGCCTTCATCGCCGTTCATGACGGGCTGACAGGTCTGCACAACCGCACATTCCTGACCGACCATTTCGACACGCTGATCAAGAGCGCGCATCGTCGGCGCGAACGTCTTGCGGTGGTGCAGCTTGATCTCGACCGGTTCAAGCAGATCAACGACACGCTCGGCCACGCCGCCGGCGACTATGTGCTGGTCATCACGGCCCAGCGCATGCGCGATTCCTGTCGGGCGTCGGATCTGTGCGTGCGCCTCGGTGGCGACGAGTTCGTGATGATCCTCAACGGCGCCGGCGGCAGCGAAGACATCAACATGCTGGCACGGCGCATTCTTGCGCACATCAACGAGCCGATCGTCTTCCAGGGCACGACCATTCTACCGGGCGCCAGCGGCGGCATCGCCGTCTATCCGATCGACGCCGACAACGCCCAGGACCTGCTGGTTCACGCCGATCTGGCGCTTTACTCCGCCAAGAAGATGGGCGGCGGCAATTTCTCGTTCTTCTCCGAGGAATTGCGTCGCGAACTCGATTATCGCAAGCAACTCGAGCACGACATCAAGGTTGCCATTTCACAGCAGGCATTCCAGGTCTATTTCCAGCCGCAGGTTTCACTGAGCGACGGCACGATCAGTGGCATCGAGGCGCTGGTGCGCTGGAACCATGCCGAGCGCGGCATGATCTCGCCTGGCGAATTCATTCCCGTCGCCGAGAAATGCGGTTTCATGCCTGATATCGGCCGCATCGTCATCAGCAAGGCGATCAACGAAGCCGCCGAATGGAACCGCGACGGCATTGCTTTCGGACGACTTGCGGTCAACGTATCCGGAACCGAATTGCGCGAGCACGACTTCGATGCTTTCCTGTTCGAGACGCTTGAGAAGGCCGGCCTGCCGCCGCAGAAACTGTCGCTGGAAATCGTCGAATCCGTCATTCTCGATGACGAGAAGACAGGCATCGCGGCAAAGCTACGCCATATCAGGGCCGCCGGCGTCCATCTTGAGCTCGACGATTTCGGCACTGGCTACGCGTCGCTCAGCCACGTCAATCCCAACGAGATCGACCGGCTGAAGATCGATCGCCGCTTCGTCCAGAACATCCATGAGAACGGTGACAACTCCAAGATCGTGCGCGCCATCACCGAGCTCGCGCGCGGCCTTGGTATCTCGATCGTCGCGGAGGGCGCCGAGACCGAAGCCGAACTCGATTCACTGATGGCCATCGGATGCGACCAGGTGCAGGGCTACTCCATCGCCTTCCCGATGCCGCAGGACAAAGCCCGTGACTGGCTGAGCGCCCGCATGCCGAAGAAGGCTAGGCTAACGGTGCTGCAGGGAAGCCTGGCGTAGGCAGCCCTCACCCGCGCTTGACAACTCATCACCGAAATGGCGCCCTGTGACGATCGCAAACGGGTAGTCCCGATGCCGCTTCTGCTTGCTTTGCTGACCATGCTCGCCGCATTTCCCGCTTATGCAGCGGATCGCACCATCTATCTGACTTTCGATGACGGACCGCTGAACGGCACCAGCAACATCCTCGACGTGCTGGAAGCGCAGCAGGTGCCGGCGACGTTGTTCATGGTCGGCATGCATGCGCAGGCGAGCGCGGGCAACAAGGCATTAGTCAGACGCGCAAAAGCTCTGCCGCTGGTGACGGTCGGAAATCACAGCTACAGCCACGCCAACAACCGCTACCAACATTTCTATGCCGATACGGAAGGCGTGGTGGCAGACATGCTGCGGGCCAACGCCGTGCTCGGGCTCGCTCCGGCGGTTCATGCGAGGCTGCCTGGGCGCGACGTGTTCAGACTGCCCTCAATGTCGAAGAACGACACCTCGCTCGGCCTTGCGCAGGAAGGCCGGGAGGAGCCGGACTACGAATTCGTCGCCGCTTCCGGCTTCTATCTCTATGGCTGGGACCATGAGTGGGTGCATGACGACACAGGCAAGCCGGTGCAGAGCGTCGACCACCTGGTCAGCGAGATCGATCACCTGTTCGGCTATGGCCGCTTCGTCAAGCACGGAAAGATGATCCTGCTCATGCATGACGAGATGTTCCAGGACGGCTTCGACGGCAAGACGAAACTGGCCATGCTGATTACCGCGCTGAAGCAGCGCGGCTATGCCTTTGGGACAATCCAGAGTTATGACGACTGAGGCGGTGATCCGGCTTTCCTACAGCGCGTAGTGTCGAAGAGATTCACGCGGCGCGCCTTGGACATCGTCAGCTTTCCACGTTGGCCCGCAAGGTCGCCAGCACTTGCGCAAACTCCGCCAGCCTGTCGTCTGACAGGCCCACGCGCAGCCGCTTGTCGAAGGCAAGCGCCGCCTTGCGCAGTGTCTCGAACATCGCTTCTCCGGCCTCTGTCAATTCGACCAGATGGACCCGGCGGTTGACGGGATCGCGGCGGCGCGTCAGCAATCCTTGCGCCTCCATCGCGTTTAGATGATGGGTGAGCGTCGCTCCCTGTATGCCGATCATTCCGGCAAGCTCACGCTGGTTGGCAAGCTTGCTCGATTTGACCGACAGCAGAGTAAGCCAGACGGGCAATGTGCCGCCGGCTTCAACCAAAGCGGTGTCGAAGGCCTGTGCAACAAGCTTGGCGGTGCGGCCGAGATTCATGCCGACCGGCGGGCGTTCAAAGGGCGTCATGGCAAGACACTAGACGGTGTTTTCCACGGATGGAACTGGCACTCATTTATACATTGACATCTAACAGTTAGATGTCTAACTATTTGGACGACGGCGGGCAAGAGAGGAGAGCTAGTATGCAATATGTCTACATCATCACCATCGGTCTTCACGTCATGGCGGGGGTGTTCTGGGCCGGCACCACCATCACGCTGGCGCGCGACCCCGAGATCCGGGCTGAACGCTTCATTGGACCGCAAATGGGCGCGGCCGGCATGGTGTTTCTCACCGGTGCGCTGCTCTGGTATTTTTTCCATGGTGCCTATTTCGGCTCGATGGAAATGGTGCTGGCCCTCGGCATCGTTGCCGCTTTCGCCGCGGCTGGAGTGCTCAGCACCATGGTCCGCCGCACCAGCACGCAGCTTGCTGGCGCCGACGCGGCCACCGAACCTGCCCTGCGCGCGAAGATGGCCCAAGGCGAGCGAATCGCCGCCTGGCTGCTGGTTCTCACCGTGCTCTGCATGGCCACCGCCAGAATGTTCTGATCACGGATCGTACGGTGCCGGCGCAAGCAGGCGGCGTACGCGGCGCGCAACGAACCAAGGCAGCAGATGGCTCTCCTTGCGGAGGTTCCGTTGCGCGCCTCCTCGAAATTGTTAGCGACAGCAGCCTTTCAAATCCTTAGCCCGAACCGGATGCCGTCATAGATGGCGGCGTGGATGTTGCGCGAGGCGACGGCATCGCCGATGCGGAACAGCACGAAAGATCCTTGCGGATTGCGCTCGGGAAAAATGTCGCCGCCACTCACCAGCCGCTCATAGTCTATGGCGCCGCCGTTCGTCGCCAATGGCTTCAGCGAGAGATAAAGGTCGTCTAGCGGCGCCGTGCCATGCTCGACCACCACCTGGTCGACCCGCCGCTCGCCGCGCCAGCCGTCGGCGAAATCGGAGGCAAGCTCGGCAACCAGTTGATTGCCCTCGCGGCGCACCGAGCGCAGCCTTGTGTTGATAGTGATGGTGACCCCCTTCTCCTGGAAGGCGCGCATGTAGGGTACGTGGTTCATGCCGCCCATTTCCGGCGCGAAGAATCGCTCCGGCGAAACCAGTTCCAGCTTCGAACCGGCGGCCGCGACGAGTTCCGCAGCGCCCATTCCCTGATGGCCGCCATTGTCGTCATAGAGCAGCACGTTTTCAGCCGGCTTGACGCTGCCAGCCATGATGTCCCAGCTCGATGTGACAAGAGTGTCGCCCGCCATCAGCGGCGGATTCTGCGGCAGTCCGCCGGTGGCGATCACCACGACATCGGGCGACAACGCCAGAACGTCGTCCTTCTCGGCCCAACTGTCGTAGCGGATCTCGACGCCGAGCCGGTCGAGTTCGGCCAACCGCCAGTCGACGATGCCGATCAATTCCTTGCGGCGCGGGTTCTGCGTCGCCAGCCTGACCTGCCCGCCGGCCTGGCCCGATGCCTCCAGCACCGTCACCTGATGGCCGCGCTCCGCGGCCACGCGCGCTATTTCCAGTCCGCCTGCACCAGCGCCGATGACGACGACTTTTCGCTTTGGTCCCTCGGCCTTGGTGATGATATGCGGAATGTCCGCCTCGCGGCCGGTCGCCGCATTGTGGACGCAGAGCGCCTCGCCGCCTTCGTAGATGCGGTCGAGGCAGTAGGTGGCTCCGACACACGGGCGGATTTCGTGCTCGCGCCCTTCCATCACTTTGCGGACGATGTGCGGATCGGCGATGTGGGCGCGGGTCATGCCGACCATGTCGAGCTTGCCGGCGGCGATGGCGTGGCGCGCAGTTGCGACGTCGGAAATTCGCGCCGCGTGGAAGGTCGGGAATTTCGTCGCCGCCCTCACCTCGCCGGCGAAGTCGAGATGCGGCGATGAGCGCATGCCGGTCACCGGAATGACCTTGGTCAGTGCCGCGTCGGTCTCGATCGAGCCCCGGATGATGTTGAGGAAATCGACCTTGCCTGATGAGGCAAGCCGCCTGGCGATCTCGACGCCCTCCTCTTTCGACAGGCCTTGCGAAAAATCCTCGTCGGCGACCATGCGTATGCCGACGACGAATTTTTCGCCGACGGCCGCCCGCACGGCGTCGAGCACCATGTCGGTGAACCGCAGCCGGTTGTCGAGCGAGCCGCCGAACTCGTCCTCCCGATGGTTGGTGGACGGAGACCAGAAGCCGTCCATCAGATGGCCGTAAGCCTCGAATTCGATGCCGTCGAGACCGGCGGCCTGGCAGCGCTGGGCCGCGGAAGCATAGTCGGAAACGATGCGTTCGATATCCCAATCCTCGATGGTCTTGGGAAAGGCGCGATGCGCCGGCTCCCGCACCGGCGAAGCCGACAGGACGGGCAGCCAGTCGGCCTTGTTCCAACCGGTTCGACGGCCGAGATGGGTGATCTGGATCATCACCTTGCAGTCATGCTCGTGGCAGGCGTCGGTCAGTTCCGCGAGCCATGGCACGATCCCGTCATCATAGAGATGCAAATTGCCGAAAGCGGCCGGGCTGTCGCGTGAAACGATGGCCGAGCCGGCGGTCATTGTCAGCGCCATGCCGCCCTTGGCCTTCTCCGTGTGGTAGAGCCGGTACCGCGCCTTGGGCATGCCGTCTTCCGAATAGGCAGGCTCGTGGCTGGTCGACATCACCCGGTTCTTCAACGTCAGATGCTTGAGCTGATAGGGCTGGAGAAGCGGATCGTTGCTGGTCATCGTCTTCCTGCGGTTTCAAATTGTGTTATTGAGCGGCCAGATGCGCCGCCCCTGAGTGGATTGCGGCGTTTATTCCAATCTTCGTTCGCGCCGACCGCCATGGAAGCGTGCTTCCGGCGACAGGCAGACAAGGAGCCGTCCATGATCGATACCAAAACCCTCACCCAGCTCGGCGCGCATGTCGAGACGCCACAGAGCCCGGAAGCGGCGGTCCTGGAAACCGTGCCGTTTTCGCGCGGCGACGGCCCGCCGGCCATCGTGCGCTTCACCTGCCCGGAATTCACCTCGCTGTGCCCGGTCACCGGCCAGCCTGATTTCGCCCACATCGTCATCGACTACGCACCCGACGCTGCTCTGGTGGAATCGAAGTCGCTCAAGCTGTTCATGACCTCGTTTCGCAATCATGGTGCTTTCCATGAGGATTGCACCGTCATGATCGGCCGCCGCATCGTGGCGGCAACGAGCCCGCTATGGTTGCGCATCGGCGGCTATTGGTATCCACGCGGCGGCATTCCGATCGACGTGTTCTGGCAGACGGGCGCGCCGCCGGAAGGCGCCTGGCTGCCCGAGACCGGAGTGGCGCCCTATCGCGGGCGAGGCTAGCTCGAACCATCATTCGCATTGGTACTGGCTGAGCGCCCATTCGCCGGTCACCGATAGCAGGTCCGATATCTTCCATTCGCCGTCGACCCTTTTGAACTTCCACTCAAGGCGGTGCGGGTTGCCGGCGACGACGAAGGCGACGATGACCTTGGCCTGGTCGCCATTGATCGCCTCGAGCGTCTTCAGGCTCTTGTCGATCTCGCCCTTGTCATAGTCGGCATTGTCGAGCGCCATGTTGGGGTCGAGGCACTCGCCCTGCCCGGATTTGCGCAGCGCATCGCTCTTGTCGAGCACCGTTTTCGCCGGATCGACGAAATGGCGGCGCTGCGACGGATCGACCTCCAAGCCGACCTGGTCGTAGAATGGCCGGACCACCGCTGTCGGCGAGCCCGGCTGAATTGGGGCGGCAGGTTCGCTCGGCGAGGCAGCCGGTGGTGTTGCCGGCTCGGCGGCTGCGCGAGGTGCAGGCGCTGGCGGCGACCCGTTGTCGTCGGGCGCGGTGGCCGCCGGAGCGTTTGCCGGCGGCGCGCCGAGCAGCCCCTGCGCGGCGGCGCCACCCAAGTCCGCCGCCATCATGCACACGGCCGACAGCGCCAGAAACCGGCGGCGGGCCATCGGATCACTCCGGATCTTGGCCCGCCAGGCATTCGAGCTGGCTCAGCGTCCAGTCGCTGGTCTTCGATGCGATGTCCGATATCCTCCACTTGCCGTCGATCTTCTTCAGCGACCAATGCATTTCGCGTTGTGCATCGTCTCCTTCCGGAAAGAGGCTGAAGCTCGCCACCACCTGGGCAGTATCGCCATCCACCATCTCGGACACTTTCAGGGTCTTGGAGACGGTCTTCTGGTCGAAATCCTGCGCATCGAGGCCCGGATCGAAATCGATGCAGGCGACCTGGTCCGGATTCTTCCTCGTTGCCTGATCGTTGAGGTCGAACAGTCTCGTCACCGGCTCGGTGAAGCGATCCCGGTATTTTGCGTCGGCCTCGAACTTGACATCCGGAACATAGAAGAACTTCACGGCGTCCGACGCCGGACCGGCCAGGGCGACAGCGGGAAAGGCCGTCGCAAGGGCGGCAAGGAGCACTGTCAGTCTCATGCAGAATCTCCGGCTTTTGATGGCTTGGCGCAATCCAGTAGCACGCATCCTGCATATCGGCTTTTTTGCGGCTCATGAAGCCCGCGGCCGCGTCGCGGCCGATGCAGGTCATCCGACAGTCGTGCGTGCCAAGACTGCGATCAGAGACCAAGCGCCACCTTGCGGCCATCATGGATGGCAAAAGCCGCCTGCCTTGAGGCGGTGCAATCACCAATCGACGTGTGGGCAATTTTGCGCCTGTCGAGTTCGACGGAAAGCATGTCGGCTGCCATATTCGTCGTGGCGAAGACCAGCGCATCGGCTTCGACGTCCTGCTCGGTTCCGTCGAGCAGGGAAGCGACCCTGGCCGCCTTGCCGTCCCAATGAACGATGGCGCTCTCGGTCAGAAACCGCACCCGCAGCCTGACGAGTGCGCGGCGCAGCGGCGCGTCGACGGCCATTCGCTGAAGCTCTTTGCCAACCAGGGCGTCAGGTGTCACAAGCGTCACATTGTGACCGTCCTCGGCGAGTTTCCAGGCGGTGCCGCACCCTTTCCAATTGCCGCCATCGTCGAGCAAGATAACATTTTTGCCTGGTCTCGCCTCACGGGCCATCACGGCTTCGGCCGAGAGAACCAGCCCGCCGCCCGGGATGCTTTCCCACTGCGGCAATGCCCGTTGGAAAGCGCCGTCTGACGGCATCGAGCCGGTTGCGATGATGACGTGGTCCGCGCCTTCGCGCTCGACATCCTCCGCCTCGACATATTGTCCGTACCGGACGTCGACCTGAAGCTGGCTGAGCTGGCGCTGGTACCAGTCGATCAGATCCAGAATCTGGGCGCGGCGCGGTTGCAGCCCCGCAAGGCGGAACTGCCCCCCAAGACGGTCGGAAGCCTCGGCCAGCGTGACACGGTGACCGCGTTCGGCTGCTACACGCGCCGCTTCGAGGCCGGCGGGACCGCCGCCGACGACCAGTACGCGCTTGGGTTGGCTAGCCGGGGCAAAGCGATCTCCGCCCCATTCCCATTCCCGCCCCGCTGAAGGATTGATGACGCAGCTGATCCAGTAGTCGCGGCTGCGTCGGCCCCAGCACATCTGGTTGCAGGACAGGCAACCGCGAATGTCTTCCGGCCGTCCGGCGGCGGCCTTTGCAGCCAGGTGCGGATCGGCGATCTGCCCCCGCACGATGGAAACCAGATCAGCGTGGCCTTCGCTCAGCACACTTTCGGCATTCTGCGGCGTACGGATGTGACTCTCGGCGGTGACCAACGCGTGGCGCACGGTGGATTTGAGCACGGACGCTAGGTCGGCGCCGAGCTTTTCCGGATAAACAAAGGTCGGGATGATTTTGTAGAAATCGAAGTAGGAGCCCGTTCCACAAGTCACATAATCCATCAAAGAATCGCGGTCATGGAGGTCGATTATCTCGGCCAATGCTTCGCGCTTCAGCGCCACTTCGACTTCCGGTTCGTCGTTGACCGCAAGGCCGATGATGAAATCATCGCCGCATTCCCGGCGAATTCTGCTCATCACCTCACGGCTCATCCGGGTGCGATTTTGAAGGCTGCCGCCCCACCGGTCGTCGCGGCGATTCGACCAGGGCGTCCAGAACTGGTCCAGCATCGAATGATACGCCGCCCAGACCTCGACGCCGTCGAAACCGGCCTCGCGGCAACGGCGCGCCGCCTGCACGAAACCGTCGATCGTTTCTTCGATCTCGGCTTCGGACATTCGATGCGAACCGTCAGAGTCGTGATAACTCGGCAGTCCGGAAGGGGACCAGCCGGCATGGAACGAGTTGTCCGCGTCCGCGTGCTGACCGACATGATAGAGCTGCTGGATGGCGACGGCGCCGTTGCCGCGGATCGCTTCCGTCACTTTGCGGAAATGGGGGATCACGCTCTCGTCGGAAGGACGGAAGTTGCCGCGGGTAAGAACCGCGGCCCGGTGCACCGGCATCGGCTCGACGACGATCATGCCCGCGCCGCCGATAGCGCGTTCGGCATAATAGCCGACATGCCGTTCTGTCGGCAGTCCCTCTACTGCCATGTTCGCGGTATGGGCTCCGAACACGATCCTGTTGCGTAAGGTCTTGCCGCGCAGAGCAATCGGCGTGAACAACCGGTTGAAGACCTGCCCAGACATGTACCGCTCCTCAAAAGCCTTAGCGGCAGCACCCGAGCGCCAGCGCCCGCAGCCATAATCGATTTGCCGGACAGCCGGCACCTGAAAGGGTGCCGGCATTCGCCAACCATTGCAGCTAGGCGTCCAGCCAGACGTTCTGGAGGTCCATTTCAAAAGTCTGGTGGACGCCGTAGTTCTTCACCTTCTTGCTCGTATGACTGTAGAGCTTCTGCCAGAACGGCTGGATGATGACGCCGGAATCCTGCAGGATCTGCTCGACATCCTTCATCACCTCCTTGCGCTTGGCGACGTCGATCAGCGATAGCGCCTGCTTGAGCTTGGCGTCGAAATCGGGATTCGAATACGCCGATTCATTCCAGGCCTCGCCGGTGCGATAGCCGAGCGCCAGCACCTGGACGCCGAGCGGGCGCATGTACCAGATCGTCATCGAATAGGGATATTTCGTCCAGTCGTTCCAGAACGTCGAGCCCGGCAGCACCGTCCGTTTCACCTTGATTCCGGCCTCGCGCAGCTGGCCCGCGATGGCATCGCCGGTGTTCTTCTGCCAATCGTCCTCGATGGTGATCAGCTCATGCTCGAAGTCGGCCTGACCCGCCTCCGCCATCAGCTTCTTGGCGCCAGCGGCATCACGCTCCTTCTTGGGCAGCGGGTAATACTCCGGATGGATGGGGCTGACATGGTGGTTTTCGCCGACCGTGCCGCGACCGCTGTAGCCAAGCTGCAGCACCGCGTTGTTGTCGACCGCCATCTGGAGCGCGTTGCGAACACGCTTGTCGTCGTAGGGTTTGTGCGTGACGTTGGTGCGCGCAACCAGGGTGGTCGCGGTCGCCACCTCCGATTTCTCCAGCCCCATCTTGTCGAGGATGTCGATAAAATCGGCGGGCGACTCGAAATTGAGGTCGATTTCGCCGGAATCGAAGGCATTCACCGTGGCGTTGAAGTCGGTGCCGTAGTCGATGAATTCGACGCCGTCGAGCGGAGCTTCGCCGCCCCACCATTTGCCGTTCTCGCGGCGCTTGACGACAGCCTTCTGGCCAACATCGTAAGAGACCAGCTCGAAGGGTCCGGTGCCGATCGGCTTCTTGATCGGATCGGCGCCATCGGCATCGAAATTGCGGTGGACGACGAGCGCCGGATAGTCGGTGAAGTTCGGGATCAGCGAAATGTCGGGCTCGGAGAGCTTCAGCTTGACCGTGTTGTCGTCGACCTTGGTGATCGCGCCGTCCCTCGCCTTGCCGGTCTTGGCGTCGATCAGCGCGCCGACACGCGCGGCCATGGAGTTGCCGGCGACGCCCTTCTCGCACCAGCGCGTCAGATTGTGCACCACATCATCGGCGTTGAAGACATCGCCATTGTTCCAGGTGACGCCCTTGCGCACATGCAGCGTATATTCGGTGGCGTCGTCGTTGATGTCCCAGCTTTCGAGCAGCACCGGCTCGAAGGTGAACTGCCTGGTATAGCGCACAAGCGGCTCCAGCCAGGTGCGCGAGATGTTGGCAAGCTCAACCCAGTCATAGGTGCGCGGATCCTTCTGCGCCTTCACCGACATCGAGACACGCAGCGTTCCGCCCTTCTTCGGCTCCTCGGCCAAGGCGTTCGTCGGCGCGGCAAGGCCGATCATGCCATAGGCCAGAGCCGTCGATGCCCCGAAGGCGCTTGCCAACGCCAGGAATTCGCGCCGATCGAACCGACCCGCACGCGCCTCGTTGGCCATCTCCTCTATGGCGCTTGGAACACGATCACCATTGCTTTTGAAAAGCGTCATTTTTTCCTCCCTTGTGGTTCCCGTCAGATCTTCGTCCCGTCAGCTAACGCTGTCCGGCAATTTCTCCTCGCGCAGCGCGATAAAATCCCTGAGACCGTCGGCGATGCCCACATCGAGCTTCGGCTCCTCATAATCGGCCAGCATGTTACGCGCTTTCTCCCGGCCGCGCGTGTCGTGGTCCTTCGCCCCTTCGGCCTTCCACTGTTCATAGGAATTGAAATCCATGATGCTGGGCATGAAGAAGGCCCGCTCGAAATGCTCAAGCGTGTGCTGGGTGCCGAGAAAATGGCCCTGCGGCCCCACCTCGCGGATGGCGGCCATCGCTTCCTTGAAATCGTCGAACGGCAGCCCGCCGGCATATTTGTACCAGCCGACGAGCTGTTCGCAATCGGTCGCGAACTTCGAATAGCCGCAGGTGAGACCCGCCTCGAGCCATCCGGCCGAGTGCCAGATGTAGTTGGCTCCGGCAAGGATGGCGGCATGCATGAGCATGTTCGCCTCGTAGCCGGCCTGGGCATCGTTCAGCTTCGAGCCGACATGGAAGCCGGACGTGCGCCACGGCAGCCCGTATTTCCGCGCCAGCGCGCCCATCAGATACATCATCTGCGCGGCCTCCGGCGTGCCGCCCATCGGAGCGCCGGTCTTCATGTCGACCGTGACCATAAACTGGCCGTAGATTTGAGGCGAGCCGGGACGCAGGAGCTGGGTGAACGCTACACCGGCAAGCGCCTCGGCATTGACCTGCGCCACCGCGCCCACGGCCGAGGCCGAGGTCGAGGCGCCGCAGAGCGCGAAGGGCGCCAGGATCAGCGGCTGATTGTGACGGGCATAGACCTTCATCGCATCCAGCATGGTGGCATCCCATACCAGCGGTGAATTGCAGTTGGTGATCGACACCAGCACAGGGTTGTCGCGCACGTAATCCTCACCGAACACGATGCCCGCCATCGCCATCGTGTCTTCCGCCCGATCCTTCGACGTCACGATGCCCATGAACGGCTTGTCGGAATGCTTCAGCGCCGAATGGATGATGTGGAGGTGACGCTTGGGCACCGCTATTTCCATCGGCTCGCAGATGATCGAGCTCGAGGAATGCAGGGCCGGCGCCATGTAGGCGAGCTTGTGGAAATTGTTGAGGTCGGCGAGCGTGCCGTAGCGCCTGACATTGTCGAGGTCACGCACATAAGGCGCGCCATACATCGGCACGAAGATGGAATTCTTTCCGCCCACGCGCACCGTACGCTCAGGGTTGCGCGCGTTGAGCGTGAACTCCGACGGCACCTTCGAGACGAGCTCCATCAGCAAGGCGCGGTCGATCCGCACTCTTGTCTCGGAGACGTCCGCGCCGGCGGCCTTCCACATTTCGATGGCCTCATCGTCGCGGAACTCGCATCCGACGTCCTCCAGGATGGCGAGCGATTCCTGGTGTATGAGTTCCACTGCCTCGTCCGGCACCATCTGATAGACGGGGATTTGGCGGACCAGTGTCGGAAACGACGTTACCGGAGCTCCCCGCAGCGCCTTGCGCCCCAGGCGGCCGCCGGCTCGACGATTGGCGTGTTCGGTCACAGCGGCCGGTGCGTTCATGGCAACTCCATTCCTCTTATACCTCGCAGCCTAGACGCACAAAACAGGAATGTGACGCTGGAAAATCCTGATCTCTTGTATAAGCTCTGCTTATGCGAAACCTGCGCCACCTCCTGCCCTCGGCCGGCAGCCTGATCGTCTTCGAGGCGGCGGGCCGCCTGTCGAGCTTCACCGCCGCGGGGCGAGAGCTCGGCATGACCCAGGCCGCCGTTTCCTACGCGGTGCGCGGGCTGGAGGAACAGCTCGGCGCCAAGCTGTTCCAGCGCCGTCACCGGCAGGTCAGCCTGACGGAGGCCGGCGAGCGTTTCCACGCCGACGTTTCGCTGGGCCTGTCCCACATCCGAAAGTCGGCGGAGGATCTGCGCCTGCAGGCGACCGGAGGCCACGTGACGCTTGCCGCCTCGACTGCGTTCGGCTCCTTCTGGATGATGCCGCGGCTGCAGCAGTTCCGCGACGAACTGCCGGGCATTGATCTGCGCATCCAGACCGCCGACCGCGACCTCGACATCATCGCAGAGGGGATCCCGCTTGCCGTGCGCGGCGGCGAACCGAGGGACTGGCAGGACTATCATTCGCTGCCGCTTGCCGACGAAGAGATCTTTCCCGTCGCCGGCACCAGCTACGCGGCGAAGTTCGGCCTGCCCAAATCGGTCGCGGAACTGGCCACGCACCGTCTCATCCATCTTGAGGAGCCCTATCGGGAGGCGGCGAGCTGGAATGAGTGGTTCGAATCGGCCGGCGCCCGTCTCGGCGATACCGCGCGCGGCCTGCGCATCAACGATTACGGGCTGGTAATCCAGGGCGTCATGGAAGGGCAAGGCATCGCGCTCGGCTGGCGCCACCTTGCCGAGCGGATGCTCGCGACGGGACTGTTGGTGCCGGTGACGGACCATGTGCTCAAGACCGGCAAGGCGTTCTATGTCATCTGGCCGAGGAACCGGGAGCTTAGCGAGAATGCCCGCAAGGTACGGGATTGGCTGGCAGCGCAAGCGTGAGGTCGTTCACTGTTTTCACCGTACTTCACCCTCGCCCGCTCGGCACGAATCCGCCTATACTGTCACCATGCCCATACGCCAGCTTTCCGAAACGATGATCAACCAGATCGCCGCCGGCGAAGTCATCGAGCGTCCGGCAAGCGTGGTGAAGGAACTGGTCGAGAACGCGCTTGATGCCGGTGCGGGAAAGGTCGAGGTCGTCACATCAGGCGGCGGGTTGAACCTGATCCGTGTCACCGATGACGGCTTCGGCATCCCCGAACAGGAGCTTTCGCTGGCGATCGCACGCCATTGCACCTCCAAGCTTGCCGAAGACATCCACGACATCCGCTCGCTCGGCTTTCGCGGCGAGGCGCTGCCGTCGATCGGCTCGGTGTCGCGGCTGTCGATCCGCTCGCGCACGGCGGCAAGCGACAGCGCCGCCGAGATCGGCATCGAGGGCGGCAGGATCTCGCCCGTCAGGCCGGCGGCGGCCAATCGCGGCACCACCGTGGAGGTGCGCGACCTTTTCTTCGCCACCCCGGCAAGGCTGAAATTCATGAAAGGCGAGCGCGCCGAAAGCTCGGCGACCAGCGACGTGGTCAAGCGCATCGCGATCGCCTTTCCGACCGTTCGCTTCACGCTCAGCGGTTCCGACCGCTCGAGGCTTGAATTGCCGGCGACCGATGACAGCGCGGACGGACGCCTGCGCCGCATCGCCCAGGTGATGGGGGCCGAGTTTCCCGACAATTCCATTGCCATCGATGCGATGCGCGAAGGCGTGCATCTGACCGGCCATGTATCGATCCCGTCCTTCACCCGCGCAAACGCGCTGCAGCAATATGCCTATGTCAATGGCCGGCCAGTGCGCGACAAGCTGATCGCCGGCGCTATCAGAGGCGCCTTCGCCGACGTCCTGCCACGCGACCGCCATGCGGTCACGGTGCTTTTCCTGACACTCGACCCGGCGATCGTCGACGTCAATGTCCACCCAGCCAAGGCCGATGTCCGCTTCCGCGACCCCGGCCTGGTGCGCGGGCTGATCGTCGGCGCCATCCGTCAGGCGCTTGCCGAAGCCGGCATCCGCGCCGCCACTTCCGGTGCCGCCGGCATGATGGCGGCGTTCCGGCCGGGAGCGGCGTCATACGCCCATGGCGGCCCGGCCAATGGTCACCGCAGCTACGAAGCGGCCTACCGCGCCTCGGGTTCTGCCGGTTTCGACCACGCACGCTCGCCGCAACGACCACTCGACATGGAGTTCCAGGGTTCAGGATTCGAACGAAACGGCGGGTTCGGCGAAAACGAGCAGGCGGCGTTCGATGCCGGCCCGATCGCCAGCGCCGACGCCCGGGCAGGACAGGGCGAAGCGGCGGAGACGCTGCTTGGCACGGTGCTCGGTGCGGCACGCGCGCAGGTGCATGAGAACTACATCGTCGCCCAGACCAGGGACTCACTTGTCATCGTCGACCAGCATGCCGCGCATGAGCGGCTGGTCTACGAGGCGTTGAAGAACGCGCTGCACGCGCGCGCCGTGCCGTCGCAGATGCTGCTTCTGCCGGAGATCGTCGACCTGCCTGAAGAGGATGCCGAACGGCTCGCCACGCATTCCGAAACGCTCGCCCGCTTCGGGCTCGGCATCGAGCGTTTCGGGCCGGGCGCCGTGGCCGTGCGCGAGACACCGTCGATGCTGGGCGAGACCAACGTCCAGCAATTGGTGCGCGACCTCGCCGACGAGATCGCCGACAACGACACCGTCGACACGCTGAAGGAAAGGCTGGACAAAATCGCGGCGACCATGGCCTGCCATGGTTCGGTGCGTTCCGGCCGCCTGCTCAAGGCCGAGGAGATGAACGCGCTGCTGCGCCAGATGGAGGCCACGCCCGGCTCCGGCACCTGCAACCACGGTCGCCCGACCTATATCGAACTCAAGCTGGCGGACATCGAGAGGCTGTTCGGGCGGCGGTGAAGGCTGCCTGCGAGGTTTGCCGGTGCAGCCCCCACCCCGCTGCTTCGCAGCGACCCTCCCCACAAGGGGGAGGGTGAGGAAGCGCCCTGCCCATCTACAGGAAAGCACTTTTATGAGGACGCGGAAAAGCGGAGTTCCCTACCTCCCCCTTGTGGGGAGGTCGGACCGAAGGTCCGGGCGGGGGTCCGAAAAGAGCCGCTTCCAAGCGGCTCTTTTCGAATCAAGAAGTGACCCCAACTCCCTGGTTCACCTCTTCAAATTCACTACGATGACGCCCCCTAGCGCCAGCGCGCCGCCAAGCAGGCCGAGCAGCATCGGGACTTCGCCCAGCCAGAAGAAGCCGATCAGGGCGGACATGGGAGAGACCAGATAAAGGAAGTTCGAGGCACGCGCCGCAGGCAAGCGCGAAAGCGCCGTCGCCCAGGCGGCATAGGCGATCAGGCTCGGCACGACGCCGAGATAGATGACCGCCCCCAGCCCCGCCATATCGGCGACCGCCGCCTGCGAAAAAGCTGCCGGCAGGAAGGGCGCCAGGCAGAGCGCGCCGAGCACCATATTCGAGGCCGCGATGGTCAGTGGATGGTGGCGGGCGAACAGCGGCTTCTGCACGATGGTGTTGACGGCCGAACAGAGCGCTGATCCCAGCACCAGAAGCGCACCCGTGTCGAAATGCAGGCCCTGTCCGTCGGCCATGGCGATAATGCCGATGCCGCTGAAGGAAATGGCGGTGCCGACCCAGGCCATCGTCGAGAATCGTTCGCCGAGCAGCGCCATCGCCATGATGGCGGTGAAGATCGGGCTGACATTGATGATGAATCCGGCAGCACCGGCCGAAACCGTCAGTTCGCCGAAATTGAGCATGGCGGTGTAGAGCGCGACGAAAACGGCGCCGCCAAAGGCCAGGCGCCACAACTCGCCTATGCGCGGCAGCGTCGGCCGCCTGACAGCAAGGAAGATCGCCGCAGGTACCGCGGCGATGGCAAAGCGCAGGGCGCCGAGTTCGAGCGGCCCGAACGCGGCGAGGCCAGCCCGGATCGCCGGAAAGGCCGAGGCCCAGCCAATCACCGTCAGCGCCACCGCTACGGCCGCGGTGGTGTCCATCCGCTGTGCTGGATTCAACGTGCTCGTCATCGCCCTCATCTCATCGTCCTCCCGTTCTTTCGCCTCTCGATGGGGAGAAAACGCTTTTTCGGACCAATTGACAAACGACCAAATCGAGGGTCAGCTGTGACTATGGATCACAGCTTAGACGACATCTTGCCGCTCGAGACACTGCGCGCCTTCGATGCAGCGGCACGCACGGGGAGTTTTTCGGCAGCCGCGCAGAGGCTCAATCTCACCCATGGCGCTATCAGCCGGCAGATCGCCAAGCTGGAGGGCTGGCTTGGCCTGAAGGTTTTCGAACGCGGGGCGCGCGGCGTGACGCTGACGAACGAAGGCAATCGCCTGCATCTCAGGACCACCGAAGCCTTCGCGTTGATCTCGGTCAATTCGGACCGCTGGGTTGAACCGCGCGGCACCGCAGTGGTGCGGCTGGCCTCGATCCCCTCGGTAAGCGGCCTATGGCTGATGCCACGCATGGCGGCGCTTGAGAATGATCCCACCCGCCTGCGCATCGTGCTGGATGTCGATAACCGCCAGGCCGATCTCGCCGATGAAGGCATCGATCTGTCGGTGCGCTGCGGACGCGGCCGCATCCCGGGCCGCGTTTCGATGCAGTTGTTCGAGGAGTATCTGTTTCCGATCGCCTCGCCGAGCCTCGCGCCTGAGATCGGTGGCGGCGACCCGGCCCGGCTGCTCAAATTCCCGCTGATCAACGATTCCGACGCATCCGGCTGGCGCGCCTGGTTCGCCGCGCGGGACATGGATTACCGGCCGCGCCCGCAGGATCGCCGCTTCGAAGACTACAATCTGGTGCTCGATGCCGCGGCGCACAGCCTGGGCATCGCCCTGGCGCGCCCGCCGCTCACCGAACACCAGATACGGTCGGGGCGCGTCGTGGCCGTCGACGACCGCGTTGTGCTCAATCCCGTCTCCTACTGGCTAGATCGTCCCGCCGGGAGGCCCCGCGCCGCTGCCGCCGACCTGTCGCGCCGCATCGCGGCGCAGGCCGGTGTGTCGGCGGAAAAGATCGAACACTTCATCGAAGCCGACACGTAGGTTTCAGAGCAGTTCACCGTTTCACGGAAACGGCGAACCGCTCTATGTCTTTGTTTTGCGCAATTCCATAGGGAAAGCGCTACGCGCTTTTCCCGGGAAAACCGTACACACTTGCTTTAGCGAATGGCCAACCAGACAAATGCAATGAGCGCGGCAACCAGCAGGCCCGTTGCGATGGGGCCGATGCCGACCGCGCCTTGTTCGCGATTCCCCGGTGCGGCTCCCTTTGGTTGGCCGGTCATGCGCCCCGGCACCACATTGTCGGCTGACGCCTTTTGCACGACGAATACCCGCGGCGAGATGAACGCCGGCCACGAGAGCGGCGCGGGCCGGGCAGCGCCGCCGTCTTCGGCTCTTGTGACGGCCACTGGCACGCCGCGCTGAGCCTCGTCGCCTGGCGACGTCTGCTTGCGCGCCGCAATCTCGGAAACGGCCTTTCCGGCGGTGTCCATATCCGGCTCCATCGCCGCCTGATAGGCCCGTACGATCTGCGGTGCGGCCAATTGCTGCGACGTCTCGGCCGACGCGGGCGGCAGGGCCGCCAGCGCTTCCAAGGGCGGTTGCGGGCGCAAGGCCGGCAGCGGCGGTTGCATGGCCATCTTGACCAGCGCTGCCTTGAGCGCATCGGGTTTCGCCGACGGCACCGCCTGCGGCGTCATCGCCTCCTTGAGCAAGGAAGCCAGCCGAGCGGAAGAAATGTCCATCATGTCCCCACCAATGGTACTCTTCGGCTCATCAAATAGGATATCAGCATTGCCTCGAGCTTGTCCCATGCTTGACCTTGCCGGCAATTTGTGGCGATGAACTCGGCATGAAGCTCGGCACCAAAGCATGATGAACCGTTTCGAAGGCCCCGGCGGCAAGGAAGCCCGTATTCGCTATCTCGACGGCGACTTCCAGGTGACGAGCCCGGGCGCGTTCGTGCGCTGCGCGGTGACCGGCGAAAGCATTCCGCTCGACGAGCTGAAGTACTGGAGCGTTGAGAGGCAGGAGCCCTACATCAACGCCGCGGCCTCATTGCGCCGCGAGATCGAGGCGCATCCGGAATTGCGCAAGCGAAGCTGAGCAAATCCCGGAATGCGCAGCCGTTTCTGTCCGCCGTTGCGTAAAAACCAAGAAGCAGAGCGGGTCGGCGATTCCATCGAAGGCTGAACGCCTTAGCCCTTAAGCTTAAGCTTACGCTGGCGCCAGGCATCGAGCGTCTCCTCGATGATACGTTCGGGAACGTGGTCGAGTTCGAAGACCGCGTCGATTTCCAGCACGTCGAGACGATCGAGAAAGTCCTTCGAAGCGCCGTGGCGCAGCCGGGCGGCATCCTTGGCGGTGGTGATGAGGCCGAGCCCTTCGGCGCGCGCGGTGGCCGCCAGTTCAGCAAGCTCATCCTCGGCGTAGAAATGATGATCCGGAAACGGCCGCTTCAAAGCCACCTCGCCGCCGGCCTCCCCTACCGTGTCGAAGAATTTCTCGGGGTGGCCGATGCCGGCGAAGGCAAGATAACGTTTGCCGGCGAGGCGCTCCTTGCCGCTCGGCTCGGTGTGAGCCTCGAAGATCGGCCGGCCGGCGCGCGCCGCCTGGCGCACCACCGCGTCGGCGGCGGTGCCGTCACCCATCTTCAGCAACCCGCTGGTGAAGACCAGCTGATCGACGACCCTGGCCCTGAGCGGTCCGCCCGGGATGACACGGCCGTTGCCAATGCCGTAGCGCGCGTCGACGACGACCAGCGCATAGTCGATATGGATGCGCGCGCTCTGGAAACCGTCATCCATGATCAGGAAATCGCAGCCATGGTTTTCCATGAGCAGCCGTGCTCCGGCAGCGCGGTGCGGCGTCACTGCCACGGGCGCGTGTTCGGCCAGCAGCAGCGGCTCGTCACCGACATGCCTGGCGCTGTCGTGTTTGATGTCGACGACATGCGGCTCGGCGAAGGAGCCCCCATGGCCGCGCGAGAGGAAACCGGGTTTGAGCCGCATGCGCCTGGCGTGTTCGGCCATGGCGATCGCCACCGGCGTCTTGCCCGTCCCGCCGACGGTGAAATTGCCGATGCACAGAACCGGCGCTTCGATCTTCTCGCGCCTGGCCCGCCGCATGCCACGGCCGGCGACGAATGCATAGGCGGCCGACAGCGGCGACAGCGCGAAAACGCGCCAGTCCGGCTCCTCCCACCAGAACGGCGGTGCTTCGGAGGCCATTTTACCGCCCGTTCGCGCCCTTCAGGCGCGCCTTGACGACCAGCGGCTGGATATAGGGCTCAAGCGACTTCAGCGTGCGCGCCAGCGCGCCGCGCATCTCATCGACGGTCGCGGCGCCGGCCGCCATCATCTCATGGCGCGCGACTTCGTTGGTGAGCAGGAAGTTGACCGCACCGGCCAGCATGTCGCGGTCGCGCACCAGCTTGGCGCCGCCGCTGTCGAGCAGGCGCTGGTAGGCCTCGCGGAAATTCTGCACGTTGCGTCCGGCAAGGACCGCCGTCTCGAGCATGGCTGGCTCGAGCGGGTTCTGGCCGCCTTCAGAGGTGAGCGAACGGCCGACAAAGGCGATCTCGGTCATCCTGAGATAGAGTCCCATCTCGCCGATCGTATCGCCGAGCAGGATGTCGACATCGGGCCCGATCCTGTCGGCCTTGCTGCGCCGCGCTACCTTGAGGCCCATGCCGGAAATCTGCTCGGCCAGGGCCCCGGCGCGGTCGGGATGGCGCGGGACGACGATCGTCAGCAGGCCGTGGTGACGCTTGTGCAGCATCGCATGAACCTCGGCGGCAACCACTTCCTCGCCGTCATGGGTCGAGATCGCCGCCCAGGTCGGACGGCCGCCAATCTGCCGCTGCAAGGTGGCCAGCGCCCGTTCGTCGACGGGCGGCGGGTTGGTGTCGACCTTGAGATTGCCGGAAACGGTTACCGGCCGGGCGCCGAGCGCGCGGAAACGCTCGCCGTCGACATCGGACTGGGCAACGACATGGGCAAGGTTCTCGAACAGCGCCTCGGCGATGTTGGGGCGCTTCTTCCAGGACGTGAAGGAGCGGTCGGACAGCCTGCCATTGACCAGAACCTGCGGCACGTGGCGGGCGCCAAGCTCGAGAATCGTCATCGGCCAGATCTCCGATTCGGCGATGATCGCCAGATCCGGCTTCCAGTGGTCGAGGAAACGGCTGACCGCCGGCTTGAGGTCGAGCGGCACATACTGGTGGATGATGCGGTCGCCCAATCTCTCGTCGGCGACCTTGGCCGACGTTACGGTGCCGGTCGTCAGCACGATATTGACGCCGTAGTCGAGTATGCTCTCGACCAGGGGAACGACAGCTATGGTTTCGCCGACGCTCGCGGCGTGGATCCAGATAACAGGCCCATCGGGGCGAGGCCGGCCGGCGACGCCGTAGCGTTCGCGGCGGCGGTTGCGGTCTTCCTTGCCGCGCGAGGTGCGCCAGGCAACATAGGGTCCGACCAGCGGATAGGCGACAGCGCCCGCCAAACGATATGCCGTCAGCATGGTACGCGCCCAGCGACCGCTCATCGCGGGGCATCCACGAGACGGTAGGCCTCGGCGGTCGCGGCATTGAGCGAGGCCGTCACTTCGAGGCGCTTGCGCTCCATCTCGGCGTCATCGGCATTGGCCGGCACGAAAACCGGTGTACCGATGATGATGGACGAGCGGCCGAACGGCAGGTTGATGGTCGTCTTGTCCCAGCTCTTCTCCAGCACCTTGCGGCGGCTGGTGGCAATGGCCGCCGGCAGGATCGGCCGGCCGGAGAGCCGCGCCAGGAGCACGATGCCAAGCCCCGCATCGCGCGGCGTGCCATGGGGGATGTCAGCGATCATGGCGACGTTCTTGCCGGCGACGAGCGACTTTTTCAGGGCGATCAGTGCCTTGGCGCCGCCCTTGTCGAGATGTTTGGCATTATCGCGCCCGCCGGAGCCGCGTACGGCCTCGATGCCGAATCTCTCGATCATCAGGGCGTTGAGTTCGGCATCGGCACTGCGCGACACCATGGCGACGAGCGGCCTGCCCTTGGGGTAGTAGGCCGGCGTCAACAGATGCTGGCCGTGCCAGAGCGCAATGATGCCGGGCTCGAACTGGGCATAGGCACCGCCGGTCAATTTCGCCGAGCCGTCGACGACGCGGTTGGTCAGGCGCACCAGCCGAACGAACTGCGCCAGCAGGCCGACGATGATGTTCTTGACGAATCGCGACTGCGCCAGCGGCTTGCGGATCCTGCGCCAGAAGGCCTTGGTGGCGCGGCTGCGGCCCCTGCCCGTCGGCGTAGCCTGGCCGGGCGGCGCTTTCGCCAGATCATTATCCATCGAAGTCAACCGACAGCCTTGTGGTCGGGGTCCAGGAGCCGATGCAGGTGCACGACGAAATAACGCATATGGGCATTGTCCACGCTGGCCTGCGCCTTGGCTTTCCATGCCGTATGGGCGGATTGATAGTCGGGATAGATGCCGACGATGTCGAGCGCGTCAAGATCGCGGAATTCGGTGCCGCCAAGCTTCTTCAGTTCGCCGCCGAACACCAGGTGCAAAAGCTGTTTCTTTCCGTCTTCCGCGGCCATTTCGGTCCTTCACATATTGTGAGTTTGTGACAGGTCTAGACCAAAGCCGCCGACTTTGGAACCTTCGATAATGCTTTCAATCATCCAGTCCGGCAATGACGCCCACGAGCACCGCCAGCAGTTCACCGCTGCCGGCGGCGAGCGCGCCGTGGCGGGTCACCTCGCCGGCATAGAGCGGCGCGCGGCCATGCGGGTCGAGCAACTGGCCGCCCGCCTCGCGCAGGATAAGGTCGGCGGCGGCGATATCCCAGTCGTGCGCGTTCGGCTTTACGAAAGTGGCATCGAGCGTGCCGTTGGCGATCATTGCCAGGCGATAGGCAAGCGAAGGGCTGTAGGGCGCCCGCTTCAGCCGTTCCTGCCAGCCGGCCGGTATCCTGTCGAGCAACTGCTTCAATCCGGAAATTTCGGCCTTGTCGCCGGGCTGGCGCACCGCGATGCGCCTGCCGTTACGGAAGGCGCCCTGACCAGGCAGCGCCCAGTAAGTCTCGTTAAGCGCCGGACACTCGAGCACGCCGGCAAGCGAACGGCCATGCTCCACGACGGCGACGCTGACACACCAGGTGCGCTGGCCTTCCAGGAAGCCGCGGGTGCCGTCGATCGGATCGACGACAAAGGTTCGGCGCGCCGAAAGCCGCACTGGATCGTCGACCGTCTCCTCGGAGAGCCAGCCATAATCCGGTCGCGCCGCAAGCAGGGTCTGGCGCAAATACGCATCGGCGGCGTGATCGGCCTCGCTGACCGGCGACGTGCCGCCTTTCATCCAGACTTGCGGACTGTTGCCGAAGTAGCGCATCGCGATGGCACCCGCCTCGCGGGCAGCATCGCGCAGCAGCGGCAGATCCTCCGTGGCGCCGGTCGTGGTCAGATCATGCTCCGGCAAGGGTCATGCCTTCGATCAGCAACGTGGGGGCGGCGGTGCCGAAATTGCGATCGAGATCGCTTGCCGGCACCATGTTTAGGAACATCGTCTTCAAATTGGAGGCGATCGTGACTTCGGCGACGGGATAGGCAAGCTGGCCGTTGTCGATCCAGAACCCGGATGCGCCGCGGCTGTATTCGCCGGTCACCATGTCGACACCTTGCCCGAACACCTCGGTGACGTAGAAGCCCGTCTTGAGCGAGGCGATCAGTTCTTCCGGCGAGCGCTCGCCCGGCTCGATGGCAAGATTGGTCGAAGACGGCGAGACGGACGAGCCGCTGCGCGAACCGCGTCCATTGGTAACGAGACCCAGTTCCCGCGCCGCCGAGGTCGACAGGAACCAGTGGTTGAGCACACCGTTCTCGATCATCAAAAGCTTGTCGCCTTCAACGCCTTCGCCGTCGAACGGACGCGAGGCCTGGCCGCGCCGCCTCAGCGGCTCGTCGGTGACGGTAATGGCCGATGCAGCCACCTTTTTGCCCATCATGTCGCGCAGGAACGACGTCTTGCGCGCGACGGCAGCGCCGTTGATGGCGCCCGCGAGATGGCCGGCAATGCCGCGCGCCACGCGCGGATCGAACACCACGTCGACCGGTCCGGTCGCGGCCTTGCGCGCGCCGAGCCGGCGCACGGCGCGTTCCCCGGCCTTGCGGCCTATGTCTTCCGGCGCATCCAGGTCGGCAAAATGCTGGCGCGAGGAGAATTCATAATCGCGCTCCATGCCGGTACCCTCGCCGGCGATGACGCTCGTGGAGCGCGAGAAGCGCGAGGCGACATAATGGCCGAGGAAGCCGTGCGAGGTGGCCAATACCAGCCCTCCGAGCCCGGCGCTGGCATTGCTGCCCGCCGAATTGGTCACGCCTTTGACGGCCAGAGCCGCCGCTTCCGCGGCCAGTGCCGCTTCCTTCAACTGGTCGGCCGATACTTCTGTTGCATCGAACAGGTCGAGATCGCGCGTCTGCCTGGCCAGCAGCGCCGGATCCGCGAGGCCCTGGTTGGGATCTTCGGGAGAGACCCTGGCCATGGCGACGGCACGTTCGGCAAGCGCCTTCGGATCGGACGCGGCAGTCGCGGAAACACTTGCCACCCGCTGGCCGACAAAGACACGCAGCGAAACGTCGTCGCCTTCCGACGCCTCGGTGTTTTCGACCTTGCCCAGCCGCACCGACACACCGGTCGAGCGGCCACGCACCGCGACGGCATCCGCGGCATCGGCGCCAGCTTTTTTGGCAGCCTCGACCAGGGCCGCGACGCGGTCGGTCAATCTTGATGCGTCCGATATATCGCTCATGCGCGTGATCCTGCTGTTGCGGCTGGCCCGAGAGCCGCCGTCCCCCATCTATTGTTCCGGTCCGGCTTGTGCAATGGCACAAGCTTCAATCAAAATGCATCGGTTCAGCCGCCCATCGCGAAGCGCGGCACCGCATCGCCAGCACGGAGCATTTCCAATGACGCCTTTCCATCTTGCCTTCCCGGTCCGTGATCTCGATGAAACACGCGCTTTCTATGGCGAGGTGCTGGGTTGCGCCATCGGCCGCTCTTCGGAGACCTGGGTCGATTTCGACCTGTTCGGCCACCAGATGTCGGCGCATCTGCGGCCACCGGCCGCGCCGGCTGCCAGCGACGGCAAGGTCGACGGCATGGCGGTGCCGATCCCGCATTTCGGCGCCGTGCTTTTGATGGATGACTGGCAGCGGCTTGCCGCGCGGCTGGAAGCACGCGCCGACATAGACTGGCTGGAGCGGCCGATGATCCGCTTCAAGGGAGAGCCCGGCGAACAGGCGACGCTGTTCATCCGCGATCCCTCGGGCAACGCGCTGGAATTCAAGGGCTTTCGTTCGCTGGAGCAGATTTTCGCGCATTGACATGGTGCAAGCCGTGGCGCGCGGACTCAGGACCCGGCAACAGGCGTCCAGATCACATCCTCGATTTTTTGCGCGCCCGTGGCCAGCATCGCCAGCCTGTCGAAGCCGAGCGCGATGCCGCTGGCCTGTGGCATGACCGCGAGTGCCGCGAGAAAATCCTCGTCCAGCGGATAGCGCTCGCCATAGACGCGCTCTTTCTCGTCCATTTCCATGATGAAGCGCCGGCGCTGCTCCTCGGCGTCCGTCAACTCGCCGAAGCCGTTGGCAAGTTCGACGCCGCAGCAATAGAGCTCGAAGCGCTCGGCGACGCGGGGGTCGCGTGGGCTCGGTCGCGCCAGAGCCGCCTCGGCGACCGGGTACTCGCAAAGGATGGTCGCGCGGCCGATTCCGAGATTGGGCTCGATCTTCTCCACCATCACCCGGCTGAACAGGTCGGCCCAGCCGTCGTCGGGCGCGGTACGCAGGCCGGCACCGGTCAGGGCCTGATGGAGCGAATCGCGGTCGGTGATGCCGTCGGCGCTGACCGTCGCAAGCAGATCGATCCCGGCATGGTGCGCGAAGGCGTCCGCCACCGTCAGCCGCTCCGGCTCCGCGAAAGGATCGCAGTCGCGGCCGCGAAAGCTGAAGCGCGTGGCCCCTGCCCTTGTCGCGGCCAGCGCCAGCAGATCCGCGCAATCCCGCATCAGGCTCTCATAGGTTTCGCCGACCCTGTACCATTCGAGCATGGTGAATTCGGGATGGTGCAAAGGGCCACGCTCGCGGTTGCGATAGACCGGGCCGAAGCTGAAGATCCTGGTCTCGCCGGCAGCGAGCAGCTTCTTGCAGGCGAATTCCGGCGACGTGTGCAGATAGAGCGGCTTGCGCTGCCCGTCCGGCGCGACCGCCTCGGTTGCGAAGGCCGCCAGATGCGCCTCGTTGCCGGGCGATATCTGCAGGGCCGATGCCTGCACCTCGATGAAATCGCGACGGGCGAACCAGTCGCGCAAGGCGGCGGCAAGGCCGTTGCGCAGCATCAGGCGCGAACGGCGATCGGCATGCACATGCGGCGTCCACCAGGGCGAAGCGGCGGTCATGGGCGGTTTGAAGGCGCGCTGGTTCGCGTTGGGGGCTGGCGGTTCGCGCCGAGATGCGCTAGGCCCCCATCCAGCGCCGCGCAAGCCGGCAAACGCCCGTCAACTCTCGCAGGATAAAAAACCGTGGTGAAAGTCATCGCCAGTTCGCTCCGCAAAGGCAATGTCGTCGACAAGGACGGCAAGCTTTATGTGATCCTCTTTGCCGAAAACATCCACCCAGGCAAGGGCACGCCCGTGACGCAGCTCGACATGCGCCGCATCGGCGACGGGGTGAAGGTTTCGGAACGCTACCGCACCACCGAACAGGTGGAGCGCGCCTATGTCGAGGAGCGCGAGCACACCTTCCTCTACGCCGACGGCGAAGGCTATCACTTCATGAACCCCGAGACCTACGACCAGGTGGCGGTGTCGGAAGCCGTCGTCGGCGATGCCGCCCCCTATTTGCAGGAAGGTATGCCGGTTCAGGTCTCGCAGTTCAACGGCATCGCCATCTCCCTGGTGCTGCCGCAGCGGGCCACCTTCGAAGTGGTCGAGACCGAGCCCACGACCAAGGGCCAGACGGCGTCCTCTTCCTACAAGCCCGCCCTGCTCTCCAACGGCGTGCGCACCGCCGTGCCGCCGCATATCGCGCCAGGCACCCGCGTGGTGGTGATGACGGCCGATGGGTCCTATGTGGAGCGCGCGAAGGACTGAGGCGAACTCTTACGTCTACCCGGAAGCCAGCGCCGCCTCACTGTTTGAAACAGTGTTCGCGATGCCATTGCAGGAAGCGAGGATGTGGGCGCTCGACCTGCCGACGGGGTGGAAGCGCGCGGCGGCTCCTGTTTATGAATCCCTGCACACTCTCCAGGTCGTTAACCTGCCTTGATACCAGTATTTCCAGATCATCGGACAGGCTGATCAATCCGCGATCGAACATCCAATGCGCTGTGCCGGATAGCGCGATGCCATTGTTGACGATGTCGGGTCCGTTCTTTTCAACCGGTCGAATGTGGGCGGCAGAAACTTCCGCCCGGCCGCCGCCATTTATCAACTTGAGACCTGAGATCGCGCAACGCTCGTCATAGGCGCGCAAGACAACGCGACGAAAAATGCGATCCCGCACAATTCGCGATCCGATATAGCTTACACGACTACGGCCCTCCTCGAACTGGAATGGAGCCTTTTCGTCCTGAAACCCGGATGAAATGCCGATCTGATCCACACGTGGCAGCAACGGCTCATGGTCGTCAAAGCCCAGATCGATAATGCGATTGAAGTCGCTTGGACTGATTGGTCGGACGGCCGATTGGGCGCGACCAGAAATCCTTCCTTGGTCGTTAAGCAGGCCGCGTTCAACGAGACCATCCGTCCCATTGAAGGGAACAGGAGTGGCCAAATCGAGGTAGGTTCCCGGCTCAATCAGAGCCAGATACATACCAGGCGCTACTGGATCTGGGAGAACCTGCTGGACCTTGGCTACGGCGAAATAGCCACGGGTATCGTCTACTTTGCTAGGTTCGTAGTAGATGATCCAGTCACCGACGCATGCTTCCACACGACGCAGATACTGGCTAGGAAACTGATATCGCTCAGCGGGACTGTCATCGTAGATCGAATCTGACCGGTGAATGAAGACCCCGAATCCCATTATCTTCCTGCAGCTTGGGGGATATCCGTGGAGATGTAGCACCAAAACTCGATCTTGGGAGCTTACTCTACCTTGAGAAACTCCCCTCTCCGATAAACTTCCCCGGATTTTTACAGAGCTGTCGCAAATGGCTCGCGCAGTTCGTCCTTTGGGTGAAGAAGGAGAACGCCAATGAGAAAGCTTATCGTCACCGAATTCATCAGCGTCGATGGCATCGCCGAAGTCGAGAAACTGCCTGGCGTGACCTGGAACGACGAGATGAACAGGTTCAAGGAGGACGAGCTGGCTGACAGCGGCGCCATGCTTTTGGGACGCACAACCTACGAGATTTTCGCCGGCTCGTGGCCGAGCGAAACCGGAGACTTCGCCGACCGGTTCAACGCGCTGCCGAAATACGTCGCGTCCAGCAGTTTGAAGGTGCTCGACTGGAAACCGGCCGAGCTGCTCAGGGGGCCGCTGCCGGAGGCGGTCAGGACACTGAAGCTAGGTAGCGGCGGCAACATCTATGTGCATGGCAGCCTCAACGTCGCGCAGGAACTGTTGCGCCATGGTCTGGTCGACCGCGTCAGGCTGCTGAGCTACCCCGGCACCGTTGGCCAAGGCAAAAAGCTGTTTCCGGCCGGCGATCCGGTGTCGTTTGAGTTGATTTCCGCCAAGCCATTCAGCAATGGGGTGGTGGCGCTGGAGTATGCGCCGGTGCTGGCGAAATCGTAATCGGTTAGAGTGCCCTTCTTCCAGAGAGGACTGGAGGGCGCCTGGCTTTCGGGATCAAAACTATAGCGGTGACGTGAGGCAACGTGTGGACCTCGCGTCACCCGGTCTGCTTTCCCCGTCTTTGCTCGACAGCAGCACTTTCCCTAGCCTCCACAACCCTCTCCACCTCGCGCTTCAGCTGGTCCTTGATATCCGCCGTCTCGGTCATCAGGACCTCGATCTTGAGGAAGTCGAGCACGCGGTATTTGGACACCGCCGGGCGGATCAGGATGTCGGGCTGGCACTGCTTCAGCTTGTTGGCGATGATCGACTGCATCATCAATTGAGTGGCGCCGAACATCAGGTCGACGGAGGTCGGCCGCCTGTGGTCGGCCTCTTCCGGCGCGCCGACCACGTCGACGCCTATGATGATGTCGGCATCATCCTCGATCAGGTCGAAGGGCACAGGGTTGTAGATGCCGCCGTCGATCAGCAGCCGGCCGTCGCGCATCACCGGGCGGAACACGGCAGGAATGGCCGCTGAAGCCGCTAGCGCCGAATGCAGGTCGCCTTCGGCGAACACGGCCAGCTTGTGGCCGAAATAGTCCGTCGCCGTCACCTTCAGCGGGATTTTCAGCTCGGCGAAGGTTTCGGGAATGGCTTCGGGCAGGAAGGCCTTGAGGATGCGCTCGACATTGAACTGGCTGACGCGGATGCCGGCCTGCATGGCCTCGGCGATGGTGCCGGGCCGCGCCCGCCACATGCGGCTCGCCACCTCGGCGCGGCGGCCGAGGATCGAGCGGGCATAATCATGGATGTCCTTGCCGGTCATGCCGGAGGCCATGCCGGCGCCCATGATGGCGCCGATGGACGAGCCGGCGATTGCGACCGGCCTGATGCCCAGCTCGTCCAGCGCCTCGATGACATGGATATGCGCCAGACCGCGCGCGCCGCCGCCGCCAAAGGCGATGCCGAAGGTGAGGTTCATCCCTTGTTGGCTCCGGCCAAGGGCGGTCCGACGACCATGATGGTCGGCTCGGCCGACAAAAGCTTCTTCGCCGCGGCCTTGACCTGGTCGAGTGTCACCGCGTTGATGAGGCCGGTGCGGCGCTGAATGTAATCGACGCCGAGGTCGTCGAGCTGCAGCTCGACCAGGGTCGCGGCGATGGCGCTGGAGGAGTCCAGGTTGTTGATGGCGTAGGCGCCGATCATGTATTTCTTGGTCGCCGCCAGTTCCGCGTCGGTCGGGCCGTCCTCGGCAAGCCGCTTGACCACGTCCCGCACGATGCCAAGGGTTTCGGCGGCCCGGTCCGATCGTGTGCCGGTGGTGACGATCAGAGCGTCGGCATGGTCCTGGTTGATGAGCGAGGAATTGACGCTGTAGGCCAGCCCGCGCTTCTCGCGCACCTCTTGGAACAGGCGCGAGGTGAAGGTGCCGCCGCCGAGAATCTCGTTCATCAGAACCGCAGGGAAGAAATCCGCCGCCTTGCGCTTCACGCCAGGCCAGGCAAGCTGAAGCGAGGTCTGCGGTAGGTCGTAGTCGACCTCGATATGCCGCGCCAGATTCGGCTCGACGTCGGCAACCGGCGCGAGCGCCTGGTTCTGCGGCAGCCCGCCGAACACCATGTCCAGTTTCTTCTTCAGCGTTTCCGGGTCGATGGCGCCGACCACCGCGACATGCAGCCCGCTCCGCGCGAAGACGGCCTTGTGCAGCGCCTTCAGATCGTCCCGCGTGATGGCGGCGATGCTCTGCCTGGTGCCCTGATCGGAGCGCGAATAAGGATGATCGCCATAGAGCGCGCGCGCCCATCTGTCCTGCGCGATCGTGTCGGGGTCGTTCTCTCCGGCGATGATGCCGGACAGGATCTGAGCGCCGATGCGATCGATCGGCGCCTGGTCGAAACGCGGCTCGTTGACCGCCAGCCGCAGCAGGTCGAACGCCTCGTCGCGCTGCTCGGCCAACATGCGCATGGAACCGTAGATGCCGTCGCGGGTCTCCTCGAAGCTCATCTCGGCGCCGGCGTCGTCGAGCTTCACCTGGAAGGCGTCGCTGTCCAGAGGGCCTGCGCCTTCGTCGAACAGACCGGTCATCAGATTGGCCAGCCCTTCCTTGCCCGGCGGATCCTGCGTCGAGCCGCCCCCAAAGACGAAACGGATGGCCACCATCGGCACCGAATAGTCTTCGACCAGCCAGGCGGTGACGCCCTTGGGCGAGGTGACCTGCTGGATGTCCATGGCGCGGGCGGCAAGCGCCGGCAGGACCAGGAAGAAGATGGAAAGGAGCAAAGTGACAAGCGCTGCGCGTGCCCTCCCTTCTCCCCGTTTGGGAGACGGGAAAGAGCCGTGTTGCTCGCTCTTCATCATCAATTCCCCGCCTGTTGCTGCGGCAAGAGATAGCCGGTCGTCGACCGGGCCAGCACCAGATAGCGCGCGGCGACGGCCTTGATCTCGCCGGGAGTGATGTTGCGGATGCGCTCCGGCCATTGCTCGATGTCCTGCACATTGCCGCCGGTGGCAAGCTCGGCGCCATAGATATTGGCCATCGAATCCTGTTTGTCGCGGGCGAAAACCATCGAGCGGACATAGCGGTCCTTGGCCTTGTCCAGCTCCTTGACGGTGACGCCTTCCCTGGCGATGCGCACGACCTCCGCGTCGACGGCCGCCTCGACATCGACGAGCCTGGCGTCGCCGCGCGGCGTGCCATAGACGGTGAAGTTGGTGTCGTCCAGCATGGTGCCCTGGAAATAGGCCCCGGCGTTGGAAGCGATGCCTTGCCTGACCACCAGCGCCTGATAGAGCCGGCTGCGGTTGCCGCCGCCCAGTATTTCCGCCAGCAGGTCGAGCGCCTCGGCTTCGCCGGGCTTGGCCGTGTGGTAGGACGGCACCACCCATTGGGTGGAGAAATTCGGCACGCTGACGCGGGCGTCGGACAGCGTCACCGTGCGCCTGGTGTTCTGCTCCGGCTCGACCGGGCGGACGCGCGGCGGCAGGTCGGGCCCGCGCGCGATCTTGCCGTAGGTTTTCTCGGCCAGAGCCTTGACCGTGTCGGGCTCGACGTCACCGGCCACGATCAGCACCGCGTTGTTGGGCTGGTAGTATTTGTTGTAGAAGGCGATGGCGTCGGTGCGGTTCAACTGCTCCATCTCCTGCATCCAGCCAATGACCGGAATTCGGTAGGGCTGGTTCTGCCACAGCGTGGCGTCGAGTTCCTCTTCGAGCACCGCCTCGGGACTGTTGTCGATGCGCGAACGGCGCTCCTCCAGGATGACGTCGCGCTCGGTCTTGATGACATCGTCGGTGAGGATGAGGTTGCGCATACGGTCGGCCTCGAAGCTCATCATCAGCTCGAGCGCCGACGGCGCCACCGTCTCGTGGAAGGCGGTGTAGTCGTAGGAGGTGAAGGCGTTGTTGGAGCCGCCTATGTCGGAGACGGCGCGGTCGAACTCGCCGGCGGCGTGATTGGCCGTCGCCTTGAACATCAGATGCTCGAAGAAGTGGGCGATGCCGGATTTGCCTGGCGGCTCGTCGGCGCTGCCCACCTTATACCACACCATATGGGTGACGATCGGCGAGCGATGGTCGGGAATGACGACCACTTCCATGCCATTGTCGAGCAGAAAATCCGTTACCTTGAACTCGGCCGGCCGCTTGTCGGCGGCGAAGGTCGCCGGGGCCAGTCCGGCAATGACCAAAGCCAGCGATGTGGCCAAGAGCGTCTTGCGCAGCCATTCAGCCTGAAATGTCATCAATGGCTCCGGTTTCTCATGACGGACGATAGGCGGCGAGCCGATGTTGTGAAAGTGAATTGTTGATTACTGGCATGGCACGACCTGCTCCCCTGGGAAGAGGGCTCGCATTCCATCTTCGCCCGCAAATGAAGCTTAACTCAGGCGGCCTCGACAAGCCGGATCAGCGTCTCGCCATAGTGGCGCTCGTCGACAACTGAAAATCCCGGTCCCGGCTCGAAAGGCGCCGCCGCTGCCTCCTCGACCACGCACAGCGCGCCGGGACGCAGCCAGCCGCCTTGCTTGGCCGACCTCAGCGCGCGTTCGCCAAGACCCTTGCCGTAGGGTGGATCGGCGAAAACGAGGTCGAACGGCGCCAGCGTGCCGGCCTCGCCCAGAGCCGTTGCGTCGCGCCGAAATATCTTGGTGCGGCCGGTCAGGCCGAAGGCCTCGACATTGTCGCGGATCAGGCCGCGGCCTTCGGCCGACTCCTCGATGAAGACGCCATAGGACGCGCCGCGCGACAGCGCCTCGAGCCCGAGAGCGCCCGTGCCTGCGAACAGGTCGAGCACGCGCGCGCCCTGCAACCGATCGGCAAAGCGATGCGCCAGCACATTGAAAACAGCCTCGCGGGTGCGGTCAGTGGTGGGGCGGATGGCGCTGCCGCGGGGCGTCGCCAGCGGGCGCCCGCGAAACTCGCCGCCGACGATCCTCATTTCGCCCTTGGACCCTTGAAACCGCCGCGCGGCCGCTCGCCGCCGCCGCCCGGACGTTCGCCACGCGGCTTGCCGAACGGCTTGGGGCCGCCCGGCTTGCCGCCGGGCTTGCCATAGGCCGGCTTGAAAGACGCCTTACGGGCCTTGGCCTCAGCGGCTTTGGCAGCATCCGCCTCCGCCCTGCCCTTGCCGATTGGGCGCGCGCCCGGCGCCATCCAGACATTGGCCTTGCGCTGGCCGGGCGGCTCGATCGGCCGCTGCTCGCGCTCGGATTTCTTGCCGCCCGGTTTGCCGCCAAAACCACCGCGCGGCTTGTCGCCGAAGCTACCGCGTTCGGGTCTCGGGCCGCGGTCGCCAAAGCTTTTTTCCGGCCTCGCGCCTCTGTCGGGGCTGGTCGACAGTTTGCCCAGCGCCTCGTCACGGCTGCCTTCGCGGCGCTTGCGGTTCTTGATCAGGCCGCCCTCGCCGATCGGCCGGTGGTCACCCTCGCGCGAAAATCTCGGCCGCTCGGCCTCCTCACGCCGCAGCTCGACCCGCCGCACCGGCAAGTTGGAAAACGGCTTTGTTATCTCGGCATCGAAATTGGCACCGGATTCCTCTATCAGGCGTTCGCCGAGCTGATCGCGCAACACCTTGCCCTTGATCTCCAGCACATGGCCTTCGGGGAGCTCGTCGAGCTGGAACGGGCCGTAGGAGATGCGGATCAGCCGCGTCACGTCGAGGCCGAGCGCGCCGAGAATGTTCTTGACCTCGCGGTTTTTGCCCTCGCGCAAGCCGATCGTCAGCCAGGCGTTCGAGCCTTGCTCGCGATCGAGGCTCGCCTCGATGGCGCCATAGAAGACGCCGTCCACGGCAATGCCTTCGCGCAAACCCGCAAGCGCACTTTCCTCGACCTTGCCATGGACGCGCACCCGGTAACGGCGCAGCCAGCCGGTGGCCGGCAGTTCGAGCACGCGAGACAGGCCGCCATCATTGGTCAGCAGCAGCAGGCCTTCGGTGTTGATGTCGAGCCGGCCGATGGTCATCAGCCGGGGCAATTCAGCCGGCAGCACGTCGAAGACGGTCTTGCGGCCCTCGGGGTCGCGGTTGGTGGTCACGACACCGGCAGGCTTGTGGAACAGGAACAGCCGAGTGCGCTCGATCGGCGGGATCTCCATGCCGTCGAGATGGATGATGTCGCCCGGCATCACATTGAAAGCCGGCGAAGACAGAACCCGGCCGTTGACCTTGACGCGGCCGGCCGCGATCAACTCCTCGGCGTCGCGGCGCGAGGCAAGCCCGGCGCGAGCCAGCCGCTTGGCGATCCGCTCGCCGGCTTCCTCGGGCGCCTCCGCAGGACGCGGACGGGACTTGAAACCGCCTTGCGGCCGGTCGGCAGCGAAATCGCGCTTCGGACGGTCTGCGAAATCGCGCTTCGGACGGTCAGAGAAGTCGGGCTTGGGCCGATCGGCAAAATCACGCTTAGGACGATCGAAGCGTCTTTCACCCGTCGCACCTTCAGCCGCCATTGGCCGCTCGCCGCGCGGTGCATACGGCTTGCGCGGGCCTTCGCGGTTTTCATAAGGCTTGCCTTGCGGACGCGGACCCTTGTTGAAGGGCCGCTCCGAGCGCCCGCCTTCCCCGCCCTCGCGCGGCTTGTACTCACGCTTCTGTGGCCGTTCGCCATCGGCGGCCATTGGACGCTCGCCGCGCGGTGCGTAGGGCTTCCGCGGGCCTTCGCGGTTTTCATAAGGCTTGCCTTGCGGACGCGGACCCTTGTTGAAGGGCCGCTCCGGGCGCCCGCCTTCGCCGCCTTCGCGCGGCTTGTACTCACGCTTCTGGGGCCGTTCGCCATCGGCGGCCATCGGCCGCTCACCGCGCGGCGCGTAGGGTTTGCGCGGCCCTTCGTGCTTTTCGAAGGGCTTGCCGCCGTCGCCACGCTTGGCAAACGGTTTCTTGGCGCCGAAGGCTGGCTTGCCGCCTTTGCCGGCATCGCGCCCACGCGCGCCCGCCGGTTTCGGACCGCTTTTGCCCGGACCCTTCTGGCGCGGAGATTTCTTGTCGTTGTCGTCCATGTGGCCTTTGTCCGTTTGCGCTGCTACAGCGTGGCGCATCCTTTCGGGCGCGCAACGAACGCTGTAGCATTTTTGATTTGGCGCATGATCATTTCCGAAAACCGTACCCGATTTTCGAGGTTATGCGCTCAATAACAGGATCACCGGCGAGTGGCGAGGAGATAATCGGAATGGAAGCCCGCGTGAAGCGGCCCGATTTCATGGCGCTGGCGCTGGAGGAGGCGCAAGCGGCAGCCTCGCGCGGCGAAGTGCCGGTCGGCGCCGTCATCGCCAGCGCCGGCACGGTCGTGGCCAGTGCCGGCAACCGCACCCGGGAGCTTGCCGATCCGACGGCCCATGCCGAGATGCTGGCCATCCGCGAAGCCTGCCGAAGGCTGTCGAGCGAGCGGCTCACCGGACACGATCTCTATGTGACGCTGGAGCCTTGCGCCATGTGCGCCGGCGCCATCTCCTTCGCCAGGTTGCGCCGGCTCTACTTTGGCGCCGCGGACGAAAAGGGCGGCGCGGTGGTCAACGGCGTGCGCTTCTTCGCTTCGCCGACCTGCCATCACACGCCCGACATTTATGCGGGCATCGCGGAGGCCGAATCGGCCCTGCTGCTGAAGGATTTCTTTCGGGAACGCCGCGACTGAACGGGGTGCGATACCCGTCAGCAAAGCAAATGCGCCCCGCTTTTTACAGGGACGGCAGCCAGTCGAACCAGCCACCCTTCTTGCCTTCCGCCTCTCTCTTCAGGCGGCGTTCCTTTTTGTACTCGTCTTCGCCGAGTTCGTTTTGCGGCGCCGTGCCGGATGCGACGCGATAGGCAAGGGGCGGTTCGCTCAGATATTTGCGGGTATTCGGATCGCCCTGCTTGCTTTCGGCAAGGCGGCGCTGGATATCGGCGGCGCGGCCCTTGTCGGAATCGGCAGGCGTCCAGCGCGGCGGGTGACTCGAGCCGGATTCTTCCATCGCCTTCTTCACCGAGGCCGGATCGGTCTGCACGTCGTCGACGATCTGCGACTGGTAGGACGGATCATCCTGGTGGGCGGTGGCGTCGGCGCGCAGGCGGGCACGGCGCTGCTCGGGCGATTCGGGCCATTCGGCGCTTGCGGTCTCGATGCTATCCTGTGGCGCCGGCAGCGCTTCCTTCTGACCAGGCGCCGGCTTCACCAGGGTGGGACGCGGCTTGTAATCGATGTGTTCCTTGCGCTTGGGGGCGAACGAAAAAGCGCCGGTGAGATCGCCGGCCAATTGTTCGCCGGCGGTCTTGTCCGTGCCGTAGGTCGGAGAACCGACACAGCCGGACAGAGCGAGCCCCGATGCGACAAGCGGCGCCAACAGCGCGAGGCGCGCGTTAAATCTCTCGGTCATGCCAAAAAGTCCCACTCTAGACAGCCTCTCGATCGCCGCCGGCCCCAAGGTCCGGTCCCCGTGTCCAAGCACTTGCGACGAAAATCCGGCGACAATTTGTCTTCCGGAGTTTCGCGTGTTTACCTCAACCACTCGTTAAGGGCAACGCGCGGACGGATTTGCACCGACCGGCGTGGCATTTGTGCACCGATATGCCTGGCCTTCAAAGCCGACCGAGCGCCTTAAGCTCATGCAGCACGGCGGCGTCGCGCGCCGAGACATCGGGAAAGGCAGGATCCTGCCCGACATCGGCGGTGTAACGCCACGACCGCGCGCATTTGACCAGGCCGCGATCCTCGGCTTTTTCGATCACCACGGCGACGCCCTTGACGTCTTCGAGCGTGAAGGCGCCTTGTTGCACCTCGCCATGGGCGATGATGAGATCGCTGGTGATCGCCATTTCGGCCATGTCGACATCCGATATCGCCGCCTCGAGCGCCGCATCGTCGATGGTGACGACGGGAACCGCTTCCAGCGACGAGCCGATCACCTTCTGGGCACGCGCGATTTCCAGCGCACCGGTGACGACGCGGCGCACCTGCCGCACCTTACGCCATTTTTCCGCCAGCGCCTCGTTCTTCCAGTTTTCCGGGATCGCCGGGAACTGGTCGAGATGCACCGAGACGGCATCGGGGTGGCGGTCGAGCCAGGCCTCTTCCATGGTGAAGGGCAGCATCGGCGCCAGCCATCTCACCAGACAGTCGAAAAGGTGGCGCACCACCTGCACCGAGGCCTTGCGCTTCGCGCTCGACGGCGCATCGCAGTAGAGCGCGTCCTTGCGGATATCGAAATAGAAGGCCGACAGCTCGACCACCATGAAATCGAGGAGCGCACGGGTGATGCGCTTGAACTCGAAGGCATCGTAGCCCTGGCGCACCACCTCATCGAGTTCGGCGAGGCGATGCAGCATCAGCCGTTCCAGCTCCGGCATCCCTTCCAGCGGCACCTCCTCGCCATCGTCGTGGGCGAGCGTGCCCAGCATCCAGCGGATGGTGTTGCGCAGCTTGCGGTAGGCGTCGATGTTGGTTTGCAGCACGTTCTTGCCGAGGCGCTGGTCTTCCCAATAGTCGGTCGTCACCACCCACAGGCGCAGGATGTCCGCGCCGGACTGCTTGATCACGTCCTGCGGGACGACGGTGTTGCCGAGTGACTTCGACATCTTGCGGCCGTCCTCGTCCATGGTGAAACCATGGGTGACGACGGTGTTGTAAGGCGCCCTGCCCCTGGTGCCGCAGCTTTCGAGCAGTGAGGAGTGGAACCAGCCGCGATGCTGGTCGGAGCCTTCGAGATAAACGTCGGCCGGCCATTTGAGATCGGGACGATCCTCCAGCGTGAACACGTGAGTCGAGCCTGAATCAAACCAGACGTCGAGGATGTCCGTCACCTGTTTCCATCTGGAGGCATCGTGATTGCCGAGGAAACGGTCCTTGGCGCCGGCGGCGAACCAGGCATCGGCGCCCTCTTTCTCGAAAGCGTCCATGATGCGCTGGTTGACCGCCTCGTCCTGGAGCACATTGCCGTCGGCGTCGGCGAAGACCGCGATCGGCACGCCCCAGGCGCGCTGGCGCGACAGCACCCAGTCGGGCCGTTCCTCGATCATGGCGCGAATGCGGTTCTGCCCCGCCCCCGGCACGAAACGGGTGTCGTCGATCGCCTTCAGCGCACGGCTGCGCAGCGTCGTGCCGTCGCCGAGGTCCTTGTCCATGTAAACGAACCATTGCGGCGTGTTGCGGAAGATGACCGGTTTCTTCGACCGCCAGGAATGCGGATAGGAGTGTTTCAGCCGACCGCGCGCGAACAACGCGTTGCGCTTGATCAGCTCATCGATGACCGCTTGGTTGGCATTGCCCTTCTTGCCGTTGTCGTCAAGGACGCGCGCCGCGCCACCCTCACGATCCGGACCGAAGCCCGGCGCGTCCTTGGTGAAAAAGCCGGCATCGTCGACGGTGAACGGGATCGCGGTGTCGACGCCGCGCGCGCGCAGGTCCGGGGCCGCGTCCATCCAGGCGTCGAAATCCTCGCGACCATGGCCCGGCGCCGTGTGAACGAACCCGGTGCCCGCATCATCGGTGACATGGTCGCCGGCAAGCATGGGCACCGGAAACTCATAGCCGCCTTCAAGACCCTTGAAGGGATGCGAAAGCGTAAGACTTCCAAGCTCTTGCGCCGACACGCTGCGAAGACGATTCAAGGTGACTTTGGCCTTGACCGAAGCCTCTTCAGCCAGTGTATCGGCAAAGATCAGCTTTTCGCCCGGCTGCGGGCCGAAGGCGTTCTCGGCTGCCGTGACCTCGTAGAGGCCGTAGTTGATGCGCGGCGAATAGTTGACGGCACGGTTGCCGGGGATCGTCCAGGGCGTCGTCGTCCAGATGACGACGTGGGCCTGCAGCAGATCGAGAGCGCCCTCGGTCAGTGCGGCCTCTCCGTCAGCGACGGGGCGCACCAGACTGGCGACGGGGAACTTCACCCAGATCGTATCCGACTCATAATCCTGGTATTCGATCTCGGCCTCGGCGAGCGCGGTGCGCTCGACGACACTCCACATCACCGGCTTGGAGCCGCGATAGAGCTGGCCCGACATGGCGAATTTCAACAGTTCGCCGGCGATACGCGCCTCGGCGTGGAAGGCCATGGTCGTATACGGATTCTTGAAGTCGCCGATGACGCCAAGGCGCTGGAATTCCGCCCCCTGAACGCCGATCCAGTGAGCGGCGAAATCCCGGCATTCCTTGCGGAATTCGTTGACCGGCACCTCATCCTTGTTCTTGCCCTTGGCGCGGTACTGCTCCTCGATCTTCCATTCGATCGGCAGGCCGTGGCAGTCCCAGCCGGGCACGTAATTGGCGTCGCGGCCGCGCATCTGGAAGGAGCGGTTGATGACGTCCTTGAGGATCTTGTTCAGCGCATGGCCGATATGGATGTTGCCGTTGGCATAAGGCGGGCCGTCATGCAGCACGTATTTCGGGCGACCGGCGGAGGCCTCGCGCAACTTGCGGTAGAGATCCATCTCCTGCCAGCGCTGGACCAGCACCGGCTCCTTCTCGGGCAAACCGGCACGCATCGGGAAGTCCGTCTGCGGCAGGTAAAGCGTCTTGGAATAGTCGATCGTTTCAGCTGTATCGGTCATTGATCTGCCATTGTGGATTGCCCGGCGGCAAGGGAGCTCGGGCCTGAACTATCATGATCTGGAAAAAGCGCGAGGGGTCGCGCGCAAGATTCCCGGCGGCTCCGACAGCTCTCAGGCCGTCCGGAACACCGGGCTGGTAATTCGTATCGTAATCGCGACGGAACGCGAGACCACTGTCATGGCCGCGCTTTTAAACGAGGTGGGCCAGCTTGGAAAGCCCGAACTCCAAGGCACTCGCCTTGCCGCTTGTGCCAATTGCGCATATATGTTTGGGCAAATGGCACCGGAGGCGCGTCATGTCCAATCCGCATCGCAAGGTCCACGTGCCGGCTGCCAGACGGGCCGCCCGTAAGGAGAAGGTCGAGCGTGCGCAGGATGGCTTGGTCCGGGATGCCGCAACGGGGCAATTCCTGGTCAGCTTCACCAAGGTGGAAGAACTCCGCCACCGTGGGTTCAGCAATGACGAAATCTACAAGATCGTAGGATCGCGGCGCACTTTGGCGCGCAGGAAAGAACGCAATGAGAAACTGAGTATTGCCGAGTCCGATCGCGTCATGCGCATCGAGCGCATTTCCACAATGGCGGATCGTGTTTTCGGAGACCACGAAAAAGCGCAACGTTGGTTGCGCAAACGCAGCCGGGTGCTCAACGAAGCGCCTATCACGCTCCTGCAGTCGGAAACCGGTGCTTCCCTGGTGGAAGAGGAACTGCATCGCATCGATTATGGCATTTTCGCCTGACGATGCGTCTATGGCGTATCTCCAACTTCGCCGACCTGTCCGGCCGGGGCGGCATGCTCAGCTCCGGCCGTTGGAACATCAAGGGCACCGCCATTGTGTACTGTGCGGATCACCCCGCCACGGCGCTTCTTGAAATTCTCGTTCATGTCGACGTGGAAGATTTGCCGCCCACGTTCCAGCTCCTGGAAATCGAAGTGCCTGACGGCGTCTCCATTGCCGTCCCCGATTTGCCCGAGGGCTGGAAAGACAATCCGGCCAAGACACGCGAGATTGGCAGCGATTTTGTCAGTGCCGCCAGCCATCCAGTCATGGAAGTTCCTTGCGTGATCGTTCCCTTCGCCAGAAACTATATTCTCAATCCCGCCTTGCTGGAACGCGAAGGCATCGCCATCGTCGGCACCACAAGTCATCAGATCGATACGCGATTGCTGGAATAAGGCCGATACCGGCTACATCTTGAAATCGAAGCGATAGGTCGTCGATACGCCGATCATGAACTGGTTGCGGTCGCCGCGCTCCTTGACCAGGCTGGAATCGGCGGCCGGGCCTTCGAGGCGTGAATATTCCCCGAACAGGCTGGCGGTCATCGGGTCGGTCACCTTCCACGTCACCGCACCGCCAAGGCCGACCGATTTCAGGCCGCCGCCGGGATTATACTGGTTCAACCCCGAGGCCACGGCTTCCTGCGCGTCGACGCCGTAATAGGCGTCGAAATATTTGGCGGAGGCGAACGAGACGCGCGGCCCGCCAGAGATCCTGACGGTTGGCGTCACATCGTAGAAGGCGTCGGCGGCGATGTCGGCGACGAAGCCGTTATGGGCGCGGATGCCGTGCCGCAACTCGGCACGCGCACGTATCCAGTCCGTCGGATAGAATTCGAAGAAGCCGCCCACCTCGCCGCCCCAGCGGACCGGATCGAGGCCCTTCAACTCGTCGGCATCGCCATCGTCGCGCGAGAACAGGAACTTGCCGGTCAGGCCGGCGCGAACGCCGCCGTCATCGACCAGCGCCAGCGAAATGTTGTCGTTGCGTGAGGTGAAGCGGGCCGCCGGGCCAGCCTTGCCCAAGGAGATGATCGGCGAGGCGCTGAGCAGGTACTTCTTGCCGCCCTCGAAATTAGGCGCCACCATGCCAGTGGCGCCGACCGTCAGATACCAATCGCCGGACAGCCAGCCGAAGGCGCCCTCGCCGGCATCGGCCGCACCTGAGGTAGCCAGCATGACGGTAGCCAAGGCTGCAGAAATTTTCCCGACCGGACTCATGACTACCCCATTAGCACGATACGACTGTCTTTCGGTCACAGCTTTGAAGAGGCTTTGGTAAAATTTGATTTAAGGTCGAGACGTCCGGCTCGCATTGCTCACCATCCGGCCGCCGTCGGCTGGACGCGGGTCGGCACCAAGGGTAACTTCATTCCCTGCTGGCGGTCCTCGATGGAGGTGGCGACATGACCTTGCACGGCGATGCACTGAAGAACGCGATCGGACAGACGCGAGCAAAGTGGGGGTGGTTTGTTGGCCTGGGCGTGTTGCTGCTGATCCTCGGCGGCATTGCGTTCGGCAACCTCTTCATTGCCACGGTGGCTTCCGTCTATGTCGTGGGGTGGCTGATGCTGGTGGCCGGCATCATCGAGATCATGCATGCCTTCGGGGTCAAGACGTGGGGCCGCTTCTTCTACTGGCTGCTCAGCGGATTGCTCTACGCGGTCGCGGGCTTTTTCGCCTTCGACAACCCGCTGCTGGCCTCGGCGGTGCTGACCTTCCTGCTGGCCGTCGCGCTCGTCGCTTCCGGCGTGCTGCGCGCCTGGGTCGGCTACAGCCACCGGCCTGAGCGCGGCTGGGGCTGGATCGTCGCGGCCGGCGCCATCAGCGCGATCGCAGGATTGATCATAGCCATGGGCTGGCCGGTCAACAGCGTATGGGTGCTCGGCCTGTTCCTGGCAATCGACCTGATCTTCCAGGGCTGGACCTTCATCGCCGTCGGTCTGGCGCTGAAAAAGTAACGTCTGATTCGAGCATGATCTAACCCGAAAACCGGACCATGCTTCAAAAAGCCATGGCCGCGTCGAGTTGCGAAAGTGGCTTGACGCCGGCCAGCAGTGCTCTCGCCTCAGCCTCGTCGCGCTTCATCTGCGCGACCAGCGCATCAAGCCCGTCGAACTTCACCTCGCTGCGCAGGTAACCGAAGAACGACACCTGGCAGATCTCGCCATAGAGGTCACCGGAAAAATCGAAGACGAAGGTTTCCAGAAGCGGCGCGCCATCATCGTCGACGGTCGGACGGCGGCCAAAGCTGGCAACGCCATCATGCAGCCTTCCGTCGGCGCGGCGAAAGCGAACGGCATAGATGCCTTCCCTGAGGGTGGCCTCGGCGGGAAGCCTCATGTTGGCGGTCGGAAAGCCGAGCGTTCGCCCCAGTTTCTGGCCGCCCACGACTTCGCTCTCCACCGTGAAGCGATAGCCGAGCAGGCCGGCGGCCTCGGCCACCGCGCCTTCGCAAAGCAAGGCGCGGATGCGGCTCGATGAAACCACCTCGGCGCTTTCGTCCCGAAATGCATCGACCAGCGTGACGCCGAAGCCATGGCGCTCGCCAGCCGCCATCAGATAGGCCGGCCCGCCCTGGCGGTCCTTGCCGAAATGGAAATCGAAGCCGGTCACGGCATGGGTGATGCCAAGCGTTCTCTCAAGCACGTCGGTCACGAAGGCTTCCGCCGATAGCGAGGCGAAGTCGCGCGTGAAAGGCTGTTCGACGAGCGCGGCAAAGCCCAGCAGCGACAGGAGCCGCGCCTTCATCGGCGGCGGCGTCAGCACGAACAGCGGTATCTCGGGCCTGAATATCTTTCGCGGGTGCGGTTCGAAAGTCAGCACCAGCGCCGGCACGCCACGCCGCCGCGCCTCCGCCAATGCCCGTTCGAGCACCGCCTGATGACCGCGATGGACACCGTCGAAATTGCCGATCGCGACAACGCCGCCGCGCAAATCGGCGGGCAGCGGAGCGGTTGCCGAAAGGTGCTGGAAAGCGTCCATCGCCATCTACCGCAGCCTGGGAATGACGGCCACTGGATGATAGGCGTGCCTGTCAAGAAACGCGGCGAGCCTTGCGGGATCCGGTTGCGATGCATCGCCATAGTCGCGGGCATGAATGCCGCCTGAGACATAGAGAACGTCGAAACCGTTGTCGGCCGCGCCCTTGATATCGGTCAGCATTCCGTCGCCGATGGCCAACACCTGGCGGCGCTCGACCGGCCGGCCAAGGATCTCCGTCACCTCCTTCATCGCCACATCATAGACCGGCGCATAAGGCTTTCCGGCGATCAGCGTGCGGCCGCCGAGCTGCGCGTAGTCGCGTGCCAGGGCGCCGGCGCACCAGATGATGCGTTCGCCGCGCTCGACCATGATATCCGGGTTGGCGCAGATGAAAGGCAGGTTCCTGGCGCGCAGCCGCCGCAGCAGCTCCGCATAATCTTCGGGCTTCTCCACTTCGTCATCGAACAGGCCGGTGCAGACGACGCCGGATGCCTCGAACTCCTCGACGAGATCGACGTCGAGCCCGTCATAGAGGGTCAAGTCTCGCTCGGCGCCGACATGGAAGATCTTTCGCGGGCCTTCCACGATCAGGTCGCGGGTCACGTCGCCCGAGGTGACCACGCGGTCGTAGGCCGATGGGGGAACGCCGATGACGTTCATCTGGGCCACGACGTCGGCGCTGCGGCGCGGCGAATTGGTGATCAGGACGACGGGAATGCCGGCCGTACGGGCAGCCGCCAGCGCCGACGCAGCCGCGGGAAAATGCCTTTCGCCATTGTGCACTACGCCCCAGACATCGCAGAGAATGGCCGAATAGTTCTTCGACACGTCTTCGAGCGAACCGATGATGTCAGGCGAGGCCGCCATGCCGTATCCTTCAGTCATGATCGTTGCGGTGCCGCAGCCGACGGTTCGCCGCAGCCGGTTGGAATTATCCGAACCGGCCCAGCCTGTCACCAGCTTTCGCCCGCCTGTACCGGCATCCACCACCGTTCACTGGTTGGTTAACGAGCTTTGAAAATGCAGCCTGACCTTGGATATATTCCAGAAACCTGAAATTTAACGATTTATGACACCGTCCCCACTGACTATCGATTTGGCGGGGCAGCTGTGACAATGATCCGAAGATTCGGACGCGACCGGCGTGGCAATTATGCGCTGATGACCGTGCTCGCCATGGTGCCGCTGATGGGCGCCGTGGCGATCGCCGTCGACTATACGGAAATGGTGGGCCAAAGGCAAAACGCCTTGAACGCCTTGGACGCGGCCGGCTTCGCCACGGCCCAGCAGATCGTTGCCGGCGCCAGCGACGCCGACGCGGTGGCCTATGCCAAGAATTTCTTCGAAGCCAATCTCGCGCATATCGATCCGGCCAACACCACGCTGGCCGTGACGCTGCCCAACAACAACACAGGCGGCGGGACGCTGAAGCTCTGCGCGACCTTGGTCTACAAGCCCTATTTCGAGCCGACGGCTAAACTACTGCTGGGCGGCAGCGCCGGCAGCACCGATATCGGCTTCAGCACCTGCTCCGAAGTGCGCCTGAAGAACACGCTGGAAGTGTCGCTGGTGCTTGATAATTCCGGTTCGATGAAGGAGCTCGGCAAAGGCTCGAACAAGGTGCGGTTCGACCTTCTCAAGAGCGCCGCCAAGCAGTTGGTCGACCAGTTGGCCGGCCAGGCCCAGCAGATGAGGCAGGTCACCAAGCCGGTCCAGTTCAGCCTCGTTCCCTTTGCCGCCTCGGTGAATGTCGGTCCGGGCAACGGCTCGGCGGCGTGGATGGACACGACCGGCATATCGCCGATCCATCATGAGAATTTCGACTGGACAAACACGATGACCCAGATGAAATCTCCATGGGGATCGACCAAATACGCAGAGAACATTGCCGGCATCTGGTACGCGAAAGGCACCGGCTGGGACGCGAGCCAGAAAGACCAGCCACTGACCCGGTTCTCGATCTACAAACAGATGAAACGCACCACGGGGTGCAGTTCAAGGAACCGGGACGGCAGTTGCAAGACCTACACCTACGATACGGTTGCCAACTGGGGAGGCTGTGTCGAATCTCGGCCATATCCATACAACATCCAGGATACCGCAGCGTCCACACCCGCTACCCTGTTCGTGCCGATGTTCGCGCCCGATGAAACTGATCTCATCGACAGCAGCAGCCGGCCGGCCAACAACAATTGGCGTGCCGACGTGCCGTCGGGGACACTTGTGCCGCCAGTCACCAGCGCCGAACGCCAGCGCTACATGCCGAAATATTTCAATGATCCGGGGACTACGGTGACATCAGGCTATGGCATGGATGCCGGTCCCAACACGAGTTGCAGCACAACGGCGATCAAGCCGCTGACCGACGTCTCCACGACGGCCGGCGCTGACGCGGTCAAAGCCGCCATCGACGCCATGGCCGCTGACGGCGCCACCAACGTGCCGGAAGGCATGGCCTGGGGCTGGCGAACCCTGTCCAGCACCGCACCCTTCACCGAGGGACGGCCCGAGACGGAAAGAGGCAATGACAAGGTGCTGATCGTGCTGACCGACGGCGCCAATACCTACTACACGCCAACGTCGGTGACGGCGCAGACCTACTCTGGAACCAATTGGAGTTCTGGCGGCAACGACATGGCTGGCAGCAAGGCGATCTATTCGGCTCTCGGATACGCCGTACCTTTCATCAAAAGCTATACCTATGGCCGCATGTTCCTCGGCACGGATGTCACCAAGGACGACTACAGCAACGCCAACTACACCAAAGCGATGAACGAGCATTTCACCGCCCTGTGTAACAACGCCAAGGCCGCCGGGGTCATGGTCATGACCATCGCGCTTGATCTGGACGCCACCAAGACAGCGGAGAAAACGCAGATGGATGCGCTGAAGGCCTGTTCTTCGGATTCCCGCTTCAGCAAGGACAAGACCGATCCGAGCAAGCCGATGAAGCTGTTCTGGAATTCGACGGGCGCAACGCTGTCCGACGATTTCAAGGCGATCGGCAACGAGCTGTCCAACCTGCGCATCGTCAGCTGATCCGACGAATTCCACGTCGACGCCCTGCATCCGGCGGGGTGTCGTTTTTTGGAGGCACCGGGGGGCCGCTCCAGATTGGTTAGTGCTTGGTGAAGCGCGAACCAAGCAATCGAGCGGTTTCCCAAACCCGTCCTTCAGCGTTTTGTGGAAAGCTGGCGTCGAACGAGAATCCGCCGGCGGGGGCCGCTGCAAGACATGCGTGAAATCTGGCGTCAATTCCGCCGCGACAGGCGCGGCAACTATGCTCTCGTGACGGCCTTCGCGATGGTCCCGCTGATGGGCGGGCTGGCGCTCGCGGTCGACTTCACGGAAATGAACCGCGAAAAGCAGACGGTGTTGAACGCGCTCGACGCCGCCAACTTCGCCACGGCGCGCCGCGTGACGGAAGGCGCCACCGACGACCAGCTGAGGGCCTATGCGCTCGACTTCTTCAATGCCAATCTGAACGATGTCGATCCCGCCAACACGACGCTCAACCTCACTTTGCCCAGCAACGCCGCTGGCGGCGGAACAATGAAGCTTTGCGGCACCTTGACCTATAATCCTTACTTCCTGCCGACGGCGAAGATACTGCTCGGCGGCACCGGCGCCACCAATATCGGCTTCACCGCGTGCTCGGAGGTGCGGCTGAAGAACACGCTCGAAGTAGCGCTGGTGCTCGACAATTCCGGATCGATGGTCACGCCCGGAACCGGCTCGGGGCAGAAGCGCATCGATCTCCTCAAGACCGCGGCGAAGCAGTTGGTCGACACGCTTGCCCAACAGGCCGCGATGATCAAGCAGGTCGACAAGCCGGTGCAGTTCGGCCTCGTACCCTTTGCCGCCTCGGTCAATGTCGGTCCTGGCAATGGCAATGCGTCCTGGATGGACACCGAGGGCCTGTCACCGGTGTCGAACGAGAATTTCGACTGGTCGACGCTGAACGCCGCCAACAAATACGCCCAGCAGACCAACGGCATCTGGTACAAACGCGGCACCGGCTGGGGCGACGAGGAAGGCCAGATGCTGACCCGGTTTTCGCTCTACCGCGACATGAAGGTCGTCACCAGCCATGAGCGTGTTAAAAACAGCAAGCACGTTGTTTGTGCTGAATACAACTGGAACAATACCTGCAAGCGCAGTTACGACGCATACGACTATGTCGATTCCTACGGTCCGTTCGCCAGTTGGCAAGGCTGTGTCGAAGCCCGGCCCTACCCCTACAATGTCAACGACGCCCCGCCGTCCGGCGGCTCGGCCAACACCGGAATAGGCGTGGGCGATCCGGCGACGATGTTCGTGCCGATGTTCGCCCCGGATGAACCCGGCAATCACTGGAAGATCACCCAGGATCCCAACGAAGCCGCGCCAAAGACCTACGGCGCCATCAACAGCTGGTGGAACGACGATCCTTCGAGCAGCAGCGGCCAAGCCCGGCTGCGCAACATGACCAAGTATTTCCAGCCGCGGCCGATCGATGCACCGGTATTGCCCGCAGGCAACGGCCCGAACTACAGTTGCACTACCAACCCGATCACGCCGCTGACCGACGTCAGCGTCGCCGATGGGCTCGCTACGATCAAAGCCGCGATCGACCTGATGCAGCCGGATGGCGGCACCAATGTTCCCGAGGGCATGGGCTGGGGCTGGCGGGTGGTCTCGAGCGGCGAGCCGTTCACGCAGGGGCGCCCGGAAACAGAAAAAGGCAACGACAAGGTGGTGATCGTGCTGACCGACGGCGCCAACACCTATTACACGCCTTCCTCGCTCAGTTATTCCGACCCCGCCGATTCGAAGTCGACCTACGCGTCCTACGGCTATCTCAAGCCCGGCTATGCCGGCACCTCGGTCGGGCGCCTGTTCATGGGTACATCGAGCGCCATCGGCCAGTTCGACTATTCGAACGGCAATTACACCAGCGCGCTCAACGAGCAGATGACGACGCTTTGCAACAACGCCAAGGCGGCGGACATCATGGTGATGACGGTGGCTCTCGACCTGTCCACGACCAAGACCACCGACAAGAACGCCATCGATGCGCTGAAATCATGCTCGTCGGACTCGCGCTTCCGCAAGGACCCGGCGGATCCGAGCAAACCCGCCAAGCTGTTCTGGAATGCGACGGGCGCCAGCCTGTCCAACGATTTCAAGGAAATCGGCAACGAATTGTCGAACCTGCGCGTGGTCGGTTAACTGGACTCTGGCGCAACGCCTGACGCCGCCAAGCCCTTGTGGGCGCCTGCCGCAACAGGCACATAATGCCGCACGCTGGATCGCATCCATCGCGGCACGCCTGGGGACGAACAATGCCCGATACCGCCAACCACCTCGCCTTCGCGCTGGTCTGCCTGGGCATGGTGCTGACGCCGGGTCCAAACATGATCTACCTGATCTCGCGCTCCCTGTCGCAAGGGCCGAAGGCCGGCCTGATCTCGCTTGGCGGGGTCGCCGTAGGTTTTCTCTTCTATGTGCTGTCGGCGGCATTCGGCATCACGGCGCTGCTGCTGGCCGTACCCTTCGCCTATGACGCGCTGCGCTTTGCCGGCGTGCTCTATCTCCTGTGGCTGGCCTGGCAGGCCGTGAAGCCGGGCGGACGCTCGCCATTCCAGGTGCGCGACCTGCCGAAAGACAGGCCGCGCAAGCTGTTCGCCATGGGCCTGATGACCAATCTGCTCAATCCGAAGGTGGCGGTGCTCTATTTGTCGCTGCTGCCGCAATTCATCAGCATTGGCAAAGGCCATGTCCTGTCTCAGCTTCTTGTGCTCGGCGCGACGCAGATTTCGATCAGCCTGACCGTGAATGCCATCATCGCGGTGACGGCCGGCTCGATCGCCGCGTTTCTCGCCGGGCGGCCTTTGTGGCTGGTCATCCAGCGCTGGATGATGGGAGGGGTGCTGACGGCGCTGGCGCTGAAGATGGCGACCGACGCACAGCGCTGAGGGCGGCGGTCCCGGCGTTGGTCTACATCGGCCGCCTTGTCTGCTGGGTCCGCTCCGGTTCCACCACCTTGCGGTAGAGGTGCCAGGTGGCATGGCCAAGGATAGGCATAACGACCGCGAGCCCGGCAAACAGCGGGATCGAACCGATCACCAGCAGCACCGCGACCGTCAGGCCCCAAAGAGCCATCTGCAGCGGATTTGCCATCACCGCCCGGGCCGAGGTTTCTATGGCCGAAACGGCGCCGACGTCACGGTCGAGCAGCAGCGGGAAGGCGACGACAGTGGTGGCCAACACGATCACGGCGAAAACGAAGCCGGCGGCGTTGCCGAGAAGGATCAACGTCCAGCCCTTGCTGGTCGTCAGCACGTCGCCGACAAAGGCGCCGATCGAAGCCGGCGGCTGGTCGCCGAACAGGCTGGTGTAGATCGACTGCGCGGTGAACAGCCACAACAGGAACAGCACGAACAGCATGATGCCGATGACCGCGATCGAAGGCACCGCGGGCGAGTGGCGGACATCGAGGGCATGTCGCCAGTTGGTGTTCATGCCGAGCTCGCGCCGGCGGCTGATCTCGTAGAGGCCGAGCGCGGCGAAAGGGCCGACAAGGGCGAAACCCGACATCAAGGGATAGACGAGCTGAATGGCGTTGGAGCCAGACGTCCACTGCGTCAGGATCAGGCCGACGATGGGATAGATCAGGCACAGGAAAACGTAGTGAGACGGTTTTGCCCAGAAATCCTCGGCACCGAGCCGCAGCGCATCCCAGAGGTCCGATGTGGTGATGTGGCGCACCGTGGGCTGCACATGCATACCACGCGCGTCCGCCATGACATGAAAGCTGGCCATAAGCTTCCTCCCGTTGTCGGGGGCGGTCACCACCGTGATGGCCGCCCGTAGCTGCCATTAGTAGATGTAACAGCATACCCGATTTGCCAGGGGCTGTCGCCAATTCGATGGTTCCGGACAGGCCATCACGGGATTGTCATCGCTGCCCGGCAGAAGCCAGGCGATCTTGGGCATCGGATTTCTCGGATGATGGGCCATTCGAAGCTGGATGGCCAAACGGAACGTTTGAAGACTACGCGGTGCGATCAGCGAAGGCCAAGGCATCAATTTCCTCGACAGTTTTTTCGGCTTGCCCGTCAAAAGCCATGATCGCGACTATGCAGGCAGGAATGAACACTGTCATCGACCTCCCTCCAGAACCGCGCCGGACAAGGCGCTCCTTGCTGATCGGCCTTGCGGCCATTGCCGGGCTTGCCGCCTGCAGCACCGTTTCCGTGCCCACCGGTGAGGGCGCAGGTGTCTCTTCCTCCGCCACGGCCACCCTGGCCAACTTGCGCGCTGCGGCCGGGCGGACTCCGCTGACCGCGGACACCCAGCTCGAACAGGCAGCGTTGCAGCAGGCCGGCTACATGGCGTCGCGGACGCGCATGAGTCACACCACCGGCTGGGGCAAGGATTTCGCCTCGCGCATGAAGGACAATAGCGTGCACGGCGCTGCGGCCGAGAACATCGCCGAAGGCCGCTTCGACCAGCAGAAACTGTTCGATATCTGGATGCATTCGACCGGCCACCGGCGCAACATACTCGACCCGGACTTCAGTCGTTTCGGGCTTGCCTATGTCCGCGACGGCCGCGACCCCGGCCTCCGCTACTGGGCCCTGGTGCTCGGAAGGTAGCAAAGCCATCGCCGGCAGCGGACAGCCGTCGGCGAATATCAATCCATATGTGCCGCCGGCGCGCCGCCAGCCGGCGCCGTCTTCGGCTTGCGCAGCAGGATCACGAACGGAATGGCGGCCAGCGTCATTATCATCAGGATTTTGAAGTCGTTGACGTAAGAGATCATCATCGCCTGGATGTTCACCATCCTGTCGACCTGGGACAATGCCATCTGGTCGCCGCCGGCCGCCGCCGGCGAAACCGCCCACAGATTGGGGTTGAACGGATTGATAAAGGTGGAAAGCTCGGCGTGATTTATCTGTGTGTTGCGCACCATGAGCACCGTCACGACCGATACGCCGATGGACGAGCCGAGGTTGCGCACAAGGCTGAACAAAGCCGTGGCATCGGTGCGGAAGCGTACGTCAAGCGTGGCGAAGGCCACCGTCGACAGCGGCACGAATACCATTCCCATTCCCAGGCCCTGGATGATGCCTGAAGTGATGATCAGCCAGTTGTCCATCTGGGGCGAGAAGCCGGCCATCGTGTAGAGCGACTGCGCGGTCAGGAGGAAGCCGATGACGACGAGGATCCTGGCGTCGACCTTGCTCATGAGCCGGCCGACGACGAGCATCGAGATCATCGTCCCCACGCCGCGCGGCCCGATCACGATGCCGATGGTGATGGTCGGATAGCCGAAGATGGTCGACAGCATCGGCGGCAGCAGCGACATGCTCGCCAGGATGAGCACGCCCATGACGAAGATGAACGCCAGCCCGGTCACGAAATTGCGGTCGAGGAAGATCTTGGGGTCGATGAAGGGATGCTCCGCGGTCATCGTGTGGATGATGAACACCCAGAAGCCGGTTATCGAAAGGCCAAGCTCGATCCAGATCTCGACCGACGAGAACCAGTCGACCTCGCCACCACGATCGAGCAGCAGCTGCAGAGCGCCGACGCCGAGCGATATCATGGCGAAGCCGAAGAAATCGAAGCTTCGCACCCGCCGCGCAATGGCCGGCAGATAAGCGGCCATGCCGAGGAAGGCGACGATGCCGACCGGCAGGTTGATAAAGAACACCCAGCGCCAGCTGAAATTCTCGGTCAGCCAGCCACCAAGCGTGGGACCCAGAATCGGCCCCAGCATAATGCCGGCGCCCCAGATGGCCATTGCCTGGCCGTGGCGTTCCTTCGGGTTGATGTCGAGCAGGAAGGTCTGCGACAGGGGCACGATCGCGGCGCCGAACACGCCTTGCATGAGCCGGAACAACACGATGGTTTCAAGGCTCCAGGCCAGGCCGCACAGCATCGAGAAGATGGTGAAGCCGACCACCGCCGTCAGGAACAGTTCCTTGCGGCCGAAACGGTCCGCAAGCCAGCCAGTGACCGGCGTCATGATCGCCGCCGCCACGATGTAGGAGGTCAGCACCCAGTTGATGTTGTCGGGCGAGGCGCCGAGATCGCCGGTCATGGTCGGCAGCGCGACGTTGGCGATCGTGGTGTCGAGCGCCTGCATGATCGTCGCCAGCATGAGCGCAACCGTGATCAGGCCACGATGCGGCACTTCTTTGAAAGGTTCTGGCGTGCTCATGATGCGGAACTTCCAGCCGGTAACAAAAACGTGTACACAGGGTTTCCGGGCGGCAAAGCCTTCCGTTGAGAGACCCTCATCGCGGTGGGACGCGATTATCGATGTGGGGGTTACATCGACCGAAAGTCTCGATTGAGCGGATGCCTGCCGCCCGGAAACATGAGGACCGACGGGTCCGTGTCGAAGATTTCAGCTTTCGATCAAGCCGCGATGCGGTTTGCCCCGAAGGCTGACCCTTCAACTCCTCCCATCAGACCAATCCCCCTGCTCAGTGCGTCCACCCGCATGATCCCCGCGGGCTTCCGCTGATTTACTTCGCGACCTCGCCAGCCGTGGCGTGGCCGAAAATGCCAGGCAGGCCGCGCGCCACGCCCGTGTCGACGGTAACGGCCGCGCTCATGCCTGTGCGCAGCATCATCTTGGCGTCGGGATCGCTCAGCTCCAGACGGACCGGAATACGCTGGGTGACCTTGACCCAGTTGCCGGTAGCGTTCTGGGCGGGCAGCAGCGAGAAGTCCGCGCCGGTGCCGGCGCCGATGGCCTTGACGGTCGCTTCGAAGGTCCTGCCCGGATAGGTGTCGACCACGATTTCGGCCTTCTGGCCCGGCTTCATATTGGTCAGCTGCGTTTCCTTGAAATTGGCGTCGATCCAGGTATCGCCGGTCTCGACCAGCGAAAACAGCGGCGTGCCGGAGCCGACATACTGGCCGACCTTGAAGGAAGCAGCCTGGTAGACGACGCCATCGGCGGGCGCCTTCACGGTGGTCTGCGCTAGGTCGTAGGCAGCCTTGTCGCGCGCGGCGAGCGCCGACATCACGGTCGGATGTTTGTCGGTCTCGATATCGGGATTGCCGCCAAGCGCCGCCTTGGCGCTGACGATACCCTGTTCGGCGACGGCAAGCTGCTGCTTTGCCTTGTCGAGATCGTTCCTGGCCTCATCGAGCGAAGACTTGGCGTTGATGCCTTTCTGGGCGAGATCGGCGGCACGGTCGTATTGCGACTGGGCATAGGCAACTTCGCTGCTGGCGGATTTCTCCTGCGCCATGGCCTGGCTGTAGGCGGCACGCAGCTGCTCGACGTTGAGCCGCGCCGCTGCCACCGCCGCGTCGGCCTGCGCAAGCGCGATCCGGTAAGGCTCGGGGTCAATGGCGAAGAGAAGATCGCCTTGCTTCACCCTCTGATTGTCCGAGATGGCGACCTGAACGATGCGGCCCGCCGTATCCGAGGCGATCGATACCTTGGCCTGCTGCAGGTTAGCGTTCTCCGTCTCCTGGTAGCGCCCCCCAGTGACCCAGACATAGCCGCCACCAATGACCAACGCCGCCGGCAGGGCGAACATCAACAAGAAGCGGCCGAGACGGCGCTTCTTCTTTGGCGCCGGCGCCGGCTCTGCCGGAGGTGTCATTGTAACAGGGGCCGCGGCCGGCTGCTGCGGCGCTTCCATTTCCACTTTGGCGGCGTTTTCGTCGACCTTGGCTACCGCGTTCATGCTGCTGCGCCTTCCGTATTCTTGACCTTGTCGCAGGACGGTGAATCGCCATCCGCGAGATTCTGTGCCATCGCATCCAATGCCCTGATCAGGACGCGGCGATCGTCCGGCGAAACGCCGGTCAGCGACTCCTCATAGACTTCGCCGGCGAGGCTCTTGACCTCCGCATACGCGGCACTTGCCTTGGGAGTTGGGAAGATCATGCGCACGCGGCGGTCGGCGGCGTCGGAGCGGCGCTCGATCCAGCCGCCCTCCTCCATCCGGTCAACCAGCCGCGAGACGCTGATCGGCTCGATTTCAAGCAGTTCGGCAAGCCGCGCCTGCGAAACGCCCGCTTCCTTGGCGACGCGAACCATCAGGCGCCATTGCGCCGAGGACAGGCCAAGGCCGCTGGCGCGCGCTTCGAAGCGCTTTCGCATCAGCCGCTGCACGTCGTGGATCAAAAATCCCAATCTGTCTACGCCTTCGGAAACCATGAGTGGCATATATAATAAGCGTGCTTATCATTCAAGTCCGGCATTGTTCCAGAAGCCGGCAAACGTGCATGGCAGCCGTGCAGCACAATCATGGCTGCGTCCGATGATTTCGGCCGCCGCGACACCCATTACAAGCGGTTGCGGATCAGCATGGTGACAACGAAGAAGGCGCCGAGCGAGCTGGTGATGATGCCGATCGGCAGTTCCTGCGGCGGCAGCAATGTGCGCGCCAGAAGGTCGCTTGCCAGCAACAGCACCGCCCCGAACAGCGCGCAACTTACGATCAGGCGCAGATGCAGCGCGCCGGCCAGCGGCCGCGACAGATGCGGGATCATGAGGCCGACGAAGCCGATGACGCCAGCGACCGAAACCAGGATCGCGGTCGAAAAAGCGGCGACCAGAAACGTCGTCCGTCGCATTCGCGCCACCGGCACGCCAAGACTTTCGGCGGCATTTTCGCCGGCCAGGAAAGCGTCCAGCCGGCGATGATTCCACAGCCCGTACGCCGCAATCGTGCCGGCCCCAAGCGCACCCAGCCAGATATTGTCCCACCGCGCAAGGCCGAGCCCGCCCATCGTCCAGAACAGCACCGAATGGGCGGCGCGCTGGTCACCGGCAAAGACCAGGTAATTGGTCAATGCGGTGAACATGAAGGAGACCGCAAGTCCGGCGAGGATCAGCCGTTCGGGGCCTTGTCCCCTCACCCGCGCAACCAGCAAAAGCACAACGCAAGCCGCCAGAATACCGCCGGTGAACGCGGCGATCGGTAGCGTCCAGATCCCGAAACTGTCGCCGAAGACGGTGATGACGGAGACAGCGCCGGCGGCGGCTCCCGACGAGAGACCGAACAGGAACGGATCGGCAAGATCGTTGCGCGTCACCGTCTGCAACAGCGCGCCGACCACGCCCAGGCCGCCGCCGAGACAGATGGCCAGGATGGTGCGCGGCAATCTGAGGTCGACGACGATCCTGCCGACCGGGCCGGACACGTCATGCCCCTTCAATCCGATCGCATGGCCAAGTGCTGCAACGACGTCGCCCAGCGGGATCATCGTCGAACCATAGGCGATCGATAGCAGCGCGAGCGCGGCCATAGCCAACGCGGCCGCCATCATGGCCAATACGAATGCCTTGTGCCGCAAAGTCATCTTCCCGGTTAAAATGCTTCCGGATGCATCGCCCTGGCGATCTTGCCGATCGCTTCGATGTTGGCCGGTCCGGGTGTCAGTTCGGCATAGCGAAGCGCCACGAAGCGTTCGTTCTTGACCGCGTCTGTCTCCTTCATTGCCGGATGCGCTTTCAGGAAATCGAGCAGCTTCCGGTAGCCGCCGCCATCCTGATAGTCGAGCAGGATGAGGAATTGCGGATTGCGCGAGGCCACCGTCTCCCAATCCGTGTTGCCCCAGCTGGTGTCCATGTCGGCCATGATGTTGTCGCCGCCTGCCGCGGAAATCATGGCGTTGGGAATGGCGAACTTGCCTGATGTGAACGGCTTGTCCTCGCCGGAATCATAGAGGAAGACGCGCGTTCCCCTGCGGTCGCCGACCTTGGCCGTGATTTCGGCGAGCTGCGCCTTCCAGCCGGAGACGAGCTTATCCGCTTCGGCCTCCTTGCCGAAGATCTTGCCCAGCTTCTCGACATCGCCATAGAGCAGGTCCATCGAAGCGGCAGGCCGGTTCTTGTCGAGATGGACGCAGCTTTCCGTCAGCACCAGGGTCTTGATGCCGTGTGGCGCCAGCGTATCGGGCGTCACCTCGCCGCCCGGCTTCATGCCGTAATACCAGCCGGCGAAGAAGAAGTCGGGCTCGACAGCGACCAGGTTTTCCAGCGTCGGATATTTGGGCGCCAGTTCGGGGATCGAGCTCTGTTCGGCCTTGAATTCGGGAGTGACCTTGTACCATCCAGTGATGCCGGTCAGGCCGACGATCGACGGCTGCAGCTTCAGTGCGAAGGCCATCTCGGCCATGTTGAGATCGTGAATGACGGCGCGCTTTGGAGGCGCGTCGAAGGTCAGCGGCTTGCCGCAGCTGTCGACCGTCACCGGAAAGGCGAAGGCCGTAGAGCCGAGCAGGGAGAAGGCAAGAGACACGGCAAGGCGTTTCACGGATGTTGCTCCTTGTTGAACAGGATCTGCCGGAAATGGCTTCGATCACGAAGATGGCGCGGCACGGTTCGGAACCTCGAACACCGTCAGCTCGCGGTCCTCCGTCGGGTGGCGCAACCTAAAGACGTCGATACCGAAGATCTCGCGGATCAGCTGCTGGGTGAGTGCTTCGCGTGGCGGCGCCAGCACATGCAACCGGCCATGGCTCATCACCGCGACCCTGGTGGCGAAAGGCGTCACCAGCGCCAGATCGTGCAGCACCGCGATCACGGTCATGCCGAGGCCTGCAACCAGTTCGAGCAACTCGCTGCGCGCCCGCGGGTCGAGATGGTTGGTCGGCTCGTCGAGGAACAGGATCTTCGGCTCCTGTGCGATGGCGCGGGCAAGCTGGGCGCGCTGGCGCTCGCCGCCCGACAGCGAGCCGATGGTGCGGCCAAGCAGCGGCAACAGCCCGGTCCGGCGCAGCGCCTCGACGACAATGTCGCGTTCCTCGCTCCTGTGCCTGCGGCCGGTATGCGGAACCCGGCCGAGCTCGACATAATCGATCACCGCCAGCCGTGGATCCGGTTGATCGGTCTGGCCGACGACGGCGATGTGCAGCGCCCGCTCGGCGGTCGAAATCCTGTCCAGCAGGCGCCCGGTGAGCTTCACTTCGCCCGAACTCGGCCGCAGCATGCCCGACAGCATGCGCAGCAATGTCGTCTTGCCGGCGCCGTTGGGACCGATGATGGCGAGACGGTCGCCCGCCGCCACCGAAAGGCTGACCGGATGCACCAGATGCAGGCCATCCGCCGCCGCGGCCAGGTCGCGGGCCTCGAGAAGCGGCGCGGTCATGGGCAATTCCTTGCAGGGCCTGCCGGAATACGGGCCAGCGTCTTGCTTGCCAATCCTGCCGGACGCTGGCCTGAATTCACCTCGGTGGCGATATCGCGGCAAAGCGTGCACACGATGATGCGATGCATGGGAATGCAGTGAATGCGATCGATGGAGCCGTCCAACTTCCGTCACTTTCAAAAATGGCGACGGAAGGAAGCTGGCTTGAACCGGTCGACAAGACCGAACCCCGCGTCTCCTCCCGGCACACCCCGTCCGGTCAACCCATGCAGATGGCAGGTCTCCTGGCTCGCGGGTCGTTGCGCCATCCTGCCTTCCCAGCCTTGCCGGCCAGTGGCTTCTCGGATTTTGCTAGCCGCTTACAGTTGCGGGGGCAGCCATGGCTTCGACCCGAAAATCGGGCCTCACCATGTTCCCTTTTCACCCCTCGCCTTGCGGCGCGGGGACCATCACGAGTCGCAGCCTAGGATGCAGGCAGCGTCGAGGCAAGGTCGATGCATGTTCTGTTATAACGATACAAACGTGTGGTCAATCACTATCGCGCGCCACCAGTTCCAGCGGCCAGACCTCGCGAATGATCTCTGGCCCTTTCGCGCCGGCGAAAGCCGGGAGCGAGGCGAGCAGGATTTCGCCGAGCCGCCGCCCCATCGGGTCAAGGCTCGGACGAAAGCCGGTCAGCGCCGGCGAGAAATAACGGCAGAGCGGCGTGTCGACGATGACGATCACCGCGACATCCTGCCCGGGCTTGATCCCCATTTCGGCGAGCGCTTTGCAGCCGCCGAGCGCCATCGAGTCGTTGTTGAAGATAATCGCGGTCGGCGGATCCTTCGACCGCATGACTTGCGGTGTCACCGCGTAGCCACCGGCTTCGTTGATAAAACCGTCCACAATCAGGCCGGGATCGACTTCGATGCCGTGCCGCCGCAGCGCCTTGCAATAACCCTCCAGAAACAGATAACCGAAATTCAGGTCAAGCGACGGCCGGATGGCGGCGATGCGGCGGTGGCCACGCGCAACCAGCCGGTCGACCGCATCGGCGCCCGCCTTCTCGAAATCCAGATCCAGAGAGGGATAGCTGTCGTCGCCGGACCGGCTTCGGCCGAGCGTCGCGAAGGGAAAGCCGGCCTTGCTCAGATAGTCGATGCGATCGTCCTCGCGCCGCGTCCAGGCCAGTACGACGGCATCGGCACGACGCGTCTCGACGACGCGGCGCAGCCGCTCCTGTTGATAATCCGCCGGCGCGCCCATGACGATGATCAGGTCCAGCCCGCACTCGGCCAATGTCGCTTGCAGTCCGGTGAGGAACGGAATGAAGAACGGCTCGCCATACTGCTGGTCGCCCGGATGCGGCTGCAGCATGAAAGCCACGGCATGGGTGGTGCCGCGGCGTAGGTTCCTGCCCGAGTGGTTCGGTGAATAATTGAGCTTCCGGGCCGCCTCGAGCACGCGCTGGCGTGTCTCGGCGTTCACGTCGGCGCGCCCGTTAAGCGCGCGCGAGACTGTACCGATCGAAATGTTCAGGTGCCGCGCAAGATCGTGAATGCTGGACGCCAAGACCTCCCCCTCCTGCTTCTGGCTAGCACCAGCCGGTCGTGCGGCCAAGGCGTTTCAGAGCCGACGGTACAAATCCGATTGACAATATATGCCATCGGGTGTGTCATCGTAAACGTTTACGGAAGTCATTTACGGACTGCCGTGGGTGCCAGCCAGGAGGGGTTGGCCGGAGGAGCGCTGGATGATGCACGTCGTCCTGGTCGGGTGCGGAGCCATGAGCAAAACCTGGCTCGAGGCCATCAGCCAATCCCCTGCCGTCAAGATCGTCGGTCTCGTCGACCTCGACGCCGACAGGGCGCGCCAGCGGGCACGCGAATACGACCTCGCCGGGGTCGCGATCGGGACCGATCTCGACGTCGTTCTCTCCCAGACCAGACCCGATGCGGTGTTCGACGTGGTCGTGCCTGCCGCCCGTCGCGCCGTGGCGAATTCGGCCTTTGCCCATGGCTGTCATCTGTTGACGGAAAAGCCGCTGGCCGACAGCCCGGACAATGCGCGCGCCATCATCGACGATGCGCGGCGCGCCCGGCGCATCCATGCCGTGGTGCAGAACCGCCGCTACGTCGCCAACGTCCGGCGCATCCGGCGCTTCCTCGGCTCCGGCGCCATCGGCGCTGCGACCAGCATCCATGCCGATTTTTTCATTGCGCCGCATTTCGGCGGTTTCCGCGAAGGCATGCGCCATGTGCTGCTGCTCGACATGGCGATCCATACATTCGACGCCGCCCGCTACATGGTCGATGGCGAGCCGACCGAAGTGTATTGCCGGGAATGGGAGCCGGCCAATTCCTGGTACCGGCAGGGATCGTCGGCAAGCGCCACCTTCGAGCTCGGCCAGGGCAAGATGTTCACCTATCGCGGCAGTTGGTGCGCCGACGGTTTCCGCACCAGTTGGGAAGGCAGTTGGCGCATCGTCGGCGAACGCGGCAGCCTGACCTGGGATGGTCATGACGAGTTGAAGGCCGAAGCCGTGCTGCCGGAACGCGAAGGCCTGCTCGACAAGGTCGTGCCGGTAGCGGTGCCGCCGCTCGACCCTGCCGACCGCATCGGCGGGCATCTCGGCGTCATGGAAGATTTCGTCCGCGCCGTGGAAACCGGCACCGAGCCGGAGACGCGCGGCGCCGACAATATCAAGAGCCTGGCCATGGTTTTCGCGGCGATCGAAAGCGCCGAGACCGGACGCCGGATCGAAATCCCCAGGCAGGAAGGATGACCATGGCGGACCCGCTTCTCGACATCAGGATCGGCACCATGGTGCGGGCCAATCTCGAAGACCTGGCCGCCTATGTCAGGCAGATCCTGCCGCTCGGTTTCGAGAGCGTCCAGCCCTTCTTCTGGCAGACGCTGGGCGGCAAGGACCTGGGGCGGCTCGCCGGCGAGATCCGCGACGCGATCGGCGATGCCGATGTCAGCGTCAGCTCGATCGGCGTGTTCGGCAATCCACTCGAGAGCGGCGACACCGACCGCGGCGTGCTCAAGGCCTGGGAAACGGTGATCGACAGCGCGCATCTGTTCGGCACCAATCTGGTCAGCGGTTTTACCGGCCGCATCCGCGGCAAGCCGCTGACCGACAGCCTGCCGCGCTACCGCGAAGTCTGGGGCGAATTGGCCAAACGCGCGGCCGACAAGGGCGTGCGCATCGCCTTCGAGAATTGCGCCATGGATGGCAACTGGGCCGCCGGCGACTGGAACATCGCCCATAATCCGGACGCCTGGGAACTGATGTTCAACGAATTGCCGGATGAGAATCTGGGTCTGGAATGGGAGCCCTGCCATCAGTTGGTCTATCTGATCGACCCGATCCCGCAGATCCGCAAATGGGCGCATCGCATCTTCCATGTCCACGGCAAGGACGCGACGGTGCGCTGGGATGTCATACGCGAGCACGGCGTCTTCGGCCGCCTGCCCTTCGTGCAGATGCGCACGCCCGGCTTCGGCGACAGCGACTGGACGCGGGTGATCAGCGAATTGCGGCTGGCCGGATACAAGGGCGCCATCGACATCGAAGGTTGGCACGACCCGGTCTATCGCGACGATCTTGAAATGACAGGCCAGGTCCGCGCGCTGGAATACCTCCAGCAATGCAGGGGAGGCCTGAGCTACCTGCCGAACCCGACGTGAGGATTGGCCGGCGGGAGGAGCCGGACGGGATTGCCGAAGCAGATGTCGAAACCCTCGCTCGCGAGGACAAAAGGGAGGAACGTGTATGAGCATCGCCAAGAGAACGACACTTCTGCGCACGACCGTGGTGGCGACCGCCACGGCGCTCGCCGCCGCCATCTCCACCTTGCCGGCACAGGCGCTCGACGCGCAATGGTGCAAGGACGTCCACATCCGTTTCTTCGTCGGCGGCGCCGAGGGCGACGCTTTCGGCACCATTGTCTACAATGGCGCCAAGCAGGCTGCGGCCGATCTCGGACCGAAAGTGGATTACATCTTCTCAGGCTGGGACATCGAAAAAATGGTCCAGCAGCTGCGCGAGGCGGTCGCCGTCAAGCCCAACGGTATTGCCATGATGGGCCACCCCGGCGACGCCGCCATCATGCCGCTGGCCGAACAAGCGCATAAGGACGGCATCAAGATGATGTACCAGAACGTGCCGGTGCCGACGGTGGTGACGGCCTTCGGCGGCGGCTATGTCGGCGCGCAGCAGGAACAGCAGGGCCGCGCGCTCGGCGCGGAAGCCTTCAAGCTGGCCAAGCTCAAGGCCGGTGACAAGGCAATCATGATCGGCCCGTTCGAGAATGAGAGCCGCGGCGCCCGCGAGCGAGGAACCGTCTCCGCCTTGAAAGAGGCCGGCATCGATGTCGTTCAAATCAATTCCGCAACCGAATGGGCGGCCGATCCGAATCTGGCGATCCCGGTGATCACCGCCGCCTTGCTCAACAACCCCGGCGTAAAGGCCGTCGGCTACCCCGGCGGACAGATGCTCGGCAACGTCCAGACCTATATGACGGCGGCGGGCCGGAAGCCGGGCGACATCTTCAATTTCGGTTTCGACACCAGCCCGCAGATCGTCGAGGCCTTCAAGGGCGGCTGGGTGCAGCTGACCGCCGATCAGCAGCCGTTCATGCAGGGCTATCTGCCGATCCTCAGCCTCTGCCAGCAAGTGGTGCTGGGGCTGGCACCGATGAATGTCGATACCGGCGCCGGCTTCGTCACGCCTGAGAATTACAAGATCGTCGCCGAACTGGCCAAGCAGGCACTGCGCTGACCTCCCAAGCCGCCGGCCGGGGGCTCAGGCCCGGCCGGCGGGACCGCCGGCGAGGCCCGGCATGCGACAAGCAAGCGAGGACCCGATGGCCGAACGCATCATCGAACTGCGCGACATCACGAAATCCTACGGCCAGGTTTACGCGCTTGGCGGGGTCAATCTCAGCGTCGACCGCGGCGAGGTGGTCGGACTGATCGGCGACAATGGCGCCGGCAAGTCGACGCTGATCAAGATCCTCGCCGGCGCGGTCAAGCCGACCAACGGCGAGATCCTCGTTCGCGGCAAGCCGGTCACCGGCTGGAACGCGGCGCGCTCGCGCGACGCCGGCATCGAGACCGTGTTCCAGGACCGGGCGCTGGCCGTGCAGCAGACCATCGTGCGCAATATCTTCATGGGACGCGAACTCACCGGCTTCCTCGGCTGGCTGAAAGTCGGCACCGAAATCAGGGAGGCGAGCCGGCTTATGCGCGAGATCGGCTTCACTTCGAAAGTGTTCACACCGCAGTCCGTCGTCGGCCAGCTTTCCGGCGGCGAGCGCCAGGGCGTGGCGATCGCGCGCGCCATCTACAAGCAGGCCGACCTGATCATCCTCGACGAGCCGACAACGGCTCTGTCGCTGACCGAAACCGCCAAGGTCTTCCACTTCGTGCGCCAGGTGCGGGCGAGCGGGCGCTCGATCCTGTTCATCGGCCACAACATCCACCATGTCTTCGACATCGCCGACCGTTTCGTCGTGCTCGATCGTGGCACTGTGGCGCTGCAGGCCGACAAGCGCGACATCAAGTCGGCCGACACGCTCGTCAATTTCATGGAAGACCTCGCGCATCCCGGCGGACTGCCCGGCTTGGGCGAAGCCCAGCGCGCGGAGGACACAAGGCCATGAGCAACATCGCCGAGCCCAATCGCCAGGCTCCCTCGCCCCATACCGAAATGGGCGAAGCGGCGTGGAAGCACCCGTCGGATCATTTGCTGCGCGGCTTCGTTCTCGACAATCGCGCGGCGCTGGGCACGCTCGGCGTTTTCGTGGTGATGATGGTCGCCTTCACCATCGCCAATCCGACGGTGTTCACCACCTGGTTTCTTTACAGCTCCGTGCTGACCACGCTGCCGGTCGCGCTGTTCGTGGTCGTGCCGCTGGTCTTTGTCGTCACCGCCGGCGAAATCGACCTGTCATTTCCGGCGACGATGGGTTTTGCCTCCTGGGTTTTCGCGCTGGTCGTTCAGGCCGGCTACGATCCCTTCCTCGGCATCGTCGCAGCACTCGCCACCGGCATGCTGCTCGGCTTCCTAGTCGGCGTGCTGGTCGTCTATGGCAGCCTGTCGTCGCTGATCGCCACGCTCGGCATGAACTTCCTGCTGCGCGGGCTGATCCAGATCATCAACGAAGGCAAGTCGACCGCGCTGCCGACGCTCGGGCAAAGCTGGACCTATACGATCTTCTCCAGCCAGGTTTACGGGATTCCGGTACAGATCCTGTGGGCGCTCGCCTTCGTCGTGTTCGCCGCGCTGCTCTACAACCGCCACCGCTTCGGCGCGCAGGTGAAGGTGGTCGGCGACAATCCCGACAGCGCCCAGCAGATGGGCATCGACGTCAAGCGGGTGAAGGTCAAGGTGTTCGTCTTCGTCGGCATCGGGGCCGCGATCGGCGGCACCTTCTCGACGATGATCAACTTCACCTGGTGGCCAACCGCCGGCGACGGCTATCTGTTGCCGGTGCTGGCTTCGGTGTTCGTCGGCGGCACGCCGACCTGGGGCGGCATCGGTACCGTGCTTGGCGGCGCGATCGGCGCGCTGACGGTGGCGTTCATCCAGACCGGCGTCGTCGCTGCCGGCCTCAGCGGCTTCTATGTGCAGTTCTTCAACGGGCTGATCATCATCCTGTCGCTGCTTGGCCACCGCTGGAACCAGGCGCGCTACCGCTGAAACGCTACCCAAGGCCGGCCGTTCGGCGCGACCGTCCGAGCTCAATCCGGTAGCGACAACGGCGGCCGCGCGGACGAGAACGCAGGGCCGGGGTCGTCGATTTACGTCACGCGCAATATCGATCAAACTGATGAAATGCGACGCTTTGGTGCACCCAGTGCACTTTCGCTTGATTTAGTGCACCCTCTGCATTAAATTTGGCGCGATGGAACAGCCACATGCCCACTTTGAAGGTTCTCGACGGCATCAAGATTCAGGTCTTTGCGGATGACCATAACCCGCCTCACTTTCACGCGTTGAAGGGTGAGTATGAAGTCCTGATCAGGATTGGCTCATGGAACGTGTTGCGTGGCCAAATGCGTCGCAAAGACCTCGATGCCGTAATCGCTTGGGCTAACTCGCATGAAGAGGAGTTGCGCAATGAATGGACCCGCCTCAATGGTTGACGATATCGTAACAGTCGGCAATCCGCTCCCCAGGATCGCCTCGGTCACCATGATTGATGGCCGCCGCGTGCGCATCACCTGGCGAGACGGCCGCTCCAATACGGTTGACCTGAATCCAGTGTTGAATAGCCATCGACACTTCATTCCGCTTCGCGACGATGACGAGCTGTTTGGAACCATGCGGGTTAACGAAGACGGCAATGCAATCGAGTGGGACGGGGGAATCGAGTTGTCAGCCGAATGGATCGATACCCTGCCCTCAATTGGTATGGAGAACCGGGAATTCCGCCATATCATGGACGATCTGCTGAAATTCTCGCTTGAGGGGATGGCGCTCCAGTTGGAAATCTCCAGGCGCCAAATTGCCAACTATAGAGGATCGACACCGATCCCCAATTCAATCGCGTTGGCTACTCGATATCTCGCCGAGAAGGCCGGTCAACGATGACCCCGTCTGGAGGCGGATAGGCTCGCTGACTGTTCCAAGCATGCGGCTGCTGGCCGCCAGCGCATCGTGGCTTTGGGTTGACGGTCGGTCTGTTACATCGAAGCGTCTGGTTTGGCCTCATCGTAACGAGGCACCATGTCTACCCCATCGGCAGCGCGGGCCACCGGTCCACGAGGCTGCCGCCCGAAAAAACCGCGATCGATCCGAACTGCTGCAGCACCGCCTCGCTTTGCGTCGGGCGCAGGAAGGCGTAGTCGCCTGACCTGGTGGTGGCATCGCCGGGCAGGCCCATGAACTGCTGGTTCGAGGAAAGGCCAAGCAGGCCATTGGTCTCCATGCCTTCGGGAAACACCGGTTCGGCCATCCATTTGCCGCCATAGAGATAGCAACCCTTGCGCGGAAACCGGCCGACCGTCTGCAGCAGGCGGGTGACCGCCGGCGGGCCTGGCAGCATCGGCTCGACCACCTTGAGGATAGGCGTGGCGATGAAGGCCGCGGGCTGGAAGCCGTCGAGGCCGGGCGTGTCGAAATCCCCGGGCAGCACGAAGGCCGACCCGATCGACACTTCGTTGGCCATGCCGCCACGATGAAGCAACGCGGTCTTCGAGCCGCCGATGTTCAGTGTTCGGCGCTGGTCCTCGCCGAGAGCCGCGATGAACGCCGCGGCCCGCTGCGACGCCTCTGCCAGCGCCTTTTTGGGACCGCCGAACAGACCGGGAATGTGCGGCGCGTGCGCCTCGTAGGCCATGACGCCTTCGCAGCGCAGCCGGGCGGGCAGCGCGTTCAATGCCTTCGACAGCGCGCGCGGTTCCGCGAACCCGCCCCGATGCAGCCCGACATCGATCTCGAAAGCGATGCGCAACCCGATGTCCAGTTCGGCGGCCAGAGCGCCGTATTCCGCCAGTCTCTCCTCGCTGTCGATCAGCCAGCAGATACGCGACCAGTCGGCGGTACTGCTTGAAATCGCCTGCTTTGCCGCGCCGACCGGCATCGGCTTGCCGTAGAGCATGTCGGCATCGGGAAAAGCGTCGAGCACCGCGCTTGTGATCGGCGGATGAAACGTCATGAAGCGATGGGTGCCGAGCGCCCCGGCGATGTGCGAAAGCAGCGGCAGGCAAGCAAGCGACTTGTCGACCAGCCGCACGGCAAGGCCGGGCGCCAGTCTCTGCTTCACCAGGTCGATGTTGCGGTCCAGCCGGTCGCGGTCGAGCACGAGACAAGGCTGAAAGACGCCGGCCGCCCTCAACGCATCCGACAGCGCGGTGAAATAGCCGCTCATTGGCCGATGCCGAACAGGCCGGCCATGTAGGGCGAGACGAAACGGTTCTTGGGATCGATGTCTCCCCGAACGGCCATGGCATCATCCCAGCGCGGATAGAGCTTTTTGAGATCCGCCGCCTTTAGGCTGTGCATCTTGCCCCAATGCGGCCGGCCGCCATGCCTGCGGAAGATCGGCTCGGCCGCCCGCATGAAGGGCTCAGGGTCGTTGGCGGCATCGTGGTGAATGGCGATCGAGCAGGTCAGACGCTTGTAGAAGGGCGAAAGCCAGAACATGTCGGGTGCCACCGAGCGCACCTCCATCGGAAAATAAACTTCCGGAAAGTGCTTCTCGGTCAGCTCGATGATCTGCGTGATCACCTTCGGCCCCTCCTCGAAGGGCAGATGATACTCCATCTCGTTGAACTTGGTCTGCCGGTCGCTGGCATAGACGTTGAGCCAGTCCTGCACATAATCCTCGGCCGGCACTTTCTTCACGGCGCCGCGGATCAAGGAGCGGCGCAGCCATGGCAGCCGGCGCAGCGCCCTGCTCAGCTTGCGTAGCGTCGCCAGGCCGGCCTCGTCGTGCTCGGTAGGCCTGGTGGTCGGGTTCGCGTCGCTGAGGTCGCTGGCGATGAACTGCGCGTAGCCGGAAAACGGGATGTAGTAGAATTCGGCCGACCGGTGCGCGGCCATCATCGTCTCGAAATCGCGCAGCATGTCGGCGATCGGCAGCACCCACTTGCGGCGGCGCAGCCGGTAGGTCGCGATGTTGTTCAGCGTGACTTCGCTCAAGATGCCGAAGGCGCCGAGAGCGACCCCCATCGCATGGATCATATCCTGGTCGCGGGTCCGATCGAATTCGCGCAACTCGCCCCGCCCGTCCACGATCTGCACCGTCTCCAACTGGGTGTGATAAGCGCCCAGCGTCAGCCCGGAACCATGGGTGGCGGTGCCCAGCGCGCCGCCGATCGCCTGGCGGTCGATGTCGCCCATATTTGGCAGGCCCTGGCCGATGCCGTGCAGCATGTGCATTAGCGGGCCGAGCCGGGTCCCTGCCCGCACCCGCGCGCGATGGCTTTGTATGTCGTGCGAGACCAGCCCCTCGATCTTCTCCAGGGAAACGATCGAGCCTTGCGATGCCACCAGCGCCGTGAAGGAGTGGCCAGCACCCGCCACCCGCAGCGGCCCAGGTGCCGTGCGCACCAGATCGGCAAGCTCGCCGGCGTCGGTTGGAGTGGCGATCAGCTTCGGCTCGGCGCGCACGAAGCCCGACCAGTTGCTCCAGTTCCGCGCGGTGATCGTCGACATCCAGCCGTCCCGTCAGACGCGCCGACGGCGCATAGTGGCCACGAACAGGCCAAGCAGGGCCACGCTGGCAAACGCGCTTGCCGCGGCGAATTCCGGCACGGGCCGGAAATCCTTGCCATTGATGAGCAGCGACGCCGCCACCGGCCCGATCGCCAAGCCGAAGAGCTGTGCGGCCGGCACCAGCAGCACGGCGGTACGCGTCTCGTCGGCCGTGATCGCCAGCCGGATCTGATAGGGTACGATGAACAACAGGATGAAGCCCATGACCAAGGCGGCGATCCAGAATGTCGTCAGGCCAGGTGCGCTGGCAAGAACAAGGGAGGAGACCAGCGCGACGGCACCGATGGCCGTAATGGCAATGCGGTAATCGATGCGCGCCTCGAACACGGTCGCCGTCATCGCGCCCAGGACCTGCGTCGCCAGGCTGGCCGAGACGATCAGACCGACGGTCCAGCTATCAATCCCATATTGCGCACCGAGCGGTTCCAGGAAGGCCCAGATCGCGCCGAAGAACATGAAGTAGCAGAAGACCGACAATAGCGCGGTGATCGACGGAACCGTCAGCACATTGGCCAGGTTCTCCCCTTTCGGCAGGTCGGCGTAGTCACCGGGTACGGTGAAAGCGGCCGCCAGCGAGACGACGCAGACGACGGCAAGCACGATGAAGCCGCCGGACGACCCCGCCTCGGGAATGACATAGAGTGCCAAAAGCAGAGCGAGCGCACATTGCGCCAGGGTCTGCAGCGTCACGAAATAGCCGCCGATGCGCTCCGCCCGGCGCGAACGGGCGATCAGTTCAGTGGCGATCACGACCAGGCCGCCCTCAGCCAGCCCGGCGATGGCGCGGGCGGCGATCAGCGCATTGGCGCTTGCGGCATGGGCGGTCCATACATTCGCCAGGGCCAGCAGGATCAAAAGGACGGCGCTTTTCCAGCGCATGTTGCGCGCGGAAAGCAGCATCGCCACCACGGCTGAACCGATGGCGATTGCGATCATCTCCGCCGTGGCGACCAGCGCCAGTTCATCGCCGCTGACATGGCCCTCGGTGTAGAGCGCGCCAAGCAGCACGGGCTGAAGCCCGAGGATCAGCAGCCCGACCGAGCCGATCCATAATGCGGAGCCGAGCTCGACGCCGGTCGGGTTGCCGACCAGCCAATCGCCATTTTCCGCTTGTACGGCTTGCGTCGCAGTCACGAGGCGCCTCCCAACGTCCTTGCAGTGCGATAAAAAAGCTGACAACTTGTCAGCATTACGAAACTGATACTTGATCATGTTTCTTGTCAACCGGGAATTTTGAAGCTCTCGCGAGAGATTGGGCGCATGGCAGAAGCAAGCCGGATGGCGACGGCGCCGAGGCGCAGGCCCAAGCAGGAGCGGAGCCGCGAACGCATCGACGCGATCCTTTCGACGACCATGCGGCTGATCGGCGAAAAAGGCATCGACGCGGTGACGATGAAGGAAGTGGGCGCACTGGCGGGCGGACCGATCGCCACCGTCTACCATTATTTCCCCAACAAATCGGCGATCCTGGCGATGCTCTATGAGCGCTTCTCGGAGGAAAGCCGCGCACGCTTCGGCGAGATCATCGCCGAAATAAGTGGGCTTGAGGACGTGACGGCTGCCGCGGACCGCATGATCGAGGACTATTACCGGCGCGTGGCCGACGACCCGGCCATCCAGGATCTGCAGAACGCGATACAGGCTGACAAGGCGCTGCAGAACCTCGACATTGCTGAGACAAGGCACCAGGCCAAGATGTTCTGCGACCACGTCGCTCCGATGCTGCGGCCCGACCGGCGCGAAGACTTCGCGCGCGTGGTGTTCCTGATCTTCCAGCTTGCCGGCGGCGTCGTGCGGCTAGCGCTGACGCAGGACGAGAAGGAAGGCCGGCGCACGATCGACGACTACAGGTCCATCATCCACACGCAGCTGAGACTGTTTCTATAGTTTTCGGCGGCGGCTTTCGCGCCCCTCTCTCCCGTGACATCAACACCTCTTGCGTATCGAAGTGTCGGGCGGCAGGATCTCTGACCGGTAGCGGCGGAGCACCCCTCCGCGCCTTGTTTCGCCGTCGATTGCGGGAGGAACCGGCGCATTTCGCATGAAAGGCCAGCGGCAACTGGCACGTTCTGCGAGCGGGCTTTCGCGGAAAACAAAATTTCGCGCCGCTGCCCGCTCGCGCGCGCCTTGACTCTCGCCAGCCAGCAGCCTATTTCACCGCCACGTTAGCACTCGCCCTGGGTGAGTGCTAACCACAGGTCCGGTACCGCCGGGCTTTGTAGATTGTCCGGCTTCGCCGGACGGAGGAACTGTTTCTCACCGTTCTCATCGAGGAAGAAAACATGGCAAAGTCGAAGTTCCGCCCGCTTCATGACCGCGTGGTCGTACGCCGGGTCGAATCCGAATCCAAGACCGCCGGCGGGATCATCATCCCCGACACGGCGAAGGAAAAGCCGCAGGAAGGCGAGATCATCGCCGTCGGCTCCGGCGCCCGCGACGAAGCTGGCAAGCTCGTGCCCCTGGACGTCAAGGCTGGCGACCGCATCCTGTTCGGCAAGTGGTCGGGCACCGAAGTCAAGCTCAATGGCGAAGACCTTCTGATCATGAAGGAATCCGACATTATGGGCATCATCGGCTGAATATCGGCCTTCCCATCAACTGAATCTTAAATCTTCGGGCTCGATCCGAGCCCCTGCCAGGAGTTGAACATGGCTGCCAAAGACGTAAAATTCTCCCGCGACGCCCGTGAGCGCATGCTGCGCGGCGTCAACATCCTCGCCGACGCGGTGAAGGTCACGCTCGGCCCCAAGGGCCGCAACGTCGTCATCGACAAGTCGTTCGGCGCACCGCGCATCACCAAGGACGGCGTCACCGTCGCCAAGGAAATCGAACTTGAGGACAAGTTCGAGAACATGGGCGCGCAGATGGTCCGCGAAGTCGCTTCGAAGACCAACGACATCGCCGGCGACGGCACCACGACCGCGACCGTTCTGGCGCAGTCGATCGTCCAGGAAGGCCACAAGGCGGTTGCCGCCGGCATGAACCCGATGGACCTGAAGCGCGGCATCGACCTGGCCGTGACCGAAGTGGTCGCAGCTCTCGGCAAGGCCGCCAAGAAGATCAAGACCTCCGAGGAAGTCGCCCAGGTCGGCACCATCTCGGCCAATGGCGACGAGTCGGTCGGCAAGATGATCGCGGAAGCGATGCAGAAGGTCGGCAACGAAGGCGTCATCACCGTCGAGGAAGCCAAGACCGCCGAGACCGAGTTGGAAGTCGTCGAAGGCATGCAGTTCGACCGCGGCTATCTCTCGCCCTACTTCGTCACCAACCCCGATAAGATGGTTGCCGATCTCGAGGACGCCTACATCCTGCTCCACGAGAAGAAGCTCTCCAATCTGCAGGCCATGCTGCCGGTCCTGGAAGCGGTCGTGCAGACCTCCAAGCCGCTGCTCATCATCTCGGAAGACGTCGAAGGCGAGGCCTTGGCCACGCTGGTCGTCAACAAGCTGCGCGGTGGCCTGAAGATCGCTGCCGTCAAGGCTCCGGGCTTCGGTGATCGCCGCAAGGCCATGCTGGAAGACATCGCCATCCTCACCGGTGGCCAGGTCATCTCCGAAGACCTCGGCATCAAGCTCGAGAATGTCGGCCTCAACATGCTCGGCCGCGCCAAGAAGGTGTCGATCTCGAAGGAGAACACCACCATCGTCGACGGCGCCGGCAAGAAGGCCGAGATCCAGGGCCGCGTTGCCCAGATCAAGCAGCAGATCGAGGAGACCACCTCGGACTACGACAAGGAGAAGCTCCAGGAGCGTCTGGCCAAGCTCGCCGGCGGTGTTGCCGTTATCCGCGTCGGCGGTGCGACCGAAGTGGAAGTGAAGGAAAAGAAGGACCGCGTCGATGACGCCCTCAACGCGACCCGCGCGGCCGTAGAAGAAGGTATCGTTGCCGGCGGTGGCGTGGCCCTGCTGCGCGCTTCGGGCAACCTCAAGGCCACCGGCGTCAACTCCGACCAAGCCGCCGGCATCAACATCGTTCGCCGCGCACTGCAGGCCCCGGCCCGTCAGATCGCTGCCAACGCCGGTGCGGAAGCATCGATCGTTGCTGGCAAGATCCTCGAGAACAAGGGCGCGACCTTCGGCTACAACGCCCAGACCGGCGAATATGGCGACATGATCGCCATGGGTATCGTCGATCCGGTCAAGGTCGTGCGTACGGCTCTCCAGGACGCGGCCTCGGTCGCCGGCCTGCTGGTCACCACCGAAGCCATGATCGCGGAGGCTCCGAAGAAGGAGTCGGCTGGCGGCGGCATGCCTGGCGGCATGGGCGGCGGCGGCATGGGCGGTATGGGCGGCATGGACTTCTAATCCAGCCATCTGCTTTATGCATGCGGAAAGGGCGGCAGCGATGCCGCCCTTTTCTTTGCACATTCAGGCTTTGCTTCAGCGTAGTCGGTTGGAACCAGCGTCAGACAGCAGTGCTCTCCGCTTGCCGCGTCGCCTTGCCGGCGAGGACTGCCTGCTCGATCAGGGTAGCCACCTCATCGGCCACGACGTTGATCGATGAGCGATCGCGGGTGGCGCGGGCAATCACCATCAGGCCTTCCAGCGAGGACTCGACCAACAGCGCCAGCGCCCGTGCGCGGCGCTCGACCACCCCTGCCCTGACAAACGCCTGGCGCAGCAGGCCGATCCACTGCTCGAAAGCGGAGCGGCAGATTTCCTCCAAGTCCGGCACGTCGTTCGGCGCATCGAGCACGACCGGCGCGATCGGGCAGCCGAGCGAGAATTCGTTGTCCTCCAGCATGCGAGCGACCGACTGGTAAATGTGGTGAACGGCAACCGCCGGATCGCTTTCCGCCGCCAGCTCGGCGCCAAGCCTCTCAGTCACCTCGGCCACGCTGGCGCGCGTCACTTCGACGACCAGCTGATCCTTGCCACCGGGAAAGTGGAAATAGAGCGAGCCGCGCGGGGCGCCGCTGGCGCTCAGTATGTCATTGAGCGAAGTGCCGTGATAGCCGCGCCGCCTGAGCAGCAATCCGGTCGTTTCGAGTATGCGGGCTCTCGTATCGTTCGCCATGTCAACCTCTGTCAGGAGAGATCCTTATAAGCCTTGCCAGAAATATGACAACTGGTCTACATAATATGTAGATCAGTCTATATAATCGAGAGCCGAAATGCGCAGCTATCGTCTTGAGGGTTTGGGCGGAACCGAATGTCTGGTGATGCGGGAAGAGGTGCGACCGGAGCCAAGTCCCCAGGAGATCGTGGTGCGGGTGCGCGCCACCTCGCTCAACCGACGCGATACGATGATCCTCAATGGCACCTACCCCCTGACACCGCGCCGCGGGATCGTTCCGCTCAGCGACGGCGCCGGCGAGGTCGTCGCCATCGGCGATGATGTCACACGCTTTGCCGTCGGCGACCGTGTCACCGGCAGCTATTTCGCCCGCTGGATCGATGGCCGCATCAATGCCGGACTGATCGACCAGCTCGGCTGCACGCTGGATGGCATGCTCGGCGAGTACGCCGTGCTTGACGAGCAATGGGCGGTGCGAGTTCCCGAGCATCTCGACTGGCGCGAGGCGGCAACGCTGAGCTGCGCCGGCCTGACAGCCTGGAACGCACTGACCGGGGCGGAGATTCCCAAGCCCGGCCAATGGGTTCTAGTCATAGGCTCGGGCGGCGTCTCGCTGTTCGCGTTGCAGTTCGCCAAGCTGCTCGGCTGCCGCGTCGTCGCCGTCACCTCTCGCGCCGAGAAGGTCGGCAAGCTGCGGGCGATGGGGGCCGACCTCGTCGTCTCCTCGACCGACATGCCGGAATGGGGGGCGATGGTGCGTGGCGAAACCGGCGGTATCGACCTTACCGTCGAAACCGGCGGCCCGCCGACCTTCGCGCAGTCGCTGATCGCCAGCGCGCTTTATGGGCGCATCGTGCTGCTCACCATTCAGGATGCGAAGGGCGCAACGGTGCAGATCCCCGGCGCCGTCTATCAGCGCAGCCTCGTCACAATCGGCCGTCTGTTCGTCGGCAGCCGCGCAAACCTCGAAACGATGCTCAACGCCGTCTCGGCGCACCGGTTGAGACCGGTCATCGACAAGGTCTTCCCCTTCGCCGAGGCCCGCGACGCCTACCGCTATTTCCAGCAGGGCGACGTCTTCGGGAAGGTCGTCATCGACGGAGCCTGATCTTTCATATCGATCGAACCAGAAGGGAGAACAGCAATGACAATTCGTGAAGCTTCGGCCGAGTGGCAAGGCACGCTGAGGGAAGGTTCAGGCCGGCTGCGGCTCGGCAGCGGTGTGTTCGAAGGCGCCTATTCCTTTCCGTCGCGTTTCGAGAACGGCCCCGGCACCAACCCGGAAGAACTGATCGCGGCCGCGCATGCCGGCTGTTTCTCGATGGCGCTGACCTTCATCCTTGGCCAGGGAGGTCATGTTCCCCGGGACATCCGCACCATCGCCAGGGTGCACCTCGGAGCGACCGAGGCCGGGCCGACCATCACCCGCATCGACCTTGAAACGGCGGTGGAGGTCACGGGGCTCGCCGAAGACCAGTTCGAGCGCCTTGCCCAGTCCGCCAAGGCGAGCTGTCTCGTTTCGCGCGCGCTGGCCGGCGTGGCCCAGATCAACCTCAAGGCGACCCTCGTGGGTACCGCCGCGCAACAATGAATCAGGAGAAGTACGAGATGAGCAGCATCATGGACAGTCATCCAGAGTCGCGGCGGACAGCCGAGATCATGCGGCGCTTCAACGATGTGTTCCAGTTGCACGATCCGTCGGCGCTTGCCGAGTTGGTGGGCGAGGACTGCGTGATTGAAAACACCGTGCCGGCACCGGACGGTGCGCGCCATGCCGGCAAGGCGGCCTGCGTCGGGCTATGGACGGCGATCGCGACCCAGCCCGGCACGCGCTTCGACATCGAGGAGACCTTCGTCGCCGGCGAGCGGGCGACGATCCGCTGGCGCTACTGGATGGCGGACGGCAATTCGCTGCGCGGCGTCAATCTGATGCGCGTCGAGGGCGGGCGTATCGTCGAGGCGATGGGCTACGTCAAGGGATAGGCCGGCTTCACCATATGAGTTACTCCTAATACACATCGGTTTGTGCTAGGAATAGAGTCCGACCGCCATTCGACGATCGAGAAAGACCATAGGGAGGACTAATGTCATGAACATCAGAACCGCCTGCTTTGGAGCACTCGCGTTGACCGTCCTCAGCGGCACGGCACTTGCCGGAGCGCTCGACTCGCCCAAGATGATGGAACCGTTCTTCACCGATGCGAGCATGAAGACGATGAAATCCGACGCCGAGATGAAAGCCGCCTGGGCAAAAATGTCCAAGGACGACCAAGCCATGATGATGAAGGACTGTCAGGATGCGGCGATGAGCAAGCCGTATGCCCCGTTCTGCGAAAAATTGAAGGCGCTCGGCGGCGCGAACAAATGATTGCCGGCTAGTCCGGAGTTGAAGAACAAAAGAAGGCGGGCCAAGGCTCGCCTTCTCATTGTTCGGCATCGATTTCGTGCCAAGGCGAGGCGAACGAATTCTACCTGTCCGCCAGCGCAAGCTTGGCGCCGAGCATGACGAAAGCGCCGGCGAACGTGCGGCGCATCCAGGTCAGCACCCTCGGCCGCGACGCGACATGGCTGCGGATTGAGGCGGCGAAGATGCCATGGCCGACGAAGATGACGAAGGTCAAAAGCATGAAGACGCTGCTCAGTTCCAGCATCTTCGACAGCGCGTGCGGCTCGGTCGTGCTGACGAACTGCGGCAGGAAGGCAAAGAAGAAGATCGACAGCTTCGGGTTGAGCACATTGACGAGGATGCCTCTCGCAATCACCTTGCCGGTGGAGCGCGGCGCGACATTGTCCTCGACGTTCAGACCACCCCTCTCCTTCAGCGTGTTCCAGGCCATGTAAAGGAGGTAGGCGACGCCCAGATATTTCAGCGTCTCGAAGGCGACCGCGCTGGTGTGCAGGAGCGCGGCGAGGCCGGTGATGGCGGCAGCCATATGCGGGATGATGCCGAGCGTGCAGCCGAAAGCGGCGACGATGGAGGCGCGGGCGCCGCGGGAAAGCCCGGCGCTCAGCGTGTAGAGGACGCCGGTGCCGGGCGAAGCCACCACGATCAGCGACGTCAACAAGAATTCGATGCTCACGATTTGGTTCTCCGCTGTGCTGCCCGGCGGGCAGCGTAGCAGCGAAATCCCCGCGCACAAGCCGCGGCGCCGTCAGATCAGAGGACAGGCAGCCCGTGCGCCCGACGCGCCATCAGGCAATCCTCGTCGCCGGGCATGCAGGCGCGGCAGACATCCGGGCGCAGCTCGTAGATGCCGCAAGCGGTTGCCTTGCCCACTTCGCCACAGAGAGCCGAACAGCGCGCGCCCTCGCAACGCATACCCGACAGATCGGTCGCGACATACTTGTCCGGGATACGGTCGAGCTGCGCGTCGTCCTCGGTGGAAAAGCGCGGCCACTCGGCCGAGTAGGAGCAACAGGCGCCGCAGCTCTGGCAATCAAATGCCGGGACGGTGCCTCGTTGCGACGATGAAAGGCTGGCTGCGGTCACCAACGAGAACGGTCCCTGCACAGCAGATTGCGGTCGGCGTCTTGCGGCAAGGCGCTATTTCTTCTTGCCTGCCTTACGCAACGGCGCCTCGGCCGGAGACTTGAATAGGTCGGTCGCGGCCTCGGCAGCGGCATCCGCCTTCGGCGCGGCAGCCGGCTTGACCGGCTTTGCAGCGGCGGCGGGCGCCGGCGGTTGGTCCTTGGCGGAGAATTTTATGGCCATCTCAGTCCTCGTCGGCGAAGCGCGATGGTGCGCGCGGACTGCGCAAACGGCCGATCAGGGCCGAAACCGCCGTTATGTTCATTTCCTCAGGCGACCAGTTCCTCGCCTCCGCGATGTGATGCGGCGCCAGTTCGCGATGCGTGCTGCCGCTGTAGGCGGCGTCTTGATGGGTCACCGGCTCGCGGGTCTTGGCGTCTTGGCGGACATATTCGATCAAATAGTTCGGGCACTCGGCGCGGCCCCGCACGCCGACGCGCACCTGTGCATCGCCATGGACGCGCTTGCAGCGTTCGAGTTTTTCCAGCACACGCCGAACATATTCGACTGGCTTGTCCAATGTTTCGACCATGTCGGCGATGGTCGCATCAGCGGCGATGGGTGTCGCCGGCACACGCTTCGTCGCCATCAGCGTCTTCCGGCCCGTTTCGGCAACGCCGCCTGTGCGGCCGCCGCAGCCATTTCATCTGCCTCTTTTTCCAGGCGCAGTTCGCGCAAACGCGCGGTCTTGGCTTCACGCGCCTCGGTGAGGGCATCGCGTTCGGAAATGATGCGGTTGAGCGACATCGACTGGGTTTGCGTCTTGCTGAACAAGGGCACTGCCTGATCAGCAGCTGTTTTCGAATTGGCGGTCAAAATCTTTCTCCTGTCAGGAGTCTCGTGCCGATAGGGCAAGACCGGTCTTCAGTCAGGACCCACGCACAAAAGCATTGGGGCGGCGGATTCAACTTGCTGGAGCGTCCCTTAGCACGTTCAGGCCGACGCGCAGCGCATTTTCGGCGGCGAGACCCACAAAGTGAAAAAGGCCAGGCACCGCCTGACCTTCCATGAGAGCGTCGCGCATCCAGTGGATGCACAGGACGCTCCGGCACGCAGCGTGCGAAAACTCAGGTTTCCGCCGCCATGCGCCCGAATTCGCCATTCACCAGTGCCAGTACATCCGTGGTCACCGGGAAGGCTGAATCCTTTTTCAGGCCGCCTTCAACTGGTCGGCCGACATCTTGCCGGACTTGTTGTCGCGGACCATCTCGTAGCCGAGCTTCTGGCCCTCGACGATGTCACGCATGCCGGCGCGCTCTACGGCCGAGATGTGGACGAAAACGTCGGCAGAGCCGTCGTCAGGCTGAATAAAACCAAAACCTTTGGTGGCGTTGAACCATTTAACTGTGCCGGTGCTCATGACGAACCCTTTCCATGGCAAATACTCGTTCGCCGTCATGCGGATGCACAACGTCGTTTGTCTCGATTTTTGATGTGGGAAGTTCGTCAAAGGCGCGCTGCAAAGCGCGGATAACAAAAGTCAGTCAACAAATATCGACAAAGGTCTTGTAAGCTATTTAAACGGCCATGTCAATTCTTGGCTCACCCGCCGCGACGGTTCACGCCAATCGGGCACTGAACAAAGCGGCCCTAAAAAAATCTGGACGCGCCGGGAGCCATTTCGGTCGAAGCACGTTTCATGGTTGTCGTCAGCAATTCACGAGAGCAATCGAAGGAAAAGCGAACGGCAAAGACGCCCCCCGCACGATAAAAGGTGCGAGGGGCGTTTTCTTTCGGCCCCTACATCGCGGCGGTCATCATCGGCGGCATCTCGTAGCGGAGGCCGAGGCCCGAGCGCACTGCCAGGTCGACGTCAGTCAGCGTCCGGGACGAAAAGGCCGCTGCGGGCTTTCATGTCTGGAACGGTTTGCTGAAGGCGTTGGTGAATGTGACCCCGCCGTGATCGTCGCTGGCTTCGCCCAGCACGACATCCATGCCATCATTGGTGACCCGCGCCAGTGCGAACCCGCCCATATAGGCCGCCTTTGGCTTGAAGAGATCAAGGCCGTCGCGCTGATAGATCATCGGCACCTCGTGCTGATGGCCATGGAAGATGGCAATCACGTTGTAGCCTTTCAGGGCCGCAAGCAGTGCCTGACGGTCCGCATCGCTCCACCAATGCGGCGGCCCCTTGCCGTCGTCGTCGAACGCCTTTTTGGCGGGATCCCATCGCTCAGTCGAAAAATTATCCCAGCCATAATGCTGAAACAGGATGACCGGGCGGCCGTCCGCCGCATAGGTCGCCAGATCCTGCTTCAGCCAGGGCAGGCTGCTGTCCGCGCCATGGCCGGTGTCGCCAGCGAAACGGTGGGTCTGGACGAGATGCAGCCCGCCCCAGTCCCACGCATAGCAGTCGGTCTCGACATCGTAGTCGGTGGCTGGAACCGGTGGCTTGAAGAACACGCCGGCACGGTGATTGACTTCGACATAGTCGCGCATTTCGCGCCGGTACCAGTCAACGTGATGCCGCGGGCCGTTTTGGTCGAGGTCATGATTGCCGAGCCCGACATAGACTGGAACATGCACGCGGTCAGGCCCCATGCCTTGCTGGTAACGCTGGCTGAATTGCAGCAATTGCGTGCCTTCACTCGGCTGGGTGATCTGACCACCGCCATCGTCGGTCATGTCGCCGCCGATGACGAGGCCGAGCGGCGTGCCGATTCGGCTGCCGGCGGAGCGTAGGCCCGTCGGGACGCCGCCGATCTCGACGGGCCATGTCTTGTCGCCAATGCCGTTCAGAGCCGCCACATTGCGCAGCAAGGCAGCGTCGGTCTTGCCTTCCTGCTGGCAATTGGGACTCAAGCCGCTGGCCATGCGGCAGGCATGGACATCGGCGATGAACAGGAAGGTGGCGTCGACAGGCTGAATGCGCTGCCCGGTCTGGCCGAGCGCCGGGCGTGGAAGCGCAAGGGCCGTGGCAAGACCGGCGGCCCGCGCCAGAAAACGGCGTCGTGATACCGATTTTGGTGAGAAGCGCTTCATCATGGGTTGAAGTTCAGCACGGACACCGGTCAGCAGTAAAGTTCAGCGCCCGGTCCACGGCTGCTGCCCTCCCCCAGAACGGAACTGAGTTGTAGGGATCGTTCCCGTCCTCGGCATCAAAGGTTTCCCGGTGGCAGCAATATCCTGCGACGCCGCCTCGTTGCGGCCATGGGCGAAGCTTGGGCGACATTCTGCTCCAGCCCCGCCAGGCAATCGCGCAACATGCCGGCATCCTGCGCCGTCTTGGCCATCGACATCGCGCCGGAATAGGCCGCGACGGCCAGGGCGGCGAAACGCTGCGGGTCGGTGTCCTGCTCCCTGCCCGCCTGCTGATCAGCCCGGACCTTGTCGGCGATCGCCTGGCGCCAGCCGGCAAAAATGCCGGCAAGGGCAGCGCGCAATTCGGCATCGACGAGCGACAGTTCATGTGCAAGGTTGTTGAGGGGACAGCCGCGCACGAAGCCTTGTTGCTCAAGTTCCGCCGCCACGGCTTCGAAGGCTGCACCCACGCCTTCGCGCGCCGAAGCGGCCGCCCGCAAAGGCGCCATCCATGTCTCTTCGACCGCCGCGGCCACACGCTCTTCGATCACCGCCAGCGCCAACGCTTTCTTGGTCGGGAAATGATGATGCAACGCGCCGCCGCTGACACCCGCCGCCGCCATCAGATCGCCGAGACTGGACGCGTGATAGCCGCGTACCTGAAAGGACTCCTGCGCGGCATCGAGCACTCTGTTGCGCATGCCTTCGGGATCATTGGTGCGCTTCTGGGCATGCCCTGTCATCGGGAATCTCCACCGTGCCCCTCCAGGAGGGAAGAAAAAGAAGCTAGCAGATTGACAAAACAGGACAACCGGTCTGTTTTATAAAACAGGATGATCACCCTGTTTTTGGAGACGAGCTTATGAGCCTGCCCCTGAGTGCCACATCGGAGACAGCAGCGCTCGCCTCCCCGGTCGTCGAACTGCGGCAGTACACGCTGAAACCCGGCAAACGCGATACCCTTATCGACCTCTTTGACGGCAAGCTGATCGAAGGCCAGGAAGAGGCCGGGATGACCATCATCGGCCAATTCCGGGATCTCGATCGCCCCGACATGTTCGTCTGGCTGCGCGGCTTCGAGGACATGGAGGTGCGCAAAGGCGCCCTGAGCGCCTTCTATGACGGTCCGGTATGGGCAGCGCACCGCAATGCCGCCAACGCCACGATGATCGATTCCGACGATGTGCTGCTGCTCAAACCTGCGTGGACCGGGGCTGGCTTCGATCTCTCCGGCGCATTGCGCGCGGGCTTGGCTGCCGACGAAAAGCCAGGCAGAAGCACGCCGCTGTCAGGGATGGTCGTGATTCGGATTTATCATTTGCGGCCGGGCGCAGAGGCCGCGTTCGCCAGCCGCTTCGAGCCCGAAGTCGCGCCGATGACGGCATCACCCGGTGCGCGGCTGCTCGCCGCTTTCGTCACGGAGCATGCGGAAAACAGCTTTCCACGCCTGCCGGTGCGAGCGAGTGAGAATGTTTTCATCAGTGTGATGGGTTTTGATGGCGAAGAAGCGCAGGCCCAGCATGAAACCGCGCTTGCCGCCTCACCTGCATGGCAAGCCTTCTCGCACGCGGTCCGACATGACCTGGCCAGACCGACCGAAACCATGCGCCTGTCGGCGACATCGCGCTCGCGGCTTTGTTGCTGATCTCCAGTCCGCGCGGAAGCGGCGTCTGATCCGCTATACCTCCCCGGCATCGAGGCGGGGCGTAAATTCCCGCTTGCTCCCTGCCCAGTTCGCGAATGCAAGCGCCGGCAGTTGACCCCGACGCCGGCCGCAGCCGAAGTTCATACCATGGGATAGGCAGCCGGCTTGACCTCGACCGCCGATATGCGGTGCTCTCGTCACCAAACAGGCTTGGAGCGTTCAATGAGACTTTCCGGCAAACGCGCGCTGGTGACCGGCGGTTCGGACGGCATCGGCCTTGCCATAGCGGACGCCTTCTTGCGTGAGGGTGCCGAGGTCCTGATCATCGGGCGCGACATCGGAAAACTCGAGGCGGCCCGCGAAACACTCACGGCTTCCCATCCGAACGGTGCCGTCGAAACGCTGTCGGCCGACCTCGCCACCAGCCCCGGCGTCGCGGCGGCTGTCGAGCTTGTGAAAGAATCCGGCCGGCCGCTCGACATCCTCGTCAACAATGCCGGTGTCGCCTATCTCGTGCCGTTCGAGACTGTCAGCATTGACCAATTCCAGCAATCCTTCGCGCTCAATGTGGCGGCCACGTTCTTCCTCACGCAAGGGCTGTTGCCGCATCTCCCGGTCGGCGCATCGGTGATCAACATCTCCTCCTACTTCGCCAGTAAGATGATCCCCAACCGGCCGTCGAGCCTCTATTCCCTGTCGAAGGGCGCACTGAATTCGCTGACCAAGTCACTCGCCTTCGAGCTCGGTCCGCGTGGCATCAGGGTCAACGCCATTGCGCCCGGCACGGTCGACACCGCCATGCGGCGCAGGACCATCGACAATCTGCCGGCGCAGGCAAAGGTTGAGCTCGAGGCCTATGTCGAGCGCAGCTACCCGCTTGGCCGCATCGGCCGCCCTGAGGATCTCGCCGGCATCGCGGTTTATCTCGCCAGCGACGAGGCGGCATGGACCAGCGGCGGGATTTTCGCGGTGGATGGCGGGTACACGGCCGGATGAGCGGGACAGCCGATCTCTCCGCGAGCGGGGAGATTGGCTCCGTCTTCAACCGATTTGCATCTTCACCGCCCGCAATCTCCGCTTGATGCGTTTTGTGCAACGCGATACGCCGTTGCCCAAATCGACAGACCGGAGACTTGCCGTGAGCGCTGCCAAGACCAGAACCGAAACCGATACGTTCGGTGCCATCGAGGTCGCCGCCGACCGCTATTGGGGGGCGCAGGCGCAGCGTTCGCTCGGCAATTTCAAGATCGGTTGGGAAAAGCAGCCGGCATCCGTCGTGCGCGCGCTCGGCATCGTCAAGCGGGCGGCGGCGGAAGCCAATATGGAGCTGAAGCGGCTCGATCCGGCGATCGGCAAGGCGATCGTCGAAGCCTCTCAAGAAGTCATCGACGGCAAGCTCAACGACCATTTCCCGCTGGTGGTCTGGCAGACCGGCTCGGGTACGCAATCCAACATGAACGCCAACGAGGTGATCTCCAACCGGGCGATCGAGATGCTGGGCGGCGTCATGGGCTCCAAGAAGCCGGTGCACCCGAACGACCACATCAATATGAGCCAGTCGTCGAACGACACCTACCCGACCGCCATGCACATCGCCTGCGCCGAGCGCATCGTGCATGACCTGTTGCCGGCGCTGAAGCACCTGCATAAGGCGCTCGCCGCCAAGAGCAGAGAGTTCAACCATATCATCAAGATCGGCCGCACCCACACGCAGGACGCCACCCCGCTTACGCTGGGCCAGGAATTCTCGGGCTACGCCGCGCAGGTCGCTTCGTCGATCAAGCGCATCGAGCTGACGTTGCCCGGCCTGCAGGAACTGGCGCAGGGCGGCACCGCCGTCGGCACCGGCCTCAACGCGCCCGTCGGCTTCGCCGAGCGGGTGGCCGACCGCATCGCCGCCATCACCGGCATCGCCTTCGTCACTGCCCCGAACAAGTTCGAGGCGCTGGCAGCCCATGATTCCATGGTGTTCTCACATGGCGCCATCAACGCCGCTGCCGCAGCGCTGTTCAAGATCGCCAACGACATCCGCTTCCTCGGTTCCGGCCCGCGTTCCGGCCTTGGCGAATTGTCGTTGCCGGAAAATGAGCCGGGTTCCTCGATCATGCCGGGCAAGGTCAACCCGACGCAGTGCGAAGCGATGACCCAGGTCTGCGTGCAGGTGTTCGGTAACAATGCAGCCCTCACCTTCGCCGGCAGCCAGGGCCATTTCGAGCTCAACGTTTATAACCCGCTGATGGCCTACAACTTCCTGCAGTCGGTGCAGTTGCTCGCCGACGCTTCGGTCTCCTTCACCGACAATTGCGTCGTCGGCATCGAGGCGCGCGAAGACAACATCAAGGCGGCCCTCGACCGCTCGCTGATGCTGGTGACGGCGCTTGCGCCCACCATCGGCTACGACAACGCTGCCAAGATCGCCAAGACCGCGCACAAGAACGGTACCACGCTGCGCGAGGAAGCGCTGGCCACCGGGCTGGTCAGCGAAGCCGATTACGATCGGATCGTGCGGCCGGAAGATATGACCCATCCTGGCTGAAGGCACTTTTTCGGCGGGAAAATATGCTCCCGCCACCGCATCGACCGGCACGAATTTCCGTTTTTCACCGGTTCACGGAAACGTATGTCCTGTGAACAATGTGTCGCCAGACAGGCGGCTTTGGTGAACAGTCAGCATGGTCTATCTGATGGGCGATCAACCCCATTCGGAGAGCCACCATGTCCACCAACACTTCCTTCGCCGGCGCCGGCACCGCGTCCAACAGTTCTGTCACGATCCTGCTCGGCCGCATCCTGCTCGCGGTCATTTTCCTGCTTTCCGGTTTCGGCAAGCTCAGCGCCCTTTCCGGCACCGCGGCCTATTTCGGCGGCCTCGGCCTGCCCTTGCCGACCGTGACGGCCATCGTCGTCGGCCTCATCGAACTGCTCGGCGGTCTGGCCATTCTCGTCGGCTTCCAGACCCGGATTGCCGCCTGGGTGCTGGCGATCTTCACCGTCGCCACGGCCCTGGTCGCCCACACCGGCTGGGCCGACCAGATGCAGATGATCAACTTCATGAAGAACCTGGCGATCACCGGCGGCTTCCTCGTGCTGGCTTCCTCAGGCGCCGGCGCCTATTCGGTCGACGCCAAGCGCGGCTGAACTTCCCTCCCCCGTCTTGACAGCAGTGGCGCGGAATTTTCCGCGCCACTGTTTCGTTGTCGGTGCAGAAGCCTCAATTCAGCGCCCGGATTTGCCGGGGCATCGGTGGTAGGATCTATCGGTCCGGGTGGGTAAAGGCCCAAACCGGCCAAACGACAACGGAGGTGACCATGCCTCGCAACGCACTGCTTCTGGCTTCGCGGCTGCTGCTTGCCGCGCTGTTCGTACCGTCAGGCTTCCATGCGCTCGCCGACATTGCCGGCACATCGGGCTATTTCGCCGGCCTTGGCCTGCCGCTCCCGGGGCTCGCCGCGTGGGGCACGGGCCTGTTCGAGCTGATCGCCGGCCTGCTGATACTCATCGGCTTCCAGACCCGGATCGTGGCTCTGCTTTTGGCCGCCTTCTGCATCGTTGCCGGCTTCATCGGCCATTACGGCCAGGGCGCCGATGATGCGACGCTTGCCTTCCTGCACCAGCAGATGCTGATGAAGGACATCGCGATATCGGGCGGCTTTCTGGCGCTCGCCATGGCCGGCGCCGGCGCCTGGTCGGTCGACGGGCGGGCTGCGGTTTGATATCGCCTAAATCCAAGGGCAGGCCCGGAACCAACCAGACATATGCCCCGGGTTGAACTCTCAATGCCCGAGCCAAGTCGACGCCCGAGCCAAGTCGACCCCCCCCCGTCGAGCTGCGCTCGACACCTCTTCCCCGATCGACGGGGTAGAGGAAGGGCTCGCGTTCGCCAATCTTGGCGCCCCTCCTCTCCCTCCGGACGGGGGAGAGGTGGCTTGGCGAAGCCAAGACGGAGTGGGGGAAGCCGGTCTTCAAACGCGAAGCCGCTGAACAAGTGGCGCGATGGAGTTGGCCGTACCTATTTCACCGAAACGCTCGGTCCGCCCTCGACCGCCAGCACCAGGCGGCGGCCGGTAATTCGCGCCAGTTGCGCCAAGCGCCCGGCCGGCCGCTCGCCATAGAGATCTGCCAGAGATGCCGGCAAGACCAGCGCCAGCACGCTATTGCCGCGCTGCTCCCATTTCAGCCTTGGCATGACGCCGGGCATCGAGGCGGTCAGCAGGTAGACGACGCGCATCGATGCCGCCAGCACCCGCGCCCGCTCCAGATAGCGCGGTGTCGCCAGCGCCTTGATCTCGGGCGCGATGGCTTCGTTGAAGATGCCGTCGTGCCGATAGGCGTTGGCCATCGCCAGATAGGCGCGGCCAGGGTGGTCCACGCCGAAAAAGGAGGCGTGGGCGATGATGTTGAGCGATTGCTTGCCGCGATATTCGGGATGCGCGCGCCAACCGATGTCGGCCAGCAATGCCGCCGCGTGGCGGTAGCGCGCCTCGTCCTCGGTCTCGTCGATGCCGAAAGCGGCAAAGGTCTTGGCCGTCCAGTCGACGAGTTCATGCGCATGGGTGACCGAGCGCGAGCGCAGCCGGGCGAGTTCCTCCGATGCCGAGATCAGCGGATCGGCCTTCTGCTCGGCCTGGTCGAGCAGCGAATAGAGGAAGCCTTCGCGCACGCCGAGCGCCGAGACGATGATCTTCGACGGCTGCATCGCCGCCATGATCTCCTGCAGCACGATGGCACCGTAAGGCAGGAGCGAGCGGCGGTTCTTCGAAACGCCCTCGATGCCTTTGATCTTCTCGATCTCGCCTTTCGCCACTTGCCGCAGGAAATTGGCGGCACTTTCGACGCCGATCTCGTAGTGGTGCATGACGCCAAGCGGATAGTTGGTCATCTCCATGTGCAGCCGGGCGAGATTTCGCCAGGTGCCGCCGACGGCATAGAAAGGCCTGCCTTGCCCGCCTTTGAGCAGCTTCGCCCGCCCCAGCTCGTCGCGCACGATTTTCGCTGCCTGCGTGAGGGAGTTCTTGGCCATATCCTGGAGGCGCAGGCCGCCCAGCGGCAACGTTATGCCGTCGCCGATCGCTTCGCCATTGACGTCGACCAGTTCAAGGCTGCCGCCGCCGAGGTCACCCGCGATACCGTTGGCCGGATGAAAGCCGCAGATGACGCCGAGCGCGGAATAATAGGCTTCCTCGCGGCCGCTGATCACGCGGATCTCGGTCTTGAGCACGTCTTCGGCGCGGTGGATGAAATCGGGGCCGTTGACGGCCTCGCGCGCGGCGGCGGTCGCCAGCACGTACATGTGCTCGGCACCGGCCTGGTCGGAGAGCGCGCGGAAGCGGCGGAACTCCTCCATCGACCGTGTCACGCCCTCGGGGTCGAGCTTCCCCGTCGACACGATGCCGCGGCCGAGGCCCGCCAGCATCTTTTCGTTGAACAGCATGGTCGGCGAGCGCGCCAGCCCCTCATAGACGACAAGGCGGATCGAATTCGAGCCGATGTCGATGATGGACAGCGGTCGGCGATCCTGCAGCCGGCCCTGGGAATCGGACAGCATCAGGCGGCGGCGTTTTTCTTGCGGCGCTTGAATTGCGCGATCCGCTTCGGCGCATGCGATTTCAGCGCATCACCCCGTCCCGACAGGCTCGGATTGGTCATGAAATATTCCTGCGCGTTGAACGGCTCCTCGCCCTCCTCGAGCACGACGCGCCGGGAGGTTCCATCAGCCAATACGTCGAAACTTTGCTGATTGTCCATGATGTTGCCGAGCATGATCTGGCCCAGCACCTGTTCATGCACAGTCGGGTTGGTGATCGGCACCATGGTCTCGACGCGACGGTCGAGATTGCGCGGCATGAGGTCGGCCGAGGAGATGTAGACCACCGCCTCGTCCGACGGCAGGCCGTGGCCATTGCCGAAGCAATAGATGCGGCTGTGCTCGAGGAAACGGCCGACGATCGACTTGACCCTGATGTTTTCCGACAGGCCCGGCACCTGCGGCCGCAGGCAGCATATGCCGCGCACGACGAGGTCGATCTCGACGCCCGCTCGGCTGGCGTCGTAGAGCGCGTCGATGATGATCGGATCGACAAGGGCGTTCATCTTCATCCAGATGCGTGCCGGCCGTCCCTCGAGTGCGTGGGCGACCTCATCGGAAATGTGCTGCAGGATACGGTTCCTCAGCGTGAAGGGCGAGATCGCCAGCCGCATTTCGGCGGTCGGCTCGGCATAGCCGGTGATGAAGTTGAAAAGCTGGGCGACATCGCGTGCGATCGTTGCATCGGTGGTGAAGAAGGACAGGTCGGTGTAGATGCGCGCGGTCACCGGATGGTAATTGCCGGTGCCCAGATGCACATAATTGCGCAGCTTGCCGTCCTCGCGCCGCACCACCAGCGACATCTTGGCGTGGGTCTTGAGCTCGAGGAAGCCGAACACGACCTGGACGCCGGCGCGCTCGAGGTCGCGCGCCCAGCGGATGTTGGCCTCCTCGTCGAAGCGAGCCTTGAGCTCGACCAGTGCCGTCACCGACTTGCCGGCCTCGGCGGCGTCGACCAGCGCACGCACGATCGGGCTGTCGTTGGAGGTTCGGTAAAGCGTCTGCTTGATCGCCACCACTTCCGGGTCGGCCATCGCCTGGCGCAGGAACTGCACCACCACGTCGAAGGATTCGTAGGGGTGGTGGACGATGATGTCCTTCTCGCGGATAGCGGCGAAGCAATCGCCGCCATGCTCGCGGATGCGCTCGGGGAAACGCGGATTGTAGGGCGTGAATTTGAGGTCGTCGCGGGCAACGGCGACGATCTCCGAAATCTGGCTGAGCGCCAGCGGGCCGGTCAGGACGCTGATGCGGCTCGACGAAACGCCGAGTTCGCCGGCGACGAATTCGCGCAGTTCGGCCGGCATGAGCATGTCGAACTCGATGCGAATGACGGAGCCGCGGCGGCGGCGCTTTAGCGCGGTCTCGAACAGGCGCACGAGATCTTCCGATTCCTCCTCGACCTCGATGTCGCTGTCGCGAATGATGCGGAACGTGCCGGAGCCCTTGACCTCGTAACCCGGGAACAACTTGCCGATGTAAAGGCCGACCGCCTCTTCCAGCGGGATGAAGCGGACATGGTGCTTGCGGTCCGGCAAACGGATGAAACGCTTCAGCGCCACCGGCAGGCGCAAGAGCGCGCTCATCTCCTCGCCGTTCTTGCGATGGCGAAGCTGCAGCGCCATCGAGAAGCCGAGATTGGGGATAAACGGGAACGGATGCGCCGGGTCGATCGACAATGGCGTGAGAACAGGAAACACCTGGTCCTGGAAGTGCTCCTCCAGCCAGGCCTTCTCGTCCTTGGTCAGCGCGTCGCGGGTGATGCTCTCGATGCCTTCCTTGTTGAGCAGCACGGTCAGCGCCGAAAGGCTTTTCTGCTGGTCTTCCTGCAACCGTTCGACCTCGCGCAGCAGCTGTTCGAGCTGCTGTTCGGGGGTACGCCCGTCCGGACTTCTCAACACGATGCCTTCGCGAACCTGGCCGGCCAGGCCGGCGACGCGCACCATGAAGAACTCATCGAGATTGGCCGCGGAGATCGACAGGAAACGTACCCTCTCCAGCAGCGGATGGTTTGTGTTCTGCGATTCCTCGAGCACGCGGCGGTTGAACTGCAACCAGGAGAACTCGCGATTGACGAAACGATCCGGATTGCCTTCCGGGCTTGCCGCTTCCGCATTGATGAACTCGCTCTGGACCGGCTTCAGTTCGTTCATGGTTCCTGCTCTTCCCACGTCTGGTTGCTTCGCCGCTTTCGGGCGGCGCCCAGGCTGTTGCGCCTGGCCGCGATGCTCCAGCCGGTTAACCGGCTTAACTTATCCTCTGACAGGCTTTTGCGACAGTTTCATTTCATCGAACTTGCAAACAGGCCGGTTATGATCCAAACGCTGAGCAGACTGCGCTAAAGGAGACGACGATGGCAGGCGGTTCCATTCCCCATTTCCAGAACGATGCGGGCCATCCGGCGATCGATATCGGAGTCAAGGAATTCATGTGCACCGGCGCCAACCCGCCTTTCGACCATCCGCATGTGTTTCTCGATATGGGCGACGACAATGAGAAGGTCTGCCCCTACTGCTCGACGCTCTACCGCTATTCGCCGAAGCTGACGGCGATGGAAACGCTGCCGGCCGGCTGCCTCTACATCGACCAGGCCGCCTGACTTCCAGCGGCCCGGCCAATGGCAGACGCACAGTCCCGGCAAGTCATCATCGCCGGGGCGGGTATTGCCGGGCTGACCGCGGCGTTGGCTTTCGCCGAGCGGGGCTATACAGTGCGGATCTTCGAACAGGCGCAGCGCCTCGAAGCGGCGGGCGCCGGCATCCAGCTTTCGCCCAACGCGACACGCATCCTGCGTGAGCTCGGCGTACTCGACGCACTTCTTCCCAATGCCGTCAGGCCGGAAGCCGTGGTGCTGAAGGATGCGGCAACCTTGGGCGAACTGGCGCGCGTACCTTTTGGACGAGCCGGCGAGGCGCGCTGGGGTGCGCCCTACCTCGTGGCGCATCGAGCGGACCTGCAAAACGCGCTGATGGCGCGCGTGGCTGCCATGCCCGATGTTCATCTCACTACTGGTGCGCGCCTTGGCAGCGTCACGATCAGCAGTTCAGGCGTCACTGCGGCAGCCGATGTGGGTGGCAGGCTCGTCGCGGCGGAAGGTTTCCTTCTGGTCGGCGCCGATGGCGTCTGGTCGTCGATGCGCGGACTTGCCGACCAAGGAAGGAAAAACAGGCTTGCGAAAAGCCACTTCTCCGGCGAACTGGCCTGGCGGGCAACCGTCAGCGCAGACAGTCCTGCCGGGCAAGCTTTTGCAGAGATCGGTGCGCCGGACTGCGTCACCACCTTCCTGCATCCCGGCTTTCACATGGTCGCCTATCCCGTCAGCAAGGGCAGCGCCATCAATCTCGTCGCTTTCACCAAGGGCGAGCGTATCGCCGAAGGCTGGTCCGGCCATGCCGATCCCGCAATCCTGGCCGGCGCCATGCGCCGCACCGCGCCGGCGCTGGCAAGGCTTGCGGAGTTGGCCGGCCCGTGGGCGGCCTGGCCGATCCATACGGTCGATCAGAAGCAGCCATGGGTAAGGTCGGGCCGCATCGCGCTGGTCGGCGACGCGGCGCATGCCATGACGCCGTTCGCGGCACAGGGCGCCGCGATGGCCATCGAGGATGCCGCCACGCTTGCCGACGTCATGGCCGCCTCCCCTGCCGACCTGGCCGGAAGTCTTCAAATCTGGGAAGGCCTGCGCCGGCCGCGCGTCGTGAGAGTGGCACGTCGCGGCGCCCTCAACCGCCTTGCCTGGCATGCCTGGGGTCCGGTGGCATTGGCGCGCAACCTTTTCCTGAAAATGCGGGCGCCGAAGAAGCTCGCCGCGGATTTGGACTGGCTTTATGGGTGGCGGGCCTAGAACTCGAACGAGGCGTTGGCGTTATCTGCGCTACCTACCATTATACAGCTTCAACGACCACCCAAGCGAGACCGGCAGCGGGTTCCACCAACCGGTCCGCAGGCCGGCGGTTCGCAAGGCGGCGGCCGTCCAGGTGTTGCAGCCGGCCAGCGCATTGAAATGGCCGTTCGCCTCATAGAAGCGGTCGAAATCGGAATAGGCGGCCCTGGCGATGACGATCGGCCCGCCTGGTCCTTGCTGAAAACTCGCATCGATGAAGTCGAGCAATGCCGCAAAGCGGTCTTCCGGGATGTCGAAGCCGGCGACATCGGGTCCGTAGATATCGCCGGCGACCTCGACATGCATCACTGAAGCGTCAAGCGTCAGGGCCTTGAATACGGGCATCGCCTTCAGCTGCGACCAGGTCGGCGTCTCCAGGTAGAAGGCGCGGCCGCCCCAGCCGAAGACGATGTAGCGCACCTCGGGCGCGTCGGAAGGCTGGCCGGCAGCGGCGAGGAAGCGAAAGCGCCGGCGCACGCCGTCATCGACGGGAATGGCGATGTCGGTGTGGATCGGATTGCTCAGCACCAGAATGTGCCTGGCGCCCTCGCCGGCCGCGGCAGCCGGCCAGAGTGGCCGCGGCACCAGCGTGCCGAGTGCCGCGACCAGCACCACCGCGGCAACCAGCATGGCCAGGAAACGAAGGCGTTTTCTCATCCGGGCATAGTTCTTCCGGTTCCATCACGTTTCAATCGAAACGATCCGATCGGCCAAATGTGAAAAAGCCCGACCGTGGCGCGGCCGGGCTCCTTCCATTTCGACGAAGCAGCGCTCAGTGCAATATCTGCGACAGGAACAGCTTCGTGCGCTCGTGGCGCGGGTGATCGAAGAACTCGGCCGGCGTGTTCTGCTCGACGATCTGGCCCTGATCCATGAAGATCACCCGGTTGGCGACTTTCCGCGCAAAGCCCATCTCGTGGGTGACGCACAGCATGGTCATGCCTTCCTCGGCAAGGCTAACCATGGTCTCCAGCACTTCCTTGATCATTTCCGGGTCGAGTGCCGAGGTCGGCTCATCGAACAGCATGATGCGCGGGTTCATGCACAGCGAACGGGCGATCGCCACGCGCTGCTGCTGGCCGCCGGAGAGCTGGCCCGGATATTTGTTGGCCTGCTCGGGGATCTTGACGCGCTTGAGGAAATGCATGGCCATCTCCTCGGCCTGTTTCTTCGGCGTCTTGCGCACCCAGATCGGCGCCAGCGTGCAGTTCTCCAGGATGGTCAGGTGGGGAAACAGGTTGAAGTGCTGGAACACCATGCCGACCTCTCGGCGCACCTCGTCAATTTTTTTGAGATCGTTGGTCAATTCCTTGCCGTCGACGAAGATCTTGCCCTTCTGGTGTTCTTCGAGCCGGTTGATGCAGCGGATCATGGTGGACTTGCCGGAGCCGGACGGGCCGCAGATGACGATGCGCTCGCCGCGCATCACCTTGAGGTTGATGTCCTTCAGCACATGGAACTCGCCATACCATTTGTGCATGGCGATGATGTCGATGGCGACATCGGTTGTCGAGATGTGCATCTTCGCGGCATTGACCTTGATCTCTTCCGCGCTGACGGCGTTTTCGGTGGCCATGAACCAATCCCCTTTTTATCGTTTGTAACCGGTGTCGAGCCGGCGTTCCGTATACATTGAATAGCGCGACATGCCGAAGCAGAACAGCCAAAACACGAAGGCGGCGAACACGAGACCGGATTTCGCGGTCTGCGGTGTCGCCCAGTTGGCGTCCGAGAAGTTCTGCTTGACCACGCCGAGCAGGTCGAACATCGAAATGATGAGGACCAGGCTGGTGTCCTTGAACATACCGATGAAGGTGTTGACGATGCCGGGAATGACCAGCTTCAGCGCCTGCGGCAGCACGATCAGTCCCATCTTCTGCCAATAGCCGAGGCCGAGCGAATCGGCGCCCTCATATTGGCCCTTGGGGATCGCCTGCAGGCCGCCGCGCACCACTTCCGCCATATAGGCGGCGGCAAACAGCGACACGCCGATCAATGCCCTCAGATACTTGTCGAAGGTGACGCCGGCGGGCAGGAAAAGCGGCAGCATGACGCTGACGAAGAACAGCACTGTGATCAGCGGGATGCCGCGCACAGCTTCAATGAAGATGATGCACAGCATCTTGACGATCGGCATCTTGGAGCGCCGGCCGAGCGCCAGCACGGTGCCCAGCGGCAGCGACACGGCGATGCCGACGAAGGAGAGGCTGAGCGTGATCAGCAGTCCGCCCCACCGCGACGTCTCGACATGCGGCAGGCCGAACACGCCGCCGACCAGAAGGAAGAAGGCGACGATCGGCAGCACGAGGAAAAGCAGGATGGCGTTCAGGCCCTTGCGCGGCACGCTGGGGACCAGCATCGGCACCAGCAGCGCCGCGAACAGGATGGCGACCAGGATCGGCCGCCAGCGCTCCTCGACCGGATAGGTGCCGAACATGAACTGGCCGAACTTGGCGTTGACGAAGGCCCAGCAGGCGCCGCTCCAGCCATCGGGCTGGATGCCGCCCTGCGCCACTGTCGCGCAGACGGTCCGGTCCGGCCCGGTCCACTGGGCATTGATGAAGGCCCAGTTGATGACCTGCGGCAGGACCCAGGCGACGATGATGATGCCGAGTATGGTGAGGATGGTGTCGCCGACCGAACCGACGAGGTTCTTGCGGACCCAGGCATACAGGCCACGCTCGCTGATCGGCGCCGCCTCCGCCAGGGCCATTTCGGTGCGCACCCAGGACATGTCGTGTTCCTGCATGGCCCTACCTTTCCACCAACGCCATTCTGGCATTGACCACGTTCATCACGGCCGAGGTCACCAGGCTGAGTATGAGATAGGCGATCATCATGATCAGCACGCCCTCGACCGCCTGGCCGGTCTGGTTGAGCACCGTGCCGGCGGTCGCCGTCAGGTCCGGATAGCCGATGGCGATGGCCAGCGAAGAGTTCTTGGTCAGGTTGAGATACTGGCTGGTCAACGGCGGGATGACGATGCGCATGGCCTGCGGCACCACGACCAGCCGCAGGATCGATCCCGAGCGCAGGCCAAGTGCGGCGGCGGCCTCGGTCTGGCCCTTGCTGACACCCCTGATGCCGGCCCGCACGATCTCGGCGATGAAGGCCGCCGTGTAGCAGGACAGCGCCAGATAGAGCGACAGGAACTCCGGCTTGACCTGGAAGCCGCCGGTCAGGTTGAAGGTCGATTGTTTCGGAAAATCGAAGCTCAGCGGAAAGCCGCTCAGCGCATAGGCGAGCAGCGGCAGGCCGACGATCAGCGCGACGGACGTCCAGAACACGGGAAACTGCTGACCCGTCGCCATCTGCCGCTGGCGCGCCTTGCGGGCGACGAACCAGGCCATGGCGATACCCACGATGAGCGCCACGAAGATCAGCCATGAGCCCTCGCCCCAGACGGCGCGCGGGAAATAGAAACCGCGCTGGTTGAGGAAGGAACCGAAAGGCAGGTTATAGCTCTCGCGCGGCGGCGGCAACACGGCCAGCACGCCCGAATACCAGAAGAAGATGACCAGCAGCGGCGGGATGTTGCGGAAGATCTCGACATAGACCGTGCAGATCTTGCGGATCAGCCAATTCTGCGACAGCCGGCCGATGCCGATGACGAAGCCGATAATGGTCGCGGTGACGATGCCGGCCACGGCGACGATGATGGTGTTGATCAGGCCGACAATGATGGCGCGACCGTAGGTCGAATCGGACGTGTAGGCGATCGGCGTGTCCGAGATGTCGAATCCGGCGCGGCCCCTGAGAAAGCCGAAACCGGAGGCGATGTGAAGACGCTGCAGATTGTCGATGACGTTCTGCACGATCCACCAGACAGAGCCGAACAGAACGACGACGACCAGTGTCTGGAAGAAGAGACTGCGGACTTTCGGGTCGTTGATAAAGGAGCCGCGACTTGTGTCCTCGCGAAGGACTTCCTGCGATGCCATATCACCGTCCCCTGTGAAAGAGAAACCGGAAGGCAGAACCATCTGCCTTCCGGATCACATTTCGATCAGCGGATCGGCGGAGCGTATTGCAGGCCGCCCTTGGTCCACAGCGCGTTGATGCCGCGGGCGATCTTCAGCGGGCTGCCCGAGCCGACATTGCGATCGAACATTTCGCCGTAATTGCCGACCGCCTTGACGATGTTGACGACCCAGTCGTTGGAGACGCCGAGATCGGTGCCGATCTTGGTGTCGGCTTCCTGGCCAAGCACGCGCTTGATCTCAGGGCTGGCCGAGTTCTTCATCTCGTCGACATTGGCCTTGGTGATGCCGAGTTCCTCGGCGTCGAGCAGCGCGAAATAGGTCCACTTGACGATATGGTACCACTGGTCGTCGCCCTGGCGCACCGCCGGTCCGAGCGGCTCCTTGGAGATGATCTCCGGCAGCACGACGTGATCGGCCGGCGCACCCAGCGTCAGGCGGATGCCGTAAAGGCCCGACTGGTCTGTGGTGTAGACGTCGCAGCGGCCGGCGTCATAGGCTGCGTTGACCTCTTCGAGCTTCTCGAAAACGACCGGATTGTACTCCATCTTGTTCGCCTTAAAGTAGTCGGCGAGGTTGAGCTCGGTGGTGGTGCCGCTCTGCACGCAGACGGCGGCGCCGGACAGCTGAAGCGCCGAATTGACGCCCGGCAGCTTCTTGGCGTTGATCATGAAGCCCTGGCCGTCATAGTAGGTGGTGCCGATGAAGTTCAGGCCAAGTGCCGTGTCGCGGTTAATGGTCCAGGTGGTGTTGCGCGACAGGATGTCGATCTCGCCCGACTGCAGCGCGGTGAAGCGCTCCTTGGCGCTGAGCGGCGTGAACTTGACCTTGGAGCCGTCACCGAAGACGGCGGCCGCCACGGCGCGGCAGAAATCGGCATCGATGCCTTGCCAGTCACCCTTGTCGTCCGGCGCGGAGAAGCCGGCCAGACCCGTCGAGACGCCGCACTGGATGAAGCCCTTCTGCTTGACCGTGTCGAGCGTGGTGGCTGAAGCCGTTGAAGCCACGGCTCCAAGCGCGGCGGCTCCAAGGATGCCGATTGCAATGTGTTTCATGACCCACAGACCCTTTTCTGTTTTCAGGCAAACCTGATCTTTTTTTCCCGCGTGAACGCAGCTTTTCGTTCCGGCCCATTTCCGGAACTCCGCATCGCAGTCGACGCGCCGCCTCCCATTCACGAACAGCATCGAAGGCGATAATTCCTGTGAGGTCAAGGAAAATGACCGAATTCAGATGGGTTTGAAAATCGTTTGCCGCAATTGCCTGAATCGCAGACAAACGCGCCCGCAATTTAGTCAGAAGCGCGAATAAAGCCGGCGAAGCTCGCCCTACGACAGGCTGCGCTCTGTCCGCAAAAAGTCCATCCGCCGGGATTACTCTGCGTTACTGTGCTCTGCCGGCCGGTTGCGTGCCGATGTCTGCGCCCTCTGGCTGGTCTGGGTCATGGTGAAGGTGCGCTTTGCGCTATTAGGCAACGCATGCCGCTGCCGGCGGCGGGCTTTCTGGCCGCCGGCACTGCCGCTTGCAGTCGGCCTGCGGCGGCTCGGCAATTGGCACATTCGAAGTCGGGGTCCTGGCGAAAGCCGGCTGTTGCGCGGTCCATGTCGCCGCACTATGGCTAGCGGCTTACCAAAAAAGGCGACGACGAATGGCAAAAGACGGCAACGAACCGGTGACTGGCAAAATAGGCATCAACACGCGGCTTGCCCATTCGGGCAACAACCCGCACGACTATTTCGGCTTCGTCAATCCGCCTGTCGTGCACGCCTCCACGGTGCTGTTCCGCAATGCCGCCTCGATGGCTGGACGGGACCAGAAATACACCTACGGCACGCGCGGCACACCGACCACCGACGCCTTGGCCCAGGCCATAGACGCGCTGGAGGGGTCGTTCGGCACGATCGTGGTCCCGTCGGGCCTGGCGGCGGTGACGGTGCCGCTGCTTGCCTTCGTTTCGGCGGGCGACCACCTGCTGATCGTCGACAGCGTCTATCATCCGACGCGCAACTTCGCCGACACGATGCTGAAGCGGCTCGGCGTCGAGGTCGAGTATTATGCTCCCGGCATCGGCGCGGGCATCGCCGCCTTGATCAAGCCGAACACCAAGGTGGTGTTCACGGAATCGCCGGCCTCAAACACGTTCGAGGTGCAGGACATACCAGCCATCGCGAAGGCCGCGCACGCCGCCGGTGCCATCGTCATGATGGACAATACCTGGGCGACGCCGCTTTATTTCCGTCCGCTCGACCATGGCGTCGACATCTCGATCCATGCGGCGACGAAATATCCCGCCGGTCATTCGGACGTGCTGCTGGGTACGGTGTCGGCCACCGAGGCCTGCTGGAAACAGCTGTATGAAAGCTTCTGCACGCTTGGCTGCTGCGCCGGACCCGACGACGTCTACCAGGTGCTGCGCGGCTTGCGCACCATGGGGGTGCGCCTCGATCACCATCAGCGCAGCGCGCTCGCCATCGCGGCATGGCTGGAGGGCCAGAAGGGCGTGGCGCGCGTGCTCCACCCTGGCCTTCCCAGCCATCCCGACCACGCGCTGTGGAAGCGTGACTTTTCCGGCTCCAGCGGCATCTTCTCCATCGTGCTTGCCGGCGGCGGCCAGAACCAGCAGCACGCGTTCCTCGACGCATTGCGGATCTTCGGTCTCGGCTACTCCTGGGGCGGTTACGAGAGCCTTGCCGTGCCGGTCTGGCTCGGCGACCGCGTCGTTGCCAAGGGCCCCTATGAAGGGCCGTTGATTCGTCTCCAGATCGGCCTCGAGGATGTCGAGGACCTCATGACCGATATTCTTCGCGGGCTCACCGCCGCCGCAGCGGCCTGACGCGACCTCTCGGACCGATACCAGCAACGCCCGCAAGGCCTTGACGCGATTGAGCAAACGGGGGCCGCACGCGGCGCCCCGGTCCGGCCATGTCGGCAATATTATTCTCCCCATCCGCAGTTTTGCGGATTTGTTTGACTTCCAAATTGCCGGCTTCCGCTTCATTGCGGCAGCGGAAATCATTCCCCAGCCACCGCACCAAGAGCCTGCCCATGGCGTTCCGCCTCTTTGTTCCCATTCTTGCCGGCGCGACGCTGCGCGAACGCATCATCGCCTGCGTCGGTGCGATGATCGGCATTGCGCTGACTGGCGCGATCAGCGGACTCACACTGGGTAGCGGGCCACATGTGCCGCTGCTGGTGGCGCCAATGGGAGCATCGGCGGTGCTGTTGTTCGCGGTGCCCGCCAGCCCGCTGGCGCAGCCCTGGTCGATCATCGGCGGCAACACGATCTCGGCGCTTGTCGGCGTGATCGTGGTGCAATTCGTGCACCAGCCGGTGCTCGCCACCGGTATTGCGGTAGCGTTGGCGATCGCCGCAATGTCGTTCACGCGCTGCCTGCATCCACCCGGGGGTGCGGCGGCATTGACCGCGGTGTTCGGCGGTCCAGCCGTGATCAGCGCCGGCTTCCTGTTTCCCTTCGTGCCGGTGGCGGTCAATTCGATGCTGCTGGTGGCGCTTGGCTACAGCTTCCACAAGCTGGCCCGGCGCAACTACCCGCACGTGCCGGCCCCGGCGCCGGTAAACAGCCACGGCACCATCGACCCGCCGGCGCAATTGCGTGTCGGTTTTCGCTCCGAGGACATCGATGCCGCGCTTGGAGCGCTCGACGAGACCTTCGACATCGACCGGGGCGATCTCGACCGGCTGCTGCGGCAGGTCGAATTGCAGGCCATGGTGCGCGAGCATGCGACGTTGCGGTGCGAAGACATCATGTCGCGCGACGTCATCTCGGTGGACGAGCACACGCCAGCCGCCGCTGCGCGCCAATTGCTGCTTGACCACAACATACGCACCTTGCCGGTGGTGGATGCCGAGGCAAGGCTGGCCGGAACCGTGGGCTTGCGGGAACTGACGCTGGCGGCCGGCACGGTCGGAACCGTGATCTCGCCGGCGGCAACCGCAACTGCCGGCTCGAACGCCATGGCGCTGCTGCCAGTGCTGACCGACGGGCGCAGCCACGCCGTCATCATCGTCGACGATAAAAACCACATCCTCGGGCTGATCACGCAGACCGATCTGCTGGCCGCGACGGCGCGGATGCAAAACACCGGCACGGAGCCGGCCAAAGTGCTAGCATAGGTAGCCAGGCGATCGGCCCGGCGTGATTTTTCGGGAACCTTTTTTCGAAACCTGCATCCAATCTTTCGTGCAAGGATCGATGGAGGACACATGCCCGCGCTGACGGCAACATCAACAGCGACGGACGAGCTTCGGCTCGTGGCCCGCGCACTCGCCCGCGACAGCGATGCCTTTCGCAAGATCATGAAGCTGAACAACCAGCGGCTCTACCGACTGGCGCGCGGCATGGTGCGCAACGACGGCGAGGCCGAGGACATCGTGCAGGAGGCCTATGTCAGGGCCTTTACCAATCTCGGCACCTATCGCGGCGATGCTTCGCTTTCCACCTGGCTGTCGCGCATCGTCATCAACGAGGCGCTCGGGCGGCTTCGCAAAGGACGGCGAACCGTGGCCATGCCTGAAAACCCGGAAGCGCAGATCATCCGGTTTCCCCTCAACCCAAGCGACGATCCGGAGCGGACGATGGCGCAGCGGCAGATCCTCGGGCTTGTCGAGCGGGCGACCGACAGCCTGCCCGACGCCTATCGCGCGGTTTTCGTGGCCCGCGTCATCGAGGGGCTGAGCATCGAGGAGACCGCCGACCTGCTCGGCGTGCGGCCCGAGACCGTCAAGACGAGACTGCACCGCGCCCGCGTTTTGCTGCGCAAGGCGCTGGACGACGAGATCGGGCCGGTGCTGCTCGACGCCTTTCCCTTCGCCGGCCGGCGCTGCGAGCGGCTGACGCAGGCCGTGATGAAACGGCTCGGATTCGACGGGTGATCTTCAAGGCCAGATCTTTCGCCGATTTGTCGGGAACGTTTCCGCGCCATCCTCATCCAATGAATGTCAACCCAGATGAAGCCCGCTGCCCAGCCTGTCGGGCGAAGGAGATGCCATGCTTATCCGACATACCACAGCGTTTGCCGCCCTCTTGCTGCTTGGCGCTGCCCCATTCGCGCAAGCTGCCGACAAGCCGACCGACCCGCAGATCGCCCACATCGCCTACACAGCCGACATGATCGACATCGAGGCGGCCAAGCAGGCAATCAAGAAATCCAAGAACAAGGAAGTCGTCGATTTCGCCAAGGACATGGAGCGCGACCACGAAGCGGTGAACAAGCAGGCGCTCGACCTGCTCAAGAAGCTCAAGGTGAAGCCGGAAGACAATGCCACCAGCCAGGCGCTGACCAAGGCGGCGAAAGAGGAACATGCCAAGCTCGCCAAGCTGAAAGGGGCTGCCTTCGACAAGGCCTATATCGAAAACGAGGTGGCCTACCACAAGCAGGTCAATGGAGCGCTCGAAACCCTGCTCATTCCGTCGGCCAGCAATGCCGAGCTGAAGAGCCTGCTCGAAACCGGCCTCAAAATCTTCCAGGGGCATGAGCAGCATGCCGAACATGTCGCCGGCATGTTGAAATGAAAGCGGCCGTGCTGATCCGACCGCTCCTTGCCTGGCTGGCGCTGGTGCTTGCCGCCGGCCCGGCGCCGGCCGCGACGATCGAGGTGACGATCGAGAAGCTCGTCTTCTCGCCCGCAAGCGTCGAGGCCAGGGTCGGCGACACGATCGAGTGGGTGAACAAGGACGCATTCGCCCACACGGCCACGGTGAAGGGCAGCTGGGAGGTGATGATGCCGCCGAAGGCGAAGGGAAAACTGACCCTCAAGACGGCGGGAGCGGTTGATTATTTCTGCCGCTTCCATCCCAACATGAAAGGCCGATTGGTAGTGGCGCCCTGAAAATCTGGGCCGGTGGCGGGACTTGGCCGCAAATACCAAGCCCCGTCACTCCGGAGCACCCGTCACTCCGGAGCAATTCAGCACGGAACAGTCGCGCCAGGGATCAGAGCGCCAGCCATGCCGTGCCAGCCGCCAGCGTTAGCAGCGTCAATGGCAGGCCGACTTTGAAGAAAGCGCCGAACGACAGCGACGTGCCGGCGGCGCGCGCCTGTTCGGCAACGATCAGATTGGCGACCGAGCCCAGGAGCGTGAAATTGCCGGCCAGCGTCGAGCTCATGGCGACGACCAGCCAGGCGCGCTCGGGGTTTTCCAGGCCGGGGATGAAGGGCCGCAGCGCCAGCACGGCCGGCACGTTGCTCATTATGTTGGAGAGCACCGCGGTGAAGCCCGACAGGCGCCAGACGTCGTCCAGCCCGAGGTTCTTGGCCGATGCGACGATGTCCGGTGTCAGCAGCGTTCGTTCGGCGCCGGCAACCACGATGAACAGGCCGGCGAACATGAACAGCAATGGCCCGTCGATTTCGCGATAGATGCGCTCTGGTTTGATGGCGCGGGTGAGCAGGAGGATGGCGCCGCCGATGAGCGCCGCCTTGGCGACAGGCACACCGGCGAAGAAGGCAACGGCCAGTCCGATGCAAACCACCACCGCTTTCAGCACCTGGCGGCGATGCATGCGGCCGCGCGAGACCTGTGGCGTCAATTCGCCGTTGCGCGCGAATTCGGTGCGGTAGACGATGCGAACAATGGCGATGACCGCGACGAGACCGAACAGGGCAACCGGAGCCAGAGCCGCTGAAAAGGCCGGATAGGAGATGCCCGACAGCGCACCGATGACCATGTTTTGCGGATTGCCGGTGATGGTGGCGACACTGCCGCAATTTGACGCGGTGGCGGTCGCGATGAGGTAAGGAACCGGATTGCGTTTGATGGCGCGGGTGACGTGAACGACGATCGGCGCCATGACAAGACAGATGGCGTCATTGACCAGGAAGGCCGACAGCAGGCCGGTCAGCAGGGTCACCATAACCAAAAGCATGAACGGCGCATGCGCATGCTCGATCGCGATGGCACCGAGGCCGCGAAAGGCGCCCGAGACCTTCAGATGCGCCACTACGATCATCATGCCGAGCAAAAGCGTGATGGTGTCGAAATTGATGGCGCGGTAGGCATCCTCCAGGCTGATCGCCCCGATGGCTATCATCGCGGCCCCGCCGAGCAGTGCGATCCCCGCCCGATCGAGGCGCAGGCCTGGTATGCGGCCGACGGCGACGCCGGCATAGGTCAGGACCAGGATCAGCAGTGCCGCCGCGCCCATCAATGTCATGCGAAGAAGGCCCTGCCCGATGCATTCAGCCCCGGCCGGAGCTGTGGCCACCACCTTTAGCGGGCGGCGCGCAAAGCGAAAATACCTTCTGCGTGATGGCTGCAGAAATCCCCAGCGACGCGCCCTCGGCGCCGGTGGCTGGCCGGATCCGCCTCAATGAACCGTGATTGTCGCGGCTGGCGGCGTTTGCTGGGAAACCATCGGATCGAAACTGACCTGGTCGCGTCCATTTGACTTGGCGGCATAGAGCCGCCTGTCGGCTGCCGAGAATATCTCCTCATAGGTGGTCGGCCCGTTAAAGGCGGTACCGCCAATGCTCACGGAAAGCGGACAGGACCGGCCGCCCGGCGAAAATTCCACCTCGCGAATTCGCCGGCGGATGCTTTCGGCAACCAGCCAGGATTGCGAGGGATCGACGCCGGGAAGAAACACGCCGAATTCCTCGCCGCCGATGCGGCCGACGATGTCGGTGCCGCGGAGCTGATCCTTGATCGTCTGCGCGATCAGTTTGAGCGCCTGGTCGCCGCAGTCATGCCCAAGCCGGTCATTGATCGATTTGAAGTGATCGGCGTCGATGATCAGCAGCGCACCGGAATTGGCCGACGCCTGTTTGCGGACCTGTTCGAGATAGGCTTCGACCAGCATGGAGAAAGCGCCGCGGTTGAGCACCGCCGTCAGGCTGTCGGTGGCGGCAACGACGGTGAGATCGCGCTGGGCAATGGCCAACTGGCGTATCTTCCACATCAGGAAGAAGAGAAACGATCCACCCAGCACCAGGGGCAACAGAATGTCGGTCAGCTGAGCCCGCCACACAGCTTCGGGCGAAAGATACGGGAAATTGAACGAATCGACGAAAAACGCCACGCCAATGAAGAACGCCGTGCCGGCGGCGGTGACGGCGATCACCCTGCCCCAACTCGTCGGCGACAGGTCGAGCTTCATCTCTTCAACTCCGTTAGCCGCGTCTACTATGACGCGCCAACGCAAACAAAACGATAAGACTTTCCCTCCAATTCGACGGCAGAGGTTGCAGGGTTACGGCCGCCGGACCGGCGGCCGCCTCCGGCCTGCGTCTCGAAGATTTGTCCGGATGATCGATCCGGACCTACGACAGGAGGGTCCTGCCGTCAGCCGTTGGGCGCCGATTCGCCCAGCGTCTCTGCAACAAAGGATGCCGCGATCAGATCGTCGGCATCCAGGCCTAGAGAGCCTTCGCCCGCTCCCATGATGGCGGCAACCTTATGGAAGGTCTTCAGCTCATGGTCGGAAATCCGGGCGGTTTGCATCTTGGCTTTGAGCTCGGCGATACGTCGCCCCAAGGCGGGCGACGTTCCAATTTCACGTTTCGACATGACGCGGTTTTCTCCTTCCCCAACCCATGCTTGTTTTGCCCGCCATTCGCAGCCCGAATGCTTACTTTTATGAGGGACCGCGAATACAAGGCCCCGAACGCGTGATCGTTACGAAGGTTCCCGCGCGACAAGGTCACGAAATAATACGGAAAGGGCGCCGCGGCGGCGGCGTGCCGCCGTCGCGCCGGCAAGCGCATTCGTGAAGACGAGAAGGGATGAAAAGTTCCGACCGGATTCCTGCCCGCGTTGAAATTTCTCACGTCCGGAGCAGCTAAGCCGTTGTGCCCTTCCCGAGAGATGGGTGACAGTTCATTCTGGATAGATGGGTTACACTTTCGGCCCTTTGCAAGGAGAGCAAGGTGCCTTGGAAGGAGTGTAACGTCATGGAAGAGC
>NZ_VFTX01000011.1:0-259359 GCF_006440955.1 Mesorhizobium sp. B2-8-1 | reverse complement strand
CACCCTCCCCCTTGTGGGGAGGGTCGGCAGGCCTTCCGGCCGGGGTGGGGGGCGCGGCGGTGGGTTCACCCGCGGCGCGACCTCCCCCATCGGACGGAGAGGTGGGAGTCTCGGTCTTCGATGTCTCAGCCTTGGGAGGCTCCGCTTTCGCCGGTGCGGCATCGCCACCGCTTTTCGCGGCGGCACTTGCGTCCTCACCCTCGGCGGCAAGCACGGCGATCAGCGCATTGACCTTGACGCCTTCGGTGCCGGCGGGAACGACCAGTTTCGCCACCGTGCCCTCATCGACGGCTTCGACTTCCATCGTCGCCTTGTCGGTCTCGATCTCGGCAATGACATCGCCGGGCGAAACCTTGTCGCCCTCCTTCACGAGCCACTTCGACAGATTGCCCTCTTCCATGGTGGGCGAGAGGGCCGGCATGGTGATGTTGATTGGCATTGTGTCCTCCCGCCCGGTTCAGCGATATGAGACGGCTTTGACGGCCTCGATGACTTCGCCGACATTCGGCAAAGCCAGCTTTTCGAGATTGGCCGCATAGGGCATCGGCACGTCCTTGCCGGCGATGGTGATGACCGGCGCGTCGAGGAAATCGAAGGCTCGCTGCGACACCTGGTTGGCGATATGGTCGCCGACCGAGTTCTGCGGGAAGCCTTCTTCCACCACGACCAGCCGGTTGGTCTTCTTCACCGAGGCGATGATGGTGTCGAAGTCGAGCGGACGGATGGTCCTGAGATCGATGACCTCTGCGTCGATGCCCATGCCGCGCAGTTCCGCTTCGGCCTTGACCGCATAGGTCATGCCAATGCCAAAGGAGACGATGGTGACGTCCTTGCCTGACTTATGGATGCGCGCCTTGCCGATCGGCAACACGAAGTCGTCCAGCTTCGGCACGTCGAAGGACTGGCCGTAGAGGATTTCGTTTTCGAGGAAGATGACCGGGTTCGGATCGCGGATCGCCGCCTTGAGCAGTCCCTTGGCGTCGGCGGCGGTATAAGGCATCACCACCTTCAGGCCTGGTATGTGGCTGTACCAGGCGGCGTAGCACTGAGAATGCTGGGCGGCGACGCGAGCCGCCGCGCCGTTCGGCCCGCGGAAGACGATCGGCGCGCCCATCTGTCCGCCGGACATGTAGAGCGTCTTGGCGGCCGAGTTGACGATCTGGTCGATCGCCTGCATGGCGAAGTTGAAGGTCATGAATTCGACGATCGGCTTCAGCCCAGCCATCGCCGCACCGACCCCGACGCCGGCAAAGCCGTGCTCGGTGATCGGCGTGTCGACGACGCGACGCGGTCCGAACTCCTGCAGCAGGCCTTGGGTGATCTTGTAGGCGCCCTGGTACTCGGCAACTTCCTCGCCCATGACGAAGACATCGCCGTCGCGGCGCATTTCCTCCGCCATCGCATCGCGCAGCGCTTCGCGCACCGTGGTCGAGACCATCTCGGTCCCGGCGGGTATGTCAGGATCGGCGGCGACTTCCGTCTTCGGCGCGGCCGCCACAGGCGCCGCTGCCTCGCTCTTGGCCGCGGCGGGTGCCGGTGTCGGCGCCTTTGCCTCAGTCTTGGCGGGCTCTTCACCGATGCCTTCGCCGGCCTTGTCGACGTCTTCGCCATCGACAGCCAGCACGGCGATCACCGCGTTGACCTTGACGCCTTCGGTGCCTGCGGGAACCACGATCTTGGCAAGCGTGCCCTCATCGACAGCTTCGACTTCCATCGTCGCCTTGTCGGTTTCGATCTCGGCGATGACGTCGCCGGCGACGACCTTGTCGCCCTCGTTCTTCAACCACTTGGAAAGATTGCCCTCTTCCATGGTCGGCGAAAGGGCGGGCATGAGAATTTCGATCGGCATGTCCTTGCCCTCCCGTTACAATACGATGTCGGTCCAGAGCTCGGACGGATCCGGCTCGGCGTCGTGCTGGGCAAACTCGGCGGCATCGGCGACGACGTCGCGAACCTCCTTGTCGATGGTCTTCAATTCGTCCTCGCTTGCCCACTTCTTCTGGATCAGCCGCGCTTTGACCTGCTCGATCGGGTCATGCTCGGAGCGCATCTTCTGCACTTCTTCCTTGGAGCGGTATTTCGCCGGGTCGGACATCGAATGGCCCCGATAGCGGTAGGTCTGCATTTCGAGGATCAGCGGCCCATTGCCGGCACGGCACCATTCGGTGGCGAGATCGCCGGCGGCCTTGACAGCACGCACGTCCATGCCGTCGACTTGGATGCCGGGAATCTTGAACGAGGCGCCGCGATTCGAGAAGTCGGTCTCCGCCGAGGAGCGCGATACCGAGGTGCCCATGGCATAGCGGTTGTTCTCGATGATGTAGATCACCGGCAGCTTCCACAGCGAAGCCATGTTGAAGCTTTCGTAGACCTGGCCCTGGTTGGCGGCCCCGTCGCCGAAATAGGTCAGCGTGACATTGTTGTTGCTGCGATAGCGGTTGGCAAAGGCCAGGCCCGTGCCGAGCGACACCTGGGCGCCGACGATGCCGTGGCCACCGTAGAAATGCTTCTCCTTGGAGAACATGTGCATGGAGCCGCCCTTGCCCTTCGACAGGCCGCCTCGGCGGCCGGTCAGTTCGGCCATGACGCCACGCGGCGACAGTTCCATCGCCAACATATGACCGTGGTCGCGGTAGGCCGTGATCATCTGGTCACCGTCGATCAGCGCCATCTTCATACCGGTGACGACCGCTTCCTGGCCGATGTAGAGATGGCAGAAGCCGCCGATAAAGCCCATCCCGTAAAGCTGGCCGGCCTTTTCCTCGAAACGGCGAATAAGCAGCATGTGCCGGTAGGCGGCAAGCTCCTCGTCCTTGGTGAATTCCACTGGTTTGGGCGCGGAAAGGCCCGATTTGCCGTCGGATTTCGATTTGGCAGGCGCTTTCCTGGCTGCGGTTGCCATGCATCACTCCCTGTTGGCGTCTCTTCGCGGACATTTCGAGCAAGATGAAATCTGCTCGAGCAAGATGAAATCTGCTCAGGGGAGATCAGCTCTCCCCACTGATTTTGGGGAGGCTAACACGTGAGAACGTGTTCCGCCATGTCGAAATTGCATAGCTGGCATGCGACTAAGCAATTAGAATCATTGAAAATATTGGTGATTAACCTGATATTGGTTACTTTGCCGAGACCGGCAACATGATGGTGATTTCGTCGGCCTGGGACAAATTCAGCGCCTTACGCGCCTGCTCGTCGAGCATGTCCTTCTCCAGCGTGCCGTCGTGCATCAGCTTGACGCGCCGTTCCAGCTCCATCCTGCGCGCCTTGATCGCATCGAGCTGGGCCTGCAGGGCAACAGTCTCGGCCTCCAGCTGGTATTTCGAATTGATGCCGAACTCGCCGTGATAGGCATGAAAGCCGAAATAGGCCAGGAACACCGCGCAGAGCGAGGGGATGATCAGCCGGCCGGTGTTTCTCTGTTTGTGCTGACGCGTCCACATCGTCCGTTCCCTCGCAGTCGCGAACTCGGGCGACCACGGTCTTTTTCGCTCCATTGTGCTTAACGGACGGTTACGGATGACGCGTCCACAGGCGCTCCAACGAAAAAGGGCGGGAATTCCCGCCCCTCACCGCCATCCCTGTGTCCGATGCTCCGGCTCAGCCCTTCAACATCGACTTGCCGGCGTAGCGCGCCTGCTTGCCGAGTTCTTCCTCGATGCGGATGAGCTGGTTGTATTTGGCCATGCGGTCGGAACGCGACAGCGATCCGGTCTTGATCTGCCCGCAATTGGTGGCGACGGCGAGGTCGGCGATGGTCGAATCCTCGGTCTCGCCCGAGCGATGCGACATGACGGCGGTGTAGCCGGCCTTGTGCGCGGTCTCGACGGCATCGAGCGTCTCGGTCAGCGATCCGATCTGGTTGACCTTGACCAGGATCGAATTGGCGACCCCCATGCGGATGCCGTCGCGCAGGCGCGCCGTATTGGTGACGAAGAGATCATCGCCGACGAGCTGCGTCTTCTTGCCGATCAGGTCGGTCAGATATTTCCAGCCTTCCCAGTCATCCTCGGCAAGGCCGTCCTCGATCGAAATGATCGGATAATCGGCGGCGAGCTTGGCCAGGTATTTCGCCTGCGCCTTCGGATCGCGTGTCTTCTTCTCGCCTTCATAGACGTAGTTGCCGTCCTTGAAGAATTCCGTCGCGGCGCAATCGAGGCCGAGCGCAATCTCCTCGCCCGGCTTGAAGCCGGCCTGCTCGATCGACTCCATGATGAAATCGAGCGCCACCGGCGCGCTCTTCAGGTTCGGGGCAAAGCCGCCTTCATCGCCGACATTGGTGTTGTGGCCGGCGTCCTTCAGCTTCTTCCTCAGCGTGTGGAAGACCTCAGAACCCCAGCGCACGCCTTCGCGCAGCGTTGGCGCACCGACCGGCAGGATCATGAATTCCTGGAAATCGATCGGGTTGTCGGCATGGGCGCCGCCATTGATGATGTTCATCATGGGTACCGGCAGCAGATGCGCCTTGGTGCCGCCGACATAACGATAGAGCGGCAGGCCGGCGGCTTCGGCCGCGGCCTTGGCCACCGCCAGCGACACACCGAGAATAGCGTTGGCGCCGAGCCGGCTCTTGTTGGGCGTGCCGTCGAGTTCGATCATGGTCTGGTCGATGTGGATCTGGTTTTCGGCTTCCATGCCGCCGATTGCCTCGAACAGTTCGCCGTTGACCGCCTCGACGGCCCGCAGCACGCCCTTGCCGAGATAGCGGGCGCCGCCGTCGCGCAGTTCGACGGCTTCATGCGCGCCGGTGGAAGCTCCAGACGGCACGGCCGCGCGGCCCATCGAATCGTCTTCGAGCACGACATCGACCTCGACGGTCGGATTTCCACGGCTGTCCAGGATTTCACGCCCGACAATGTCGATGATGGCGGTCATTGCGATGTCCCCGATTGATCTGACGAAACGTCGCGCCCGTCTTAGCCAAAGCGGCGCAAAAGGCAATCGGGCCACCGCCAATTATTGCCGCCGGCGCGATTCACGAAGCGCAAATTCCTGTCATCATAAGTCATGCGCCATAGGATGGCCGCCGGTCTATGATGGCGGCTGCGCGGGGCGAAACAGGAGGAGTTTCGCCATGTCCGAGTTAAGCGGTATCGTGAGTTTGTTCCTGATCGCGGCGGCGTTCCTGACGTCCTGCGACAACCAGCAGCCTCCACAGGGCGCGGTGCAACTGTCGACCCTCCGCAGCGCGGAGTAAGCACGGCAGGCGATCATGTAAAAGGCCCCCGCTGCGTTTTGCGGGGGCCTTTTCACGTCAGGCTGGCCGGTCAGTGCCAGTAAGGCTCGACCTTGTAGTAATTGTAGGAGGCGTCGCGTGCGGCCTCGCCATCGGCGCCCGTCAGTTCGTTGATCGAATAGGCGGGAGCGGCTTTCAGCTGGTCCTTCGAGAATGGCACGACATAGCCGCCCCTATCCTCATCGTAATCCAAGCTCGCCCACGGGATGGCGTGATATTTTTCACCCATGCCGAGAAAGCCGCCAAAACCGATCACAGCGAACATGATGCCGTTGGACAGCTTGTCGAGCATGACGTCCTCTATGCTGCCGATCTTCGTGCCTTCGGTGTTATAGACGGATGTGCCGATGACCCGCGAAGCAGCGATAGCCTCTGTGTGTCCTGCCTGGGTTGTCATGATGTACTCCTCATTGTCGTTGCTCTGGACTTTCACAATGAGGGGCGAGATCGAAGGTTCCCGACTTTTCCGCCGGTCTGTTCGACTTTTTCCACCTGTATGAAGGTGACTTCTTACTGACGTGGCAGACCGATATATGCCCTCCTCGGCGACAACCTTCAGCTGCGCCGGGTCAGCGGGCCTTCGCCACCCGGTCGAAGGCCATCAACCTCTCCAGAAGTGCCGGCATGTCCTTCAGCGGCACCATGTTCGGTCCGTCGGACGAGGTCGAATTATCCGGATCCTGGTGGGTCTCGATGAAGACGCCGGCAACGCCGACGGCGACAGCCGCGCGGGCCAAGGTCTCGACAAAGCGGCGTTCGCCGCCGGAGGAACCGCCCTGCCCGCCCGGCTGCTGGACCGAATGGGTGGCGTCGAAAATCACAGGCGCGCCGATGTCGGCCATAATCGGCAGGGCCCGCATGTCGGAGACGAGCGTGTTGTAGCCGAACGAGGCGCCGCGCTCGGTGGTCAAGACATTGGGGTTGCCGGAGCCGGTGATCTTGTCCACCACGTTCTTCATGTCCCAGGGCGCAAGGAACTGTCCCTTCTTGACGTTGATCACCTTGCCCGTCCTTGCGGCGGCAACCAGCATGTCGGTCTGGCGCGACAGGAAGGCCGGGATCTGCAGCACGTCGACATGCGGCGCAACGATGGCGCACTGTTCCTCGGTGTGGACGTCGGTCAGTACCGGCAAGGAGAATTCCTTGCGCAACTCGTCGAAGACCGGGAGCGCCGCTTCCATGCCGGCACCGCGTGTAGCCGACAGGGAGGTGCGGTTGGCCTTGTCGTAGCTGGTCTTATAGACGAGGCCGATGCCCAACCTGCCTGTCAATTCCTTCAGCGCGCCGGCCATGTCGAAGGCATGCTGGCGTGATTCGAACTGGCAGGGGCCGGCGATCAGCGACAGCGGTGCTGCGTTGTCGAAGACGACATTGCCGACGGTTACCGATGAATTGGGCGCCAAGGCGTTGCTCATTGTATCTCCCGAAAGATGAAGGCCGCGCCCTGCCCGGATGTCGGCTGCACGACGATATCACTGCCCGACATATCGTATCTGATGGAATTGGCTGCAAGCAGACCTGCCGCGACGGCGGCACGCCGAACCGAAAAGACGACTGCCGCGAAGCGGAGTTGCGTCGGCTTACCGGCGGGCACGCCAAAGCGTGCCGTGAAAGAGGCCGGGTCGAGTACAGTCAAGATAGCGTTAGGTAGACGAAAAATGGAGGCGCGCGCGTCAGCCGTCGGATCGTTTACTGCCACGGAAATCAGCCGGCGCTGCTCGGCGGGCTCGTCGCTGATCGCCACGATCTCGACAATTCCCGTGGCACCGTTGGCATGAGCCTGCAGCGCCGTGCGGTCCACTTCCGGCGCGTTGACGCGCTGGCAGGCGAACAGGAACGCATCGGTTGAACCCCCGGTCGACGCGAAGGCCAGTTTGAATGACGCCATGTCGCTTTTGCCGGCAGCGTCGGTGAACGCCCGCGAAAAGCCCAGCATGTCCCCGCCCGACAGGCTCGCATCGACAAAGCGTGCATGGTCCGCATCGGCGTCGTCCGTGGTCAGGACCACGGCGGAAAAACCTTCATTGCCATTGCGGTCACGATAGAGCCGGTCGCGCGCGACGAAGACATTGCCCTGGCCGGCGGCCTTCATCGCGGCCTGATCATCGCCTACAGCCAGCGGTTCCAGATAGGTGCCGTCCGCGAGGAAGACGCAGCAATTTTCCGTGCCGAATGGATGGATGCCTGTCGGCGCGACGATGAAGCCGAGGGCCGTTAGCCGCGCCCGCGCCACATCCAGGCTCGAGGTCGGCAGCACGAGGTGATCGAGCGGATGAGTGCCTGTGGGTGGTGTTTGGATCATGCCAGCGCGGTGTGCATCATTGCGCAAAAGGGTTCAAGGGCGCCCGAATCAGCTTCCGGCCACCACATCGGCGGAATAACGCAGTTCGCGCAATGGCTTGACCCTGCTGGTGGTCTGCGCATAGAGCGGATGCGCCTTGTAGGCGGCCAATGCGGCGGCATCGGTGAACTCGGCGTAGACGACCACGTCGATCTCATCCGACAGCGGATCGACCTTGGTGTTCAGCGTCACCTCGAACAGGCTGGAATGGGGAATGCCGCCGAGCGCCAGCAGCCCAGAGCGCACTGCCTCCACATCCTCGCCACGCCGCGCGCTGAAGAAAACGATATGCCGGATCAACCCCGCCTCCTCGATCAAAAATCCGGGGTCTTTTGTGACGACGAAACCGTCAGGTCAACCGTTCAGGGTGCCGCGCGTCCTTGCGACGCGCCCGGGATGCACGAGACCTGAACGGGAACTAGGCCTTGCCGGTGACGTAACGCACCACGTGAGAGACATTCCTCACCGTCATATCGAGGTACCGGCCCTGGTTGTAGAGACCGTCCCAGATCAGGAAAAACGCAACGGCGGCGATGACGATGACATAACGCATGGCTAATCTATCGCATAAGCCCGGCTGTGCTCATAGACGTTTCCGCCAGGCAAAGACGGGATCCGTGTCGACCCTCGTCCGGTATATGAACTCTCGGCACCTGGAACTGCCAAATCAATGCCGGCGCGCCTTCGATCTCGTCGCCGGGCGACTGGCCGGGCATGATCCAGAAATGGCCCGCGGCCCAATTGCGAATGGCGGTCAGAGAAGGATGCGGTATTTCGCAAATCCTGCCTCGCCGGCGCCCGCCGGCTCGATCTTCAATGACTTCACTTCGGCGATGAGGTCCTTCGCCTTGGGCCCTGTCTCGAACACGACGCTGGTTCCGGGCAGCGGCGCGAACGACCAGTTGCCGTCCGCCGACGGATTGATCGTGCCCTGCTTGACGATGTAGCGGACGATGACGTCGCGGTTGGTGTCTGGCGCTTCGTAGATAATCTTGGAAGCGTCGATGTCAGGAAAATTGCCGCCGCCGCCGGCCCGGTAGTTGTTCGTTGCAACGACAAATTTCTGATTGGGATCAATCGGTTTGCCGTCGAACATCAGGCCGACGATGCGATTGGCACTAGCATTGGCCAGCCCACCCTTGGCATCGTATTTCGGCGGCTGCGACAGATCTATTCTGTAGGTGACGCCGTCGATAACGTCGAAATTGTAGGACGGAAAGTCGGTGTTGATGAGCGCCTGGTCGGCCTTGCCAGGTTCGATCCGGTTGAAGATGCCGGCCGACATTTCCAGCCATTCCTTGACCTGCGCTCCGGTGATCTCAACGGCCCGCACGGTGTTGGGATAAAGGTAGAGGTCGGCGACGTTCTTGATGGCGATGTCGCCTGCCGGCACATCGGTGTAGTAGTCGGCGCCGTTGCGCCCGCCGGCCTTGAAGGGGGCTGCCGCCGACAGCAGCGGCACGTCCTTCCATTGTGTGTTTTTCAGGATGTCCTGGAGGTACCAGGTCTGCGCCTGGCTGACGACCTGAACCGACGGATCGTCGGCGACCAGCGCGAAATAGGAATAGAGCGGCGCTGCGGTCTTGCCGACGGGACGACGCACATAGGCGAGCGTTGCCTGGTGGTCCTGCTCAAGCGCGGCGATGATGCGGTTGTCGTCCGCGACAGTCGGCTTGTTCTTGTTGTCGACACGTTCGAAGATCGGCCGCGCTTCCGAGGTGGCGGACACGATCTTCCATTTCGAGCCGTCGCGCTCCAGCATCAGGTCGATCAGGCCCATATGCGAGCCCCAGAAGCCGCCCATGACGGCCGGCTTGCCCTGCAGCGTACCCTTTTGCGCATCGACGCCTTCGAGCGCCTGAAAATCCTTCTTGCCAGGGAACACCAGATGCTGGTGACCCGTGAACACCGCGTCGATGCCTTCGACGCCGGCGACAAAGAACGATGCGTTCTCCATCATATCGCCCTGCTTGACGTCGATGCCAGAATGCGAGAGCGCGATGATAATGTCGGCGCCCTCTTCCTTCATCTGCGGCACCCAGGCCTTGGCGGCCTCGACAATGTCGCGCGTTCTGACATTACCTTCGAGGTTCTTGAGATCCCAGACCATGATCTGCGGCGGCACGAAGCCGATGATGCCAATCCTGATCGGTTGCTCGGTGCCTGAACCGTCGCTGATCTTCTTGTGGAGGATGACGTAGGGCTTGAGGTAGAGCTTGTCGTCGCGCGGGTTCGCGGCAAGCTCGGTGCCGCGGATCAGGTTGGCGCAGACGAAGGGGAAATTGGCGCCGGCCAGAACCTTGTCCATGAAGGACAGGCCGTAGTTGAATTCGTGGTTGCCCAACGTCGAGCACTCGTAGCCGAGCAGGTTCATGCCTTTCATGATCGGATGCAGGTCACCGTCCTTCATGCCCTTTTCATAGGCGATGTAGTCGCCCATCGGATTGCCCTGCAGCAGGTCGCCATTGTCGATCAGCATCGAATTAACGGCTTGCTTGCGCACCGCGTCGATCAGGGAGGCCGTGCGCGACAGTCCCATCGTGTCATTCGCTTTGTCGGCGTAATAGTCATAGGGCAGCACATTCACATGGATGTCGGTGGTCTCCATGATCCGGAGATGCGCCTGGTTGGTCTGGGCGCGGGCGGAGAAAGGGTGAAGCGCAATTAGCGCGCCCGTGGCGGCGGCGCCCGCGAGGAGACCGCGGCGGGAGACGGAATGGAGCGGCTGCGACATGTTTTCTCCTTTTCGACGACACGAAAGACCCTGCCCGAAGCGAACTTCGCGCTGAAACCTATTCGAGTCCATTCAAGAAGTTGCGCGCGTCGGAGCTGTCAGTCGATCAGCAACAGATGACGCGCGGATGAACGGTCGCAAGCGCGGAAGATCAGCCCTTGTCGTCGTCGCCCTGCGTGATCAGGCGGGCGCTGCGTTGGCCCGTGACGTAGATCCATAGCCAGCTCAGCGACACCGCGAGCCGGTTGCGGAAGCCGATCAGGAAATAGATGTGCGCCAGTCCCCACAGCCACCAGGCCGGCCAGCCGGTCAGCCTGATCCAGCCGAAATCGATCGCCGCGGCGCGCTTGCCGATCGTGGCCAGGTCCCCGGCATGCTTGTAGTGGAACGGCCGTACGCTCGTATCGCCGGCAAGCCTGGCCTTGATGGTCGCGGCAACATGGCGGCCCTCCTGCTTGGCGGAAGGCGCCACGCCGGGAACGGGCCGTCCATCGGGCCGCAGCACGAGAGCGGCGTCGCCGATGACGAAAATCTCGGGGCTGCCCGGCACGGTGAGATCGGGTTCAACCAGCACCCTTCCCGCCCGGTCGGCGGCGGCGCCCAGCCATTCGGCTGCCGGCGAAGCGGCAACGCCCGCCGCCCACAATATGGTCCTCGCCGGCAGATGCGTGTCGCCGAAGACGACGCCCTCGGCGTCGCAGCGCGTGACCGCCCGGCCGAGTTCGATCGTCACGCCGAGCCGCTTCAACGCCTTTCCGGCATAATCGGACAGTTTCGGCGCAAAATTGGCCAGTATGCGGTCGCCAGCCTCGATCAGCACCACACGCGTCTCGCGCGTGTCGATGTTGCGGAATTCGCCGCGCAGTGTGTCGTGCGCCAGTTCGGCAATGGTGCCGGCAAGTTCGACACCGGTCGGACCACCGCCGACGATCGCAATCGTCAGCAGCGCCTGGCGCCTGGCAGGATCGGTTTCCCGCTCGGCCTGCTCGAAGGCGAGCAGAATGCGCCGTCGAATGGTGGTGGCGTCCTCCAGCGTCTTCAGCCCTGGCGCGAACGGCTCCCATTCGTCGTGGCCGAAATAGGCGTGTCGGGCGCCGGTGGCGAGCACCAGCGTGTCGTAGGCGACGGTGCTGCCGTCATCGAGCAGCACGCGTTTTCCGGCTCGGTCGATGCCGGTGACATTGGCGAGCAGCGTCGTCACGTCCTTGCGCTTGCGCAGCAGGTGGCGGATCGGCCAGGCGACCTCCGAGGTCGCCAGCGCTGTCGTTGCGACCTGGTAGAGCAGCGGCTGGAAAAGATGGTGATTGCGTTTGTCGATCATGGTGATGCGCACGGGCGCACCGGCGAGAGCGCGGGTGAATTCGAGGCCGCCGAACCCCGCCCCTACGACGACGACATGGTGATTGGCTTGATCCATCGCATTCACCCTGACCAGCAATATCGCATGCCTTTGATGTAGGAGCTTTTGTGCAATGCAACAACACGAAGGCCGTGCCCGAGACTCGTCGTTCCATGTCGTGAATGCACATGTCGCATCCCCCCGCCGGGTATAGCGTTATGGAAAACAGCGATGAGGTGAAGCATGGCCAACGATCACGACGACCAGGGTCCGGCGCAATATTCCTCGCCGCCATGCTTCATGCACGAACTCGATCCCGCGTTTCACGCGCCGATATCCGATTGGACCGACGTCAGACGATGGCGCAAGGCCGAACGGGAACGCCTGATCGCGGCGCGTCTCGCGGTTTCCGCCGATGCGCGAACGGCGATGTCGCAGAGCATCGCCGGAGCCCTCGACGCGGCGATCGGCGATATCGCCGGCCGCATGGTCAGCCTCTATTGGCCGTTTCGCGGCGAGCCGGACCTGCGGCCATGGATGGCCGCCATCAATGAACGAGGCGGGCGCACCGCGCTGCCCGTCGTCATCGAAAAGGCACAGCCGCTGATCTTCCGGGCCTATGTTCCGGGCGACCGGCTGGAGAAGGGCGTGTGGAACATTCCGATTCCGGCCGAGGGCGAACCGGTCTTGCCCGACATCGTCATCTCGCCGATCGTCGGCATCGATTCCGGCAATTATCGCCTGGGCTATGGCGGCGGGTTCTACGACCGAACGCTGGCGGCGATGCCGTTCAAGCCGCTGGTCATCGGCGTCGGCTACGAATTGCAGCGCATCGCCACCATCTACCCGCAGCCGCACGATATCCCGATGGACCGGATCGTGACGGAGGCTGCCAAGGCGTAGACGGCTGAAGGCATGGAAGGCTGAGAATGCTCAGGCCATTTCGGGCTTCAGGCCCATCGCCGTCCGGTCGACGATTTCGCGCAGGGCAAAAGACGAATTGATCTTCGTCACATGCGGCATCGCCGACAGCCATTCCTTGTGGATGCGTTCGTAGTCGGCAAGGTCCTTGGCAGCGATTCTGAGAATGTAGTCGTACTCGCCCGACATCAGGTGGCAGGACAGCACGTTCGGGCAGCGCTTGATCGCAGCTTCGAAATCCGACAGCGTCTTCTCGAACTGGCCCGACAGCGATATGTGCACGATCGCCGTCATCTGGTGACCAAGTGCTGCATTGGAAAGCCGGGCATGATAGCCGCGGATGGTTCCGGATTTCTCCAGATTGTCGAGCCGGCGCGAACAGGCCGACTGCGACAGGCCGACCCTTTCGGCAAGGGCGGCGTTCGGCATCCTGCCATCCTTCTGCAAGGTCTCCAGAATGGCGATATCAATCCTGTCGAGTGGCATTCTTCGTGATTCCTGCGAATTTTTGCGCATTCTACGCAACAATTATCGAATAGCGAACCCTCCTGCAAGTGCATTCGCAAACACTTACGCAACGATTCGTGGTTGACTGCGTCAATACAGGGAACGAGCCCCGAAGGGCCGTGTCAGGAGAAAAGAAAATGCGCGTCGGCTGCCCCCGGGAAATCAAGAATCATGAATATCGCGTCGGACTTACGCCCGGCTCGGTCCGCGAATATGTCGCCCACGGACATGAGGTGCTGGTCGAGACCGGCGCCGGGGCCGGCATCGGAGCCGACGACAACGCCTATCGCGCTGCCGGCGCCACCATCGCCAAGACGGCGGCCGATGTGTTCGCCAAGTCGGATATGATCGTCAAGGTCAAGGAGCCGCAGCCTAACGAATGGGCCCAACTGCGCGATGGCCAGATCCTCTACACCTATCTTCACCTTGCTCCGGATCCGGAACAGACCAAGGGCCTGCTCGCTTCGGGCGTTACCGCCATCGCCTATGAAACGGTGACCGACGACCGGGGCGGCCTGCCGTTGCTGGCGCCGATGTCGGAAGTCGCCGGCCGCCTGTCGATCCAGGCCGGCGCCACGGCGCTGCAGAAGGCCAATGGCGGCCGCGGCGTGCTGCTCGGCGGCGTGCCCGGCGTGCTGCCCGGCAAGGTCACCGTGCTCGGCGGCGGCGTCGTCGGCCTGCACGCAGCCAGGATGGCGGCTGGCCTGGGCGCCGACGTCACCATCATCGACCGCTCGATCCCGCGCCTGCGCCAGCTCGATGACCTCTTTGCCGGCCGCGTCCATACCCGCTACTCGACCGTGGAGGCTCTGGAAGAAGAGTGCTTTTCCGCCGACATCGTTGTCGGCGCCGTGCTGATCCCGGGTGCTGCGGCGCCGAAGCTGGTCTCGCGCGAAATGCTTTCGGGCATGAAGAAGGGGTCGGTGCTGGTCGACGTTGCCATCGACCAGGGCGGCTGCTTCGAGACCTCGCACGCGACCACACATGCCGAGCCGACCTACGAGGTCGACGGCGTCATCCACTATTGCGTCGCCAACATGCCGGGCGCCGTGCCGGTCACCTCAGCACATGCACTCAACAACGCGACTCTGCACTATGGCCTTCAGCTCGCTGACAAGGGCCTGAAGGCGCTGGTCGACGACCATCATCTGCGCAATGGACTCAACGTCCACAGAGGCAAGATCACCAACCGTGCGGTCGCCGAAGCGCTCGGCTACGAACTGGTCGAACCGAAGGCGGTTCTCGCGGCCTGATTCTCCTGAGAGGATACCTGCCTCCCGTCAGCCCGCCGGTCATTCCCGGCGGGTTTTTTCTTTCCGGATTGGCGGCTGTCAGGCCTGCACCCGGCTCGGACTTAAAACATGTGCCGCAACCTGCGTCTCGGCGCCAATTGCAAGTTTAACTGAGCCCTCCAGGCAAATAGTCGAAGCCCATATGCTTCTTTGCGCAGAAAATTTCTGTGGAAGGTTCAGGCAAACAAAAAAGCGGAGCCAAGGCCCCGCTTCCTCGATGTCGAGATTTGCCGCCGGTTCATCCGCGGTCGACAAATCGATCGACGGCTACCCGTGTACCGCAATGGTATGACAGGAGTACGACAGCGCTCCGCTATCGCACCGCCACATGCGCCCGTCAGACACGTTCGATCCGGCACTGGAAGCAATTGTTGCGCGCCGAGCGGACATGCACGTAGGCAATCTCGTCGCGTTCCAAGAGAGCCTCGGCGCGCGCGGCGATCGCATCGGTCGCAATGACGCCACCGCTGCCATAGACGATGCGGTCATCCGTGCCGTAGCCGCGCACGATATAGTCCGGGCTTTCGAGAATTTCGGGAAGTGCCTGAGATTCCGCGGCGCGCTCGCATTCCTGCGCGTGAAGGAAGATCGGTCCGGTCTCGGCATAGGGCTGAAGTTTGGGGAATGGCCGGTAGGCCAGGATGAGATAGTCGTCTCCGTCGGCGATGTTCTTCAGGCAATGCCGGCATGGCATGCCGTCGCCGTCGGAGACCTTACGCTCGGGCGTGTTTCCATAGGCATCGGGCCCGCCGCGCTGAAGCGCTCGTACATCTTGTGTCGGCAAGGCTTTGAACTGGATGGTCATGGCGAAAATCTCCGCTGTCATTGATCGGAAATTATGCGCATCAGCCCCCGCGTCCCACCCGATTCCTGACAATCATTGGCCCTTGGTCGGCTTGTTCCAGCCGACCAAGGCAAGGCGAACTTCACCGGATTGTCGGAACTCCCTCAGCGAATGAAGTCGTCAAAGCGACGGAGGGTGACCCGCCGGTTCCGCCAGTTTTCGTTCTGCGTCTGCACCAGCAGGAATTCCTCGCCATAACCGACCGTCTCCAAAGCATAGGCCGGCACGCCGAACTCGCGCACCAGCGTGCGCTTCAGCGAGGCGGCGCGCTGTTCCGACAGGATCCGGTTCGATTGGAAGGAGCCGACGGCGTCGGTATGGCCCTCGATGAGGACGCGCGCCCCGGGGTTGCGGCGCAGGATACGCTGCAACGCATCGGCGATAGTGTCGATCTTGTCGTATTGCGAGCTGGAGATCGCGGCCGAGCCGAAAGCGAAATTGATCGACTGGATATCGATCGACCGGGCCATGCGGCGCAGGTCCGGCCGGCGCTTGAACTCACGGATGGTGATGCGCTCGTTCGGGCGCAGCTTCACGCGGGGTGCCGCCTCGAGCTTTCGTTCGATGGTTGCGGCCGAAGGCGTTGTCGCCTGCGCGGCGGCGAGACCGGGCATTGCGATTGCCGCGATCAGCGCGGCGGCAAGGGTACGGCGGGTCAGCATGTCTTTTCTCCTTCGGCCCGTATTATGTGCGGGCAAGATGGCAGAGACAGGCTGAAGCGCGGATGAACGAGAGGTTCAGCTTTTGTGAGGGCGTCGCTATGGCCGCATGACGCTGGCCGAGCGCTCGGCGAAGGGCAGAGGGTGAACGGTCTCCTTCTTCTGCGCCACCGGCGCGAAGCCGAGCTTCTGGTAGAGCGGCAAGGCAGCAGGATGGTCGAGCGTGCAGGTCTGCACCGTCACCCGCTTCGGTCCATACGACCAAGCCGCGGCGATCGCCGATCCCAGGAACCAGCGGCCGATGCCTTGCCCGGTGGCGTGTTCCATCATGCCGAAATAGGCAAGCTCGACTTCTTCCGGCAGATGCGGCTTGAGGTCGAAAAAACCGGCGGGCGCGCCATCGAGATAGAGCACCCTGATGTCGCGATCCTCGCGGTGGATGCCGGCCGAAAGCTCGTCGTCATCCAGCCTCAGCACATTGACCCAGTGCCATTTACGCCCCACCCGATCCATCAGGTACCGGTAGAAATGCAGCGGAATGTCTTTGGTTTTCAGGAGTGCGACCTGGCGGTTGTAGGGCATGGGCGGCGACACGGCCGGTGGCGCATGCATCTCGAGGAACGTCACCGTGACTTCGATGTCCTTCAGCTCGCCGTTTTCCATCGTCATTCCTTGCCTGTCACGACTGGTGTGTCGGAGAGACCGCCCCATTCGGTCCATGAGCCGTCGTAAAGCCTGTTGTCGGTATGGCCAAGCGTTTCCAACGCAAGCGTGATCACCGCCGCCGTAACGCCGGAGCCGCAGGAAGTGACGATAGGCTTCGACAGATCGAGGCCGGCGTCCTCGACCACCTTGCGCAACCGCTCCTTCGGCAGAAGCACGCCGTTTTCCGACAGCGCCGAATAAGGCAAGTTGCGCGCGCCCGGCATATGGCCGGAACGGACGCCCGCGCGCGGCTCCGGCTCCGCGCCGGTGAAGCGCCCTGCCCCGCGCGCATCGGCAATCTGGCTTTCCCGGGTTCCGACGATGCGGCGCATATCGGCAAGGCTGGCGACCCGGCCGGCGTCGAAATCGGCGTGGAACACGCTGGGCGCGATTTTGGTCGGTTCGGCCGTCACCGGCCGGCCGGCCGCTTTCCAGCCATCGAAACCACCGTCAAGGATATACGTCTGGAAGACGCCCATCACCCGGAACATCCACCATGCCCGAGGTGCCGAGAAAAAGCCCGGGCCGTCATAGACGATGATCGTGTCATCTGCCGAAACGCCCATCGCGCCGACATACTGCGCGAAATGCTGCGGCGACGGCAGCGTATGCGGCAGCGCGGCGTCCGGATCGGAGACCGCGTCCTGATCCAGGAAGCGGGCGCCCGGAATGTGCCCAGCGTCATACTCGGCGCGCGCGTCGCGGTTTTGCGCCGGAAGATACCAGGATGCATCGACAATCGTCAGGCCAGGCTGGCCCAAACGCTCCTGCAACCAGTCAGCGTCGACGGTGAAAGGACTGTCTTCAGCCATTGTGGTTCTCCTGCCGCCATTGACCAGACGTTGTCTTGCCTTGCCGCATGATCTTGTCCGAAAACATCGTAGCTTTCGAGATCATGTTTGGGGCATCGGTCCAAACCGGATGCGGAAGCGCCGGTTTTCACGCCCCTTCTTCTCAATCTTGCCGATATGGATTTCGCCGATCTCGCCGGTGCTTTTGACATGGGTGCCACCACAGGGCTGACTGTCCACCGAAGCATTCTCGCCGATGCAGACCAGCCGGATTTTGCCGGTACCTAGCGGCGGACGGACATTCTTGGACTTCACCAGACCCGGATTGGCGGCCAGTTCCTCGTCGCTGATCAGCCTGGTAAAGATCGGATGATCGGCCCGCACCAGGCCCATCAGGCCAGCCGTCACGTCTTCCTTGCTGAAGCTGGCGTCGGGAATGTCGAAATCGACACGGCTGTCGTCTTCCGAAACCGCCGCGCCGGTGATCGGAAACGGGCAGACGACGGTGAGCAAATGGCAAGCGGCATGCATGCGCATCAAGAGATGACGTCGCTCCCAGTCGATTGCGAGCTTCAGGCGCTCGCCGACCGCAGGCGCGGCTTGTTCCGGCGCCGGCACGTGGATGATCTCGTCCTTTGTTTCCCCGGTGATGGTAGCGGCCAGGACGATGCGGCTGCCATCGGCGCGCTGGAGATAGCCGCTATCGCCCGGCTGCCCGCCCGAGGTGGCATAGAAGATGGTGCGGTCCAGAACGATGCCGCCGCGCTCGTTGACGGCGACCACCACGGCATCGGCCGTCCTGAGATAGGCGTCGTCGCGAAACAGCGCTTCGGTCTTGTGCGCCATCACACGACCTTTTCAAACGGCACGGAAATATCTGATTTCTCTTCCATCCAGCCGGGCACCGGCAGCTTCTTTTCGCGCAGGAATTCGGGATTGAACAGTTTCGATTGGTAGCGTGTGCCGTAGTCGCAAAGAATGGTCACGATGGTATGGCCGGGGCCGAGTTCACGCGCCAGCCGGATCGCGCCCGCTATGTTGATGCCGGTCGAACCGCCGACGCAAAGGCCTTCCTCCTGGACCAGGTCGAAGACGATCGGCAACGCATCCTCATCACGAATCTGGAACGAGAAGTCGGGCGTGAACCCATCGAGGTTGGCGGTGATGCGTCCCTGCCCGATGCCTTCGGTGATCGAACTGCCCTCGGATTTCAGCTCACCGCTGGTATAGAAACTGTAGAGCGCAGCGCCCAGCGGATCGGCGAGAGCGATCTTTACGTCCCTGTTTTTCGCCTTCAGTCCGAAAGCGACGCCGGCCAGCGTTCCGCCCGAGCCGACCGCCGAGACGAAGCCGTCGACCTTGCCGCCGGTCTGGCTCCAGATCTCCTGCGCCGTGGTGCGGATGTGCCCGTCGCGGTTGGCGACATTGTCGAACTGGTTGGCCCAGATAGCGCCGTTCGGCTCCGAACGCGCCATTTGCTCAGCCAGCCGCCCCGACAATTTCACGTAATTGTTGGGGTTCTTGTACGGCACGGCCGGAACCTCGATCAGCTCGGCGCCGAGCAGCTTGATCGTGTCCTTCTTCTCCTGGCTCTGCGTTTCGGGAATGACGATGACGGTGCGGTAGCCGAGCGCCTTGGCGACCAGCGTCAGCCCGATGCCCGTATTGCCGGCCGTGCCCTCGACAATGACGCCGCCCGGCCTGAGCAGCCCACGCTCTTCGGCATCGCGGATGATGAACAGGCCGGCGCGGTCCTTGACCGACTGTCCGGGATTCATGAATTCGGCCTTGCCCAGGATCTCGCAGCCGGTTTCTTCCGAAGCCCTGTTGAGGCGGATCAATGGCGTGTTGCCGATAGCGTCGATCACGGAGCGGGGCATTCGGGAGTCCTTGTGTAGCTGCGGCGAAACCCTAGAAACCCGAAGCTTCGGTTTCAAGGCAAGAATTTGCCTGGTCCAGTGGCATTTTCTGCACTGCATTTGCGCCGGCCTCTCCCTGGTGCCGGGCGTATCCGCGCGGTTCATTTGGGACCGGCATCGAAAACCGCTCTTTTCATTCGATTTCTTCGCGGTTAGAGCAAAAGCCAAGAACAATTCGACGGGGGCGCAGCATGACACTCTATCGGGCCGACCCGAAGCATGGCGTCGCCTGGGTCACGGGAGGCAGCAGCGGCATCGGCCGTTCGCTGGCCAGGGACCTTGCGTCCCAGGGCTATGCGGTGGCCGTAACGGCACCCGATGGCGATCCCATCGACACGCTGATTGTCGAGACCGCGCAGATGCCAGGCAAGGTCAAGGCTTTTCCCTGCGACGTGACCGACGAGCCGCGCATGGCAAGAACCGTCGCTGCAATCGAGAACGAGCTTGGCCCCATCGTGCTCGCCGTCTTAAACGCGGGCAACTACATTTCCACGCCTGGCGAGGCTCTCGTCGTCAGCGATTTTCGCCGGTCTTTCGAGGTCAACTATTTCGGCATCATCAACGGGCTGGTGCCGGTCGTCGAACGCATGCGCGTGCGGGCGCGCGGCCATATCGTGCTGGTCGGCTCGGTCACCGCTTATTTCGGCTGGCCGACGACCGCCGCCTATGGCGGCACCAAAGCGGCGATCAACATCCTGGCCGAATCGCTGAAATACGATTTCGACAAGATGAACGTGCGCGTCCAGGTCATGAATCCGGGCTTCATAGACACACCGCTGACCGAGAAGAACATGCTGCCCATGCCGGGGCTGATGCCGGTCAGCCGAGCGACGCGGCGCATGGTGCGGGGTATCAAATCCGGCGGCTTCGAGGTCACATTCCCGCGCCGGACGAGCTGGCCCCTGAAGCTGCTCAGCCTGTTGCCGAGACCGGTGTACCGAGGCGTGATCAGCCTCATGACGAGCTGGAAGGCACGGCCGCTGAATTACGACCGCAAGCCGCCGAGCGAATAGAAGCCAGCGGATCGGCGGCTTCATCGCCGGCCGGTCGTTGCCTGTTCCCCGCCACCGCCGTAGGTTTGTTGTTGTTGCGTTTGGAGTCTGCGATGGGGCGACGAATCGTGCTTGCTGTGCTGGGGTTAGTCGCCATCCTCGCACTGGCCTTCGTGCTCGGCCCGCGGGTTCCCGTCGACACCACGATCCGCTTCGATCCATCCGCAATCGGCGACGATCCGCAGGCCTACGTGGCCAGGACGGAAGCGGCGATATCCGGCATCCGTGACGGGCTGGAGAAAGAGATCATCTGGGCCAATCCGATGGTGCATGCCAGGACACGGCTGTCCATCGTCTATATCCACGGCTTTTCGGCGTCGAAGGGCGAGCTCCGCCCGCTGCCCGACGAGGTTGCCGACCAACTCGACGCCAATCTGTTCTTCACCCGCCTCACCGGCCACGGGCAGGATGGCGCGGCCATGACGCAAGGCAGCCTCAATGCCTGGATCAACGACTATGAGGAGGCGCTCGCGATCGGCCGGGCCATCGGCGACAAGGTGATCGTCATCTCTACCTCGACCGGCGGCTCGCTGGCGGCCTGGGCGGCAACACAGCCGGGCGCTTCGGACGGCGTGGCGGCGATCGCGTTCATCTCGCCGAATTTCGGCGTCAAGGCGTCGGGCGCCGGGATCCTGACCATGCGATGGGGCAAACAAATAGCCGAACTCGTCGCCGGCAAGGAGCGCAGCTTCATGCCGCGCAACGCGCTGCACGAGAAATTCTGGACCACCAGATATCCCCTTGCCGCGACGCTGCCGATGCAGGCGCTGACGGAACTTGCCTATGGCGCGCCGGTGGAGAAAGCGGTGGTCCCTGCCCTCTTCATCTTTTCGGATTCGGACAGCGTGGTGCGGCCTGACCGCACGCGTGAAATCGCCGGGCGTTGGGGCGCGCCGCACGAGCTGGTTCCGGTCGACGATACCGGCGATCCCGACAACCACGTCATCGCCGGCGACGCCCTGTCGCCATCGACCACGACCTTCCTTGCACAAAGAATTGCCGTCTGGATCGAGGCGGTCGCGAAGTAGCCCGAGCTTCCATACGGAAAGGGCGACCGCAGCCTCACCGCGGTCGCCCTTTATCTCACTGGTGACCAGCCGGGCACGCAAATGCCCGGCCAATACGAAGCGGCCTGCCTACGCGGCCCGCGCCGCGGGCCGTTTGCCGCCGAAGCGGCGTTTATTGTTGCCCTTGAAGGGCTTGGCGCCTTCCGGTTTGCGGTCGCCAGCGAAGGCCGGCTTGTCACCGAAGCGCTTCTTGCCCGAGCCGTTGTTCTGGCCGCCCGGCCGCCTGCCGTCGCGACGGCCATTGCGCTCGTTGCGGTCATTGGCAGGCTCGAAGCGCTCGTTCTTCTCAGCCGGGTTGCGCTGCGGATCGGGGCTGCCGAGATGGTCGGCGACAACAGGCAGCTTGGCGCGGATGATGCGTTCGACCTGGCGCAGCTTGCTGTTCTCGGACGGATCGCAGAGCGTAATCGCAATGCCGTCCCGGCCGTTGCGGCCGGTGCGGCCGATGCGGTGGACATAGCTCTCCGCCTCATCAGGCAGGTCGAAATTCACGACATGACTGATGCCGGGCACGTCGATGCCGCGCGCGGCGATGTCGGTGGCCACCAGAATGCGCACCGAACCCTCGCGGAAATCGTTCAGTGCCTTCTGCCGCGCATTCTGCGACTTGTTGCCGTGGATGACAGCGGCCTTGAAGCCGTCGCGCTCGAGGTCCTTGGTTACCCGGTCGGCGCCGTGCTTGGTACGCGAAAAGATGATGACGGACTTCATCGCCTCGTCGGCGAGCATCGTCGACAGCACTTGGCGCTTCTGCTTGGTGCGGGCAAGGACGACGCTCTGCGCGATCTCGGCCGCCGCCGTGCTTTGCGGCGCGACTTCGACACGGATCGGGTTCTTCAGCAGGCCTTTCGCCAGTTCGGCGATTTCATTGGGCATAGTCGCGGAGAACAGCACCGTCTGACGGTCCGGCGCGGTCGCCTTGGCGATGCGCTTGACGTCATTGATGAAGCCCATGTCGAGCATGCGGTCGCCCTCGTCGAGCACCAGCCATTTGGTGTCGGCAAGCATGAGGTCGCCTTCGCGCACCAGATCGGTCAACCGGCCAGGCGTGGCGATCAGGATGTCGACACCAGGCGCAACCTTCTTCACCTGGCTGAAGCGCGAGACGCCGCCCAGCACGAGCGCGGTCGAGACATGCGCGCCCTTGGCGAGGATCTTGATGGTGTCCTCGATCTGCACGGCGAGCTCACGAGTCGGCGCCAGGATCAGCGCGCGTGCCGTCTTCGGCCGGCGCTTGGTGCCGAGCGCAATGATCTTCGACAGGATCGGCAGCGCGAAGGCCGCAGTTTTGCCGGAGCCGGTCTGGGCGATGCCGAAAATGTCACGGCCTTCCATCTGCGGCGGGATCGCCTGAGCCTGGATCGGCTTCGGATCGGTGAAGCCGGCGGCATGGGTGGCCTTGAGCAGCGCACCCGTGATTCCCAGTGCTGCGAAACCGGAGAGTTCTCCAGTGTCGTTGCCGGGCAAAGTGTTTTCGTTGGTCAAAATATTCTTCTTTCACGCGGCCTCTGGCCGCAAACATCAATGGCGGCAGGGCGCAACCTGCCGTCGAATCAATTGTCATGGAACGACAAGGCGGCGGACGTGTTCGTCCGCGCGGCTGCGCTGTCGTGCCCGCAGGCATCATGCCACGGGGCTTTTTCGCCACCTTGCTAACCAATCGGGGTCGATCAGCAGGAAAGAGGGAAAACAGACGCAACCAGTCTCATTCGAGGAGAAGGCCGGATCGGTCCGGCCCAAGCGCCTATGCCGTGCATATGGCTGAGTTCGCTCTGAAATGCAAGGGCATCATGTTGCAGCGCAACAAAACGCCTCGAAAAAGCGACGCTTGCGCTCACCTGCGGGCATCATTACCACAAAGCAGCCCGCGCAGGAGATCGAGAATGAAGGACGTGCTGAAGGAACTCGAGCGTCGTCGCGAGATCGCCCGCATGGGCGGCGGTCAGGCTCGCATCGACGCGCAGCACAAGAAGGGCAAGCTCACCGCCCGCGAACGCATCGAGGTGTTTCTCGACGAGGGTTCGTTCGAGGAGTTCGACATGTATGTCGAGCACCGTTCGACCGACTTCGGCATGGAAAAGACCAAGATCGCCGGCGATGGCGTTGTCACCGGCTGGGGCACCGTCAACGGCCGCCCGGTCTATCTCTTCGCCAAGGATTTTACCGTGTTCGGCGGCTCGCTGTCGGAAGCGCATGCCGAAAAGGTCATCAAGGTGCAGGAGATGGCGCTGCGCAACCGCGCGCCGATCATCGGCCTCTACGATGCCGGCGGTGCCCGCATCCAGGAAGGCGTGGCCGCACTCGGCGGCTATGCCGAGATCTTTCAGCGCAATGTGCTGGCGTCGGGCGTCATTCCGCAGATTTCCGTGATCATGGGGCCTTGCGCTGGCGGCGACGTCTATTCGCCGGCCATGACCGACTTCATCTTCATGGTGCGCGACACCTCCTACATGTTCGTCACTGGACCGGACGTGGTGAAGACCGTCACCAACGAGACGGTGACCGCCGAGAGCCTCGGCGGCGCTTCCGTTCACACGACGAAATCCTCGATCGCCGACGGCGCCTATGACAACGACGTCGAAGCACTGCTGCAGATGCGCCGGCTGGTCGATTTGCTGCCGGCCTCGAACACATCGGAGATTCCCGAGATTGAATGCTACCAGTCGGTCACCGATCACGATCTGTCGCTCGACCGGCTGATCCCCGACAACGCCAACAAGCCTTACGATATCAAGGAGCTGATCCTGAAAGTCGCCGACGAGGGCGATTTCTTCGAGATCCAGCAAAGTTTCGCCAAGAACATCGTCACCGGCTTCGGACGTATTGAAGGCCGCACGGTCGGCTTCGTCGCCAACCAGCCCATGGTGCTGGCCGGCGTGCTCGATTCCGACGCCAGCCGCAAGGCGGCGCGCTTCGTGCGCTTCTGCGACTGTTTTTCGATTCCGATCGTCACCTTCGTCGACGTTCCGGGCTTCCTGCCGGGCACGGCGCAGGAATATGGCGGGCTGATCAAGCACGGCGCCAAACTGCTCTTCGCCTATGCCGAGGCGACCGTGCCGAAGATCACCGTCATCACCAGGAAGGCCTATGGCGGCGCCTATGACGTGATGGCTTCGAAACACCTGCGTGGCGATATGAACTATGCCTGGCCGACGGCGCAGATCGCCGTGATGGGCGCCAGGGGCGCGGTCGAGATCATCTATCGCAAGGAAATCGGAGACGCCGAAAAGATCGCTGCCCATACAAAGACTTACGAAGACCGCTTCCTGTCACCCTTCGTCGCCGCCGAGCGCGGCTATGTCGACGAGGTGATCATGCCGCATTCGACCCGCCGCCGCATTGCCCGCGCGCTGCGGATGCTGCGCAACAAGGACATGCAGAACCCCTGGAAAAAGCACGACAACATTCCGCTGTGAGCTGAATGTCGAGCCGGTCAGCGCGCGCCGCGAGCCGCCACCAGTTCGTGCAACGCCGGCACCAGCGCCAGCGGCAAGTCCTCGGCGATCAGCCCCGGCCCGAACCGGCTGCCGGCCTCGGCATGGATCCACACCGCCGCGCACGCCGCCTCGAAGGCCGGCATGCCTTGCGCCAGGAAGCCGGCCACGAGGCCCGATAACACATCGCCCGAGCCGGCGGTTGCCAACCACGGCGCACCATTGGAGTTTATCGCAGCCCTGCCATCGGGAGCAGCGATTACGGTGTCGGCGCCCTTATAGACGATCACGGCATTGGCACGGGTGGCGGCCATACGAGCCCTGCCCAACTTGGACGAAACGGCGCCACCCGCGATGTCAGCAAACAGCCTGGCGAACTCGCCTTCATGCGGCGTCATCACCAGCGACGGCGCGCCCGGCTGGCGCGAGGCTTCGAACAGGGCATCCGGCTTCTCGCGAAACGAGGTGATCGCGTCGGCGTCGAACACGAGGCCATCGACCGAGGCGGAAACGTTCCGCTGCTGGCCAGCGGCAAGCAGCGTGAGAGCAAAATTCCGCGTTCTTTCACCGACACCGAAGCCAGGTCCGAGCACAAAGGCGGAGGGCCGGCGTTCGCCGATGAAGGCGTCGATGTCGGCGCTGTCATTTGCCTTGCGCAGCATGATCGAGGTCAGATGCGCGGCATTCACCTGCATGGCGTTCGCCGGGGACAGGACGGTGACCGCCCCTGCCCCGCTTCGCGCCGCGGCAAGCGCCGCAAGCCGCGCCGCGCCGGTGGCATTCGGGCCACCGGAAAAGACGCCGACATGGCCGCGCTTGTACTTGTGCGTATCGACACCCGGAATCGGAAAAACGTCGAGCCAAAGCGCCGGCGTGTTCTCGAACGTCTGGGGTCGAATCCGCGCAATGACACCGTCGGTGATGCCGATATCGGCCAGCACGACCTCCCCGCACAGCTTGCGCCCGGGGAGCAGAAGATGGCCAGGCTTTTTGCGTGCGAAGGTGACGGTGACCCCAGCGCGAAAAGCCTGGCCGAGCACTTGGCCGCTGCCTCCGGAAACGCCTGATGGCAGATCGACCGCGACGACCGGCAAGGCCAGGCTTGCCACAATGCCAACCGTTCTCGCCGCTTCACCGGACAGCGGTTTGGACAGCCCTGCTCCGTAAAGGGCGTCGACGACGACAGCGCCGGCTTCGGCCGCGAAATTCGCCAGCGGCCGAGGTTTGACCGGGCATTCGCCGGCGGCGAGCGCGGCATCGCTGCCCGGCTTCGGCGTGCCCGACGCCCACACCATCGTGTCGACGCCAGCGGCTGCCAGGCAGCGGGCCACGACATAGCCATCGCCGCCATTGTTGCCGGGACCGCAAAGCACATAGACCCGCTTCGCCGCCGGATAGCGGCTGAAAATTTCGGCCGCGACGGCTTCTCCTGCACGGCGCATCAGGCCGATGCCGTCGATTGCGCCGGCGGCAATCGTCAACCGATCCGCCTCACTCATCTCCTCGGGAGAAAGAAGTTCGTTGCTCATGGATTGCCGATCCGCATTCGATAAAGCATTGTCCAGTTTTCGGCTCGACGCAAACGCAGAGGAGTTGGCGCGGTCCCAGCCAAGCTGAGCAATGCCCACCAAATAAGCAATACGCCTAAATATCGGGCAGACATAAACACCGACGCCGCGTAGGCTGCAGCCATCCGTCGCGCGCTGGATGCAGCGAACGATGCGAATTTGCATCTTCGTGCGGCATGGTTCTGGAATCGAATGACACCGCTTGAAATCCCGCCAATTGGCACAATTCGTGCTTGATGGAGGCGCAAGCGGGGGCTCACAACCCGTTTTTTTGGCAGTGGAGGCCATTTTTTACATGAAAAAGATCGAAGCGATCATCAAGCCATTCAAGCTGGACGAAGTGAAGGAAGCGCTTCAGGAGGCCGGACTGCAAGGCATCACCGTGACCGAGGCCAAGGGTTTTGGACGCCAGAAAGGGCATACCGAACTCTATCGCGGCGCCGAATATGTCGTCGACTTCCTGCCCAAGGTGAAGATCGAAGTCGTGCTCGGCGACGATGCGGTCGAAGGCGCCATCGAAGCGATCCGCAAGGCGGCCCAGACAGGACGCATCGGCGACGGCAAGATCTTCGTCTCCAACATCGAGGAAGTCGTGCGCATCCGCACCGGCGAAACCGGCATGGATGCCGTCTGACGCCTCGCCCATCTTCCGAAACGTCATCATTAAAAAACGTCACACAGGGATACATGACATGACGACAGCCAAAGACATCATGAAGCAGATCAAGGACAACGATGTGAAGTTCGTTGACCTGCGCTTCACTGACCCGAAGGGCAAGCTGCAGCACGTGACGATGGATGTCATCGAGGTCGAGGAAGACATGTTCGCCGATGGCGTGATGTTCGATGGTTCTTCGATCGCCGGCTGGAAGGCAATCAACGAGTCCGACATGGTGCTGATGCCCGATCCTGAAACGGTCCATATGGATCCGTTTTTCGCGCAGTCGACCATGGTCATCCTATGCGACATCCTCGATCCGGTTTCGGGCGAATCCTATAACCGCGACCCGCGCGGCACTGCCAAGAAGGCCGAGGCCTACATGAAGTCGGAAGGCATCGGCGACACCATCTATGTCGGCCCGGAAGCCGAGTTCTTCGTCTTCGACGACGTCAAGTACAAAGCCGATCCCTATAACACCGGCTTCAGGCTCGATTCCACCGAACTGCCGTCCAATGACGACACCGACTACGAAACCGGCAATCTCGGCCACCGTCCGCGCATCAAAGGCGGTTATTTCCCGGTGCCGCCGATCGATTCGGCGCAGGACATGCGCTCCGAGATGCTGACCGTGCTCGCCGAGATGGGCGTGCGGGTCGAGAAGCATCACCACGAGGTGGCTGCGGCCCAGCACGAACTCGGCATCAAGTTCGACACGCTGGTCCGCAACGCCGACAAGATGCTGATCTACAAATATGTCGTGCATCAGGTCGCCAATGCCTATGGCAAGACCGCCACCTTCATGCCGAAGCCGATCTTCGGCGACAACGGCTCGGGCATGCATGTCCACCAGTCGATCTGGAAAGGAGGCAAGCCGACCTTCGCCGGCAACGAGTATGCCGGCCTCTCGGAAAGCTGCCTGTTCTATATCGGCGGCATCATCAAGCACGCCAAGGCCATCAACGCCTTCACCAACCCGCTGACCAATTCCTACAAGCGCCTGGTGCCGGGCTACGAGGCGCCGGTGCTGCTCGCCTATTCGGCGCGCAACCGCTCGGCATCCTGCCGCATCCCGTTCGGCTCGTCGCCAAAGTCGAAGCGCGTCGAGGTCCGCTTCCCCGATCCGGGCGCGAACCCCTATCTCGCCTTTGCCGCCATGCTGATGGCCGGCCTCGACGGGATCAAGAACAAGATTCATCCCGGCCAGCCGATGGACAAGGATCTCTACGATTTGCCGCCGAAGGAGCTGAAGAAGATCCCGACCGTCTGCGGCTCGCTGCGTGAGGCGCTCCAGAGCCTCGACAAGGACCGCGGCTTCCTGAAGGCCGGCGGCGTCTTCGACGACGACCAGATCGACAGCTACATCGAGTTGAAGATGGCCGAGGTGATGCGCTTCGAAATGACACCGCATCCCGTCGAATACGACATGTACTATTCGGTCTGATTTTTGATCTCCCTGGACCCGGCATAACCCGGATCCAGCGGCTTCAATTCAGCCTGCAAATGCGAGGCCGGAAGATGAACCTCTTCCGGCCTCTTTGTTTGCTCATATCGAGGCTTCCATTCAGCCAAATCCGCGGACACTGACGCGTTCGATCGGATGCTGCCCCGATCCAGCGACTGGAAAGGCGCACCGGCTGCTGAGGTTCCGTCGGCTGGTCACGTCACACGTGCCGATTGCGCTGAGGCACAGGCCGGCTTGAGCCAGCCAAGCTGGGCTGCCAGGCGATCCGGCATGCGCTTTTTGCGAGTAAAGGGATAAGCCAGGAGCGAGCGGCACACTGCCTCAGGCTGCAATGCCCGCTCGTCCGGCGCCCCCGCCAATGCTGTCGTTCAAGAAACCCCGCCCCTTCGAACAGCACCGCTTGGCGTATCCCCCAATGCCTGCGAATACGCATGTTGCGCCGCAGCCTGTCAATGTCGCCTGCCGGGCGTCGAGACGGTCGATTTTGGTGTATGAACAGGGGCTTATGAAAGGATCGGTCGACAGGCATTCTTGCCGGAATGGCCGGATTTCCGGGCTTTTTCGAGGATTTCGAAGCCTGCGGCCCGGCGCCAAGGTATGCTTTCGTCAGCCCAAAGCCGCCTTGTCGGGATGGGTTTGAGCCGCCCTTTTTAACCTGACTTTTTTTGGGGGAATTTGCTTTGCCAGGCCAGGAGCCAGGAAGACGAGGAGCGGCGAACGGAAACAGCGGCATGCGATAGTGCCCGCCATCGTCACACGAAAAAGCCCCGGCAACTCCCGCCGGGGCTCGCGTCATGGTTGTCGGGGATCTTGAGGCCCGACGTGAAATATCAAGCAGCGGCCGAAACCGATGCGCCGGTCGAAACCTGCGAGATCGTCTTCAGGACCTGGGAAGCGATCTGGTAGGGATCGCCCTGCGAGTTCGGGCGGCGGTCTTCCAGATAACCCTTGTAGTCATTCTTGACGAACGAATGCGGCACGCGGATCGAGGCGCCGCGGTCGGCGATACCATAGCTGAACTTGTTCCAGGGGGCCGTCTCGTGCTTGCCGGTCAGACGCTTGTCGTTGTCCGGGCCGTACACGGCGATATGGTCCATCAGGTTCTTTTCGAACTGCGCCATCAGGGCCTCGAAATAACCCTTGCCGCCGACTTCGCGCATATATTTGGTCGAGAAGTTGCAATGCATGCCCGAGCCGTTCCAATCGGTGTCGCCGAGCGGCTTGCAGTGGAACTCGATATCTATGCCGTACTTTTCGGTGAGGCGCTGGAGCAGGTAGCGGGCCATCCACATCTGATCGGCGGCCTTCTTGGAGCCCTTGCCGAAAATCTGGAATTCCCACTGGCCTTTGGCCACTTCGGCGTTGATGCCTTCATGGTTGATACCCGCGGCAAGGCAGAGGTCGAGATGCTCTTCGACGATCTGGCGCGCGATGCTGCCGACGTTCGAATAGCCGACGCCGGTGTAGTACGGGCCCTGCGGGGCGGGATAACCGCTCTCGGGGAAACCGAGCGGACGGCCATCCTTGTAGAAGAAGTACTCCTGCTCGAAACCGAACCAGGCATCCTCGTCGTCGAGAATGGTCGCGCGGCTGTTGGACACGTGCGGCGTGACGCCATCGGGCATCATGACTTCGCACATGACGAGAACGCCGTTGGTGCGGGCCGGATCGGGATAAAGCGCGACCGGCTTCAACACGCAATCGGAGCTTCGGCCCTCGGCCTGCATGGTGGACGAGCCGTCGAAGCCCCACAGCGGCAGCTGATCGAGCTTCGGGAACTCGGCATAATCCTTGATCTGGGTCTTGCCGCGAAGATTGGGGGCCGGGGTGTATCCGTCGAGCCAGATATACTCGAGCTTGTATTTGGTCATTCTAGAGCCTCTCGTTGTGCTTGACCACCGCACGCGGTGTCGACGCATGGCCGGAGCAAGCCGACCTGCCGACTGGTAAAAAGCAATTCATATGCCACTCTGGCGTCGACCGGTGCGACAAAATGGTCGTAAGATTCCCGTGAATTCACTGCACCGCCCCAGCAATGCGCCGGGATCGATCAGACGCAGAGATTGCGCAAATAATAGGCAATAACTGATCTTTTCATAAGCATATTGCCTAAATGAATCGCAGAACCTATTTTGAGGAAAAGCTGAATCAACTGACCCTCGGAGAAGAAAGGAGACCGCCAATGGAAGTCACCCTCGCCCGTCCGTCGGCAAAGATCCTGATGTTCCCGCTTGCAGGCCGCGTATCTGCCTCAAATTTAGGCGCGAAGGCCAAGTTCGCGGCAGAGCTTGCCTCGCTGCGTAACACGCATGCCGATTTCGATGGCTGGTATCACGAGGCCGCTGTCGAGGAAGAAAACCAGCAGCCGAAGAGCTGAACGCATCTTCAGCCTCGATATGAAAACCCGGCGCGATCGCTCGCGCCGGGTTTTCTCATGCATGTGGATCCGACCCGTTACTGCTTGGTCTCCAGGTTCGTGCCCAGCGTATCCTTGACGAAGATCATGCCGATGACGAGCGACATCGCCGCGATTATCACGGGATACCAGAGGCCATAATAGATGTCGCCCCTGTAGGCACTGAGCGCGAACACCGTCGCCGGCAGCAACCCGCCGAACCAGCCATTGCCGATATGGTAGGGCAGCGACATGCCGGTGTAGCGGATGCGGGTCGGGAACATCTCGACCAGGATGGCCGCGATCGGACCGTAGACCATGGTCACGAACAGGACGAGGACGAACAGGATGGCGATCGTCATAGGCCAGTTCACGGCCGCAGGGTCGGCGAACATGGCGAAGGCACCGCCGCCGGGTATGTTGTAGACGGTGACCTCAGGCGCACCGGCAGCCTCGTCGGCGGTCAAAAGCTTGTCCTTGATAGCCTGATCGGTAGGAACCGTCGCCTTCTCGCCGGCGCGGATGGCGGCGGCGTCGAGCTTCAGTTCGGGATTGGCAGCGACAAACGCGTCGAGCTTCTGGTCCGGTATCTTGATCGCAGCACGCTTCAGCGGATATCCGCCGTCCTGCAGCGACATGTTGACGGCCTTGACGAAGGCGGCCTCCTTGGCCTTGGCCTGGTCGCCCGCGGCGACAGCATCGTAGGATGCCACCGTTTCATTGCCGATCTTGACCGAAGCAGCCGTACCGGGTGCCGCCGTGGAAACGACGTCATAGGGCACCGAGTTCTTGGTCAGGAACGAGGTCGCGATGTCGCAAGACGTCGTGAACTTGGCGGTGCCCACCGGATTGAACTGGAACCTGCAGTCGCCGGGTGCCGCGGTCACCGTCGCGCGGGTGCTCTGCTGTGCCTCGGCAAGGGCCGGATTGGCGGCCCAGGTCAATGCCTTGAACAGCGGGAAGGTGCAGACGATCGCCAGTGCGAGCCCGGCCATGATGATCGGTTTGCGGCCGATCTTGTCGGAGAGCCAGCCGAACACGACGAAGAAGATGGAGCCCAGCGCAAGCGCGATGGCGATCATGATGTTGACCGACTGTGCGTCCAGCTTCAACACGTTCTGGAGGAAGAACAGGGCGTAGAACTGGCCGTTATACCAGACCACGGCCTGGCCAGCCGTAAGGCCGAGCAGTGCCAGCAGCGCGATCTTGGCGTTCTTCCACTGGCCGAAGGCTTCCGAGAGCGGTGCCTTGGAACCCTTGCCCTCTTCCTTCATGCGCTGGAAGGTGGGGGATTCGGAAAGCGACAGCCGGATCCAGATGGAAATGCCGAGCAACAGGAACGACACGATGAAAGGAACGCGCCAGCCCCAGGCGGCATAGGTTTCCTTGCTCATGGAGCCCTGGACGATCAGGATGACGATCAGCGACAGGAACAGGCCGAGTGTGGCGGTCGTCTGGATCCACGACGTATAGTAGCCGCGCCGGTCGTCCGGCGCATGCTCGGCGACATAGGTGGCCGCGCCGCCATATTCGCCGCCCAGTGCCAAGCCCTGGAGCATGCGCAGGACGATCAGGATCACCGGAGCCGCGATGCCGAGGCTCGCATAACCAGGCAGCAAGCCCACCAGGAAGGTCGACAGGCCCATGATCGTCATGGTGACGAGGAAGGTATATTTGCGGCCGACAAGGTCGCCGATGCGGCCGAACAGCAAAGCGCCGAACGGACGGACGAGGAAGCCGGCGGCGAAAGCCAGCAGCGCGAAAATATTGCGCGTCGCTTCCGGAATGGTCGGGCTGAAAAAGGTCGAACCAATAAAGGCCGCCAGCGACCCGTAGAGATAAAAATCGTACCATTCGAAAACAGTGCCGAGCGAAGAAGCGAAGATGACTTTCTTCTCCTCTCGCGTCATGCCGCGGCTCTTTCCGCTGGCGGTCGATGCGATAGCCATTGAGATGCTCCTCCCGTGAGACCCTTGTGCTCGATGCAGCGCCCTTGCGTTCGCATTCTCTTCCGAACGCAGACTCGCGGCAGCAATCACGGGAAAAATGACAGAAAGCGCCTGCCAACGGCAGATGACTTTGGGATTATGACTTTGGTATTAGGTGCGGTGCGGTGGCCGGTCAGCCTTCGAGCGCCTCGATCAGACCGACGGCAGCCATCATCTCGCGCTTACGGGCGGAGCGGCGCGCGACAGCTTCCGCATCCTGTCCCCAATGCTCGATCTGCCAATCCTCGTCGACATGGCCGGCAGTCCAGGCCGCCTCACCGCCGAGTTCGCCGAAATCCACGGCCAACGCCAGCAGCGCCGAACCGGTCAGGGAGGTCATGACGTGGATCGCTGCCAGGCGCAGCGGCTCGGCGCGCTGGGCAAGATGCGCACCCAGCACAGCAATGGTTTCGCGCGGTTGATCGACGTGAATGATGCCCTCGGCAAGGTTGAAGCGAGCGCCGAGTGCTGCCTGCGCCCAGCCGAGGACAGGATCCCACAGCTCGTTCTGCCGCTCGACCAAGCCTTGTGGTGCCTCGGCGCGATAACAGAGCAGATCCGACGAGGCAAAGCGCAGTATGTCCTCCAGCACCGCCTGCGGATCGCTGGCGACGCCGTCGAGCGCGGTGTTGACGAGACGCATCACCGGCATCGACACCGGATCGACGGTCTCGCCCTGGGCGGCGAATTCATCGGCGACCAGCGATGCCGCCTTCTCGGTCGGCAGCGTCAGCAGCGCCTTGCCCGGCGTGCGCACCGGCTTGCCGTCGAGATGGACGGCAAAGCCAGCATCGACGCGCGCGACCGAAACGGCCTTGTAAAAACGCTTCGGCAGCGGCTTCTTCATCTGGATTTGGGCGCGGCGCACCGGATCGGGGTCGGAGAGCAGTTTCCCCGCCTCGAGATCGCTGAGGATATCGCGCATGTCAGCCTCCTTCGGCCGTCTGCTGGCGCGGCGGCCTGTTGACGATGACCAGACCGGCGGCAATGAGACCAAGTGCCAGAAAAATGCGTATGGTCAGCGGCTCGTTCAAGAACAGGGCGCCGCACAGCACGCCGAAGACCGGCGACAGGAACGTGAAACTCGACAGGCTGGAGGCGGGATAGCGCCGCAGCAGCCAGAACCACAAAACATAGGTGAAGGCGACGATATAGAGTGCCTGGAAAAGCAGGGCCAAAGTCGGCAACAGCGTGGGATCGCGCACGGAGGGGCCGGCCAGAGGCAACACCAGGACGCCGACGATCGCAGCGCCGGAGAGTTGATAGAGCAGCAGCTTTTCGGCGCTCGTCTCGACCAGCTTCGAGCGCTTGATGAGGATATTGGTCAAGGCCCAGACGAATCCGGAGCCAAGGCTCAGCAGATCGCCGAACAGCATGTCCCCGCCGCCGCCGAGCTTGTCGGAAAAGACCGCGGCGAGGCCGGCAAAGGCAAGCAGAAGGCCAAGGGATTTGCGCAGGCTGATCGGCTCGCCGAGCAGGAAATGCCCTCCCAGCAGCATCCAGAACGGCATGGTGTTGACCAGCAGCGTGTTGCGGGCGACCGTGGTGTGCTCCAGCCCGACATAAAGGCAGAGGAACTCGATGCCGAAGAGCACGCCGACTGCAATGCCCGCGAGCAATGTCCCGTCCCTCTTGAAAAGCGCAATGCCGCGCCAGCGGCACCAGAGGAAGACGCAGAGCCCGCCGATAACCGAGCGCGCGATCGACAGGAAAACCGGATCATAGCCGGCATAGGAGATCTTGGCGGCGACGTAATTCAGGCCCCAGGAGAACGTCAGGCCGACCATTATGGCGGCGGCCGCCATGTCAACCGCATCGCGACGGTCGAGCGCATCGGCAGCGCCGCTCATGGTCAATCCTCCGCACTGGCGTCGTCGAAGCCGATCAGGTTCCAGCTCTGGCGCATATGCGGCGGCATAGGCGCGGTGACGTCGATGAAACCTTGGTCCGGATGCGGGATGACGATGCGGCGCGCGTGCAGATGCAGGCGATTCTGCATCCCGCCCGGAAAATCCCAGTTGGTGTCGGCCTCGAAATATTTGGGATCGCCGATGATGGGACAACCGATATGGGCGGCATGAACGCGCAACTGATGGGTGCGGCCGGTATAGGGCTCCATCTCCAGCCAGGTCAGCGCCTGCGCCGCCTGCTCGATGATGCGATAGTAGGATACGGCATGGTCGGCGCCCTTTTCGCCGTGCTTGGCAATGCGCACCCGATCGCCATCCGGCGTGGCTTCCTTGATCAGCCAGGTCGATATCTTATCCTCGCGCTTGGGGGGCACGCCCTTGACCAAAGCCCAGTAGGTCTTCTTGGTCTCGCGGGCGCGAAACGCCTCGGAGAGCTTCATCGCCGCCAGCCTGGTGCGGGCGACGACCAGCACGCCAGACGTGTCGCGATCGAGCCGGTGCACCAGCCGCGGCTTCTCGCCCTTCTGGTTGCGCCAGGCTTCCAACATGTCGTCGACGTTACGGGTGACGCCCGAGCCGCCCTGCACCGCAAGGCCAGCCGGCTTGTTGAAGACGAAGACCTTCGGATCCTCATGGATCAGCATCTTTGCCAGGACCTCGGCATCGCCCTGGTTGCGGATCGAATGGCCGGTCAGCGGGCTGTCGCCCTTCTTGTCCACTTCCAGCGGTGGAATGCGCACCGTCTGGCCAGGCTCGACACGGGTGTCGGCCTTGACGCGGCCGCCGTCGACGCGGATCTGCCCGGACCGAAGCAGCTTCTGCAGATGACCAAAGCCAAGGCCCGGGAAATGGGTCTTGAACCAGCGGTCGAGCCGCATGCCCGCCTCGCCGGCCTCCACCGTGATCTGTTCAACGCCTGCCATATTGTTTTCGCTTACCCGTTTCCTGGCAGGCCCAGGCCTGCTCTCGGCGCGGCAATAGCATTAAGGCAGGCTTCTTGCGAGCCAAAGACCCAAAAACAGGGCAATGATGGCGCCAATCACGCTGGCCAGCGCATATCCAAACGCCGGCAAGGTGGCTCCCCGCTCCCACAAGGTCGCGAAATCGAGCGAAAAGGCGGAAAAGGTCGTGAAGCCGCCTAAGATGCCGGTGGCAACAAACAGTCTGAGTTCGTTAGACCCGCCGCGGCGCGCCAAGGCGGCGATGAACAGGCCCATCGCGAACGAACCGACGATGTTGATCGCCATCGTGCCCCAGGGATAGTTGGGGCCGACAAGGCGCAGCGAGCCCATATTGGTCAGATGGCGAACGCCGGCGCCAATGCCGCCGCCGGCGGCCACGAGAAGCAGATTGAACATGGACGCTTACTGCCCTCGCACGGACGCGGCGGTCAATCCCAATTGTTTGCGGGAGGCACAAACCGCCGAGCGCGTCGGGAATTAAACTCCGAACGTTACCATTGCGGTGTCGTCCAACCCGGATATTTCTTCCTGAATTCGCTGTATAAGGCGTCGAGTTCCGACTTGCTGACCGGACGCACCTGTTCATAGAGGTAGCCGGTAACGCCGCCGGACAGGCGATAGATATCGATCCGCTTGTAAGCAGCACCGATGCCGGTTCCTTCGAAAATATGTTGGTTCGGTATCGTGACACACAACTGCGCACCTGATTGCAAATGGGTGACCGGTCGGTCGGTGACGACCACATATCTGGACTTCAATACTTCCGGCACAAAGCGATCACGACTGTCCACCTGGCAAGTCCATACGACGTAAGGGAAAAGTCCTCGATTCATGCCAAACAGCAGTGAATCGCTCATGACCGGGCCTGAAGCAAAGACGGAAACCCGATTCTCAGGTTCCATGTTGCGCATAAGGTCGGCAATCAGGCGTCTGTATTCAGGGAGATTGTCGAGGTGCAGAGGGAGTGTGGCTTCCTTGGCGAAAACGATGCTGACCGGCGAGAGCAACTCGCGGCCGATCGGGAAGAAGGTGCCTACAAACGCAAGTCCGGCGGCAATTGCGATGACGGCGGTTGACCATCGCGACCTCAGCGCAGGCATCGAAACAATGGCAACGATCGCCTGGGCATAGGCAGGAAAGAACCATAGAAACATCGGCATAGAATGGTGCCGGTCCGGGTCCTGCGTCCGGGTAAAAAGGAAAAAGGTGAGTACCGAGGCGAGAGCGCAAAACAAAGCAAATCTGTTGCCCCGCACAACAGAGAAATAGAGGCCCAACAAGATCAGGAGCCAATTTACAAAGCTGAGCCTGGAACTCATTTCACCAAGCTGGGTGAGGAGATCGGTCCGGTATCCGCTGTAAAGGTCGCCATAGCTGGTCCTCAGGATCTTGGCGATCAGCGGGAGCTGGAAATTCCATGCGCTCCCCAGAATAACGGCGATTGCGCACATGCCCCCCAACACAGCTTTGCGGAGCGCAGGGAGATCACAATCTTTTGCGACCTGCAGCACACAAAAGAGTGCCGCAGAAAGCGCGATTCCTATCGCGCCATAGGCGTACCAGCGGCGCAGCATGAATGCCAACCACAGGCAAGCGCCGACTGATATCGCACTGATCACCGGTTCCCGGGTCAGGAACTTCGACCTCCAAAGAAACCAGCTCGCGGCGGCAAGTGCGAAACAACCGGCAATGTCCGGCAGTCCGCGAAGCGTTGCCGCCCAGAACGGCGTGTAGAGAAAGACCGCGATCCAGACAGCAAACCAGCTTCGGGATGAAGAGGTCTCGGAGACCGCTTCGAGATAGCTCATTCTTCCTATGAAGAGAGCCGTCGGGACCAGATAGACCGTCACTACTCCGGCTAGATATGAAAACCGTGAGCCGCCAAATAACAGGTGAAACGGCATCAGAGGCACCAGAATTGCCGTACTGTAGTCGTCTGTTTCGATGGAGGCCCCTAAATGGCTCAGCCATTCCAGAGGACTCTTGACCAGGAGCGCTCCCTCCCGGTTGAACGTATTGAAATAGGCGGCGAAGTCCCAATAGTAGACGGAGTCTTCGAGACTTATGTAGACGGCGCAGAAGGTAACGCCCAGCAACACAGTACCTATGTAGGTTGCCGTCCAGAATCCGGAGGTTTTGGAGCTGGTCACTTGAGGCCGCCAAAAAGGAAAGAGATAGAACCGTCGCGATCAAACCCGAAAGCGCTCATACAGCCAAGAGCTTTTCCAGCGGAATGGGCCCCAAGAGATTCATAGCATGAATTCTTGAGAGCTTGAGAACGATGTGCACTTGAACAATCGGACGCCGGCAAGCGGACGGCAGCAGCCCGTAGTGAATGGCCGAACCCACGCATGCAGGCCCCAGAACGCCGCCGGCATCGTCGGCAGCGTCGATGAATTCAGTTCAGGTGGTTTCGGCCTTTTTCGGCTTGGTCGAGCCGATCATCTTCCAGTTCTTGTAGAACATCGAATTGATCCTCTCGACACTCACCGAGACGATGGCGAGAAGGCCGGCGATAAGCCTGGGGACCGGGGACGGCCTGATAATGTCCATGAATACGCAGTAGCGACGACCGTCATACTCGTTGACCGAGCGATGCAGCAGCGTGTCGTCGAAAATGAACAGCGGATTGTCGTACCAGTAGTTCTTGACGTTGCCGCACTCGACGAAGATCTCTGACTTCATCGGAATGAGGTTGTAGAGGATGCGGAGGCTGAGCCGCAACGGTCCGAAGTGCCAGGAGGTCGATTCGCGCTTGCTGAAGACCGAGACGGCAATCGTCTTGATGTATTTGAAATCCTTGTTGAACTCGGCGACGTTGTCTATCCTGTGCTTGCCATACCATTGGTAGACATACATGCCGCGCCGGCCGGCGCCGAAATTGGCGTCGATGTCGGCGATGATTTCGGCCTTGCGCGCCTTGAAGACATCCAAGACCTCGTTGACTTCGCGCTGATAATCCTCCGGGAACTGCTCCAGCTTCCACACGCCCGGATTTCTGTAGCACAGGAGGTCGACCAGCAGGTTGAATGGCGAAAGCAGCCAGGTGAAGAGGCCATTGCCCAGGAAATAGCCGCTGAACAGGGACAGATTCTTGCGGTCGTTGCGCAGCACGTCGATCAGGCCGCAAACCACGAAAATCGTCGTGAGGATCGGAATGAAATAGAAGCCAAGGGCAAGGAGCGGGATGGCAATGGCGAATTTGCGAAGGGTCTTGCGAAGGGTTTTTGTCATTTTTCCACGCGCCGAGCGCGATCCTGTTGCGAATGAATAGTGCCAAAATCACGACAACGACCACCGCCCGGCCGTGCGCCTTGATAAGGTCTTTTGGGTTGCCGCACAACGGCCACGGCATCGTCGCCGGCTGACTGCCTTGCCGAGACCTCGAACTGTCGCGGGGTCAGGATATCGACCGAAACCCGTTCTTCCTCCGGCCGGCTCGGAAGCTGCGGCATTGGCATCGATATAATCGTGGCCGCGAGCAGCGCGTGCAGAAGAACCGACGTGGAAATACCCCAAGGCGAAGCCTCGTTTCGGACCGCAACCGCCACCGGCCGCCGCAAGCCTGCTATTCCCGCTCTTTGCGCAGCTTCGCCCAGTAGTCGAGCCGTTTCCTGATATCGCGCTCGAAACCGCGTTCGGGTGGGTCGTAGAAGGTCTGGCGGCCCATCTTTTCCGGAAAATAGTCCTGGCCGGAAAACGCGTCCGGTTCGTCATGATCGTAGCGATAGCCGGCCCCGTAATCTTCGTCTTTCATCAACTTTGTCGGCGCGTTGAGGATGTGCTTGGGCGGCAGCAGCGAACCGTGCTCCTTGGCGGCGCGCGTGGCGGCTTTGAATGCGGTGTAGACCGCGTTGGATTTGGGCGCCGTGGCGAGATAGACGGTGGCCTCGGCGAAGGCGAGTTCGCCTTCGGGCGAACCCAGATAATCGTAGGCGTCCTTGGCCGCGTTGGCGATGACCAATGCCTGCGGATCGGCCAGCCCGATGTCCTCCATCGCCATGCGCACCAGCCGGCGGCCGAGATAGAGCGGATCCTCGCCGGCGTCGAACATGCGCGCGAGGTAGTAGAGCGCGGCATCGGGATCGGAGCCGCGCACGGATTTGTGCAGCGCCGAGATCAAATTGTAATGACCGTCCTGGCCCTTGTCGTAGATCGGCGCCCGACGCTGGATGATGCGCTGCAAGCCTTCGGGACCGAACACTTCGCCTGGTTTGGCGGCGCGCCAAACTTCTTCCGCCAGCGTCAGCGAGGCCCGGCCATCGCCGTCGCTCATGCGGATGAGCATCGCTCGCGCCTCATCATCGAGCGGCAGCGCCCTGCCCTCCGTCTCTTCGGCCCTGGCCAGAAGCTTTGCGATGCTTTCCTCGCCAAGCGAATGGAAAACCAGCACGCGCGCACGCGACAGCAGAGCTGCATTGAGCTCGAAGGACGGATTTTCGGTGGTAGCGCCGACGAGCACGACGGTGCCGTCTTCCATGACTGGAAGGAAGCCGTCCTGCTGGGCGCGGTTGAAGCGGTGGATCTCGTCGACGAACAGCAGGGTCTGGCGGCCATTGGCGCGGCGCAGCTTGGCCGCCTCGAACACTTTCTTCAGGTCGGCTACGCCGGAGAAAACCGCCGAAATCTGCTCGAAGGCAAGGCTGGTTTCACCGGCAAGCAGGCGCGCCACCGTGGTCTTGCCGGTGCCGGGCGGCCCCCAGAAAATCATGGAGCCGAGCGAACCGGAATTAATCAGCCGGGTCAGCGCACCATCGGGGCCGGTCAGATGCTCCTGGCCGACGACCTCGCCAAGGTTTTTCGGGCGCAGCCTGTCTGCCAGCGGCCGGCCTGGCGGCGCCTTTTCCGGTTCATCGACACTGAACAGATCGGCCATGCACTTCTTTTTGGGTTTGGAGCGCGATCTCTTCAGCGATCGAGCTCAGTAACGCAACACCTGGCGCAGTATCTGCCCGCCGCGCTCGACGGTAAAGCGCCACCAGCGCGTATCCTGCTGGGAAGCCTGCGCCAGCGTCGCCGCCGTATCGATTGTCGTGCCGTTGACCTCGCGCACGATGTCGCCCGGCTGGAAGCCGAAATCGGCGGCCGGCGAATCGCGATTGATGTCGACCACGGTGACGCCCTTGATGTCGGTGCGCAGGCCGAGCTTCTGAGCCAGCCGCGGCGATAATTCCGCAACCTTGGCGCCCGAGAAGGGGCTGCGGCCATGCAGCGTCACCTCCGAGGGTTTTGCACCCTCGGGCGCGCGTTCCAGCGCGATGTCCATCGCCGCCTGCTGGCCTTTGGTCAGCACCGCGAAATTGGCCTTTGTACCGATCGACAGCGTCGCCATGCGATAGTCCAGTGCCTCGATGCTCTCGACCGGCTTGCCGTTGATCTGCAGGACGACATCGCCAGGCTTCAATCCGGCCTTGCCGGCCGGTCCGGACGCGTCAACGGACGAGACCAGCGCGCCGGCAGGCTTTTCCATGCCGAGCGATTCAGCGATCTGCGGCGTCACCGCTTCGAACTCGGCCCCGATGTAAGGCCGCTCGAAGAAATCGAGACCGGCCTTGGCGGCATCGGCGAAAGCGCGCACCATATTGGCAGGAATGGCAAAGCCGATGCCGATCGAGCCGCCGCTGCGGCTGAAGATGGCGGTGTTGATGCCGACCAACTGGCCGCCCATGTTGATCAGCGCGCCGCCGGAATTGCCGGGATTGATGGCAGCGTCCGTCTGGATGAAATAACCCGAATCCGAAACGCCTATATGGCTGCGGGCAAGTGCGGAAACGATGCCGCTCGTGGTGGTCTGCCCGACACCGAAAGGATTGCCGATGGCCAGCACCAGGTCACCGACTTCGAGCGCATCGGAATCGCCTATGGCGATGACCGGGAATGGCTTGTCCGATTCGATCTTGAGCACGGCAAGATCGAGCGTCTCGTCCTTGAGCATCACCTTGCTGGTGAATTCGCGCCCGTCGGCGGTCGCGACCTTCACCTCGTCGGCATTCTTGATGACGTGGAAATTGGTGACGATGACGCCACTCGGATCGACAAGCACGCCCGAGCCCAGCGAGGACTGCGCGCGCGGCTGCGCGCGACCGAAGAATTCTTCGAAGAACGGATCGCCTTCGAAGGGCGAAACGACCTTGGCCGTTTGCGAGGCATAGACATTGACCACGGCTGGCGCCGTCTGCTTGACCAATGGCGCGAACGACAACTGCACCTCCTCACGGCCGAACGGCACGCGCTTGTCGGGGCCCGAGGTGGCGTTTTCGCCCTCGACGCCGTGCAGCAGGTCGGTGAGCACGTCGGAGAGGCCCGGATCGGCTTTGGGGGCATCCTCGGCCAATGCCTGCCGGACTGTCGGCGTGGTTGCGAACGCCATAAAGGCGCAGAGCAGAACCAGGGACAGTCTTTTAGCGCGCATTGCGAATCCTCCGTGCGAGTTGGGGCGCATTGTCCCGACGAATGTGCAAAATGAAAGGCTAAGGCGATTAAATCGAATTATTTTGACGCAGGAGCAGCCGAGGCGGCCAGAATATGAAAAAGGGCCCGCAGGCCCCTTTAAATCATTTGAAAAGCGAAGCCTTAAGCGGCTGCGGCTTCCGCATCGGTGCCTTCGGCTTCGAGGCGGGCGCGGTCGCCGGCGCCCTTGGCCTCCGTGTCGCGGTCTACGAATTCGATGACCGCCATCGCGGCATTGTCACCGTGGCGGAAGCCCGCCTTCATGATGCGCAGATAGCCGCCGTTGCGGGTGGCGTAGCGCGGCGCGATGGTGTCGAACAGGCGCTTGACGACGCCTTCATTGCCGATCTGCGCGATCACCTGGCGGCGGGCGTGCAGGTCGCCGCGCTTGCCGAGCGTCACCAGCTTCTCGACGATCGGACGCAGGTCCTTCGCCTTGGGCAAGGTGGTGACGATCTGCTCGTGTTCGAGCAGCGACACGGCAAGGTTGGCAAACATCGACTTGCGATGGCTTATGCTGCGGGCGAACCGGCGGCCTTTAAATCCATGGCGCATGGCTCTTCTCCTTCATTCCGGGTTCGAGAAGCTCCTCGGAGCCTCAATATTGATCTTCGTAACGCTTGGCGAGGTCTTCGATGTTTTCCGGCGGCCAGTCCGGCACTTCCATACCGAGGTGCAGGCCCATCGCCGCGAGGACTTCCTTGATCTCGTTCAGCGACTTGCGGCCGAAGTTCGGGGTACGCAGCATCTCGGCTTCGGTCTTCTGGATGAGATCGCCGATGTAGACGATGTTGTCGTTCTTAAGGCAGTTGGCCGAACGCACCGAAAGCTCAAGTTCGTCGACCTTCTTGAGCAGCGCCGGGTTGAAGGCGAGCTCGGTGACGGCTTCGGTGGCGACTTCCTTCTGCGGCTCGTCGAAATTGACGAACAGGCCAAGCTGGTCCTGCAGGATACGGGCGGCGAAAGCCACCGCGTCCTCGCCCGAGATCGAACCGTCGGTCTCAATGGTCATGGTCAGCTTGTCGTAGTCGAGGACCTGGCCCTCACGGGTGTTCTCGACCTTGTAGGAGACCTTCTTGACCGGCGAATAGAGGCTGTCGACCGGGATCAGGCCGATCGGCGCATCCTCGGCGCGGTTGCGGTCGGCCGGCACGTAACCCTTGCCGGTATCGACAGTGAATTCCATACGGATTTCAGCGCCCTCGTCCAGCGTGCAGATGACGTGATCCGGATTGAGGATCTCGACGTCGCCCACCGTCTGGATGTCGCCGGCGAGAACCGCACCCGGGCCCTGCTTGCGCACAACCATGCGCTTGGGGCCGTCGCCTTCCATGCGGATGGCGATTTCCTTGATGTTGAGGACGATGTCGGTCACGTCCTCGCGCACGCCGGCGATGGACGAGAATTCATGCAGGACGCCGTCGATCTGTACGGCGGTGACTGCCGCGCCGCGCAGCGAGGACAGAAGCACGCGACGCAACGCGTTGCCGAGCGTGAGGCCGAAGCCGCGTTCGAGCGGCTCGGCCACCAGCGTGGTCAGCGTCTTCTTCTTCGACGAGAACTCGATCTTGTTCGGCTTGATCAGTTCCTGCCAATTTTTCTGGATCATGATGCTTTCCTTCCGTTGACCCGCCACCATCCAATCGTGGCGGGCGACCTGGAAAACCGCGGAGGAACGCTTCTGGCGTTCACGCGGCGTTCGGTAATTCCTTAAACGCGACGCTTCTTGCGCGGACGGCAGCCATTGTGCGGGATCGGGGTCACATCACGGATCGAGGTGATGGTGAAGCCAGCCGCCTGCAGGGCGCGCAGCGCCGATTCACGGCCGGAGCCGGGTCCGCAGACCTCGACCTCGAGCATGCGCATGCCGTGTTCCTGGGCCTTCTTGGCAACATCCTCGGCAGCCATCTGGGCGGCGAAGGGGGTCGACTTGCGCGAACCCTTGAAGCCCTGGGCGCCGGCCGACGACCAGGCGATCGAATTGCCCTGTGCGTCAGTGATGGTGATCATGGTGTTGTTGAAGGTCGAATTGACGTGGGCAACGCCCGACGAGATGTTCTTGCGTTCGCGACGGCGAACACGAGCGGCTTCCTTGGCCATGGTATTCCTTTCAGTTGATCTCTACACCGCCGTAATGCCAGCGGCTCCACCTTGGTAAGGGAGTGGGGAATAGGGCAGTAAGGGAGTAGGGAAAGTGCGACCCGATTGCCGGGCATTCCCTACTGCCTTACTCCCCTACTCCCTTACTGCCCTAAATTACTTCTTCTTGCCGGCGATCGACTTGGCCGGGCCCTTGCGGGTGCGTGCATTGGTGTGCGTCCGCTGGCCGCGAACCGGCAGCGAGCGACGGTGACGCAGGCCGCGGTAGCAGCCGAGGTCCATGAGCCGCTTGATGTTCATCGACACTTCGCGGCGCAGGTCGCCCTCGACCTGATAGTCGCGGTCGATCGTCTCGCGGATCTGCAGCACTTCCGCGTCGGTCAGCTGGTTGACGCGGCGCTCGGCCGGGATGCCGACCTTGTCGACGATTTCCTGGGCGAACTTCTTGCCGATGCCGTGAATGTACTGAAGCGCGATGACAACGCGCTTGTTGGTCGGAATGTTGACGCCGGCTATACGAGCCATGTTCTTCTCATCTCCATATGGGCCGGACGAGCCGGCGCTGTCTGCGTTGCCCCGCGTCCGGTGGAGGCCGGCCCTTGCGGGAGTTTCCTGGTCAAAAACGGCTGCCCCGCCCTTGCGGGCAAGCAAACTCCATGCCTGACAGGAAGACGGGCCGCCATACCCCAGCGGACCGCTTCAGTCAAGCACAATCGCTATTTGGCCGAGGCGGCCTCTTTCACCGTCGCCGCGAGCACGGCTTCGATCTCCGACGTCACGGCATCGATACCAGCCATGCCGTCCACGCTCTTCAGCCGGCGCTTGGCATAATAATAGCCGATCAGCGGAGCGGTCTTCTTGTAATATTCCCGCAGGCGCTCCTCGAACACCGCCGGATTGTCGTCCTTGCGCACCGGCTGACCGGCTGCCTTGGCCTCATCGGCGCGCTTGACGATGCGGCCGACCAGCGCCTTGTCATCGACGACAAGCTCGATGACGGTGTCGAGCGCGATGCCACGTTCGTCAAGCATCGATTCAACCGCATCAGCCTGCACCAGCGTACGCGGGTAGCCGTCGAGGATGAAACCATTGGCGCAATCGGGCTGGTCAATGCGCTCGGCCACGATGGCGTTGACGATGGCATCCGAGACCAACTCGCCGGCATCCATGACCGCCTTGGCGCGCTTGCCGACTTCGGTACCGGCCTGGACCGCGGCGCGCAGCATGTCGCCCGTGGAAAGCTGGGGGATGCCGTGTCTCTCTACCAGTCTTTGTGCTTGTGTCCCCTTGCCCGCTCCTGGCGGCCCAAGCAAAATCAACCTCATCTGGCTTTCTTCCCCCCGCGCAGCTTCGACTTCTTGATCAGGCCTTCATATTGGTGCGCGATCAGGTGGCCCTGAATCTGCGCAACCGTGTCGAGCGTGACACTGACCACGATCAGAAGCGATGTGCCACCAAGGTAGAATGGTACGCCAGTCGCCGAGATCAGGAACTCCGGCAGCAGACAGACCAGCACCAGATAGATGGCACCGACGACAGTGATGCGGGTAAGAACGTAGTCGATATAGTCGGCGGTGCGCTCGCCCGGACGGTAGCCGGGGATGAAGCCGGAGTGCTTCTTGAGCTGGTCGGCGGTGTCCTTCGGGTTAAAGACGATCGCGGTGTAGAAGAAGGCGAAGAACACGATCATCGCCGCGTAGAATAACATATAGAGCGGCTGGCCATGGCCGAGCGAGGCCAGGATGGTGCTGGCCCAGGCCGGCATGTTCGTCGTCTGCGAGAAGCCGGCGACGGTGGCCGGCAGCAACAGCAGCGACGAGGCGAAGATCGGCGGGATGACGCCCGACGTGTTGAGCTTGAGCGGCAGGTGGGAAGTGTCGCCCTGGAACATGCGATTGCCGACCTGACGCTTCGGATACTGGATCAGCAGACGCCGCTGGGCGCGCTCGAAGAAGACGATGAGCGCGATGACGACGATGGCCAGCACGATGATCGCCAGGATCAGGCCGGTCGACAGCGCTCCGGTGCGGCCGAGTTCCAGCGTGCCGGAAATGGCATGCGGCAGGCCGGCGACGATGCCGGAGAAGATGATCAGCGAAATGCCGTTGCCGATGCCGCGCGCGGTGATCTGCTCGCCGAGCCACATCAGGAACATGGTGCCGCCGACCAGCGTGACGACGGTCGAGATGCGGAAGAACATGCCGGGATCGCTGACGATGCCGTTGCCGCCTTCAAGCCCGACCGAAATACCATAGGCCTGCACCAGCGCCAGGAGCACCGTGCCGTAGCGCGTGTACTGGTTGATGACCTTGCGGCCCTGCTCGCCTTCCTTCTTCAGCGCTTCCAGCGACGGGATGACCGAGGTCATCAGCTGCATGATGATGGAAGCGGAAATGTAAGGCATGATGCCGAGCGCGAAGATCGCCATGCGTTGCACGGCGCCGCCGGCGAACATGTTGAACATGCCCAGCACGCCCTTGCTCTGCGAAGAGAAGGCCTGCGCGAAGGCATCGGGATTGATGCCGGGAAGCGGGATGTAGGTGCCGAGGCGGTAGACGAGCAGCGCGCCGACGGTGAACCAGATTCGTTTCTTCAGGTCCTCCGCTTTGGCGAAGGCTGAGAAATTCAGATTCGAGGCTAGTTGTTCAGCAGCCGAAGCCATGCCCGATTCTCCGCTTGGTCACGCTTGATGGCCCTAAGGTCAGGCGGCGCGTGTCACCGAAGCTCACGAGATAAGCTCCGGACTGTAAACATGCAAGCGGCCGCGTTGACGCGGCCGCCATATTGAACAGGTCGAAGCGCGATCGAAAGCAAAACCGGATCCGGCCTTGCCGAGCGCGCTTCAAATTGCTGTTACTCGGCGGCCGCCTCTTGCGGCAGCTTGACCGAACCGCCGGCCTTTTCGATCTTCTCGATCGCGGCCTTGGAGGCCCCGGCGACGTCAAAGGCGAGCTTCGCCTTGAGATCGCCGTCCGACAGCACGCGCACGCCGTCCTTCACGCGACGGATGACGCCGGCGGCTACCAGCGCCTCGGCCGTCACGGTCGCCTTCGCATCGAGCTTCTTGGCGTCTACAGCGGCCTGGATACGGGCCAGCGAGACGACGGTGAAGCTCTTGGCGAAGATGTTGTTGAAGCCACGCTTCGGCAGGCGCCGATAGAGCGGCATCTGGCCACCCTCGAAGCCGTTGACGGCGACGCCGGAGCGCGCCTTCTGGCCCTTGACGCCGCGACCGGCAGTCTTGCCGGAACCGGAGCCGATGCCGCGGCCGAGACGCTTCTTCGAATGCGTCGCGCCGTCCTTGTCACGCAGATCGTTGAGTTTCATCTTGCTTCTCCTGCGCCTGTGCTCAGCCCTCGTCCACGACGCGGACGAGATGCTGGACGGCAGCGATCATGCCGCGCACGGAAGGCGTATCTTCCAGCGTGCGCTGCTTGTGCATCTTGTTGAGGCCGAGGCCGACCAGCGTCGCGCGCTGTTCCTTCGGGCGACGGATCGGCGAGCCGATCTGCTCAACGGTGATGGTCTTGGTTGCTTTCTTGGCCATGGTCAAAATCCCTGGTCAGATCGACTATTCTTCAGCCGCGACGGCGGTGCCGCGGCGGGCCTGAAGGGTCGAATACTTGATGCCGCGCGCGGCAGCCACATCCTTGGGATGCATCTGGCTCTTCAGCGCGTCGAAAGTGGCGCGAACCATGTTGTAAGGGTTCGACGAACCCATCGACTTGGCGACCACGTCATGCATGCCGAGCGTCTCGAAGACGGCACGCATCGGGCCGCCGGCGATGATGCCGGTACCTTGCTTGGCGGCGCGCAGGAGAACACGGCCGGCGCCCCAGCGTCCCTCGACATCGTGGTGCAGCGTGCGGCCCGAGCGCAGCGGCACGAAGATCATGTCGCGCTTGGCCGATTCGGTTGCCTTGCGGATGGCTTCCGGCACTTCGCGCGCCTTGCCGTGACCGAAGCCGACGCGGCCCTTCTGGTCGCCGACGACGACGAGTGCTGCAAAACCGAAGCGGCGGCCGCCCTTGACGACCTTGGCGACACGGTTGATGTGGACGAGCTTGTCGACCATGCCGTCATCGCGTTCTTCACGATCGCGGCCGCGGCCGCCATCCCTACGTTCCTGTGCCATATCCTGTTCCTTGTTCTTTTCCGGAAGCACGGGTTGCTGAATGCCGACGCCTCATTGCGGGTCGCCGACGGTGAAAATCATCACTCCCTTGCATGATCCGTTTCGAAAAGTCTGCAACTTTCTGCCGACTTTCGGTCCGGATCAGGCTTAGAAGCTCAAGCCGCCTTCACGAGCCGCCTCGGCCAGCGCCTTGACGCGGCCGTGATAGATGTACGGGCCGCGGTCGAAGACGACTTCCTTGACTCCCGCCTTGGCGGCACGCTCGGCGATCAGCTTGCCAATCGCGGCAGCGGCAGCGGTATCTGCACCGGTCTTGAGCGAACCCTTGAGGTCCTTCTCGAGGGTCGAGGCGGCAGCGATGGTGTGGCCCTTGGCGTCGTCGATGACCTGGACGTAGATGTTCTTCGACGTGCGGTGAACCGACAGGCGCGGACGCTCGCCGGCGACCTTCTTGATCTGGCGGCGGACGCGCTGCGCGCGGCGCTGAGTGGCTTCCTTGGTACCCATGATGGTCTTCCTTGCCTTCAGAAAACGGGGGCCGCCCTGTGCGGTAGGCGAAAGCGCCTCCCGCGACCGCTCCCCGCGGCGTTACACTTCCTGGCTTGGCCCCTTCCGAAAAGTCTGCACCTTCCCGGGGCCAAACCCACTACTTCTTCTTGCCTTCCTTGCGGACGATCTTCTCGCCTGCATAGCGGACGCCCTTGCCCTTGTAGGGCTCGGGACCACGGTATTCGCGGATTTCCGCGGCCACCTGGCCGACCTGCTGCTTGTCGATACCGGCAACGGTGATTTCGGTCGGCTTCGGCACGGTGATGGTGATGCCTTGCGGCGTCTCGTAGACGACGTCGTGGCTGAAGCCGAGCGCCAGCTGCAGGTTCTTGCCCTGCAAGGCGGCGCGATAGCCGACGCCGGTGATCTCGAGCTTCTTTTCGAAGCCGTCCTTGACGCCCTGCAGGATGTTGACGATCTGCGTGCGCGACATGCCCCACTTGGAGCGGGCAGTCTTGGACTGGTCGCGCGGCTCGACAGCGATCTCGCTGCCTTCCATCTTGACCAGCACTTCGTCGTTGACCACGAACTTCAGCTCGCCCTTGGGGCCCTTCGCCGTCACGGTCTGGCCGTTGACGGTCGCGGTCACGCCCTGCGGCAGCGAAACGGGTTTCTTTCCAATACGAGACATTTTGTTGTCCTCGTCACTTCTCTTGTTTCAGGTCTCTGTCTTCGGAACGATCCGAAGACCGGATTCCATTTTTTCGGGATCACGCTGCCGGATCAGAAGATCTGGCAGAGGATCTCGCCACCGACATTCTGTTCGCGCGCTTCGTGGTCGGCCATCACGCCCTTCGGCGTCGAAAGGATGGCGATACCGAGGCCGTTGGCGACATGCGGGATCGACTTGGCCGAAACGTAAACGCGGCGGCCCGGCTTCGAGACGCGGGCGATTTCGCGCACCACCGGCGCTCCGTCGAAATACTTCAGCTCAATCTCGATTTCGGACTTGCCGTTGTCGAAATCGGTCTGGCTGTAGTCGCGGATATAGCCTTCAGCCTTCAGCACGTCGAGGACGCGGGTGCGCAGACGCGAGGCCGGCGTCGACACGCTCGACTTCTTGCGGCCATAGGCGTTGCGGATGCGGGTCAGCATATCGCCGAGAGGATCGCTCAATGACATGTTATGTCCTCCTTACCAGCTCGACTTGACCAGGCCCGGGATCTGGCCGTTATTGCCGAGATCACGAAGCGCGATGCGCGATACTTTGAGCTTGCGATAGTAGGCACGCGGACGGCCGGTGACTTCGCAGCGGTTGCGGATGCGGATCTTGGCCGAGTTGCGCGGCATGGCGGCAAGCTTGAGCTGAGCGCGGAAGCGCTCCTCCATCGGCTTGGACTGGTCCATGATGATCGCCTTCAGGGCAGCGCGCTTGGGACCGTACTGGTCGGCAAGCTTGCGGCGCCTGTTGTTCTTCTCGACTGAGCTGGTCTTTGCCATTTCAGATTTTTCCTTTTCTCGCTGCCGTTACTGGCGGAAGGGGAAGTTGAAGGCCTTGAGCAGTGCCCTGGCTTCGTCGTCCGTCTTCGCAGTCGTACAAACGATGACGTCCATGCCCCAGATCTGATCAACCTTGTCGTAGTTGATCTCCGGGAACACGATGTGTTCCTTGATGCCCATGGCGTAGTTGCCACGGCCATCGAAGCTCTTCGGATTCAGTCCGCGGAAGTCGCGGACGCGCGGCAGCGCGATGTTCACGAGGCGGTCGAGGAACTCGTACATGCGTTCCTTGCGCAGCGTGACCTTGGCGCCGATCGGCATCTTCTCGCGGACTTTGAAGCCTGCGATCGAATTGCGGGCGCGGGTGACGACGGCCTTCTGGCCGGCGATCATCGCCAGATCCTCGGCCGCGATCGAAGGCTTCTTCGAATCGCCGGTCGCTTCGCCAACGCCCATGTTCAGCACGATCTTGTCGATGCGCGGAACCTGCATCTCGTTGTCGTAGCCGAACTGCTCCTGCAAGGCCTTGCGGATGGTCTCGTTGTAGACCTGCTTGAGGCGCGGCGTGTTCTGGGCAGTCGCCTGCTTGGTTTGAGCCTTAGCCATTGATGACTTCTCCCGAGCGCTTGGCGACGCGCACCTTCTTGCCGTCCTTCTGGAAGATGAAGCCGACGCGGGTCGGCTTGCCATCCTTGGGGTCGGCCAGCGCGATGTTCGACAGCTGGATCGGCGCTTCCTTGGTGATGATCCCGCCCTCTTGGGACTGGGACTGCTTCTGGTGACGACGGATCATGTTGACGCCGCGCACCAGCGCGGTGTCGTCCTTCGGCTGAACCGACAGGACTTCGCCCGAACGGCCCTTGTCCTTGCCAGCCAGCACGACGACCTTGTCGCCTTTTCTAATCTTCTGCATTGGTCCGGCTCCTTACAGCACTTCAGGCGCGAGCGAGATGATCTTCATGTGGTTCTTGGCGCGGAGTTCGCGCGGAACCGGTCCGAAGATACGCGTGCCGATCGGCTCTTTCTTGTTGTCGACGAGAACGGCCGCGTTCTTGTCGAAACGGATCACGCTGCCGTCCGGGCGGCGGATGTCCTTGGCCGTGCGAACCACGACCGCCTTCATCACATCGCCCTTCTTCACGCGGCCGCGCGGGATGGCTTCCTTGATCGACACCACGATGATGTCGCCTACGGAAGCGTATTTCCGCTTCGAGCCGCCCAGCACCTTGATGCACATGACACGACGGGCGCCGGAATTATCCGCGACGTCGAGGTTTGTTTGCATCTGAATCATGACTGGCCGCCTTCTTCTTTTCTAACGGGACGGGTTCTTCACCCCTCCCCGGTCTGTCCAAAATTCGTTTGTTTACGCCCAGAGATCAGGCTTGGTCCGAAGACACGACGATCCAGCGCTTGTCCTTGGAAATCGGCTTCGATTCCTGGATGAACACCTGATCGCCAACCTTGTGGGCGTTGTTCTCGTCGTGCGCCTTGTACTTCTTGGTCATGCGCACGGTCTTCTTCATCACGGGATGCGTGAAGCGCCGTTCGACCTTGACGACAACCGTCTTCTCGTTCTTGTCGCTGACGACGGTGCCCTGCAGAATGCGCTTTGGCATGGTTTTCGTCCTTAAGCCTTCTTAGCCGCGGACTTTTCCGCAGCGATGGTCTTGATACGCGCAATGTCCTTGCGGACCTGCCTCACGCGCGCGGTCTTTTCGAGCTGGCCGGTCGCCTTCTGGAAGCGCAGGTTGAACTGCTCCTTCTTCAGGCTGGCCAGGTCGTCGGTCAGCTGGTCCTGGGTCTTGGTCCGGATGTCTTCGGCTTTCATGATCAGCCCGTCCTTATTCTGCGATGCGCTGTACGAAGCGCGTCCTGACCGAGAGCTTGGCCGCGCCGAGACGCAGTGCCTCACGGGCGGTTTCTTCATTGACGCCGTCGATCTCGAACATGATCCGGCCCGGCTTGACGCGCGCCGCCCAGTAGTCGACCGCGCCCTTGCCCTTGCCCATGCGGACTTCGGTCGGCTTCGAGGTGACCGGCAGATCCGGGAAAATACGGATCCAGACACGGCCGGCGCGCTTCATCTCGCGGGTGATCGCGCGGCGGGCCGCTTCGATCTCGCGCGCGGTGACGCGGTTCGGCTCAAGCGCCTTCAGCCCGAAACCACCGAAATCCAGGTTGGTGCCGCCCTTGGCGGTACCGTGGATGCGGCCCTTGAACTGCTTGCGGAACTTTGTGCGCTTTGGCTGCAGCATCGTTCTAACTCCAAATTCCTAAATGTCTCAGGCGTTTTCGCGACGACGACCGCGTTCGCGATCACCACCACCACCGCCATGCGCATGATCGCCCTCGGTCGCGCGGCGCTCCGAAGCCATCGGGTCGTGCTCGAGGATCTCGCCCTTGAACACCCACACCTTGACGCCGCAGATGCCGTACGCCGTATTCGCCTCGGCCGTGCCGTAGTCGACATCGGCGCGCAGCGTGTGCAGCGGCACGCGGCCTTCGCGGTACCATTCCATGCGCGCGATTTCGGCGCCGCCGAGACGGCCCGAGCAGTTGATGCGGATGCCTTCGGCACCGAGGCGCATCGCCGACTGCACGGCACGCTTCATGGCGCGGCGGAACGCGATGCGGCGCTCGAGCTGCTGGGCGATCGACTGCGCGACCAGGGTCGCGTCGATCTCCGGCTTGCGCACTTCGACGATGTTGAGGTGCGTCTCGGACTTGGTCATCTCCATCAGCTTCTTGCGAAGCTTCTCGATGTCGGCGCCCTTCTTGCCGATGATCAGACCCGGGCGCGCGGCATGGATGGTGACGCGGCACTTCTTGTGCGGACGCTCGATCACAACCTTCGAAATGGCAGCCTGCTTGAGCTCCTTCTCGAGGTACTTGCGGATCTTGATGTCCTCATGCAGCAGCTTGCCGTACTCGCCGGTGTTCGCGAACCAGCGCGAATCCCAGGTGCGGTTGATGCCGAGGCGAAGACCGATCGGATTGACTTTCTGGCCCATTATGCGGCCTCCCCTTTTTCTTCGACTTCACGAACGACGATCGTGAGGTGCGAGAACGGCTTCTCGATACGGCTGGCGCGACCACGGCCCCGGGCATGAAACCGCTTCATGACGATCGACTTGCCGACATAGGCTTCCGCCACGATCAGCGCATCGACGTCGAGGTCGTGGTTGTTTTCCGCGTTGGCGATTGCCGATTCCAGCGTCTTCTTGACCGTGCCGGAAATCCGCTTGGCCGAGAATTCCAGGTCGGAAAGCGCTGTCGCGACCTTCTTGCCGCGGATCAGCGCGGCAACCAGGTTCAGCTTCTGCGGGCTGATACGGATCGTGCGCAGTACGGCGCGCGCTTCGTTGTCAGCAAGCCTGCGCGGAGCTTTGGCCTTGCCCATGATTATTTCCTCTTCGCCTTCTTATCCGCGCCGTGACCGTAATAGGTCCGCGTCGGAGCGAATTCACCGAACTTGTGACCGACCATGTCCTCGTTCACCGAGACGGGAACATGCTTCTGGCCGTTGTAGACACCGAAGGTGAAGCCGACGAACTGCGGCAGGATGGTGGAGCGACGGCTCCACATCTTGATCACCTCATTGCGACCACCTTCACGAACCTTGTCCACCTTCTTGAGAAGGTAGCCGTCGATGAAGGGGCCTTTCCAAATAGAACGAGTCACTTGGCGTTACCTCTTCTTAGCTCTTGCGCTGATGGCGCGAGCGCAGGATGAACTTGTCGGTCGCCTTGTTGGACCGCGTCTTCTTGCCCTTGGTCGGCTTGCCCCACGGCGAGACCGGATGGCGGCCACCGGAGGTGCGGCCTTCACCACCGCCATGCGGGTGGTCGACCGGGTTCATGGTCACGCCGCGATTGTGCGGGCGCTTGCCACGCCAAACCGTGCGGCCGGCCTTGCCGTCGTTGATGTTGCCGTGGTCCGGGTTGGACACGGCACCGACGGTAGCCATGCAGGAGCCGTGAACGACACGCTGCTCGCCCGAGTTGAGGCGCAGGATCGCCATGCCCTGGTCGCGGCCGACGAGCTGGGCGTAACCGCCAGCCGAACGGGCGACCTGGGCGCCCTTGCCCGGCTTCAGCTCGATGTTGTGGACGATCGTGCCGACCGGCATCGAGGCCAGCGGCATCGCATTGCCCGGCTTCACGTCGACCGCTTCGCCAGCCACGATCTTGTCGCCTGCGGCAAGGCGCTGCGGAGCGATGATGTAGGACAGCTCGCCATCGTCATACTTGATCAGCGCGATGAAGGCGGTGCGGTTCGGATCGTATTCAATGCGCTCGACCGTGCCGACGACGTCGAACTTGCGGCGCTTGAAATCGATGATGCGGTACGAACGCTTGTGACCGCCGCCGATGAAGCGTGCAGTGATGCGGCCGTAATTGTTACGGCCGCCCGACTTGGTCAGGCCCTCGGTCAGACCCTTGACGGGCTTGCCCTTGTAGAGGCCCGAGCGGTCGACGATGACCAGCTGACGGGTGCTCGGCGTTATCGGGTTGAATTTTTTAAGTGCCATTGTCCTGTCCTCGCGGCCTTGCTCAGAGACCCGTCGCGACGTCGATCGACTGGCCGTCGGCCAGCGTCACTACCGCCTTCTTGACGTCGCTCTGGCGGCCGATCGTGCCGCGGAAGCGCTTGATCTTGCCCTTGCGGACAAGCGTGTTCACGGCCATCACCTTGACGCCGAACAGCGCTTCGACGGCGGCCTTGATTTCCGGCTTCGACGCCTTCTTGGCGACGTTGAAGACGACTTGGTTCTGCTCGGAAGCCATGGTCGACTTTTCGGTGATCGCCGGGCTGACGATTACGTCGTAGTGACGAAGGTCGGTCATTTAAAGCGCTCCTCGAGAGCCTCGACGGCGGCCTTCGAAAGGACCAGCGTGCCGCGGCGCAGAATGTCGTAGACGTTGATGCCCTGAATGGGCAGCACGTCGATGTTCGGGATGTTGGTCGCGGCCAGCTTGAAGTTCCGGTCGAGCTCGGCGCCACCAATCACCAGGGCGTTCGTCAGGCCCAGCGTCGCGAAATTCGCGATCAGCGCCTTGGTCTTTGCCTCGGTCAGCTTCAGCTCGTCGATGACGATGATCGACGCGCTCTTGGCCTTGGCCGAGAGAGCATGCTTGAGGCCGAGCGCGCGGACCTTCTTCGGCAGCTCGTGCTCGTGGCTGCGAACGACCGGGCCGTGAGCCTTGCCGCCGCCGCGGAACTGCGGAGCGCGTGCCGAATGGTGACGGGCGCGGCCCGTACCCTTCTGTTTGTACATCTTGGCGCCGGTGCGCGCGATCTCGGCGCGGCCCTTGGCCTTGTGCGTGCCCTGCTGCTTCTTGGCGAGCTGCCAGCGCACGACGCGCTGCAAAATGTCCTCGCGCGGATCAAGGCCGAAAATCTCCTCGGATAGTTTCACCTTGCCGGCGTCCTTGCCGCCCAGCGTTGTGATCTTGAGATCCATTATTCCGCTCCCTCTGTGGCCGGAGCCTCATTCTTCGTGCCCATACCGGCAGCAACTGGGCGGATCGCGGCGGGCTTCGGCGCATTGGCCGGAAGCGCCACCTTGGCGGCGTCGCGAACCAGGATCCACGCACCCTTCGACCCGGGAACCGCGCCGCGGATCAGGATCAGGCCGCGGTCGGCATCGGTCGAGACGATCTCGACGTTCTGCGTGGTGACGCGCGTGTCGCCCATGTGGCCGGCCATCTTCTTGCCCTTGAACACCTTGCCGGGGTCCTGGCGCTGGCCGGTCGAGCCGTGCGTGCGGTGCGAGACCGAGTTACCGTGGGTCGCGCGGCCACCACCCATGTGGTGGCGCTTGATGACGCCCTGGAAACCCTTGCCGATCGTCGTGCCGGTGACGTCGACCTTCTGGCCGGCGACGAAATGCTCGACGGTGATCTCGGCGCCGACATCGATCATGTTGTCGGCGGAGACGCGGAACTCGGCAAGTTTGGCCTTCGGCTCGACGGAAGCGGTCGCGAAATGGCCGCGCATCGCCTTCGACGTGTTCTTCACCTTGGCAAGGCCAACGCCGAGCTGAACGGCGGTGTAGCCATTCTTCTCCTGCGTGCGCTGCGCCACGACCTGGCAGTTCTCCATCTGGAGAACGGTGACGGGAACATGTTCCCCGGCATCGTTGTAGATGCGGGTCATTCCCACCTTCTTTGCAATCACACCTGAACGCATCGGTTCAATTCCTTTAGAGTTCCGGGCCAGGGGCACCGCCCCTTACCGCGCTCTCATTCCCTTAGAGCTTGATCTCGACGTCGACACCGGCGGCCAGATCGAGCTTCATCAAAGCATCGACGGTCTGCGGGGTCGGATCGACGATATCGAGCAGACGCTTGTGCGTGCGCATCTCGAACTGCTCGCGGCTCTTCTTGTCGACGTGAGGCGACCGGTTGACCGTGAACTTTTCGATCCGCGTCGGCAGCGGAATGGGGCCGCGGACGTTGGCACCGGTGCGCTTGGCCGTCGACACGATTTCGCGCGTCGAGGCGTCGAGCACCCGGTGATCAAACGCCTTCAGGCGGATGCGGATATTCTGTCCGTTCATGCGTCACTTCCTTGTTCTGGCGCGGCGCGGGCACCCGCGCCCGCGACAGATCGGTTTAAGTCCAAATTACTCTTTGATGGTGACGACGATGCCGGCACCGACGGTGCGGCCGCCTTCACGGATGGCGAAGCGCAGCTTCTCTTCCATCGCGATCGGCACGATCAGCTCGACGTCGACCGTGATGTTGTCGCCAGGCATCACCATCTCGGTGCCGGCCGGCAGCGACACGATGCCGGTCACGTCGGTGGTGCGGAAGTAGAACTGCGGACGGTAGTTGGTGAAGAACGGCGTGTGACGGCCGCCCTCGTCCTTGGTCAGGATGTAGGCTTCGGCCACGAACTTCTTGTGCGGCTTCACCGAACCGGGCTTGGCCAGAACCTGGCCGCGCTCGACACCTTCACGGTCGACACCGCGCAGCAGCGCGCCGATGTTGTCGCCGGCCTGGCCCTGGTCGAGCAGCTTGCGGAACATCTCGACGCCCGTGCAGGTCGTCTTGGTGGTCGGACGAATGCCGATGATCTCCAGCTCCTCGCCGACCTTGACCACGCCGCGCTCGACGCGACCGGTCACGACCGTGCCGCGGCCCGAGATCGAGAACACGTCCTCGATCGGCATCAGGAACGGCTTGTCGAGCGGACGGACAGGCGTCGGGATATAGGCGTCGACCTGAGCCATCAGCTCGCGGATCGCGTCCTCGCCGATCTTCTTGTCCGAATCTTCCAGAGCCGCCAGCGCCGAACCCTTGACGATCGGAATGTCGTCGCCGGGGAACTCGTTCTTGGTCAGCAATTCGCGAACCTCGAGCTCGACCAGCTCAAGCAGCTCGGCGTCGTCGACCTGGTCGACCTTGTTCAAGAACACCACGATCGACGGTACGCCGACCTGGCGGGCCAAAAGGATGTGCTCGCGGGTCTGCGGCATCGGGCCGTCGGCGGCCGACACAACCAGGATCGCGCCGTCCATCTGCGCGGCACCGGTGATCATGTTCTTCACATAGTCGGCGTGGCCGGGGCAGTCGACGTGGGCGTAGTGGCGGTTCTCCGTCTCGTACTCGACGTGAGCCGTCGAAATCGTGATGCCGCGCGCCTTCTCTTCCGGCGCCGCGTCAATCTGGTCATAGCGCTTGTATTCGCCAAAATACTTGGTGATCGCTGCCGTCAAAGACGTCTTGCCATGATCAACGTGGCCAATCGTGCCGATGTTCACATGCGGCTTGGTGCGCTCGAATTTACCTTTTGCCATGTGATGTCTCCATTCCTGCTCGCCCGTACGGGCTCTTAATTAAGTTGCCGCAGCACCCTGTCGGGTTACGCGTATTTCTTCTGGACTTCCTGGGCGACCGCGGTCGGGACCGGCTCGTAATGGTCGAACTGCATCGTGTAGGCCGCACGGCCCTGGCTCATCGAGCGCAGGTTGTCGACGTACTTGAACATGTTGGCGAGCGGCACCATCGCGTTGATGACGACTGCCACGCCGCGGGCTTCCTGGCCCTGGATCTGGCCACGGCGGCCGTTGAGGTCGCCGATGACACCGCCGACATAATCTTCCGGCGTCACGACCTCGACCTTCATGATCGGCTCGAGCAGCTGCACGCCGAGCTTCGGCGAAGCTTCCATAAAGCAAGCGCGGGAAGCGATTTCGAATGCGAGCACCGAAGAGTCGACGTCGTGGAAAGCGCCGTCGATCAAGGTAGCCTTGACGCCGATCATCGGGAAACCGGCAAACGGGCCGGAACCCATCTTGCTCAGCAGGCCCTTCTCGACACCCGGGATGTATTCCTTCGGCACAGCGCCGCCGACGATCTTGGACTCGAACACGAAATCCTCGCCCTCGGGGTTCGGCTCGAAGACGATCTTCACGCGAGCGAACTGCCCGGTACCACCGGTCTGCTTCTTGTGCGTGTAGTCCTGCTCGTGCCTGCGGGTGATCGTCTCGCGATAAGCCACCTGCGGTGCACCGACATTGGCCTCGACCTTGAACTCGCGGCGCATGCGGTCGACGATGATGTCGAGGTGCAGCTCGCCCATGCCGGAAATGATGGTCTGGCCGCTTTCCTCGTCGGTCTTGACGCGGAAGGACGGATCCTCGGCAGCCAGGCGATGCAGCGCGAGGCCCATCTTTTCCTGGTCGTTCTTGGTCTTCGGCTCGATCGCGATCTGGATGACCGGATCGGGGAATTCCATACGCTCGAGGATGACCGGATGAAGCGGATCGCACAGCGTATCGCCGGTGGTCGTGTCCTTGAGACCTGCGAGAGCGACGATGTCGCCGGCATAGGCCTCTTCAACGTCGGCACGGGAATTCGCATGCATCTGCAGCATGCGGCCGATGCGCTCTTTCTTGCCCTTCACGGTGTTGTCGACCGAGATGCCCTTGGTGAGCTTGCCCGAATAGATACGGGCAAAGGTCAGCGAACCGACGAACGGGTCGTTCATGATCTTGAACGCCAGCATCGACAGCGGCTCGTTGTCGTCGGCGTGACGCTCGATCTCGGCGTCGGTCTTGGCATCGACACCCTTGATCGCGGGCACATCGGCCGGCGACGGCAGGTATTCCACGACGGCGTCGAGCAGAGGCTGCACGCCCTTGTTCTTGAATGCCGAGCCGCAGAACATCGGGAAGAACTTGACCGCGATGGTGCCCTTGCGGATCAGCGCGCGGATCTCGTCATTCGACGGCATCTTGCCTTCGAGGTAGTTCTCAAGAGCCGTCTCGTCCATCTCGACGGCGGCCTCGATCATCTTCTCGCGGTATTCCTCGGCGCGAGCCTTGAGGTCGGCCGGGATCTCGACGACGTCCCAGGCAGCGCCCAGCGTCTCGTCGCGCCAGACCAGCGCGTTCATCTCGACCAGGTCGACGACGCCCTTGAATTCGGTCTCGGCGCCGATCGGCAGCTGCATGACGACAGCCTGCGCACCGAGGCGTGAGCCGATCATCTCGACCGAGCGGTAGAAGTCGGCGCCGGTCTTGTCCATCTTGTTGCAGAAGATCATGCGCGGCACGCGGTACTTGTCGGCCTGGCGCCAGACGGTTTCCGTCTGCGGCTCCACACCGGCATTGGCGTCGAGCAGCGCGATGGCACCGTCAAGCACGCGCAGCGAACGCTCGACCTCGATGGTGAAGTCGACGTGTCCGGGCGTGTCGATGATGTTGAAGCGGTGCATCTTGCCGTCACGGCCCTTCCAGAAGGTCGTGGTCGCGGCCGACGTGATCGTGATGCCGCGTTCCTGCTCCTGCTCCATCCAGTCCATGGTCGCGGCGCCGTCGTGCACTTCGCCGATCTTGTGCGACTTGCCCGTGTAATAGAGGACGCGCTCGGTGGTCGTCGTCTTGCCGGCGTCGATATGCGCCATGATACCGAAATTGCGGTAGTCTTCGATTTTATATTCGCGGGCCATCGTAACTGCCTCTCAGTCTCTTTCGCGCTTTACCAGCGGTAGTGCGCGAAGGCGCGGTTGGCTTCAGCCATCTTGTGGGTGTCTTCACGCTTCTTCACGGCGGTGCCGCGGTTGTTGGCCGCGTCCATCAGCTCGCCGGAGAGGCGGTCGACCATGGTGGTCTCGTTGCGGTTGCGGGCCGCGGCGATCAGCCAGCGGATGGCCAGCGCCTGACGGCGCTCGGGGCGCACGTCGACCGGAACCTGGTAGGTGGCGCCGCCGACGCGACGCGAACGCACTTCCACATGCGGCGCGACATTGTCGAGCGCCTGATGGAAAACGGTGACCGGCTCCTGCTTGGTCTTCGACTGGACCTGGTCGAGCGCGCCGTAGACGATGGTCTCGGCAACCGACTTCTTGCCGTCATACATGACGGCGTTCATGAACTTGGTGACGATCAGATCGCCGAACTTGGGGTCCGGATTGATCTCACGCTTTTCTGCACTGTGACGACGGGACATGGCTTTTGTCTCTCAATCTCTCATAGCCCGGCGCGCAGTCAAAAAAGCGCCGAAGCCGGAAAACCTTACTTCGGACGCTTGGCACCGTATTTCGAACGGCGCTGCTTGCGGTTCTTCACACCCTGCGTGTCGAGCACGCCGCGGATGATGTGGTAACGGACACCCGGAAGGTCCTTGACGCGGCCGCCGCGGATCATGACCACGGAGTGCTCCTGAAGGTTGTGACCTTCGCCGGGGATGTAACCGATCACCTCGAAACCATTGGTCAGGCGGATCTTGGCCACCTTGCGCAGCGCCGAGTTCGGCTTCTTCGGCGTCGTTGTGTAGACGCGCGTGCAGACGCCCCGCTTCTGCGGGTTCTGCTGCATGGCCGGGACCTTGTTGCGCTTCACCGGCGCAATGCGCGGCTTGCGGATCAGCTGGTTGACGGTAGGCATTAAACCCTCTTGTCTCTCAATTCCGTGTCTCGTGCCGGTCAAGGCTCGCTCAAAGCGCCATTTCCATACGCAAATTCGGGCCACAAACCGCGCCTTGCGGTCTTGCCCGAACAAATCGCAGAGGAAGCGGATACCGCTTCGTGCACGCCGGAAATGTCTTTTCGCTCGTAAAACGAACCCTGTTTGAGGCAAACTCCAAAGCGTGTCGCTTCGGAAGGGAGAGCCTCACATCGGTTCTGACTGGGCGGCTTCTACTCGCAAGCCCGCGTACCGTCAACCCCGGAGCGGCAAATATTGCATTGAAGCCGGGGCTTGGCAGCCATGCGTAAACCGCATGTAATTTTCTTTCGTAATTTTGCAAGGGCGAGGAAGAAAGTGCCAAGCCTTTAGCAAAGTGAATGGCTTTTGGCTGTTGCGCGGCGCGGCTTCATGCGAAAAAGCCGCATGAACAGTCAAAGCCCCTCGCCGCGAAGGAATCGGCCCGTGAACGACAACGAGGAACGCCCGGTCACCATCATCACTGGCCGGGTGTGGAAGAGAAAAGGCGGCAAGCCGGAAGGCGTGCACGTCATGCTGGTTGCGCCCGATGACGATTCGGCGGTGCGCCGTGCGCTCGAATCGCTGGCGGCGGAGGGTTACGCCGAAGCCGAGCTCGACCAGATCGGCGACATGGAGGGCGAGCCCGACGAGGAGCCGCATCTTTCGGCCTTCCAGGGGGCGCTCGAAGGCGAAGTGTCGATCGTGACCTTCGATGTGCCGATCTGAAAGCGTGCCGGCCCTCGCCGTTCGAATCGGCGCTGGAGCCTTCCAACGAGTGAAAGGCTGCAGCTCCGGCAAAGACGGAGTTGACCTTTCGGCTTCGGCTTGCCCGGGGCAAGTGTTCTGATAAGAAGCGCTCACCATTATCCAACAGACGGAGCGGCCGTGTCCCAGCCCATCAAGATAGGCATTGTCGGTGTCGGCAAGATCGTCCGCGACCAACACCTTCCGGCGCTCGCCAAGGACCGGGACTACCGGCTGATCGCCGCTGCCAGCCGGCATGGCAAGGTTGAAGACATCCATAATTTTCCCGATATCGAGACGATGCTTGGCGCTGTTCCCGAACTCGACGCCGTCTCACTCTGCATGCCGCCGCAATTCCGCTACGCTGCGGCGCGCACCGCGCTCGAGGCGAAGAAGCACGTGTTCCTGGAAAAGCCGCCCGGCGCCACGGTCAGCGAGGTCGAGGACCTGAAGGCGCTGGCGACGAAACAGGGCGTGTCGCTGTTCGCCAGTTGGCATTCGCGCTATGCGCCGGCGGTTGAAGCGGCGCGGACTTTTTTGGCCGCGACGCAAATCAAATCAGCGGCAATCGTCTGGAAGGAAGACGTGCGCCGCTGGCACCCGAACCAGGACTGGATCTGGCAGCCAGGCGGCTTCGGCGTCTTCGATCCAGGCATCAACGCGCTGTCGATCGCGACCTACATCCTGCCCGCCATGTACATCACCTCGGCCGCGCTCGACTTCCCGGAGAACCGCGACGCGCCGATCGCCGCCCAGGTCGCCTTCCGCGCGGCGAACGGGTCGGCGGTGACGATGGATCTGGATTGGCTCCAGACCGGGCCGCAGAGCTGGGACATTCTCGCCGATACCGATGCCGGCAAGATGGTGCTCTCGGGCGGTGGCTCGAAACTCGCCATCGACGGCCGCATTGTCCATGAAGAACCGGAATCGGAATATCCTGAACTCTACAGGCGTTTCGCCGAAATCGTGCGCGCCGGCACTTCCGATGTCGATCTCGCGCCCCTCCAGCATGTCGCCGACGCCTTCATGCTCGGCAAGCGCAATGTGGTCGAGGCGTTCTTCGACTGAACAGCGACTGTCGCCCGGATCGCGGATCCGGTCCGCCTATCGCAACAACTCAATCGACAATCGCTATGGCGAACCCGTCATAGCCCTTGGCGCCGACAGTCTGGATCGCGGTGCCGTCCAGGCGCTTGTCGCCGCCGATGAAGGAGAACGCCGCGCGTGCACCTTCGACGTTGGCGTCGCGACCATCCTCGTCGAGCACCGTGCCGTCGCGGATGACGTTGTCGCAGACGATGACCGTTCCCGAGCGCGACAGCCGCATGGCCCAGGAGAGGTAGTTGGGGTTGTTAGGCTTGTCGGCGTCGATGAAAACGAGGTCGAACGGCCCAGCGTCTTCGGCCCCCAGCGCAGCGAGCGACTGCAGCGCCGGCCCGACCCGCAGATCGACCTGTTCGGAAACCCCTGCCCGCTCGAAATTCGAACGCGCGACCTTGGCGTGGTGCGGATCGAGTTCGAGCGTCACGATTTTTCCGCCGGCCGGCAATCCCCGCGCCATCCAGATGGTGGAATAACCGCCCAGCGTACCAATCTCGAGCACCTTTTTCGCGCCGCGAATGCGCACCAGCAGCGAGAGCAGCTTTCCTTGCGTCGCCGAGACGTCGATCGCCGGCAAGCCACCGTCGCGGTTGGCCGCCAGGACCGCGTCGAGAACGGGATCCGCCTCGAAGAGCGAGGAAACGATGTAGTTATCGACAGCCGTCCAGGTTTTCATGCTCATCTGCCTTCCTCGATTGTTCGTTGAAACGAAAAAGCCGCCGGGTTGCCCCGGCGGCCTTGTTGCCTGAGATTTCGTGCCGCCGCGCTTACTGCGCGGCGGTTGTCATGTCGGCCAGCATCGGCTCGGCGACTTCGACACCGGAGGCCTTGCGGCGCTCGTCGATGATCAGTTCGTCGCGCGAGGTGGCGATGCGGCGGATCTGGCTCATCGTGCCGCCGGTACCGGCCGGGATCAGCCGGCCGACGATGACGTTTTCCTTCAAGCCCTGCAGCATGTCGGTCTTGCCGGCAACCGCGGCTTCCGTCAGCACCCTGGTCGTCTCCTGGAAGGAGGCGGCCGAGATGAAGGACGGCGTCTGCAGCGAGGCCTTGGTGATGCCGAGCAGCACCGGCTGGCCTTCGGCCGGCTTCTTGCCGTCCTCGATCAGGCGCTCGTTGACCTCTTCCAGCTCGATCACGTCGACGTGGTCGCCCGGAATATAGGTCGAGTCGCCCTGCGTGGTGATCTCGACCTTCTGCAGCATCTGGCGAACGATCACCTCGATGTGCTTGTCGTTGATCGACACGCCCTGCAGACGGTAGACTTCCTGGATCTCGTTGACGAGGTAGGACGCAAGCGCCTCCACGCCCTTGATCGCCAGGATGTCGTGCGGCGCCGGATTGCCGTCGAGGATGTAGTCGCCCTTCTCGATGACGTCGCCGTCCTGGAGATGGAACGGCTTGCCCTTCGGGATCAGGTATTCGACAGGCTCAAGCGTCGAGTCATGCGGCTCGATGATGATGCGGCGCTTGTTCTTGTAGTCGCGGCCGAAGCGGATTGTACCATCGATCTCTGCGATGATGGCGTGATCCTTCGGACGACGGGCCTCGAACAGCTCGGCAACACGCGGCAGACCGCCGGTGATGTCCTTAGTCTTGGCGCTTTCCATCGGGATACGCGCCAGGACGTCGCCAGGGCGAACCTGAGCACCCGGCTCGACCGAGAGAATGGCCTCGACCGAGAGCAGGAAGCGGGCATCGCCGCCCTTCGACAGCTTGCCGACCTTGCCCTTGGCGTCCTGAACGACGATCGCCGGCTTCAGGTCGTTGCCGCGCGGCGTCGAACGCCAGTCGATGACCTCGCGCTTGGTGATGCCGGTCGACTCGTCGGCCGTTTCCTGGACGGAAATGCCGTCGACCAGATCCTCGAACGCCACCTTGCCCTCGATTTCGGTGAGGATCGGGCGGGTGTAAGGATCCCATTCGGCGATGCGCTGGCCGCGCTTCACCTTGTCGCCATCGTCCACGAAGATGCGCGAACCATAGGTGACGCGGTGCGTGGCGCGCTCCTTGCCGGCCTCGTCGAGGATCAGCACCGCCATGTTGCGGCCCATGACCATCTGCTGGCCGTCCGAGTTGCGCACCACGTTGCGGTTGCGGATCTCGACCTTGCCCTCATAGGAGGCTTCAAGGAACGAGCTATCCACCACCTGCGCCGTACCGCCCATGTGGAAGGTACGCATGGTGAGCTGGGTGCCCGGCTCGCCGATCGACTGCGCCGCGATGACGCCGACGGCCTCGCCCTGGTTGACCGGGGTGCCACGGGCCAGATCGCGTCCGTAGCAGACCGCGCAGACGCCGACCCGGACTTCGCAAGTCAGCGCCGAGCGGATGCGGACCGACTGCACGCCGGCCTTCTCGATCTGCTCCACGTCGCGCTCGTCCATCAGCGTTCCGGCCTTGACCAGCAATTCGCCGGTCACCGGATGGTTGATGTCGTCGAGCGCGGTGCGGCCCAGCACGCGCTGGCCGACCGAAGCGACGACCTGACCGGCATCGACGATCGGCTGCATGGTGAGGCCCTTGTCGGTGCCGCAATCCACGGAGTTGACGATGCAGTCCTGCGCCACGTCGACCAGACGACGGGTGAGGTAGCCCGAGTTCGCCGTCTTCAAGGCGGTGTCTGCCAGGCCCTTGCGGGCGCCGTGGGTCGAGTTGAAGTACTCGAGCACGGTCAGGCCTTCCTTGAAGTTCGAGATGATCGGCGTCTCGATGATTTCACCCGACGGCTTGGCCATCAGGCCGCGCATGCCGGCGAGCTGGCGCATCTGGGTGGGCGAGCCGCGCGCACCGGAGTGCGACATCATGTAGATCGAGTTCATCGGCTTCTGACGACCATTGTCCTCGAACTCGACCGCCTTGATGCGGGCCATCATTTCGTCGGCGACCTTTTCCGAGCACTTGGCCCAGGCGTCGACGACCTTGTTGTACTTCTCGCCCTGCGTGATCAGGCCGTCATTGTACTGCTGCTCGTATTCCTTGGCCAAGGCCTCGGTGTCCGACACCAGCTTGATCTTGGTATCCGGGATCAGCATGTCGTCCTTGCCGAACGAAATGCCGGCGCGGCAGGCATGGGCGAAACCGAGCGCCATGATGCGATCGCAGAAAATGACCGTCTCCTTCTGACCGCAATGGCGGTAGACGGTGTCGATCATCTTGGAGATGTTCTTCTTGGTCATCTCCTGGTTGGCGGTCTCGTAAGGCACGTTGACGTTCTTCGGCAGAAGCTCGCCGATGATCATGCGGCCAGGCGTGGTGTCGTAGATCTTCGACACGACCTTGCCCTCGGCGTCGACCGAACGGAAGCGGCCCTTGATCTTGGCGTGCAGGGTCACCGCCTTGGTCTCGAGCGCGTGCTGGAGTTCGCCCATGTCGGCAAACACCATGCCCTCGCCCGGCTCATTCTGGTTGACGATCGAGAGGTAGTAGAGACCCAGAACCATGTCCTGCGACGGCACGATGATCGGCGCGCCGGAAGCCGGGTGCAGGATGTTGTTGGTCGACATCATCAGCACGCGGGCTTCCAACTGCGCTTCCAGCGACAGCGGCACGTGGACCGCCATCTGGTCGCCGTCGAAGTCGGCGTTGAAGGCCGTGCAGACCAGCGGATGCAGCTGGATCGCCTTGCCTTCGATCAGGATCGGCTCGAACGCCTGGATGCCGAGGCGGTGCAGCGTCGGCGCGCGGTTCAAGAGCACCGGATGCTCGCGGATGACCTCGTCGAGGATATCCCAGACTTCCGGACGCTCCTTCTCGACCAGCTTCTTCGCCTGCTTGACGGTCGAGGAGTAACCCTTCGCGTCGAGGCGGGCGTAGATGAAGGGCTTGAACAGTTCGAGCGCCATCTTCTTGGGCAGGCCGCACTGGTGCAGCTTGAGCTCCGGACCGGTGACGATGACCGAACGGCCGGAATAGTCGACGCGCTTGCCGAGCAGGTTCTGGCGGAACCGGCCCTGCTTGCCCTTGAGCATATCCGACAGCGACTTCAGCGGACGCTTGTTGGCGCCGGTGATGACGCGGCCACGGCGGCCGTTGTCGAACAGCGCGTCGACGGCTTCCTGCAGCATGCGCTTTTCATTGCGCACGATGATGCCGGGGGCACGCAACTCGATCAGCCGCTTCAGACGGTTGTTGCGGTTGATGACGCGTCGATAGAGATCGTTGAGGTCCGACGTCGCGAAACGTCCGCCGTCCAGCGGGACGAGCGGGCGCAGGTCCGGCGGAATCACCGGAACCACCTTCATGATCATCCATTCCGGACGGTTGCCGGACTCCATGAAGTTCTCGACGACCTTGAGCCGCTTCAGATACTTCTTCTGCTTCAGCTCGGACGTGGTCGAAGCCAGCTCCGAACGCAGGTCGCCGGCGATCTTCTCCAGGTCCATGCCGGCCAGAAGGTCATGAATGGCCTCGGCGCCGATCATGGCGGTGAAGCTATCCTCGCCATATTCGTCGACGGCGATCATGTACTCTTCCTCGCTGAGCAGCTGGTGCTCCTTCAGCGCGGTGAGGCCGGGTTCGGTGACGATGTAGTTCTCGAAGTAGAGGACGCGCTCGATGTCCTTCAGGGTCATGTCGAGCAGCGTGCCGATGCGCGAGGGCAGCGACTTCAGGAACCAGATATGGGCGACGGGTGCCGCCAGCTCGATATGGCCCATGCGCTCGCGGCGAACGCGCGACAGCGTGACTTCGACACCGCACTTTTCGCAGATGACGCCCTTGTACTTCATGCGCTTGTACTTGCCGCACAGGCACTCGTAGTCCTTGATCGGGCCAAAAATGCGCGCGCAGAACAGACCGTCACGCTCCGGCTTGAAGGTGCGGTAGTTGATGGTCTCCGGCTTCTTGATCTCGCCGAACGACCAGGACAGAATCTTCTCAGGGCTGGCGAGCGATATCCGGATGGAATCGAACACCTGCGCCGGCGCCTGGGGATTGAAGAGATTCATGACCTCTTGGTTCATGCCGTTCTCCTTTCGGGGTCCTCGAAAACCCCTTGCATCTGATGCGGGGCAAATGCCCGCTGAGTGGTCGGCCCACCGGCCGAAGAATTTGGTGCACCCGGTCGCGGGAGCCTCTCCCGCGACCGGGTGTCTTGTTTATTCCGCTGCGTCGGGCAGCCGAACCGGGGCTTCGTCGAGCTTGGTGTTCTCCAATTCGACGTTGAGGCCGAGCGACCGCATCTCCTTGACGAGAACGTTGAAGCTCTCGGGAATGCCGGCCTCGAAGGTGTCGTCACCGCGGACGATCGCCTCGTAGACCTTGGTGCGGCCAGCGACGTCGTCCGACTTCACCGTCAGCATTTCCTGCAGCGTATAGGCGGCGCCGTAGGCTTCCAGCGCCCAGACCTCCATTTCGCCGAAGCGCTGGCCGCCGAACTGCGCCTTGCCGCCCAGCGGCTGCTGGGTGACGAGCGAGTACGGACCGATCGAACGCGCGTGGATCTTGTCATCCACGAGGTGGTGAAGCTTGAGCATGTAGATGTAGCCCATCGTCACCTTGCGATCGAACGGCTCGCCGGTGCGTCCGTCATAGAGCTGCGACTGACCGCTGGTGTGCAGGCCCGCCTGCTCCAGCATGACGTTGATGTCGGCCTCGTGCGCGCCGTCGAACACCGGGGTTGCGATCGAGACGCCGCGGCGCATCTGCTCGCTCAGGCGAACGATGCTCTCGTCGTCATACTCGCGGACCGGCTCGTTGCGGTCGTTGGCGGGCATGAAGCTCTCCAGCGTCTTGCGCAGCGGCTTGATGTCGCCGGCAGACTTGTAGGCGTCGATCATCTCGCCGATCTTCCTGCCCATTCCGGCGCAAGCCCAGCCCAGATGCGTTTCCAGGATCTGGCCGACATTCATGCGGCTCGGCACACCCAGTGGGTTGAGCACGATATCGGCATGCGTGCCGTCCTCGAGGAAAGGCATGTCCTCGACCGGAACGATGCGCGACACGACACCCTTGTTGCCGTGACGGCCGGCCATCTTGTCACCCGGCTGCATCTTGCGCTTCACCGCCACGAAGACCTTGACCATCTTCATGACGCCCGGAGGCATTTCGTCGCCGCGCTGCACCTTCTCGACCTTGTCCATGAAGCGCTGTTCGAGTGCCTTCTTGGAATCGTCGTACTGGCCGCGCAGGGCTTCCAGTTCGCTCTGGAGCTTTTCGTTCTCCACGGCGAACTGCCACCACTGCGAACGCGGATACTCGTCGAGCGTGTCCTTCGACAGCGTCGAGCCCTTCTTGAAGCCCTTCGGTCCGGCGATCGCTTCCTTGCCGACGAGCACGTCGGAAAGGCGCGCGTAGACGTTGCGATCCAGGATCGCCTGCTCGTCGTCACGGTCCTTGGCGAGGCGTTCGATCTCCTCGCGCTCGATCGCCATGGCGCGCTCGTCCTTCTCCACACCGTGGCGATTGAACACGCGCACCTCGACGACGGTGCCGAAGGTGCCCGGAGGCATGCGCATCGAGGTGTCGCGCACATCGGATGCCTTTTCGCCGAAGATGGCGCGCAGAAGCTTTTCTTCCGGCGTCATCGGGCTTTCGCCCTTCGGCGTGATCTTGCCGACCAGGATATCGCCCGGCTGAACTTCGGCACCGATATAGACGATGCCGGCTTCATCGAGGTTCTTCAGCGCTTCTTCCGAGACGTTCGGAATGTCGCGCGTGATTTCCTCCGGTCCGAGCTTGGTGTCGCGCGCCATGACCTCGAACTCCTCGATGTGGATCGAGGTGAAGACGTCGTCGGCGACGATGCGCTCGGACAGGAGGATCGAGTCCTCGTAGTTGTAGCCGTTCCACGGCATGAACGCGACCAGCACGTTGCGGCCGAGAGCCAGATCGCCGAGCTCGGTCGAAGGACCGTCCGCGATGATGTCGCCCTTGTTGACCCGGTCGCCCATGCGCACCAGCGGACGCTGGTTGATGCAGGTGTTCTGGTTCGAACGCTGGAACTTCATCAGCCGGTAGATGTCGACGCCGGACTTGCCCGGATCGAGGTCTTCCGTGGCGCGGATGACGATACGCGTCGCGTCCACCTGGTCGACGATGCCGCCGCGGCGGGCGCCGATGGCGGCGCCCGAATCACGGGCGACGATCGGCTCCATGCCGGTGCCGACGAACGGCGCTTCGGCGCGCACCAGCGGCACGGCCTGGCGCTGCATGTTCGAGCCCATCAGCGCGCGGTTGGCGTCGTCGTTCTCAAGGAACGGGATCAGGGCCGCGGCCACCGACACCATCTGCTTGGGCGAAACGTCCATCAGGTCGACGTTTTCGCGGGGCGCCATCATCACCTCGCCGGCACTGCGGCAAATGACGAATTCGTCGACAAAGCGGCCATCCTTGTCGAGCTCGGCATTGGCCTGCGCGACATGGTGCTTGGCCTCTTCCATCGCCGACAGATAGACGACGTCATTGGTCAGCTTGCCGTCGACGATCTTGCGGTACGGGCTCTCGATGAAGCCGTACTTGTTGACGCGCGCGAAGGTGGCGAGCGAGTTGATCAGGCCGATATTCGGGCCTTCCGGCGTCTCGATCGGGCAGATGCGGCCGTAATGCGTCGGGTGCACGTCGCGCACCTCGAAGCCGGCGCGCTCGCGGGTCAGACCGCCCGGTCCAAGCGCGGAGAGACGGCGCTTGTGGGTGATCTCCGACAGCGGGTTGGTCTGGTCCATGAACTGCGACAGCTGCGAGGAACCGAAGAACTCGCGCACGGCGGCAGCCGCCGGCTTGGCGTTGATCAGGTCCTGCGGCATGACCGTGTCGATCTCGATCGAGGACATACGCTCCTTGATCGCGCGCTCCATGCGCAGCAGGCCGACGCGGTACTGGTTTTCCATCAGCTCGCCGACCGAACGCACGCGGCGGTTGCCGAGATTGTCGATGTCGTCGATCTCGCCCTTGCCGTCACGCAGTTCGACCAGCGTCTTGACCACGGCCAGGATGTCGTCCTTGCGCAATACACGCACGGTGTCCTCGGCCTTGAGTTCGAGGCGCATGTTCATCTTGACGCGGCCGACGGCGGACAGGTCGTAGCGCTCGCTGTCGAAGAACAGCGAGTTGAACATGGCTTCGGCGGTTTCGAGCGTCGGCGGCTCGCCGGGGCGCATGACACGATAGATGTCGAACAGCGCGTCCTGGCGGCTCTCGTTCTTGTCGACGGCGAGCGTGTTGCGGATGTAGGCGCCGACATTGACGTGATCGATGTCGAGGATCTGGATCTCGTCCTCGCCGGTGCCAAGCAGCACCTTCAGCGTCTTGTCATCGATCTCGTCGCCGGCCTCGAGGAAGATCTCGCCGGTGGCGTAATTGACGATGTCCTCGGCGAGATAGTTGCCGAGCAGGTCCTCGTCGGTCGCCTTGATCGCCTTCAGGCCCTTTTCGCCGAGCTGGCGGGCCTGGCGGGCGGTGATCTTCTTGCCGGCCTCGACAACGACCTCACCCGTGTCGGCGTCGACAAGGTCGCCGACGGCCTTCAGGCCGCGGAAACGATCGACGTTGAACGGAATGCGCCAGTGATCGCCGGCGCGCTTGTAGGTGATCTTGTTGTAGAAGGTCGACAGGATCTCTTCGCCGTCCATGCCGAGCGCCATCAGCAGCGACGTCACCGGAATCTTGCGGCGACGGTCGATGCGGGCGTGCACGACGTCCTTGGAATCGAACTCGATGTCGAGCCACGAACCGCGATAGGGGATGACGCGCGCGGCAAACAGGAGCTTGCCCGACGAGTGCGACTTGCCCTTGTCATGGTCGAAGAAGACGCCCGGCGAGCGGTGCATCTGCGAGACGATGACGCGCTCGGTGCCGTTGACGATGAAGGTGCCGTTCGAGGTCATGAGCGGCATGTCGCCCATGTAGACGTCCTGCTCCTTGATGTCCTTGATCGACTTCGCGCCGGTATCCTCGTCGATATCGAACACGATCAGGCGCAGCGTCACCTTCAGCGGCGCGGCATAGGTGAGGTCGCGCTGACGGCATTCGTCAACGTCGAATTTCGGTCCTTCGAACTCGTACTTCACGAACTCCAGCATCGAGGAGCCGGAAAAATCGGAGATCGGGAAGACCGACTTGAAAACAGCCTGCAGTCCCTCGTCCGGACGTCCGCCCTTAGGCTCGTCCACCATCAGGAACTGGTCATAGGACGCCTTCTGAACCTCGATGAGGTTCGGCATCTCCGCAACTTCCGGGATCTTTCCGAAGAACTTGCGTACGCGTCTGCGGCCATTGAAAGTCTGGGTCTGGGCCATCGTCGCTCCTTAGCTCTAAACTCGGGGCGAGCCTCGCCGCGGCTCGCCTTGCATCCGAACCGCCTGGGCAGCGGCTCTCTGTCTGTTCTCCGGCCCCATTACCAAACTACTTGGCGGCGGCCGGCTAAAACGGGAGAAAACCCGTTTCCTGAGGGCCGGTTTTCGGCCCTCAGGAAAGAGGTTTTCGTACATCTCGCGCTACGCAGCCTCCCCAGGTCACCCGAGGGGAGTGGCGGACGGCGCGAGACCGTCCGCCGATTGTTACGCTTACTTCAGCTCGACCTTAGCGCCGGCTGCTTCCAGCTGGGCCTTGAACTTGTCGGCGTCGGCCTTGGAAACGGCTTCCTTGACCGGCTTCGGAGCCGCTTCGACCAGGTCCTTGGCTTCCTTGAGGCCAAGGCCGGTGATGGCGCGGACTTCCTTGATGACGTTGATCTTCTGAGCGCCGGCATCGGTGAGGACGACGTCGAATTCCGTCTTTTCCTCGACCGGAGCAGCGGCAGCGGCAGCGCCGCCGGCAGCGGCAACAGCCACCGGAGCAGCAGCCGAAACGCCCCACTTTTCTTCCAGAAGCTTCGACAGCTCAGCCGCCTCGAGGACGGTCAGCTTCGAAAGGTCGTCTACGATCTTTGCGAGATCAGCCATTGTTGTATTCCTTCATAAGGTTCGAACGTGTGTTTGTGATAGCGAGGAACGGCCTCATGCCGCCTCGTCCTTCCGGGCGTAAGCGCCGATGACACGCGCGACCGAAGCCGCGGGCGCATTGACGATCTGGGCGATCCGGGTTGCCGGCGTGGCGATCATGCCAACCAGCCTGGCGCGCAGCTCGTCGAGCGACGGGAGTGTGGCGAGTGCCTTCACACCGTCGGCGTTGAGCGAGGTGGTGCCCATTGCGCCGCCGAGAATGACGAGCTTGTCATTCCCCTTGGCGAAATCGGACGCGACCTTCGGCGCCGCAATCGGATCCTCCGAATAGGCGACCAGCGTCTGTCCCTTGAACAGATCGATGATCGATGCGGAGTCCGTGCCCTGAAGAGCGATTTTGGCGAGACGGTTCTTCGCGACTTTAACGGTGCCACCGGCAGCGCGCATTTTCGACCGGAGGTCGTTCATTTGCGCGACGGTGATACCGGCATAGTGGGCCACGACCACTGAACCCGCGTTCGAGAACGCATCGTTCAGGCCCGTGACGAGTTCGCGTTTTTCCGCTCTGTCCACTGCCTATCTCCAGTTGACCCCCACCCTGCTAACGGGAACATTCCCATTCACGAGGACAGGCGTCGGGTTGCCTTTTGCCGGCCGGGCCATCCAGTAACGGATCTCCCGAACAGCGCTCGAGGATCCTGCCCCCTTTCGCCACATCGCCGGCAAGCCGGACGATGCGCAGACAAAAGGCAAACACGGTTCGAACCTTTCATTGGAGCGCTTGCTCCGTTGTCAGGTCTTCACCCGTCTCATGCAGGCCCACATGAATTAAGGCCCCCCTTTTCAATCAAGGCCGGGCCGCCTGCAATCTCGGACAGGATGTCCGGAAACCTTTCGGCTCCCGGTACCGGGCCCAGAACGATCCAGGCCCGGAATTCACTTACGGATCGGCCCGTTCAGCGGCCGATCCAAACGGTTAATCAGGACGCCGCGAGCGTCGAGACGTCGAGCTTGAGGCCCGGGCCCATCGTCGAGGTGACGGACACCTTCTTGACGTAGTTGCCCTTGGCACCAGCCGGCTTTGCCTTGGTCACCGCATCGGCGAAGGCGCGGACGTTTTCTTCCAGCGCCTTGACGTCGAACGAGACCTTGCCGACGCCGGCGTGAACGATGCCGGCCTTCTCGACGCGGAACTCCACAGCGCCGCCCTTCGATGCCTTGACGGCGGCCGCGACGTCGGTGGTGACCGTACCGACCTTCGGGTTCGGCATCATGCCGCGCGGGCCGAGCACTTTGCCCAGACGGCCGACGAGCGGCATCATGTCCGGCGTGGCGATGCAGCGATCGAAATCGATCGTGCCCTTCTGGACGATGTCGACCAGGTCCTCCGCGCCGACGATGTCGGCGCCGGCGGCCTTGGCTTCCTCGGCCTTGTCGCCACGGGCGAACACGGCGACGCGGACCGAGCGGCCGGTGCCGTTCGGCAGGTTGACCACGCCGCGGACCATCTGGTCGGCATGGCGAGGATCAACGCCGAGATTCATCGCGACTTCGATCGTCTCGTCAAACTTAACCGTCGAGCGATCCTTGAGCAGCTTCAGCGCGTCACCCAAGGTATAAGCCTTGTTGGGATCGATGCCTTCGCGGGTCTTCGATACACGCTTTGCAATCTTTGCCATGATCTCAGCCCACCACTTCCAGACCCATCGAGCGGGCGGAGCCCTCGACCATGCGCATGGCCGCCTCGACGTCGTTTGCGTTCAGATCCTTCATCTTCTGCTCGGCGATGGCGCGGACCTTGTCGCGGCCGATCGTGCCGGCCTTGACCTTGCCCGGCTCCTTGGAGCCCGACTTCAGGTTAGCGGCCTTCTTCAGGAAGTAGCTCACCGGCGGCGTCTTCATGACGAAGGTGAACGACTTGTCCTGGTAGTAGGTGATGACGACCGGAATCGGCGATCCCTTTTCCATTTCCTGGGTCTGCGCGTTGAACGCCTTGCAGAACTCCATGATGTTGATGCCGCGCTGACCAAGCGCCGGGCCGATCGGGGGCGACGGCGTAGCCGAGCCCGCGGCAACCTGGAGCTTGAGCTGGCCTGCAATTTTCTTAGCCATCTCTATTCCTGCCTTTGTCTATGCCGGCCCCTCGATCTGGGAAAACACCGGCTGTTGCAGTCTGGTGGTGCGGTTCCTGCGGCCGGCTAAAGCCGCATTTGCCTCCCACCGTTCTCAGGCCGCGCGTTGCCGCGCCGCCTCCCCTGACCACCGGAACGGCGCCAGGGATTTCGGATCAGCCTTTTTCGACTTGTCCGAATTCCAGATCGACAGGCACGGCGCGCCCGAAGATCGAAACTTCCACCTTGAGCCGCGCCCGCTCCTCGTCCACTTCCTGGACGAAGCCGTTGAAGGACGCGAAGGGGCCATCCGAGACGCGGATCGCCTCGCCGATCTCGAAAGTAACCGAGGGCTTCGGGCGCTCGACGCCTTCCTGCACCTGGTTCAGGATGCGCTGCGCCTCGGCCTCGGTGATCGGCACCGGCTTGGAGTCGCCCAAAAACCCGGTGACCTTCGGCGTGTTCTTGACCAGCGAGAACACGGCGTCGGTCAAGTTGGCCTTCAGGAGCACATAGCCCGGAAAGAACTTGCGCTCGGCGTCGACCTTGCGGCCGCGACGAACCTCGACGACCTTCTCGGTCGGCACGACGATCTGCTCGATATCGGCGGACAGGCCCTTCTGCTTGGCCTTGTTCTCGATGTCCTCGGCGACCTTCTTCTCAAAGTTCGAATAGGCGTGGACGATGTACCAGCGCGTAGTCATTTCACGACTTCTCCGTAATCGCCGGACTTAGCGTCCAATGCCCAGAATCTGTTCGACCGCGAGGCCCATGAGCTGATCGGCGGTGAAGAAAAAGATCATCGCGATCACAGCGAAAGCCAGAACCATCACCGTCGAGATCATCGTTTCGCGTCGCGACGGCCAAGTCACCTTGGCGGTCTCCGCGCGAACCTGCTGGAGAAAGACGAAAGGATTTGTGGTTTTCGAAGCCATATGCCGCTCTGTCTTCAAGACCCGTTGGCCGGGTCTCCTGGATGATCCCGCTGGCCGGGACGTGCCGCCTGGGTCCACTTTCGCGCCGAATCAGCGCAATCATTTCGCCCATGCAAATCAGACGCGTAAAGCCGGCTTCCCAGCTCCACGCGTCGCGTGTCTGTTTCGTCTACATAAAACCGATTCTTGATCCACGCAAGTGGCAAGTGTCCGCTTTATGACCAAACACCGCCTCGGAACCATCCAGTCGTTCCGTCCCGGCTATGGCGCCCTTATGCCTCAATCAGCTTAATATGGCAAGCCGGTCGTCGATTTTCAAAGGGCGGCCCGCAGAAATATCGTTTCTGACGGCCATTTAGGAAATGGCTGAGTTTTTGTTTGACGTGCCATTTCTTGAAATGGCACGGGCAGCAGGGCTCGAACCTACGACCTGCGGTTTTGGAGACCGCCGCTCTACCAACTGAGCTATGCCCGTACACGTGCGCCTCGGCGCAGCAGGGGCTTCCTAAAAGCTTCCGCGCGCTCTGTAAAGAGCGGTTTGCAAGCAAACGCGCCTTCATCCCCTTTCCCGGAAATCGGGATGGTCGACGACCAGCCCGCCGCCATCGATCTCCGGTTTCATGCTCGAGTGCGCCGGCATGCTGTTCGCGGAGATCTTGCCTGCCGGCCCGTGTATCCGTTGGACGCTATTTGGTGTCCGGGACCCGGTAAGGCCCGCCGGGCACGCCCCAGCCCCAGGCCGGCATCGGCTCGGTCTCCGGGTCGCACGTTTCGCCGAGATTGGAATTCATCCTGGCGAGCCGCGATCCCCACTCGACATAGCCCATGAAGGCGGAACGGAACTCCGGATCGTCAGGCAGCCCGACGGCATCCGCGGCATCGGCCAGCAGGTTGATCCAGCGGCGGCGCTGCTCCTCCGTCAAATGCTTGCCCAGGTGATGCATCACCATCTCGCGGTGGCCGCCGAATTTTTCGCTGTAGGTTTTCGGCCCGCCGAAAACCTCGCCGATAAAGGCCGCGACATGGGCGGGATGGTCGGGCGACATATGCTTGAACACCGGCCCGACGACCGGATCCTGCGCCACCTTGTCATAGAAGGTCTGCGTCAGCCGGTTGAGCGCTTCGCTGCCGCCGGCCCATTCGTACAGTGTCGGAACATCCTGGCTCATACTTGACCTCCGCCCAGCGCCGCCTGCAGCGACGATAGCGGAAAAATCGAGCAAGCCTCAACCTGCCTCGATGGCCAGTTCGATGACGCGGCTACCGTTCGACCGCGTGTCGGCCCCGGCATGCCAACGGCTGACCTTCGGTCGCCGACAAAAAGGGCGGCCCGAGGACCGCCCTTCCTTCTCGATCCGGCTGATGCCGGTGTCGATTACTCTTTGATGGTGACGACGATGCCGGCACCGACGGTGCGGCCGCCTTCACGGATGGCGAAGCGCAGCTTCTCTTCCATGGCGATCGGCACGATCAGCTCGACGTCGACCGTGATGTTGTCGCCAGGCATCACCATCTCGGTGCCGGCCGGCAGCGACACGATGCCGGTCACGTCGGTGGTGCGGAAGTAGAACTGCGGACGGTAGTTGGTGAAGAACGGCGTGTGACGGCCACCCTCATCCTTGGTCAGGATGTAGGCTTCGGCCACGAACTTCTTGTGCGGCTTCACCGAACCGGGCTTGGCCAGAACCTGGCCGCGCTCGACACCTTCACGGTCGACACCGCGCAGCAGCGCGCCGATGTTGTCGCCGGCCTGGCCCTGGTCGAGCAGCTTGCGGAACATCTCGACGCCCGTGCAGGTCGTCTTGGTGGTCGGACGAATGCCGATGATCTCCAGCTCCTCGCCGACCTTGACCACGCCGCGCTCGACGCGACCGGTCACGACCGTGCCGCGGCCCGAGATCGAGAACACGTCCTCGATCGGCATCAGGAACGGCTTGTCCAGCGGACGAACAGGCGTCGGGATGTAGGCGTCGACCTGAGCCATCAGCTCGCGGATCGCGTCCTCGCCGATCTTCTTGTCCGAATCTTCAAGAGCCGCCAGCGCCGAACCCTTGACGATCGGAATGTCGTCGCCGGGGAACTCGTTCTTGGTCAGCAATTCGCGAACCTCGAGCTCGACCAGCTCAAGCAGCTCGGCATCGTCGACCTGGTCGACCTTGTTCAAAAACACCACGATCGACGGCACGCCGACCTGGCGAGCCAAAAGGATGTGCTCGCGGGTCTGCGGCATCGGGCCGTCGGCGGCCGACACAACCAGGATCGCGCCGTCCATCTGCGCGGCACCCGTGATCATGTTCTTCACATAGTCGGCGTGGCCGGGGCAGTCGACATGGGCGTAGTGGCGGTTCTCCGTCTCGTACTCAACGTGAGCCGTCGAAATCGTGATGCCGCGCGCCTTCTCTTCCGGCGCCGCGTCAATCTGGTCATAGCGCTTGTATTCGCCAAAATACTTGGTGATCGCTGCCGTCAAAGACGTCTTGCCATGATCAACGTGGCCAATCGTGCCGATGTTCACATGCGGCTTGGTGCGCTCGAATTTACCTTTTGCCATAGTCTCTTTCCTTGGACGGCCTGGACCTTCAGTTCAGTCGAATGCGGGGCGATTAGCGACAAAGGCCAAAAAACACAAGCGTCTTTTGCCCGGGCGCCTTCTCACTCGGTCCGAACCCGTGATCCGATTGCGGGGATATGGCGCTGATATAGGAACGTGCCGCATGAAATGGAATGGCCTAAACCCCTGCGCAATCGCGCCGGCCTCCCGCGCCCCGCTCGTCGGTCGCTGTCGGATTTGTCGGCGCTTCATGGCCCATTGCGGCGGTGTTCCCACTCTGATTTCCTGCACCGATGCATTTCATCCCGACAGCCGTTCGCGGCCCCCTGTTCATGATCGTCTCGACCGGGTCGTATCTCATCAACGATACGATGATGAAGCTCGCCACGGCGGGCCTGCCGTCCTATGAAGTGCTGTTCCTGCGCGGCGCAGCGGCAGCGCTCTGGGGCTTTCCGCTGCTGCTTGCGCTTGGTTATGGCAAACAGATCCCGCTGATCTTCGACAAGCGCGTGCTGCACCGCAACCTGCTCGAACTGGCCGCCATCCTTTGTTACGTCGTGGCGCTCGCCAACATGCAGATCGCCGATTCCACCGCCCTCGGACAGGTCACGCCGCTCTTGATGCTGGTCGGCTCCTCCATCCTGTTCGGCGAGCGGATCGGCGGCCAGCGCATGGCGCTGATCGGTCTCGGCTTCATCGGCGCGCTGATGGTGGCGCAACCGACCATGCAGGGCATCTCGGTCTACGCCTTGCTGGCGCTCGGCAACGCGGCATTGTCGGCCGCGCGCGATCTCACCGGCAGGCGGGTTCCGGCCGAGGTGCCGGGAATGATCGTGGCGATTTCCGCCGTCGTCGTGGTGCTTATCGGCGCCGGTGCGGCACACCTGGTTTCAGAGCGCTGGATCATGCCCGGAGCACATCATTTGCTGCTCATGGCCGGAGCCGGGTTCTTCCTGATCTTCGGCCATTTCTTCATCTTCATGGCCTATCGCGTCGGGCCGACCAGCGCAGTGGCGCCGTTCTACTACTGCTTCACCGTCTGGGCGATGATTTCGGGCCTGCTGGTGTTCGGACAATTTCCCAACGCACTGGCGATCTGCGGCATCCTTCTGGTTGTCGGCAGCGGACTGGCCATCGTCTCGCTCGACCAGCGCAGGCGCCGGCTGACTGTCGTCGCCTAAGTCGGCTCCAGTTGCGGCCGATTATCGCCGGGGGTCTCGCCGCAAGCTCAACACGCTGTCCGCGATATCCTCAAGAGGGTCAGATAAGACGCGCCAGACGGCGCTCCGCGGTGGCAAACACCGCCGATGAAGGACAGGACGGGCGCATGACCCGAGTGCGGGATCCGGTTTCGGGGAAGCTCATGCACGAGCGGACAGGTAGAAATCCCATCCCGAACTATCGGAATGGGACTGGTGCTAAATCGGCCGCTTGCCGGCGAACTGGTGGTAGGCCCACAACACGACCACGGCGCCCACCACCGCGACGATCAGGCTGTATATGTTGAGACCGGTCACGCCCGACGCGCCGAAAGCGCTGAAGATCAGGCCGCCGACAATGGCGCCGACAATGCCGAGCACGATATCCATGATCATGCCCTGGCCGCTCTTGTTGACGATCTTGCTGCCAAGAAAGCCGGCGATGACTCCCAGAATAATCCAGCTGATGATTGACATTTTTCCTCTCCAATCCCCTGCCGCGTCCATCATTTTCATATGATTGTCAAAAGCTCAAGCCAGCTTGAAATTCCGCCCGATTGCGTCATTGTGACGATGGGACGGGCTTGGTTGACAAGGAGATCCACGATGGGACTGTTTGACAATGCCGTTCCGGGCGGCAACATCACCAAACCCCTGATGATCGCGCTTGGCGCGCTGTTGGTCGGAAAGATGCTCAGCGGCAGGAGTGCCGAACAGCCGGAGCAACCCCAAGCTCCCGTACCGGCCGAGCCCGGTGAAACCACGGCCGGCGATGGCGGCCTGCTTGGCGGACTGGGCGGCCTGCTCGACAAATTGAAGAACTCCGGCCACGGCAACGTCGCTGATTCCTGGGTCGGCACCGGCCAGAACCAACCGATCAACGCCAACGACCTGGGCAACGCGATCGGACCGCAGGTCATCCGCGAGATCGCGCAACGGACGGGGCTCGACGAGCAGGAACTGCTCAAGCAATTGAGCACGGCCTTGCCTGGCATCGTCGACAAGCTGACGCCGAACGGCCAGGTGCCCCAGCAACACCAGGTCGCGTCGGCCTTCAACAGCTGAAGCCAGTGGACAGCCATCCTCTGGAGCGCTGCGCGACCTGGCCGCGCAGCGTTTCAGCTTGCCGATGGCTGGGGTTGGAAATCTGGAGCGGGTAGCGGGAATCGAACCCGCATATTCAGCTTGGAAGGCTGCTGCTCTACCACTGAGCTATACCCGCGCCGTGCACTGAAGTACCGGATTCCAAGGAGAAGCGCCATGCGCTTTTCGCCTCCGATGCTTTCACGTTTCAGGGCTTCCGGGCCGGCAGTGGTGGAGAGGGTTGGATTCGAACCAACGTAGGCTAAGCCAACGGATTTACAGTCCGTCCCCTTTAACCACTCGGGCACCTCTCCAGTCTGCCGCCGGAGCCATGCAACGAGGCATTCTTGCCGATCCGGACCCGAGTATCACTTCTCCGAAATCAGCGAAGCGCCTTATGGCGGCAAGGTCAGTGGGTGTCAACCGCGTGGGAAGGGTTTTTCGATGTTGTTCGCCGGCTGCGGCGACGGGCCATATCCCTGGCCGCCGGAGACCGCTATAGAAGCCGGCCATGAGCAACAAGACCGGCACCCCGAAAGACACCCACTACGCCAAGCTGCGTCGTGCACACCGCGACGAGAAGAGCGGCGGCGCGCCGGCATTCCGGCCGCGCCAGCCCATGCCGCCGGGCGAGAACGCAGCCGACGGGCTGGTGCGGCTCTATGGCCTGCATACGGTGCGCGCGGCACTCGACAACCCGCGCCGCAAGATCCGGAAAATGCTGGTGACGCGCAATGCCGCCGAGCGGCTGGGACTGGCCGACCTCGCGGCCCTGCCCTTCAAGGCGGAGTTGGTCGAACCCAGGGACATCGACAAGATCACGGGTTCGGATGCCGTGCATCAAGGCGTGCTGATCGAGGCCGAGCCGCTGAAGCCCAAGCGCCTCGACGCTCTTGGCGACACAAAGCTGGTGCTGGTGCTCGACCAGATCACCGATCCGCACAATGTCGGCGCCATCCTGCGCTCGGCGGTCGCCTTCGATGCCGGCGCGCTGATCACCACGGCGCGCCACAGCCCGCAGGAATCGGGCGTGCTGGCGAAATCAGCCTCCGGCGCGCTCGAACATATCGACCAGATCGAGGTGAAGAACCTGGCCGACGCGCTCGCGCAACTGCACGAGGCCGGCTTCCAGACAATCGGTCTCGATTCGGACGGCCCGGCCGAACTCGAAACGAGCTTTGCCGGCGACAAGCTTGCCCTGGTGCTGGGCGCGGAAGGCAAGGGCCTGCGCCAGAAGACGCGCGAGACGGTGACGACACTGGCTCGCCTCGACATGCCCGGCGCCATCCGCTCGCTCAACGTGTCGAACGCGGCGGCGGTAAGCCTTTATGCGGCACGGAAATTCTTGAGGCAGTAGGGCAGTACGGCAGTAGGGTTTCCAAATCGGCCGGAACGGGCGGCTCCTACTGCCCTACCTCATGCCCGGCCATCCGCTCCAGCGCCCTGACCAGGGCCGAGTGATCCTCCCTGGCGCCGCCATTGGCGGTGCAGGAATTGAACAGTTGCTGGGTGGTCGACGTGTTGGGCAGGGAGACGCCGAGCGCCCTTGCGCCTTCCAGGGCGAGGTTGAGATCCTTCTGGTGCAGTTCGATGCGGAAACCCGGCGCGAAGGTGCGCCTGACCATGCGTTCGCCATGCACTTCGAGGATGCGCGAGGCGGCCAACCCGCCCATCAGCGCCTGCCTGACCTTGGCGGGGTCGGCGCCGGCTTTCGAAGCAAAAACAAGCGCTTCGGCGACGGCTTCAATGGTCAGCGCGACGACGATCTGGTTGGCGACCTTGGTGGTCTGGCCGACGCCGTTCGGTCCGACCAGGGTGATGTTCTTGCCCATCTTCTCGAAAACGGGCCTGGCGCGCTCGAACGCCCTCTCCTCGCCGCCGACCATGATGGTCAGCGATGCGGCCTTGGCTCCCACCTCGCCGCCCGAGACCGGCGCATCGAGATAGTCACAGCCCAGTTCGTTGATTTTTTTGGCGAAGACCTTGGTCTCGATCGGCGAGATCGAGCTCATGTCGATGACCAATTTGCCTTTGGAAAGACCTGATGCGACGCCGTTGTCGCCGAACAGCACCTCGGCCACCTGCGGTGTGTCGGGCACCATGGTGATGATGATATCGGCGGCCTTCGCCACGGCGGCATGGCCGGTGACCGACTTCAGGCCCCTGGCGACGAGATCGGCCCGCGGTTTGGAGCGATGGTCGCTGGCGATCACCGTGTAGCCGGCGTCCAGCAAATGTCCCGCCATCGGCGCGCCCATGATGCCAAGGCCGATGAAGCCGATGGTTTCCATTGTGGTTCTCCGTCTTGTTGAGGTTGCGTTCCTTCACGCCCCCCTCTGGCCTGCCGGCCATCTCCCCCACAGGTGGGGAGATTGGCAGTTTCGGCGCTGGCCCCAACTTTCCCGGTTCAAAATTTAGCGAAGCCGCCGGTGACATCCAACCTCCGCCCTTGGTGGGGGAGATGGCCGACAGGCCAGAGGGGGGCGTGAAGGAACGCGAGTTCGATTTCGACGGCTAAGCCGCGGCACTTCCCTGCCCGGCCAGCTCCCTTAACCAACCCAGCCCTTGCTCAGTTCCGGCCTTCGGCTTGTATTCCGCGCCGACCCAGCCGGAATAACCAATGCGGTCGATATGCTCGTACAGGAAGGGATAGTTGATCTCGCCCGTCCCCGGCTCGTGACGGCCGGGATTGTCCGCAAGCTGGATATGCGCGATGCGGCCGAGGTTTGCCTCTATGGTACGGGCGAGATCCCCCTCCATGATCTGCATGTGGTAGATGTCGTATTGCAGGAACAGGTTCTTCGAGCCGACGCGGTCGATCAGCGCCAGCGCCTGGTCGGAATAGTTGAGGAAGAAGCCTGGAATGTCGCGCGTGTTGATCGGCTCGATCAGCAATTTGATACCGGCCTGCTCCAGTTTCTCCGCCGCGAAGGCGAGGTTCTCGGCAAAGACATCCTCGAGCACCTTGCGGTCGACACCGGCGGGCGCGATGCCGGCCAGGCAATTGACCTGTGAGCAGCCGAGCGCCTGCGCGTAGGTGATCGCCTTGGCGATGCCCTGGCGGAATTCCGGCACTCGGTCCGGCAAAACGGCGATACCGCGCTCGCCCTTGCCCCAGTCGCCCGCCGGCAGGTTGAACAGCACCTGTGTCAGGCCGTTCTTCTTCAGCCGCGCGGCCACCACCTCGGGGGCATGGTCGTAGGGGCCTATATATTCGACGCCTTTGAAGCCCGCGCGGGCAGCTGCGTCAAAACGTTCGAGGAAGTCATGCTCGCCAAAGAGCATCGAAAGATTGGCTGAAAAACGCGGCATTCTTTTTGTCCTTCTTCCGTCCTAGTCGAGCATGACGATCGCTGTCGGGGCATCCTCTTGATGTTCGGCAAGGTCTTCGAATTCGGTGATCTTGTCGATCTCCGTGCCCATCGAGATATTGGTGACGCGTTCGAGGATGAATTCGAGCACTACGGGAACCTGATGCTCCTTCATCAGCCGCTGCGCCTCCTTGAAGGCACCGGCGAATTCTTCCGGTTTGCGCACCCTGACCGCCTTGCAGCCCATCGCCTCGGCAACAGCGACGTGGTCGACGCCGTAGCCGGCCTCGGGATCGTCCGATCGGTTGATATTCTCGAAAGCAAGGCTGACCTCGTAGTCCATCGAGAAGCCGCGCTGCGCCTGGCGGATCAGGCCGAGATAGGCATTGTTCACGACGACGTGGATGTAGGGCAGCCTGTGCTGCGCGCCGACCGCCAGTTCTTCGATCATGAACTGGAAGTCATAGTCGCCCGACAGCGCCACGATGGTGCGGTCGGGATCGGCGGCGCGCACGCCAAGGGCTGCCGGCAGTGTCCAGCCGAGCGGGCCGGCCTGGCCGCAATTGATCCAGTTGCGGGGCTTGTAGACATGCAGGAACTGCGCGCCGGCGATCTGCGACAGGCCGATCGTGGTGACGTAGGTGACGTCGCGCCCGAACGCCTTGTTCATCTCCTCATAGACGCGCTGCGGCTTGAGCGGCACCTGGTCGAAATGCGTCTTGCGCTTCATGGTCTTCTTGCGGCCTTGGCATTCCTTCGCCCAGCCCGACCAGTCGCGCAGTCTTCCGGCCGTTTTCCATTCGGTAGCGACGTCGAGCAGTATCTTCAGTGCGGCACCCGCATCCGAGACGACGCCGAGATCTGGTGCGAACACGCGGCCGATCTGCGTCGGCTCGATGTCGACATGGATGAACTTTTTTCCCTTGGCGTAGACATCGACCGAACCGGTGTGGCGGTTTGCCCAGCGGTTGCCGATGCCGAACACGAAGTCGGCCTCGAGCATCGTTGCGTTGCCGTAGCGGTGCGATGTCTGCAGCCCACACATGCCCGCCATCAGCCGATGGTCGTCGGGGATCGCGCCCCAGCCCATTAGCGTCGGGATGACCGGCACGCCCGTGATTTCGGCGAACTCGATCAACAGGTCCGACGCATCGGCATTGATGATGCCGCCGCCGGCGACGATCAGCGGCTTTTCGGCGGCGTTGAGCATCGCCAGAGCCTTTTCGGCCTGGGCGCGCGTCATCGCCGGCTTGAACGGCGCGAGCGGCTCATAGGCGTCGATGTCGAACTCGATCTCGGCCAATTGGACGTCGACCGGCAGGTCGATCAGCACCGGTCCCGGGCGCGAAGACCTCATCAGGTGGAATGCCTTCTGAAGCGCCATCGGCACGAGATAAGGCTCCATGACCGTGACCGCCCATTTGGCGACGGGCGACGCGATGGCGGCGATGTCGACGGCCTGGAAATCCTCCTTGTTCAGCCGCGCCCGCGGCGCCTGGCCGGTGATGCAGAGGATCGGGATGGAATCGGCTGATGCCGAATAGAGCCCGGTGATCATGTCGGTGCCGGCCGGGCCTGACGTGCCGATGCAGAGCCCGATATTGCCTGCCTTGGCCCTGGTGAAGCCTTCGGCCATGTGCGAGGCGCCCTCGACATGACGGGCCAGCACATGGCGGATCGTGCCCCTCGCCTTCAGGGCCGAGTAGAGCGGATTGATCGCCGCTCCCGGCACGCCGAAGGCGCAGGCGATGCCTTCCTTTTCGAGAACGAGAACCGCAGCATCGACAGCGCGCATCCTGGCCATTGTTCCGACCCTCCACAGGGTGATTGTTGGATAACCGAGAATGTCAGCAAGCCCGCTATTTTTCAATTTTTTCAGAATATTTTTTCATTTCTAAGAAACTGCCGTTGTCATTTGATTTCCTTTCTCTTTTTGTTTTTCAAATAGTGGCAATGCAGAACGCGTGAAAAACTTTTTCATTGTCCGTTCGGGAAAATCGGGCATGATGGCGTAAATGGAAACCGCTGAAAAACGCCAGCGCGGCCGGCCGCGCGCCTTCAACGGCCCGTCGGAAGCGGCTTCGGTGCAGTCGTTGGACCGGGCCTTGCGCATCCTGGCCATCGTTGCCGAAGGCAGCGGGCTGTCGCTGAGCGAGATATCGGCTCACAGCGGCCTGGCTGCCTCCACCGCCTACCGTATGCTGACGACGCTCGAAAACCACGGCATGGTCGAGTTCGACAGTTCGGACCAGCTTTGGTCGATCGGCGTCGAGACCTATCGGATGGGCGCGGCGTTCCTGCGCCGCCGCAAGCTGGTCGACCGCGCGCGCATCGTCATGCAGGAGCTGATGGAGAAAACCGGCGAGACCGCCAATCTCGGCGTCGCCGAGGACGATTGCGTGGTGTTCGTCAGCCAGGTCGAGACGCACCAGGCAATTCGCGCCTTCTTCCGACCGGGCACGCGGAGCCCTTTTCACGCATCCGGCATCGGCAAGGCGGTGCTGGCCCATCTCGAGCCGGAGCGCGTCGGAGCCATCCTGCGCAAGGCCGGCCTGCAGCGCTTCACCGACAGGACGCTGTCCGACATCCCTGCTCTCGCGCACGATCTCGCGACGATCAAGCTGCGCGGCTGGTCGGTCGATGACGAGGAACGGCATCCAGGCATGCGCTGCGTGGCATCAGCCATCTTCAACGAATTCGGCGAGCCGATCGGCGGAGTCTCGGTGTCGGGCCCGACGGTTCGGGTGACGCCTGAACGGCTGGCCGAGATCGGCCCGCTGGTGCACAGCGCCGCGGCCGAGGTGACCAAGATGATCGGCGGCGTGCAAACCGGATGATCAACCTGCTCCGGGCAACGCGCTTCTGCTCGCAAGATCGAAGAAATCGAGCAGGATCGCCATGCCGACACCGCAGGCGGTGAAGACAAGGCCGGTGATGAAGATCCGGTTGGCGCGTTCATAGGCGCTCAGCCGCAGGCACTTTGTGTCGAGCAGAAGCGACAGTGCCCGCATCTGCAAGGCGATGCCGGCCAGGATGGGCAGCACGGCGACGAGATGATAGGTCTGCCACGGGATCGGATTGGCGGCCCAATGCGTGATGAATCCCAGCGAAAACGCCAGCAGGATGCCGACGGCCGTGACCGTGCCGTTGCGGAAAATAATCTCGACCTGTTCCTCTTTCGGGTCCTGCTCGTCCAAGGATCACCCTCCCCCATATCGCCCGCAGATTATCGCCAAGCAGATTAGGCCTTCGGGAAATGCCTGTACATTGCCGATCGCATCGACAAAAGCCGATGACCGAGGGTTCAGGCGTCTCCGTGAAAGTCGGCTAATCCAACAGGTGTGCCGCCATCCAAGCGTAGAAAAGGGGCTCGCCTGAGCCCCTCTTCTGGTGCTGAACGGTGCTCCTCCTCTCAGAGACGGCAGTAATGGCGATAGCCGTCGTAACCGATGTAGGTGTCGGAGTCCGGATCGTAGCTCGAATAGCGATCGAAGCAGCGGCGGACGTGCCACGAGCCGCCGCCCTCGTCGACGTAGACGGTGCGGGGCTGGGCAAGCAGGCTGCCCAGGACAAAACCCCCGACGCCGGCGGCGATGCCGATGCCGAGGCCATGGTGGTGGTGATGCGAATGAGCCGCCGAGGGCTGAACGGTGCCGACCAGAGCGGTGGCGGCGACGGTGGTGGCGATGAGGCTGGAAACGAGTGCGCGCTTGAACATGATGATCTCCTTGCTTCGTTTGGAGAGGCGACCCATCCGCCTCTTGATCATCTGTCGTTCGGCACAAGAAAAAGGTTCGAATCTTTTTTGAACGTGAACCGAGGAGGTCGTGCTGACGGCGGCCTGCAAGGGCCTGGCTAGACATTGATCGCCCGCCCCTTTTGCCCAACGAAAAAAGGGCGGCCGAAGCCGCCCTTTCGGGAGAATTGGGTCCCTCCATCAAAGGAAAATGATCACCTTGCCGTGCTTGTGGTGATGATGGTTGTGGTGCTTCCACCAGAACTTCTTGAAGTGCTTCTTGTGATGGTGGTGGTGATGATGATGGTGGCCGTGCACGCCGTGGGCTGACGACGTGCCGACGGTGCCGGCGAGCGCGCCGGTGGCGACGAAGATGGCAACGAGGCCTGAGACGAGAGTGCGCTTGAACATGATGATCTCCTGGATCTTTTGATCGAGGCGACCCATTCGCCTCTGACCATCAGTCGGCGAGGCGCAGGAAAAGGTTCGAAAGGCCGAAGAAATGTTTTAGCGAGTAGCGAGTAGCGAGTAGCGAGTAGCGAGTAGCGAGTAGCGAATAGCGATAGCGATAACGATAGCGATAGCGATAGCGATAGCGATAGCGATAGCGATAGCGAAGCGGACCAGGAGGGATCTCGCCTGTCTACTGCCTATTGCCTACTCGCTACTGCCTACCCACTCACCCCATGCCCGTGACATGGCGCAGCCAGAAGGCGAGCGCGATGAAGCCGATGATGGTGGTGACGCCGGTCCAGTCGATATTGGCGTTCTTGACGCTCCTGATAAGCTTCACCAGCAGCATCCAGGCTATGACGACGATCGGCAGGATGATGACAAATCTGATCATGCGGCAGCCTCGCCCAAGCAATTGCACCTGCCGTAGAGATAGGAAGCGAATTGGCCGTTTTCAGGATGCCGTGCCTGTCGGCCGGCAGCGTTCATGAGCGCCTCAAAACCGACATTTGTCTTTACTGGCGCCGCAAATATGGCTAACCGGTGCCGCATGCCCTTGTAGCTCAGCTGGTAGAGCAGCGGTTTTGTAAACCGAAGGTCGCGGGTTCGATTCCTGCCGGGGGCACCACCCTTCGCTCGGTCCGTTCCGGACACATAGGTTACGGTTTATACCGGAGACATGGGTAACACTGTAGCGCGCAAAATCAGTTGGCACCTCCGCGCAACTTCATTTGGCACTAACTCCCTGTCCGAATCGCTGGCGAGGTGATACGGCGTCGAACGCAAAATGGACCCTCTTAAAGGTTGGCGGAGACCTGTAATGAACGAAGCTCAAATCCAAGACCTAGCTGCCCTGAAGATCATCGTTATCGCACTGATCGCGGAAGTCAGCGGCAAGGAGGCCAACTCGCTTGAGGCTCAGGCCATGGTTCACAGGATTAAGACGGCCTCACTGCGAACCGCCGACAACGTTACTATCTCAGTTGATCCGGGCCAGTCAGCTGAGGCATTCCGGGCGACGGTCAAACAAACAATCGGGCAGTATTTCGACGGTCTTAGCTTCAGCTAGGGCGCATGGCCATAGGCAACCCCCCTTGACGGATGCGAGCCCCAGCTCAGAATGCGAGCATGGCCGCTCAGCGATATGATCTCAGGAAAGAGCCGGATGGCACATGCACCGTGTTCGATGTCTTCACCGGGCAGCCTTACGAGCGGGGAGCCTTCGTGGCCGTGGGTCTGCCTATGGAAAGCGCTGATGATCTGACCGACCTGGTCAACGCCGTGGACAGGAAGCGGCGAGCCGACAGAGGCGACGTTCGGTAGCGCCATGCTCTGGTTTTCACCTCCTGTACCGGTCAAGACAAGGCGCGCCGGCATGACGCGCGAGGTTAGCAGCATCGAGGCGGCCGCCGAGGAACTCCCTTTGCGTTCCTGGCTGCGGCCAAGGCCAGCGGGATGCTGCGTGACAATCGGTAGGCATCACCCGTACTCCGGATGAAAATGACTTAGCTCAGTATTACCCCTGTTCAGCGGAACCAGCCGGGGCCTAAGCTCAGTGTCCCAATGTTTTATAATGGCGTGGTTGTGGTCGATGACCGCCTCTGCGGCGTCTGCAACCTGATCGCTAGTTGGAACAGGTTGACCCGTCAGCCTCGCCCAAGCGACGTTCACCTCATGAAGCGCCCGCACGTGGGCATTGTCGAAGGCGGGAAGGCCATATGCTTTGGCTTGGCGTCCGGCGCCAAATATCACGAAATTCGATCTTACAAGGGCCGGTGGATGGTGCTGTTCCATTGGTTCATCGCTGGCCGGCTCGATTGCCTCGGTGAGCCGCCAGAGTAGGAGGAGGCCGGTGGTGAACAACGCGTGCAAATGTTCACCCCCTTCCTCAAGGCCTTTGTTATATCCTTGGATCTGGTGAGCCTCGATGGCCGCCGTTAGCCACATGAGCATTGCACAATTGTCCGCATCCCATTCCATCGCTTGGAAGTCTAGGTTGGAAACACCTGGGACCGAATCTTGGTTTTCCTCCATCGCCAACAGCGGTTGGGAACTTTTCACCAAGTCAACGTGACCGTTCCTGATGTGTACGAACTCATGGAGAGCCACATATCTGGTCAGCATAACCGTAAGACGAAAAGCGAAGGCCAGCCGATCCGTTCCAATCACGTTGTCGAAGATCTTGCCCTGATTGTAGAGAGACATTGACGGACCGTTCGTACCCAGCCGGATGGGTTCACTTTCATAACGCCTGCCAACACCGGGAAAGATGCCAGGGTCCGAAAAGCACGCGATCAGCAGGTTCAAAATCCTAATCGGGATTCCGGTGTTGATGGCGACCACAGGTTGCCCGCACGAGATATCTGCCAGAGCATTCCATCGATCATCATCTACCAAACCGATAACAAGACGCGGCAGACTGGATACTATGGCGGACATCCCGGACGCGTCGGCAAGCAACGCCGCCTCAACTGCCCTAATCAGCATTGCCGTTCCGCCATCAAGCTCCCCGGTATCCACGGGAAGTCGCCCACTGGCTTTGCAATACCCCTTAAAGAATGCCGCCGCCCTGTTCCGTTGCTCTCTGTTTCGCTTAGCCTCACCCATTGTTCCCCTCTTCTGCCGAGTTTGATCATAGCTCCTTCATGAGGGCGGTTGATCCCGCAAGCTCCTTTGCGGGCCGGCCTTTTCCCACCTGGCAAGGTATACACAAGATCGACCTCCTGCACATCGAAGCCGGCGAACGCCTCGCGGATCGGCAAGCGCCGCCTGGCGGAGCGCCTGGTGGGGCGCATCGCGACCGTGCCTCATGCCACCTATCCTGTCTATCAAACGACGTGAGCCGGCCGGCGGCCGAACCGGGTCGACGGCTGTAAAATGGTCTTGAAGGGCCATTTAAGGGCTTTCGAGAATCAGTCACCGTGCCCGATGCCCAAACGGGCCGGGTGCGGCGGTTAAACTTCTTGGCTGCCGGGAGGGTTGAAGGAAATAGCGATGGAAACTCAACTGGAAGTCTGGAGCGGACGGCTGCTGAAACTATGGCAGGAATGGGCGCCCGCCATGGGCGTCGTTATCGCGATCCTGGTCTGCCTGGTCTGGACGGTCTATCTGCCGATCGTCGGATTGCGGCATCTCTTGGGGTACTAGACTAAAGGGCCGGGAATAGGGGCTTCCGTGACGCGGGATCATTGCTATTCGGCTGGCTGCGTCGCCAATGATCTAGCTTGCCCAGCTCTTATCGCATCCCGTATCCGCGCAACGGGCCTGTCGACAAGAAGTACGATCGCGCTCGACAGTGCGAGGATGAGCGGCAGACTCACCCAAAACAAATCCCAGCCCGGCTGCATGTTCATGAAAGTCGCTACGTGCCAGTGGCATAAAAATACAGGGTAGGCCAAGTCGCCTATCCACTTGTCATAGCGCTGCCAAGCGGAGAATTTTCGATCGCAGGCCAACAAGGCGTAGCCACTTAAAACACTGGCCCCGTAGAGTTTCCAAACGGCGAAACCGGTCATGTTCACGAACACGACCCATAGGACCAGGGCCCCGAACGCAATCCCAACATGCGCTCGATGCAGTTGCACCTTCACCGAACTCAAGGCAGCACCAAGTGCAAAGCAGAACGCCGGGCCGTAGTATCCATTGTATGCAGAAGTAACATCATTGCGCCACGACAGCCAAACGGCGATGACGATGCCGCAGGCCAGCCACAGGCGGATGTGCCGCACGGTCAAGATCATAGCCAAATACCAGGCCAGTTCCATGTTGAGCGACCAGGACGGCGGGATGAGCCGTATCGGATAGGCAGTCTCGTTAAGGGGCAGCAGGCCGAAAATCGATATCTGCCTGATCGCCGCATCGAACGAGTTCGGCACAGCTATCGCCGCGTTCAACGGGCTTCCACCGTGAAGAGCTATCCAAAGCCCGAGAAGGGCAACAGCCCAGTAGGCGGGATAGAGGCGCAGGGCCCGGTTCAAGACGAATGCAAGCGGCCGACCCCTATATGAGCCTTGGAGCACTCGAGCGATCAGATAGCCAGAAACGGTGTAAAAGCCAAACACGGCCAACATGCCCGGCTGGCCGGGATATTGCTGCACAAGGTGTGCGACAAGCACTCCGATGGCCAAAAGGAAGCGTAAGGCACCGATCATTTTAAGCTTTCGGCCAAGGCATCTAGAGCGAAAGTCGTAATGGCCATCGATGCCCGACGCAAGCCAAGCATCAACTGCCCTGCATCATTACCCAGTTTACCCCGTCGCTGACGAGCTTGACCCAGGCTCCGGCAGTGGCTCCGAGAATGCCGATATTCAACGTGCCTGAGTTCTTGCCAACGACATTTGCGGATGCCGACACAACGGCCTGCGCCTGTCGGTTCAAGAAGTTGAGCTCTCGCCCCAGAAACGTCGCCGGACTCGGCAACGTCACCGTCATCGCCGATGCCTTGTTGCAGATCAACCAGTTGTCGCTGTCTGCCACGGCAAAATCATCCGTCTTTGTGACTGGCACTCCCCGTGAGAAGCCCTTCAATATCTGCAAACCTTCGCCGTAGCCTGTAAGTATCTGGTTCAGCGTGGTGCTGCCATGAGGGGTAGCGTACAGCGAAAAAGCGGTCCCTTGCGCCGAGGCTGACCAATTCTCTATCGCGTAAAAAGTAAACCCACCGCGCGAGCTGCCGCTGTAGTTGGTGGCGTCGTAAGCGCCAAATATGCCCACGGACATAATTACATCACTGGCGAGCAATGCCGACCGTGCCGCTGGCGTGCCGTTTGCCCGGCGGCCAAGAAACTGAGCAATGCCCCCAAAACCGTCAAAAGTGACGCGCGATTGCACGCCATCAACGCCGCCGATATGCAACACGGTCCCGGCTGGCGGGGCCGGAAGTGGTGCAGCGTTGCCATTGATCGTGACCGCGCCGGTGAGCGGGTTGACATAGACCTTCTGCGCAACTGCCCGCCCAACTGCGAACGCCAGCTTGCCGGCTTGCTCATATCCGCTCGCATTGAGGTGGGTATAGCCAAACGTAGGATCCCAAAAGGCGACAGGCAGGGAACCGGTGTTGACGAACTTCCGAAACTCCGGCTCGATGGATGCCAGCAGGGCAAGCATGTTGTTGAACGCGTCCAGCGGCGTGCCGTAGACGATGCTGGTGCCCATGATCGTTATCGGCGTCGCATAGGGGAACCAGGTTTCGGCCCTGAACCGCGCGACAACGGTGTTGAAGTCGCTGAAATAGGTGGTGGACCCCGCCATGGCGTCCGATTCCCCCTGCCACCACAGGAAATTGTCGATCTTGGAGGCTCCGATCACGGCCAGCGCGGCTTCGATATTGTTCTTGCAGCAGCCGTACATGTCAGGTGCCGCCGCGCCGGCCATCCATTGCGCGATCGCCAGCGAGCCTTGCCCCACCTTGACCAAATAAACCGTGGCGAGCGGGTTCGCCTTAGCAACCTCGTTGGCATACGAATAATCGTAGCCCATCGTGGTGGCATCCATCGGATTGAATCCCGTGCCGATGTGCGTGGCCGCGTCAACAGCGCCGTCATGATTCCAGAGGTAGAGATTGGGCTGCGGCGTCCACGAATAGGCTGGGTGCCGAGCGGTGTTCGACTGGCCGGTACTCAGGATGACGATCGGCGCCACATCCGAGATGTCGCCGATGCCAGAGGCGAGGTCGCCGGTCAGCGCCGCCAGTTCCGCGAGGTTATCGTTCGAAAGCTCTTGGATCAGCGCCGCCGCCTGCGCCGGCAAGCGCGAGCCATCCGGCTGAAAGCGGATGCGGTAGGCGGAATTGACAAGCGACGCGCCCGGCCAGTCCTCGTCCAGCACCAGATGCGTGTCATCAGGCACGGACGCGATCACCACGCCGTAGCCGGCGCGCATGAACACATCGCCTGGTCTAATACCGGCAACCTTCCATGAGGTGCCGACGCCAGTTACAGCAGTGTCGCCAGCGTCGACGGACGCTGCCCCCGCCACCCAATCATCTACGACAGCCATGTCAATTCACCTTTGGCTTTTTGGACGCCGCTTCCACCGGCTCCGCCGTGGCAAGTTTGGCTTCCAGCTCGGCCACCCGCGCCTTCAGGTTCGCGTTACTCTGCGCGAGGAACAGGATCCGGTTCTTGGATGTCTTCGCCGCCGCATCCAGCCGCTCGACCTCCTCCTCCAGCGCGACTTGCATTGAGATCGTCACTTTCTCGGGCTCATTGGTTGTCATTTCGGGGTCTCCGTATCTGCGGTTTTCAGCTGTTCATTTTCCCGCTCGGCTTCGGATTGCATCTCACGGAATTTCAATGTCCGCAGCAGCCCAGCCTCAAGCGCATGAAGGACGATGGCGTCAGCATCCTCGGTGTCGATGCCGACTTTCACCGCGGCAACGATGCATGCCCGCCAGACCGGTTCCGGCAGGCCGGCGACGACAGCGCCGGCTCTTTCCACAACCATGCTTTTCAACCATTCGCGGGGCTCGACGACATCGAGCGCCAGGGCGGCGTATTGACCCTCTGTGATTTTGAGCGTGATCGTCTTCATTTCTTCCACCAGCTTGCCGTGATGCTTGCCGTAAGCGTGATGCCGGCGCCGCCGCCCAGCACGTGCTTCTCATCGATCCTGTAGGTAAAGGTTCCGGCCGGCGCGCCTGCGTCGAGGAACACGGGTTCGTAGGTTCCGGTGGCCGTCCAAACGACTCCTCGTATTACCGTGTCGACACCGGAGACCGTCCTGACAAGCTGGTAAGTGATCGTTCCAGAGCCCCCAGACCTCGTGCTGTTCATTTGAACAAACACCAGGACAGGTATACCGCCGGTGTTGTTTACCGTGATGGTGCACCTGGTAACAAAGCTAGCCTGATCGAAGCCGGTCGATGTGAAGAAGGAGTCCGTGTCCCAATCGGTGATAGCGTTGCCGGCGATCAGGTCGGTGATGACCGTGCCGTTCTGCAAGACCACGTTGGCATCGAGCGACTTCGCCGAAATATTGCCGGCCGTCAGGTTCCGGATGCGCGCGTTGGCGATGAAGGCGGTGCCGCTATCGAACAGCGCAGTGACCGCACCGCCGGTCATGATGACAAGCTGGTCGGTGTCCATGACGATGCGCGAGGCCGACGCCGTGGCCTCGAGATAGAACCCCGAGGAGTGGAACGTGCTACCCGACGTCACGCGGTTCTCAATGGCGGAGCGCGAGGACCAGCCGGCCGCCGGCGTGTAGCCCGTCCCCATTCGGAAGGTGGCGCCGGCCGAGACGTCGCCATAGCTGGCCTGCAAGGCGGTGATGGCCGAGGAATTGACGGCGATCGTGCCGCCTTGTGCCGTCACCGTCGTCGTGAGCGACGAGACGGCGATTGCGGTAGCGGCAACGCCGGTCGAAGGATTGTAGACCGTGTTTTGCAGGGCGGTGATCGCGGCGCCCTGCGAGGTGATGCTGCCGCCCTGTGCCGTCACAGTGGTTGCCAACGCCGACACGGTCGAAGCCGTTGCCACAACACCTGTCGACGGATCATTGACCGTGTTCTGCAAGGCAGTGATTGCAACGTTGGCAGAGGTGATCAGGTCACCCTGGACCGACGTCAGGCTTTGCAGAGTGGTCACGGCAGAATTGGTCACCTCCAGGCCGGTCGCAAGATCGGTCTGGGTCGTCTGAAGCGTCGTGATGTCCGTGACGATCGCCGAGCCCGGCCCGGTCGCGACCGTGATCTCTTCACGAAACAGCGCCACGGAATCGTCGGTGGTGGACCGCAGTTCCCGCCGCAGTTCCTGCTTGTCGGAAAAGCCGACGAGGAAGTTGCCGGCGCTGTTCGTCGACACCGCCTGCAATTGTTCAAGGACATCGCGAACCGCATTGCCGGTGAACGCAAGGAGGCCCTTAACGTCCTGCGCGAACTGGTCGAGGTCGATCGGGTAGAACGTGTTGCCGGTGACATCCGCCGTGGTCAGCCAAGGCGTGAAGGTCTTGAAGCGATCGGGAACCGTCGTGATCGTGGCCCTAGCCGTATAAAATACGCCAGGCGAGACGTTCTTCGAGGTGATGTAGATGCCGTCTTCGGGAGTGTCGCAGGTGTCCTGGTAGACCTGATCCGGAATATCGTCCCGGTAATAGAATATCCGGACGGCAATGATCGTGGGATCATTCGGCGGATCCCACGCAAAGCGAAGCGCGGGAACCTCCTGGCCGCCGGCACCGGCGATGGTCCCGACCTCGACCCTGAAATTCTGCACCGTGGTCAGGATCGACGGGTTGATCGGCGGGCTCGGCGGGACGACGATCGGGCCGGGCTCGATGTCGCCGTCGTCGTAAATGTCTGCGCCGGTTTCGGAGAGGCTAAGCGTGACCCTGAGGTGGTCGCCGCCATCCCATTTGTTGATCATCCACTCGCTGCCTTCGAGCGTGATCCAATCGCCCTCCGCCACCTTCAGGCCGACACGCCGGCTGACGGGGATGGTCTGCGTTCCGCCCTTGCGGTTCTGGCGATAGCGGATCGTCAGCAGGTATTGGGCGATGTCTGGGTCGGAGACCTGGAGGAAGTCGTTCGACGTGCCGCGCGGCGCCCCATCGGCGGCGATATCGGCATTGACGACGATCGGTTTGAGGCTTTCGGCCGCCCAGAATTTCTCGATCGAGGTGAACTGCCCGGAAAGCTGGTTGTAAAGGTCGTTCGCCGACTTGTCGTATTGTGTATCCGGCCGGGGCCGATCGAGCGGAATATCGTCGGCCGTGATCTCCAGCACCGGGATCTGCGGCGCGCCGGCGATGACGCCTGACAGGCCACGCCGGTTGACGGCATAGCCCGCCATGGCATCCTCGAACTCGGCGAGGATCTGTGTATGATCATCGTCCGAATTGACGAAGAGGCTGCACTGGTAGGTCGGCTTGGTGAGTTTCAGGAGCTCGACCTTGTGGCGGACCTTCAGGTGCTTGATCGCGTGCTGGAAGGTGCGCACCGGCGGCATGGGAACGGTCTTTTCAAGGCCCTTTGAAACCACCGTCAACGTGTCGCCGAATTCCGCCCGGCACTGCGTGCGAATGTCGTCGGCGCAAAGGTGCGGCCGATTGGCGATCTGTCCGAGGATGAACATGCGCACGGCGCCGCCATGGGCGCTTTCGAGCACGCCGGTTCCCTTCCGGGCCGCTGCCGGATCGTGTGCCAGCGCGTCGGCCCTTCCCTTGCGCTTCTCGTTCTGCCAGCGGGCGAGCGATCGCTTGGAGATCGAGGGGATGATGGCGCGGGCGAACTCTCCAACGGCGATCGAGCCGGCGTTATACTTGTCGGTGAAGACCTGCACGCGGGTGGCGTAGCCGAGTTGCAAGCCGCGGCTGAAATTCTCGAAGGCGGCGACGATCGCCAGGCGCGCGTCGCGCTCCTGCTTCGCCCGGCCGCTCAGGCTTGCGTCTGGATCCGGCTTAACGGGAACCGGCAGCGCGATCGGCTGCGAGTGCCGCTGGCGATAACCCATCTATCCGGAATGAACTGTCACCCATCTCTCGGGAAGGGCACTCTTCAAGCTTCGGGTGGCAGGCCACCCAGCCCGTTATAAGAACACCAGATCTCGCAAAACGAAGGAGTGTCCTCCGAAGCCTGTCGCAGGAGGACTGCTCATGCGAAGAGGCGAAACCCAGCGGACTTTCGCTAGGAGGCTGTCGCAACCTGGCCGGCTGCCACTTCGCCGCCGAACGTGTTCTTCACCCTGACGGACTTGTAGACGTAGGCGACCCAAGCCCCGGTGAGGATGAACGACAGGACGGGTGTCGCCAGCGCATCTCCAGCAAGGATCTGGCTCACCGGGACGCCCAGAGTTGATGAGATCAAGATCGTGTCCAGGACGAACACAACCGGTATCGCAATCCACTGAACCAGAAACAATTGTGGAAAGCGTCGGCTTCGCCGCAGCATCGAAATGAGCACAACCAGTTGAAGCGCCAGAAATGCCAGATTGAGGGCAACCTCGCTATAAACCGCAACCAGTCCATTTGGCAGGGGCATGAGTTGCCGGTAACCCTCGGCCGAATTGGCCAAGTCGGCGAGCGTGCGCAGCGGCGACAACACCTGGCCGATCGCCAGTAGCATAAGCCAGCCACCGAATCCTACAAGAGCCGCCGGGCCCTGTGACGGCTTCACGGCTGAGCGAACCGCAAAGAAAACAGGCACGCCGATGATCAGCAGTACGATCGCCCAATGCCAGATTGAAAACGTCCCCATTTACCATCTCTCCCCTTCGCCCGCCCCTATAAGTTGTAACAGATTTCAAATTCAACTCAAGAGGCGACTTCGCGTGCAATGAGGTCGGTGCCGAAGCGGCGACTTTCTCCTGCTGTCCTGAGTCTCGAGCCCCAACCCGGAACCAAACCCGGCCGGGGAGGGTTAACGACCGAAGGGACCGCAAACTCTGTAGCGGAACAATGATCGAACTCTTGGACATGGAACTGGCCCAAGCCAGGCAGCGAATTGGCCGAGCTGAACTTGCCCTCAAACGCGCGGAAGAAATGTTGGACCGAGACTGTGGCGTCGGCATCAATCTCGCGCTTTGCAGCAGGATAAGGTCCGCGCAGCAGCGCGTCACCGAAGCGCGAGAGCGCCTGACGAAGATCGATCCGACCGATCACTGATTTTACCTGCGTCACTGCGGCCGCGCGTCTGCTTTCCCTTCGGTCGATGCTTCGAAGGGATCGCTGGTTAGGCCAGCGGCTACGCTGTCAATCCCCGCAACATCAAGCCGCTAGGACGCGAGCCCTGCGGTGTAGACGGGCGCCGCCGTTGGCACTCATCGTCAGTCACGCTGGCAGCGGAAGCTAGTTTCATGCAGCGGTCGCTTCCATCCTCACACCCCGATCGCCGCCACCAGGATCCGGTTCTGCCGTCGGATCGCCGCGCGCAGTTCCGCTATCCTTGCCTCGTCGCGCTTCACGAACTCGATGAACATCATGTTCATGTTGTTGAAGACCAGCTCACCCACCGCCTGCCCGTCGATGTCGCGCCGCACCAGGCCGATCTCCTGCAGCCTTGCGATCAGGGCACGGATCTGTTGCGTCAGAGCGCGGTCGAGCGCCGTGTAGGCTTGGCCGAACGGGCTGTCGGGCAGTTGCGTCGAGATCGCCATCGCCTGGCGCCACATTTCCTTGCTGAGATAGTGCAAGGAGTGCTCGATATAGATGCCGATCAGCGTGTCCAGCGCATCGCCGACATTGGCCGGTGGGCTGTCGACCACGCCTCGCCCGGCATTCAGCACCTCGTTGACCTCCATGGAGACGATGGCGCCGAGGATGTCGCCCTTATTCTGGTAGTAATTGTAAATCGTCCCGATCGACACTTCGGCCTGGGCCGCGATCACCTCGATCTTGGCGCCTTCATAGCCGGCCTCGCGGAAAAGCTCGGCCGCCGCCTCGATGATGCGGCGGTGCCGGTCGGCCTTTTGCCTTGCCCTCAATCCACTCATACCGGCTGTCTGCCACAAAAACAGAATTGACTCAATTTTAGAATTGGTTCAACTTTTTGCAAGAAGCCACAAAGGCAAGGGAGAACACTCGATGTCCGCACGATCCGCAGCCAACAATCCGCTTTCAATCCTGAAGAGACATCTGGGCGCCGCTTGCGGCGCCACGGCGCTGGTGCTCTCAGCAGCCGGCGCCAGCCAGGCCGCCGATCTCAACGCCCTGATCTGGTGCGATCATGCCGACCCGGCGCTGCTGCAGCCCTTCGAAGAGGCCAACAACGTCAAGGTCAACGTCAAGGAATTCGAGGGCACCGGCGCGGGGCTCGCCATCGTCGAACAGTCGCAACCCGGCGACTGGGACGTGATGGTGATCGACAGCATCGACGTGCCGCGCGGCGTGGAAAAAGGCCTGTTCGAGCCGCTGCCGGAGGACAAGCTGCCGTTGGGCGACCTCTTTCCGCAGGTGAAGATGGACAACTCTACCGTGGTCGGCGGCAAGCGCTACGGCATCACCGAAAAGTTCGGCTACAACACGATCGGCTTCAACAAGACCAAGGTCGACCCGGCCGACATGCAATCCTTGGCGTCGCTGACAAGCGACAAGTACAAGGGCAAGGTCGCCATCTACGATTATTACCTGCCGGTCATCGGCATGGCGGCACTCGCCATCGGCAAGAAAACGGCTGAACTCACCGAGGCCGATCTTCCCGCCCTCAAGGCCGAACTGCTCAAGATGAAGGCCAACGCCAAGCTGGTCGGCGAGGTGACCGCCAGCCAGACAGCGCTCGCCACCGGTGAAGTCGATATTCTGGTCGGCGGCGGCGAATGGGTGACGGCGGGCCTGGCCAAGGAGAACCCGGCGCTGGACTTCTCGATCCCCAAGGAGGGAGCGGTGCTGTGGTCGCAGTCGCTGGCCATGTTCAAGGACTCCAAGAACAAGGACGTGGCGCTGAAATTCATCCAGTACATCATGAGCCCGGAAGGCCAGGCGCGGCTTGCCACCTCGTCCTGCTATTGGGGCATGCCGGCGAACAGCAAGGCGGCACTCACCGACGACCAGAAGAAGATCCTGCGCTTCGACGAGCAGCCCGAATTCCTTGCCCGCGCCCAGGCCTATCCGGCGCCGAATGCCGATCTCGACAAGAAGATGCAGGACATGTGGACCGAGATGCTGCAGGCGCAGTAGACGGCCGTCGTGAGCAGCACCGCGAACAAGGCCCTGCCCTGGGCGCTGGTTACGCCGGCGCTCGGCTGGACCTTGCTGTTCTTCGTGTTGCCTTTCATTGCCATGGGGCTTTCCAGCCTGACGTCGCATGAGGGCGGCGGCTTCACATCAGCCAATTACAGCCAGTTCTTCACCAATCCTGCCTATTGGCAAGCGATGGTGAATTCGCTGGAGGTGACGGCGATCGTCACCGTGGTCTCGGTGCTGCTCGCCTATCCTTTCGCCTGGATCCTGGCCGAACAGGTGCCGGAACGCTGGCAGCGGCTGGCGCTGATGCTGGCCGTGCTGCCGTTCTGGACGTCCTATGTCGTGCGCTCCTATTCCTGGCTTCTGGTGCTGGCGCAGAACGGCGTCATCAACCGGACGCTGACCGGCATCGGCTTGACCAGCGAACCGCTGCAGCTCGCCAATACGCGCTTCGCCACCGTGACCGGCTTCGTGCATTTCTTCGTCATGCTTTTGACGCTGACGATCTTCGCCAATTTGAAGCAGCTCAGTCCGAGCTACCGCAAGGCCGCCGCTGATCTCGGCGCCGGGCCAGTGCGCACCTTCCTGCATGTCATCCTGCCGCTGACCTTGCCCGGCATCATGGTCGGCGCCTTCCTGACCTTCGTGCTGTGCATCGGCGACTACATCACGCCGCAGATCCTCGGCGGCAACAACGAGCTGGTCATGCCGCAGCTGGTGATGATGCAGATCGGCCGGCGCGGCGATTTTCCGCTGGCCTCGGCGCTCTCGATCATCCTGATGGCGGTCGTGACCATCGCCTATCTCGCCTGCGCCCGCTGGCTGAAGATCGAGCGGGCCTGAGATGCGCCTGATCGTCCGAACCGCTTCCTGTCTCTACGCGATCGCCATCTATGCCTTCATTTTCCTGCCGGTGGTCGTGCTCGTGCTGTTCTCGCTGCAGGCAACCTCCTTTCCAATCCCGCCCTTCACCGGCCCGTCGCTGCGCTGGTACCAGGCCGTCCTGTCCGATGCGCGGCTGACCTCGGCGCTGGTGAACTCGCTGCTGGTGGCCGTCCTTTCGTCGCTCGCGGCCGTCACGCTCGGCTTCCTCAGCGCCTGGGCGTTCGCGCGCTTCGTGCTGCCGGGTTCGGCCCTGCTGCGAGGGTTGATCACGCTACCGCTTACCGTCAGCTATCTCATCATCGGCATGGGGCTGCTGGTGCTGTTCAACTGGGCCGGCGTGCCGAAATCGCTGATGGCCGCCGGCATCGGCCATGTCGTGATCAACCTGCCGCTCTGCTTCGCCATCGTGTACAGCCAGATGGGCGACCACCAGATCAACATCGAGCGCGCCGCGCGCGATCTCGGCGCGCCAGAATGGAAAGTGCTGCTCTTGATTACTGTGCCTGTCATGGCGCCGGCCATCTTCGCCGGCTTCTTCCTGTCGATGACCTTTTCCTGGGACGAATTCGTGATCTCCTTCCTGCTGACACGCTTCGAAACCACGCTGCCGGTCGAAATCTGGAATCTGCTGCGCTCTGGCCTCAACCCCAAGACCAACGCAGTCGGCTCGCTGGTGTTCGCCGTTTCCATCGTGCTGGTGGTGCTGTTCGAATTGACATTGCTGCGGAGGAAGCCGGCATGAGCGCGCCCCTGGTCGACATCCGCGGGATCTCGCACCGTTTCGGCCAGCTGGCGGTGCTGAAAGACGTATCGCTGCGGATAGAGCCCGGTAGCTACACCATCCTGCTCGGACCGTCAGGCTCCGGCAAGACGACGCTTTTGTCGATTTTGGGCGGCTTCGTCACACCGAGCGAAGGCAAGGTGTTCATCCGAGGCGAGGACTGCACCGCCGTTCCGCCGGCAAAGCGCCCGACAACGACGGTGTTCCAGGATTATGCGCTGTTTCCGCATATGAGCGTCGGCGGCAATGTCGGTTTTGGCCTGCGCATGCAAGGCGTCGATGGCGCGACACGCGCCGCGCGGGCGCGTGAGACGCTGGCGCTGGTCGGGCTGGATGCCGCCTTCGACAAGAAGCCGCACCAGCTCTCCGGCGGCCAGCGGCAGCGCGTAGCGCTGGCGCGCGCACTGGTGATCGAGCCGGCGGTGCTGCTGCTCGACGAGCCGCTCGGCGCGCTCGACCTCAAACTGCGCCGGCAGATGCAGGATGAGCTGAAAGCAATTCAGAAGCGCGTCGGCACCGCCTTCATCCACGTCACCCACGACCAGGAAGAAGCTATGGCGCTGGCCGACCACTGTGTTGTCATGAATGATGGCCGCATCGAGGACGAAGGGCCGCCCGAACGCGTGTATGCGCGGCCAAAGACACGCTTTTCGGCGACTTTCATGGGCGAGAGCACCATTCTTCGCGGAACGGTGGCGGAGATGATGGACAGGACAAGCACTGTCGCAACACAGGTCGGGCCGGTCTCGGCGTCCGGAGCGTTGCCGGTGGGATCGGCGGTTGCCTTGGCCATCCGGCCGGAGCACCTTGCCCTGGGCGCGACCTCAGGCGCCACAAAGCTGGGAAAGGCGCAGGTCAGCGACGTCGTGTTCCAGGGCAGCTTCAAGCGCGTGCTCGCGGTCTCCGCTGAAGACGCCACGCTGCAATTCATCGCCAAACTGCCTGCCACGTCCGCCATGCAGCCGGGCGACACGGTCTCGGTTTCCTGCGATACAGACAAGATCATCCTGCTGACGGATTGAACATGGGCATGCTTGCGGTCGTCGACGCACCTGACTGGTACGAAACCATCCGCATGGGCGACGGTGTCACGCTGATCCACGAGCCATGGATCAAACCGTTCTTCCGCTGTAATATGTGGCATGTGCGCGGTCGCGACCGCGACCTGCTGTTCGATACCGGGCTTGGCCATTTCAGCCTCAGGCGCCATGTGCCGCTGGTCAGCGAGCGCAAGCTCACTTGCGTCGCCAGCCACACGCATTTCGATCATATAGGCTGCCACCATGAATTTCCCGACCGCTGCGTGCACCGCGCCGAGGCGGAGATTCTGACCGATCCGCGCAACGAATGGACGGTGGCTGACCGCTACGCCAATGAAGAGATGTTCGATCGCCAGCCACAAGGTTGGGATACGGCGCGCTATCGCATCATGCCCGCCCCGGCGGACCGCCTGCTCGAACATGGCGATATCGTCGACCTCGGCGATCGCGCCTTCGAGGTGATCCACACGCCCGGCCATTCGCCAGGCGGCATCGGGCTGTACGAGAAGAAGACCGGCATCCTGCTTTCCGGCGACATCATCTATGACGGCCCGCTGATCGACGACGTCTACCATTCCGATATCGATGATTATTTGGGGACGATGTTTGCCATGCGCGGCCTCGACGTCTCGGTCGTGCATGGCGGCCATTTCCCGAGTTTCGGCAAGGTGCGCTATCGCCAGCTGATCGACGAGTATCTGGCACAGAAACGCCAGGCCGGCTGCCATCTGCAACCACGCTCCTAGCAGTCAGCTTGTTTTGACCTACAGCGCCCTTTGCGGACAAGGCATTCCGGCAGCATCGCCGCAGCGCGAGGCCGTGGGCAAGGGCCTGAGGCTTGTTTCTTCCGAGCGGCGCACCAGTTCGGCGAAGACAAGCGCGAAGCTTCCCAGCACGACGGAGATGATGATCAGGCGTGTTACCAGCAATATGTTGGTCCCGGCTGGCGCGTGTCCCCGGAATCGGGCTCGACTCTCGAAGGATTCACGCACGATCAAAAGTGCCACAGCGTCTTTCGTATCCTGAAAGGCATAAGATCGCTGTGGGCGCCCCCACGCCACCATGCCGGCTAACATGATCGATGCGGCTTTACGAGAGTTTAAGCCCGGCCTTAACCATCACATTGGCTCGTTCCCTGATATGATTCGCGACTGCCGGTTCGAACCGCACGTCTGCGGGCTCTCTTTGCACACAGGCCCGCCCATGCTACCCCGGCCCAGCCGCCAACCGGTCACCGTCGGGGAGCCATGAGCAAAGCCGCCAACAGCATCGCCTTCGTCTCGTCCGGCACGCCTGACGCCAAAGCGGCGCTGGAAAGCCTGTCGGCGCGCTATGGCCAGCATTCGGTCGCGGAAGCCGATGTCGTCGTGGCCCTGGGCGGCGACGGTTTCCTGCTGCAAACTTTGCGCGATACGATGGGAACCGGCAAAAAGGTCTACGGCATGAACCGTGGCACCATCGGCTTCCTGATGAACGAATATCGTTCCGGAGGTCTCGCCGAGCGCATCGCGGCCGCGGTCGCCGAAACGATCCGTCCGCTGGAGATGCAGGCCGTTACCTCGGATGGCGAAACCGTCTCGGCGCTGGCCATCAACGAAGTGGCGTTATGGCGCCAGTCCTATCAGACGGCCAAGATCCGCATCACCATAGATGACCAGGTACGGCTCGAGGAACTGAATTGCGACGGCGTGATGATCGCCACGCCGGCTGGCTCCACCGCCTACAATCTTTCGGCGCATGGGCCCATCCTGCCGCTCGACGCGCCGCTGCTGGCGCTTACCCCCGTCAGCCCGTTTCGCCCGCGCCGCTGGCGCGGCGCTTTGCTTTCCAACAAGGCAACCGTGCGCTTCGATATACTAGAGGCGGAAAAGCGGCCGGTGAACGCCGCCGCCGACCATACGGAGGTCAAGGCCGTAGCTTCCGTGACGGTGAGGGAATCTGCGACGGCGACCGCAACTTTGCTGTTCGATCCCAATCACTCCTGGAACGAACGCATACTGGCGGAACAGTTCCGTTATTGAGCCGATATTGAGCCGGCGCGCGGATAAGCGGCCGGATCAGACATAGTAATTAAGGTTACGACTTCACAATCGAGCCATTGCCGGCCGTTTGTGTTGACAAATCGCGGGCTTGCGCCTAGTTGCAGTGATGATCTTGCGGGCGCGCGGCGCCTGCCGCGACGGATGCCGTTGCGCTTCCCCGAACAGCCAAAGACAGCCAGAACTTGTCCTCAGACACCCAGACCGCTCAAGAAGCGTTGACTTTCGCGGACCTCGGCCTATCGCCGAAGGTCCTTTCCGCAGTCACCGACGCCGGCTACCTCAAGCCGACGCCGATCCAGGCCGGCGCCATTCCGCACGCGCTTCTGGGCAAGGATGTGCTTGGCATAGCACAGACCGGTACCGGCAAGACGGCCTCCTTCGTGCTGCCGATGCTGACACGACTGGAAAAGGGCCGCGCCCGCGCCCGCATGCCCCGCACGCTGATCCTGGAGCCGACCCGCGAGCTTGCGGCGCAGGTCGAGGAAAACTTCATCAAATACGGCAAGAACCACAAGCTCAACATCGCACTGCTGATCGGCGGCGTGTCGTTCGACGAACAGGACAAGAAACTGGAGCGTGGCGCCGACGTGCTCATCGCGACGCCCGGCCGCATGCTCGACCACCGCGAGCGCGGCAAGCTCTTGCTCAACGGCGTCGAGATCCTCGTCATCGACGAAGCCGATCGCATGCTCGACATGGGCTTCATTCCCGATATCGAGCGTATCTGCGAGATGATCCCCTTCACCCGGCAGACGCTGTTCTTCTCGGCGACGATGCCGCCCGAGATCACCAAGCTGACCGAAAAGTTCCTGCACGCGCCGGTGCGCGTCGAGGTTTCAAAGGCCGCCTCCGCCGCGACCAACATCATCCAGCGGCTGGTGAAGTCCGGTTCCAAACCCTGGGACAAGCGCGAGACGCTGCGCAACCTGATCAAGGCCGAGGATGCGGAGCTGAAGAACGCCATCATCTTCTGCAACCGCAAGATCGAGGTGTCGGAGCTGTTCCGCTCGCTGCTGAAATATGACTTCGACGCCGGCGCGCTGCATGGCGACATGGACCAGCGCGCGCGCATGCAGATGCTGGCCAATTTCCGCGACGGCAAGCTGCGGTATCTGGTCGCCTCCGACGTGGCCGCGCGCGGCCTCGACATTCCCGATGTCAGCCACGTCTTCAACTATGACGTCCCGATCCATGCCGAGGATTACGTCCACCGAATCGGCCGTACCGGCCGCGCCGGGCGCTCCGGAAAATCCTTCACCATCGCGACCAAGTCCGACACCAAGTACATCGACGCCATCGAACGGCTGATCGGCACCAAGATCGAGTGGCATGACGGTGACCTGTCGACGGTGGTGGCCAGCGAAGGCGAGGACGAAGCACCGCGCCGTGGCCGCGGTGCGCCGCGGCGCGCCGGCCGCAAGGACGACGACCGCAAGGACAGGGGCGAGCGCAAGAGAGGCGGACGCCAGGCCAAGCACGGCGAAGACGCGGCACCGGAAACCGTGCGCGAGGAACAGCCGGTCGCGACCGAGGAAACGGTCGCCGGCACTGGTGAGCGGCGCACGCGCAAGGACGCTATCCGCTCGGAAAATTCCGAGCGCAAGAGCTCCGCGGCGCGCAGCGAGCGACGTGCACCGGAGCGCGGCGACACCAGGCCGCAGCGCGATGACCGTCGCCCTGCCCGCAACCGAGAAGACGAAAACGACGCCACCGTTGGCTTCGGCGACGACATGCCGGCCTTCATGCGCATCGTCGCCAAGGGCTGACCGACGAGTGGTTCCAAGACAAGACGGCCATCCGGCTTGCCCTCCCGGCAAGCTCCTGGCTGGGCTGGCCGTTACATCGGCCCAGGCATCATCTTGGTCGGTTTCTCCAACATCGGAAACTCGGCCTTGTTGCATTTCACGTTCGGGTTCGTCGGACTGAACATGCCGTTCGGATTATCACCCAGCCAGGCGTGAAGATCGTAGTGGACGAACTCCCTCGGGATGAGCGGATAGTGTCCCTCCATCGGACCCATGAAGGTTTGGCCAAACAGCTTCGGTGGCTCTTTGACGTCCGGCGTCAGCGGCACAAGCCATTCCGCCCCGACCAGGCGCAGACCGTTTTTCGTCGGCTCGTAGATCAGCACATTGGGGCGCATCGGGTCGAGTTTTTGGCCGACACTTGGGACGTTGACGAAATGGATGCCCATGGCGCCTTTCGGGTAGTACATCGCTCCGGATATCTTTTCTCCGCTATAGTAGACGCAGCCGACCGTCGACAGATAAAGGTCGCGGACAGCCGCGGTGTAGTCCTCATATTTGGCGAGCGACTTTTTCAAGGCCTCGATGTCAGCTTTGTTGGCATCCTCGGCTCGAGCCGCCGCGACGCCCAACCATGCGCTTACAAGACCTGTTAAAGCGAAGACGCCGCAGCGCCCAAGGCTGGCTGTTCTTGTCATGCATTCCTCCCAGATTTTTTTGATCTGGCCGTGCAAGACCGAGGCTGAAAAAGAAAATGCTTATTGCGCGGCCAAGTGTACCGCCTCATCCCCTCCGGAACAGCGACGATGCTATTCCTTTCCATGGCTGCGGGAAAGCGGTTATTTAGGACTGGCTAATTCTCTGGCACGCCAATCTCAATCTGAGCGCGGCGGTCGCGGCCGGTGAAGCTGTTGCCGTCATCGCCGAGCGACACCACCGTTGGCTTCGGCGACGACACGCCGGCCTTCATGCGCATCGTTGCCAAGGTCTGATATCGTCGTGTGTTGCAAGGACGCGCGGCCTCGCCGAAGGTGGCGTGATGAAGCGTCTGGTGGAAGATTGGGTCTATGGTGGCGTGCTCGCCGGCCTCACCCTGTGCGTGGTGGCGATCGGGCTGGCTGCTCGATTGGAGACAGCCGAGCTCGCCGTCTTCCTGCTGATCCCGATTTACATGCTCCACCAATACGAGGAGCACGCCGAGGACCGGTTCCGGCTTTTCGTCAATAAGATGCTCGGCGGCGGGGCGCCGCTGCTTACCCGCTTCGATGTCTTTGTGATCAACGTACCGGGTGTATGGGGCATCTACTCCCTGGTTTTCACCCTCGCTGTCACGGTCAATGCCGGGATAGGGCTGATCGCCGCCTACACCACCCTGATCAACGCTTTGGTTCACGTCGCGCAGGCCATCAGGATGCGCAGCTACAACCCCGGGCTCATCACCGCAATTGTCTTGTTCGTACCCGCATCCATCTGGTCGATCCTGACGCTTTCCGGTTCGGGAACGGGCTTCCATATCCTTGGACTTGCGGTCGGGCTGCTCATTCATGGACTGATCGTTGCCCATGTCGTCCGGCGGCAGCGCCTGACCCAACGAGCGACGGTCGATAAGCCGACCTCACCGTAAGATCATGGAAGAACCCGGGGGCCGCAGGCCTGGCCGTCGGTCGCATTTTGCAAACAAAAACGGCCCCTTGCGAGGCCGTTTTTGCATTCTGATCGATGCTGCTCAGGTGAGCGGCGAAAGCTGGATCTCGACGCGACGGTTTTGAGCGCGACCCTCGGCGGTGGCATTGGACGCTACCGGACGGGTCTTGCCGAATCCCGTGACGGCGAAGCGGCGCGAATCGACGCCCTGGCCAGCCAGGTAGTTGGCGACCGCCAGCGCGCGGCGCTGCGACAGATCGAAATTATGCTGGTCGCCGCCGGTCGAATCGGTATGGCCGAACACGTCGACCGTGGTCTGCTTGAACTTCTTCAGCACCAGCGCGACCGAATTCAGCACCTGGTAGAAGCCGGGCTTCACCGCATCCTGATCGACGTTGAAGGTGATATCGGACGGCATATTGAGGATGATCTGGTCGCCGGAGCGGGTGACGCTGACGCCTGTGCCCTCCAACTGCCGGCGCAGTTCGGCTTCGTTCTGGTCCATGGTGGCGCCGATGGCGCCGCCGGCCAGCGCCCCGATGCCGGCGCCGATCAGCGCGTTGCGACGATCATTGCCGCCCGCAAGCAGGCCAAGGCTGGCGCCGGCCAAGGCGCCGAGGCCGGCACCGGCCGCCGTGTTGGAAATTTTCTGGTCGCCGGTATACGGATCGGTGGTGGTGCAGGCGCTCACCAGCACAGCCGTCGCCACGACGACGAGCACGGTCTTCTTCATAGGATTGTCCCTCTCCAAGTCACGCCTTGCGATGGCGCCAAATCAGCCCTTCGCGCGACTTGTACCATGAAATGCGGCGAAAAGCGGAACGGGAAAACACCGGCAACGGCTTTTCCCCGGGGCACGATTTTCCCGATTGGGCGTCCAGGAATCTACCAGAGATTCTTGCCGTCGATGGCCACCACTTCGACCTTGTCCAGGTCGAAATCGTCGAACAACCGCGAGTTGACGCTGATCTTGGGATTGTCGAAATCCGGCTCTCCGCTCGACCAGTCCGGTGTTTCGGTGAAGGTCCCGCAGCCGCAGGTGTCGCAAAAACCGTGCTTAACGGTCTTCGATCCCCACTGATAGAAGGAAACATTCTTCTGCGGCGTGAGGAGTTTGAACTGCGCAGGAGTGTAGTAGGCCCAAAGCGAGCCGCGTTTCGAGCAGAACGAACAAGTGCACTGCGTCAGCGTCTGCGGCGCTTGCGAAACCTCGAATATCGTCGCCTTGCAGTGGCAGCTTCCCTTGATGGTCATGGACGTCACCTCTCCCTTGTCCGCCGCCCGCAGGCAACGCAACACAAAGGAGCGGTCCTGGCAACCGTCCGTCAGCAGGCCCCCGCCCATCGCGGTCCGGGCCGGTCGCCGCTGCGCCTTTCGGGCTTAGTAGGAACGCGGCGGCACGAACAGGCAGATCGTCTTACCCGCGTCGAGACCCGCTTGATGCGCGCACCAGTGGAATTCGCCGTCCGGGCTGTCCTTCACACGCTTATCGGTCATGGGGACAACTTCCCCCGTGCCGGCGATCACATAACCCTCGGGTTTTTCCAAAACCTCGCCCGTATGGGCCGTGCGGCAATCGTAGTTAGCGCAGCATGCGAATGGATAGCTCCAACCCAGCGGCTTCGCCGCTGTAGGCTTGGCGTCGTGGGCGAAGGCAGGCGCCATCGGCAACGCAATCGCTGCGATTGCAAGCAGGCAGAGCATGAGTCGGCCCACCGCGGCCCGAGCCGATTTTGATGGGGCAGCAGACATGGAAGCGCTCCTTTCGACGAGCATCAAGCGTTTCGCTTGCCCGTTCCTGAAACGTGTCTTCCCAGCGGCCGGATCGTCAGCAGGCATTTCTGCCGCGCCCGGCCATAGATGCTTTTGTCTCCCCTCGACCATGGATGGTGGGCCGATTTGTGAGTCGGCGCAAGAAACCACTGCATGCCGATGTCGCAGGCTGAATGCCGCGCATCGGCAACAGAAAACAGGCGCCGTCTCTCGATTGGATAGGCAGGCACAACCATGCCCAGCAGACGGGATCGCAGATAACGAGATTCAGCGAGAGAAGTTCCGGCCTATTCGCCAGCAGGTCCTGTGATCACGTGTTCGTCATACTGCGGCAGGCCGTCGCTGATCGTGTACCATGGCGCCTTGGAACCGACGAAGATATGCTCGGTCGGGCGGATGCTCGGGTTGTCGACGAGCGTTCCCATCGCGACATGGACGAAGGCGCCCTGGCGCACGACCGAATAGAGCAGCGAACCGCACCGCTTGCAGTGCGCGTCATGGCCGTTGTCGTCGCCGAAGACCAGCAACATGTCGTGGCCCTTGGTCAGGACAAACTTGGCGCGTTCGATGCCCGCGAAGGGCTTGAAAGCCGAACCTGTCGTGCGCCGGCAGTTCGAGCAATGGCAATTCGCCGCGTACAGGAACTCGTCAGCGACCGCATAGTGCACCGCGCCGCAGAAGCACTTTCCAACAAGCTTGCGAGCCATCATCCAATCCAAATGTGTGGCACTGTAGGCGCCGGCCCTAATCCAGGTCCGCCACCGCTTCCCCAGCACCACCCTCGATGCGTTGCGACAGCGAGGCTTCCATGAAGTCATCGAGGTCGCCATCGAGCACGCTCGACGGGCTGGTGCTTTCGACACCTGTGCGCAGATCCTTCACCAGCTGATAGGGCTGCAGCACGTAGGAGCGGATCTGGTGACCCCATCCAATGTCGCTCTTCGATGCTTCGGTGGCGTTGGCGACGGCTTCGCGCTTCTTCAGCTCTTCCTCGTAAAGCCGCGAGCGCAGCATCTCCCAGGCCTTTGCCCGATTTTTGTGCTGCGAACGTTCGGCCTGGCAGGCGACCGCTATGCCGGTGGCGAGATGGGTAATGCGCACCGCCGAATCGGTGGTGTTGACGTGCTGGCCGCCTGAACCGGACGAACGATAGGTGTCGATGCGCACGTCGGATTCGGAAACGTCGATCTCGATCGTATCGTCGATGACGGGATAGACCCAGACGCTGGCGAAGGATGTGTGCCGGCGCGCGTTGCTGTCATAGGGTGAAATGCGCACCAGGCGATGGACGCCGGATTCCGTCTTCAGCCAACCATAGGCATTGTGGCCCTTGATCAGCAGCGTCGCAGACTTGATGCCTGCCTCTTCGCCGTCATGCACTTCCAGCACCTCGACCTTGAAGCGGCGGCGCTCGGCCCAGCGCGTGTACATGCGCAGCAACATCGAGGCCCAGTCCTGGCTTTCGGTGCCGCCGGCGCCTGCGTGGATTTCGAGATAGGTGTCGTTGGCGTCGGCTTCGCCCGACAGCAGCGTCTCGACCTGGCGGGCCTTCGCCTCGCCTTGCATCGAGCGGATCGCTGCCTCAGCCTCGGCAACGACGCTCTCGTCGCCCTCTTCCTCGCCGAGTTCGATCAGGCCGATATTGTCTTCCAGCGCCTGGGTCAGGCCCCTGACCGCCGCGATGCCTTCCTCGAGGCCCTGGCGCTCGCGCATCAGCTTCTGCGCTTCCAGCGGTTCGTTCCAGAGGCTGGCGTCCTCGGCGCGGACGTTGAGATATTCAAGCCGCTTTATGGCCTGATCCCAGTCAAAGATGCCTCCTCAGCAGGGTAATTGCCTGCCTGATCTCGTCGACAATATTCTGCGTTTCCGCGCGCATGGCCTGATGTTTTATCCTGTTGCTGAAAGTGACGCCTGGTCGGCGCGATACATAGGGACGGCGCCGCCGCCTGTAAAGCAAATTGGACCGGCCCAGGGCCGGCCCAATCCTGCATGCATACCCGTCAGTAGAGGCCGCCGCCGCCCGACTGGATGGCCTGGTTGGCCTGAGGCGACAGCGCGCCGCCGGAGGCATTGGACCCGTCAGCGCCCATGCCGATCACCCAATAGCTGTCGGCTGGCCCGGTGCCCGGCTTGAAGGCCTCGATGATGGTGCCGGGATCGCCCGAATTGGCCCGCATGCCGGTCTTGCGGTTGATGGCGACCAGATTCATGCCTTCGGGAACCTTGAAGTCGACATTGGGCGTGCCATCCAGCGCCACGCGCATGAAATCCTTGAAGATAGGAGCGGCGAGGCCGCCGCCGGTGGCGCCATGGCCAAGGCCGCGCGGCGTGTCGTAGCCCATATAGAGGCCGACGACGAGGTTTGGCGTGTAACCGATGAACCAGGCGTCCTTTTCGTCGTTGGTGGTGCCGGTCTTGCCGGCGATGTGGCGTCCGAGCTCGGCGATGGTGGCGCCGGTGCCGCGCTGGACGACGCCTTCCATCATCGAGGTGATCTGGTAGGCGGTCATCGGATCGAGAACCTGTTCGGAATTATCGACAAGCTCAGGTTCGGGCTGGTTCTGCCATTCGGCCGCGTTGCAGCCTTCGCAGCCGCGTTCGTCCTGCTTGAAGACGGTCTTGCCGTAGCGGTCCTGGATACGGTCGATCAATGTCGGCTTGATCGACTTGCCGCCATTGGCCATGATCGAATAGGCCGAAACCATGCGCATCACCGTCGTCTCGCCGGAGCCCAGCGCCATCGGCAAATACGGCGCCAGATGGTCATAGACGCCGAAACGCTCGGCATATTCGACGACCAGCTTCATGCCCATGTCGTTGGCGAGGCGCACAGTCATCAGGTTGCGCGACTTTTCGATGCCGGAGCGCAGGGTTGCCGGACCAGCGACCGTGCCGTCGTAGTTCTTCGGCGTCCAGGTCGTGTTGCCGCTCTGGATGGTAATCGGCCCGTCCATGATCACCGACGCCGGCGTATAGCCATTGTCGAGCGCCGCGGAATAGACGATCGGCTTGAACGAAGAGCCGGGCTGGCGCATGGCCTGGGTGGCGCGGTTGAACTCCGACTGCGCGTAGGAGAAGCCGCCGACCATGGCCAGCACGCGGCCGGTGTGTGGATCCATGGCGATCAGGCCGCCTTCCACTTCGGGGACCTGGCGCAGGCTGTAGGCGTCGTCGGAGCCTTCGTTCTTCTGGACGAAGACGACGTCGCCCGGCTTCAGCACATCGGCCGGCGACTTGGCCCTGACCGTCTTGCCGCCGACCACATGGCGCATGGCAAAGCCCATGTCTTCCTTGCTGACGGTGCCTTCGACGCGCTCCTTGACGATGTCGCCCGACGCCTGGCGTGCCGGCTGCAAGCCAATCGACAGGCCGGATGCCGAACTGTCGAGCACGACCGCGAGCTTCCATTCGGGAACGTCTTCCAGCCCCTTCACATTGCCCAGCGGCACACCCCAGTCGCCGGACACGTCGATCGTCTTTAGCGGCCCGCGGTAGCCGCGCAGCGTGTCGTATTTGATCAAGCCGTTCTGCATCGCCTTGCGGGCGATGAGCTGGATCTTCGGGTCGAGTGTGGTGCGGACGGACAGGCCGCCTTCATAGAGCGCGTTCTCGCCGTAGCGGGCGATGATCTGGCGGCGCACCTCCTCGGTAAAGTATTCGCCGGCGAACAGATAGGTGCCGTTGCGGCGCGGCGTGACGCCGAGAGGCTCCGCTTTGGCCTTGTCGCCTTCCTCGCGCGTAACGTAGCCGTTCTCGACCATCTGGTCGATGACCCAGTTACGGCGCTCAAGCGCGCGGTCGGCATGCTTGAAGGGGTGATAATTGTTCGGCCCCTTGGGCAGCGAGGCCAGATAGGCGGCCTCGGCCACGGTCAGCTCGTTCACCGACTTGTCGAAATAAGTGAGCGCGGCACCCGCCACGCCATAGGCGCCGAAACCGAAGAAGATTTCGTTGAGGTAGAGTTCGAGAATGCGGTCCTTGGAATAGGCCTGCTCGATGCGGAAGGCGAGGATCATTTCCTTGATCTTGCGCTCGTAGGTCTGGTCCGAGGTCAGCAGAAAATTCTTCGCCACCTGCTGGGTGATCGTCGAGGCGCCAACCTGACGCCTGCCCGAGCCGAAATTCTGCAGGTTGACGATGATAGCGCGGCCCAGGCCGGTCACGTCAATGCCGGGGTGGTTGTAGAAATTCTTGTCCTCGGCCGACAGGAAGGCCGCCTTGACGCGGTCGGGGATGGCCTGGATCGGCAAATACAGGCGCCGTTCGCGCGCGTACTCGGCCATCAGCGCGCCGTCCGAGGCATGGATTCGGGTGGTCACCGGCGGCTCGTACTTGGCCAGCACCTCATAGTCGGGCAGATCCTTGGACAAATGCCCGATATAGATGGCAACCCCCGCCGCGACCAGCAGGGCCAGCGTCGTGCCGATACCGAAGAAATAGCCAATGAGACGAATCATGCCCGCTCCAGTCCTTGGTTCGGGAATTTCCTAAACGAAGCCGCCTTCCGCGCAAGCATTCGAGCCGGTCCCAACCCGTAATCGAAAACCCATGTCGCTACCATGTGGGCAAAATACGGCAAGGCCGGATTTCGCGGCCGTGAGTCGGAAATAAAAGCGTCGGGTGTTGTCGCCGCGCAACGCTGCCTGTGGTTGCAGGCGTCGTCAGGCATTTCAGCCCCCGGTTCCCGTTCCGGCACGCGCGGAAGCGAACAGCGCGACGGCGTTGGTGATGCTTTGCGCCGCCTTGCCGCGCCAGTCGGCGTTGAGCAGTTGCGCCTCGTCCTTGGCATTCGAGAGATAGCCGAGTTCGACCAGCACGGAGGGGACGTCAGGCGCTTTCAGCACCTTGAATCCCGCGGAACGCTGCGGATTGTTGATGAGGCCGACGCTGGTCGACAACTGGCCGACCAGCGTGTGGGCGAAACTCATCGAGAAGGTATGGGTCTCGCGGCGGATCAGGTCGATCAGGATATCGGTGACTTCCTTGTTGTCGTCCTGGATCACCATGCCGGCGAACTGGTCCGAGAGATTTTCGCGATCGGCAAGCGCCTGCGCTTCCGGATCCGAAGCCTTGTCGGAAACGGTATAGACGGTCGCGCCACGGATGCCCTTGAGGCTGATAGTGTCGGCATGAATGGAGATGAGCAGGTCGGCCTCATGCTGGCGAGCGATGCGCACGCGGTCGTCCAGCCGCAAATATTCGTCGGTGTCGCGCGTCATGAAGACATCGTATCTGCCGACGGCGGCGAGCTTGTCGCGCAGTTCCGTGGCGAAAGCCAGCGTGACGTTCTTTTCGACGGTGCCGTTCAGGCCCTCGGCACCGCCATCGACGCCGCCATGGCCCGGATCGATGACGACGGTGAAGCGATGGCCCGGATTGGAGACCGGCCCGGTGCCGACCCGCCCGCCCTTGTCGGTCGAAACCGTGGAACCGGTGGTCAGCGCCTGATTGGCAAGGGCAGTGTCGAACTCGCGTTCGGAGGCCGCCGACATGTCGATGGCGATGCGGTAGCCCGCGCCGTCCTCGTTCTTGAGAACATCGAGCTTGTCGACCGCGAACGGCCCCTTGCCGGTGAGAACCAGCCGCGACACGCCTGCCTCCAACTCACCCAGGCGCACGCCCTTGACCAGCCCGCGAGGCTTCAAATCCTTGGCATCGATGGCTAACTTCGTATTCGCCAGATCGATGACCAGACGATTGGGCCCGCGCAAAAGGAACCATTTGACGTCGGGCTCACGGTCGAAATCCATGACGATGCGCATCTTGGTGGCATCGCCCGCCATCTTGTAACCGGTTGCCGTGAGCGGGGCATCGGCGGCGTTGGCGACCAACGAGATGGTCATCGACAGCAGGAGGCAGAAGATCGCGAGCAAACGGCCGCCGGCACGACTGCCCTTGTCTATGAAGCCTGCCAGTCCCATCTCTTTGCAGTCGCTCCCGGTTTGGCGCCAAGGCGCCCGGTCATGTAGTCGAAGTGCCGGTTAGGCCGCGAACTCGATTAACGATTGGTATCCAGAGAAGGTTAACCAAGCCTTTTCACGCGAGGCCCGGACCCGTGCTTACGTGGCGGAACCGCTTTTGCCGGCGTCGGAAATCGGGGTTGCCTTCCAACCCGCCAAATCATAAAAGCGATAGTGGATCACTGCAATCCTGGAACCGCCCTCCTCCGCAGCTTCCCGCTACAGGTGAGACGAAAGGCGGCTCCTTTCGCTCCATGCGAGAAGGGTTCAGGTGATCGCGACGAATTTCGCAGGTGTGCGCCCGTGGCGGGGGAATCGCCTGCGTGAGGAAAACGGCCGGGTTTGTCCCGCGCCGGCTCTGTATGAGCAAACAAGCTGGTCCGGTTTCCGGGCTTTGGTTCAAAAGGTTCTGCTGGTGACGATGGCTTCAAGCGCAATCATGGAAAGGTCCGCATCAAACCGCGCCAATATGGCTGCGGGCGGCACCGCCATGGCGCGCAGGCACCGTCCGGCGGACATTCAGACATCCGGCACCCACATTCATCCAGACACACAGCAGCGGCCCTTGCGCCGCAAGCTGCGGCTGACGGCTGCCGGGGGGAAACGAAATAATGCCCAACAAAATGCTGATAGACGCCTCCCACCCGGAGGAAACACGCGTTGTCGTCGTACGCGGTAATCGTATCGAAGAATTCGACTTTGAATCACAGGACAAGAAGCAGCTCAAAGGAAACATCTATCTCGCCCGCGTAACGCGCGTCGAACCCTCCCTTCAGGCAGCCTTTGTCGAATATGGCGGCAACCGTCACGGTTTCCTCGCCTTCAGTGAAATACACCCCGACTACTACCAGATCCCCGTCGCCGACCGTCAGGCGCTGCTGCGCGCCGAAGCGCAGGAAGCCGAGGACGAGGACGATGAGGACGGCGAAGGCGACGACCGCCAGAGCCGTGATCGCGGCCGGCGCGGACGCCGGCGCGGCGGCAAGGGCCGCGACCGCGCAGAACACAAGCGCGACGCGGGCGGGACCGATGCCGACGAGGCAACCGAAACGGCCGGCGAGGCAGGCGACGCCGACAATGGCAATGACGCCGTCTCGGAGAACATTTCCCACGGTTCGGAAACCATCGAACATGCGGCCGATATCCCGGAACAGGCCGCGGATGCATCCAATCATGGCGAAGCCTCTCCCGAGCAGAGCGACGAATCGTCCGGACAGGACGAAGGCGAGACCCGCGAGGGCGGCCCGACGTCGATCGCCGCCTCCGTCGACGCCGATGTGATTTCCGAACCCGTCCCGCTGACGGAACAGGGCAGTGAATCCAGGGACGATGATCGCGGCATGCTGGAAGAGGTTCAGTCTTCGCATCCGGACGATCACGAGGTCGAATCGGTCGGCGCCGAGGATGCCCTGGAGGAAGCGCGCAACCGCCGCAAGCCGATGCGCCGCCAGTACAAGATCCAGGAAGTGATCAAGCGCCGCCAGATCCTGCTGGTGCAGGTCGTCAAGGAAGAGCGCGGCAACAAGGGCGCAGCGCTCACCACCTATCTGTCGCTTGCCGGCCGCTATTCCGTGCTGATGCCGAACACGGCGCGCGGCGGCGGAATTTCGCGCAAGATCACCAGTGCTGTGGACCGCAAGCGCCTCAAGGAAGTGGTCGCCGATCTCGAAGTGCCGCAAGGCATGGGCGTCATCCTGCGCACCGCCGGCGAGAGCCGCACCAAGGCCGAGATCAAGCGCGATTATGAATATCTGATGCGGCTTTGGGAGAACGTGCGCAATCTCACGCTCCAGTCCACGGCCCCTGCCCTCGTCTACGAGGAAGGCAGCCTGATCAAGCGTTCGGTGCGCGACCTCTATAACAAGGACATCGACGAGATCCTCGTCTCCGGCGAAGAGGGCTACCGCGAGGCCAAGGACTTCATGCGCATGCTGATGCCGAGCCACGCGAAGGTGGTTCAGCCGTTCCGCGATACGACGCCGATCTTCGTGCGCAACGGCATCGAGGCGCAGCTTGACCGCATGCTGCAGCCGCAAGTGACGCTCAAGAGCGGCGGCTACATCATCATCAACCAGACCGAGGCGCTGGTCGCCATCGACGTCAATTCGGGCCGCTCGACCAAGGAGCACTCGATCGAGGACACCGCGCTCCACACCAATCTGGAAGCGGCGGAGGAAGTCGCCCGCCAGCTCAGGCTGCGCGACCTTGCCGGCCTGATCGTCATCGACTTCATCGACATGGAGGAGAACCGCAACAACCGTGCCGTCGAGAAGCGGTTGAAGGATCATCTCAAGAACGACCGCGCGCGCATCCAGGTCGGCCGCATCTCGCATTTCGGCCTGATGGAGATGTCGCGCCAGCGCATCCGCGCCAGCGTGTTGGAATCGACCATGAAGCCTTGCCCGCATTGCGGCGGCACCGGCCATGTGCGCTCCGATTCGTCTGTCGCGCTGATGGTGGTCAGGGCGATCGAGGAGTTCCTGCTCAAGGATTCGCGCAGCCACATCACGGTTCGCACGCCCGCGGCGACCGCGCTCTATGTGCTCAACCACAAGCGCGGCACGCTGGTGGAACTGGAAAGCCGCTTCGGCCTGACCATCACGCTCGAGGCCGACGACACGGTCGGTTCGCAGCATTATGCGATCTTCCGCGGCGCGCTGGCCGAAAAGCCTGAAGGCTTCGTCGAGGCACGCACCCTGCCGGCCTATGTCGAACCGGAAGAGCCCGAGGATGAGACCATCGTCGAGGAGGAAGACGAAGCACCGGCCCAGGCCGAACAGCCGCGTCAGCCGCAGCAAGGTCAGCACCAGCAGAGGCCCGGCGAAGAGGGCGAAGGCCGCGACCGCAAGCGCCGCAAGCGCCGCAGACGCCGCGGCGGCAAGGATCGCGATCGCGAGCATGGCCACATCGACGGCGCTTCCGTGTCCGCGCAGACCGACGATTTGTCCACGTCGGAAAGCCCGGTGAGCCGTGACGAGGCGGAAGCCGGCGACGAGGCTCCGGTCCCCGCGGTCGGAACTGCCGAAACGGCGGAAGCATCCGACGAAGGCCAGGGCAAGAAGCGTCGCCGCGGCAAGCGTGGCGGCAAGCGCAACCGGCGCGAGGACGGCGAAGGCGAGGCCGAGGCGAGCGCCGATGAAGCGACCGAACCTTCCGGGGTCGATGCTTCCGAAAGCGAGCCTGCGATCGAGCCGGTAACCGTCGTGGCTGCGGAAGAGCCGGTGGCTCCAGTGAGCGACGAGGCGACGACCGCCGAGAAGCCCAAGAAGCCGCGGCGCGCAGCCAAGCCGAAGAAGGCAGCCGCCGAGGCTGTCGCCGAGGAGCCGATCGCTGAACTGGCCGTTCCGGCACCCGCCGAGACGCCAGCCACGGCATCGGACGAGGCAGCGGCAGCGGTAGCGACCGCCGAGGAAACACCGAAGGCCCGTCCGTCGCGACGCAAGCCGGCGGCCATCGATGCGCCGGTCGTGCCGGTGGTTTCCTCGACCGTCGCCGAAGAGCCGGAAACCAAGACCGAAGAGAAGCCGAAGCGCGCCGGCTGGTGGCAGCGGAAAGGCTTCTTCTGAGATTTCAGCCCGTTGAACTGACTTCCTGAACAAAAAATCCCGCGCCGGTCGAAAGACGGCGCGGGATTTTTCATATCTGGTTTGCCGGAACGTTACGGCGCGAAGATCGACCAGTTCATCATCCTGGCGAGCTTTTCCAGGGCGATCGAGCCCAGCCTGGAATTGCCGTTGGCGTTGAGGCCGGGCGACCAGACGGCGAGCGAGGCGACGCCGGGCACGATGCCCAATATGCCGCCGCCGACGCCGCTCTTGCCCGGAATGCCGACGCGGAAGGCAAAATCGCCGGAGCCGTCATAGTGGCCGCAGGTCAGCATCATGGCGCCGATGCGGCGTGCCCGCTCGACCGACACCACGGAATGTCCGGTCGCCGGATTTTTGCCGCCATTGGCGAGGAACCGGCCGGCCATCGCCAGCTGCCGGCAGCTCATGGCGATGGCGCAATGATGGAAATAGACGCCGAGCGCCAGCTCCGGCGCATGATGAAGATTCCCGAAGGATTTCATGTAGTTGGCGAGCGCGAAGTTGCGATAGCCGGTGGCGCGCTCCGACGCCGCCACCTCGCGGTCGATGATGATGGTCTCGTCGTCAGCGAGGAACTGGATGAAGCGCAGGATCTCGCCGATCGCCTCGCGCGGCTGGTGGCCGGCAAGCAGGATGTCGGAAATGACAATGGCGCCGGCATTGATGAAGGGATTGCGCGGAATGCCGTTCTCATGCTCAAGTTGCACGATCGAGTTGAACGGATTGCCCGAAGGCTCGCGCCCTACCCGCTTCCACAGCGCGTCGCCGACATTGCCCAGCGCCAGCGTCAAGGTGAACACTTTCGAGATGCTCTGGATCGAAAAGGGCTGGTCGGCGTCGCCCGCCATCAGCACACGGCCGTCATTGGTGACGGCTGCGATGCCGAATTTCTTCGGATCAACCTTGCCGAGCTGCGGGATATAGGTGGCGACCTCGCCGCGATCGGTGCGTTCGGCCATTTCGACCGCGACTTCGGCCAGGGCCTGCTCGAGTTCCGGCATGGATCTACCTCAGCCAGCGTTCGATGCGCGCCAATGCCTCGACCATGTCGTCATGGCTGCCGGCATAGGAGAACCGCATGGTGCGGTGCCCGGCCTGGGTGTCGAAATCACGGCCGGGCGTGGCCGCGACATGCGCCTCGGCCAGCATCTTGCGGGCGAAAGCCATGCTGTCATTGCTGTGCCGGGTGACGTCGCAAAAGGCATAGAAGGCGCCATCCATCGGTGCGGCCAGCGGAAAGCCGAGCTCCGGCAGACGCTTCATCAGGAGCTCGCGGTTCCAGGCATAGCGACCCTTGACCGCTTCCAGCTCCTCGGTAGCGGCAAAGGCCTCGATTGCGGCGACCTGCGACAGTTCCGGCGGCGAGATGTAGAGGCTCTGCGCAATGCGCTCGATGGGCCGCACCAGCGCTTCCGGCAGCACCATCCAGCCGATGCGCCAGCCGGTCATGCAATAGTATTTCGAGAAGGAGTTGATCGCCGTGACACCGGTGCCAAAGGCGAGTGCCGTGGTGTCGGGCGCCGCATAGGCCAGCCGGTGGTAGATCTCGTCGGAGATGACGGCAATGCCGAGCGCCTCCGCCGTCCGGACCAGGTCCGCGAGATCATCGGCCGGAATGACCGCGCCGGTCGGGTTGGCGGGACTTGCGAACAGCACGCCCTTCAGCGGTTTTTCGCGATGCGCGGTCTCCAGGTGAGCGGCATGAAGATAGGCCGCGTCGCCGAGCTCTATCTCGATCACTTCGATGCCGAGCGCCGCCATGATGTTGCGATAGGCGGGGTAGCCCGGCGCTGCGATGGCGACCCGGTCACCAGGATCGAACATTGCCAGGAAGGCGAGATTGAAGGCGGCCGAGGATCCCGTGGTGACCGCGATCCGGTCGGGCGCGACATCAAGCCCATAGTGATCCCCATAGTGTTCCGCGATCGCCTTGCGCAATCCAGCCAGGCCCAGCGCATCGGTATAGCCAATGCGCCCGTCCTGCAAAGCCCTGGCCGCCGCGGCACGAACGCGGGCCGGAGCCGGATCGGACGGCTGGCCGACGGCCATGGAAATGACCGGCGCGCCCGTCGCTCTCAGCCGGTTCGCCTCGGCCAGCACATCCATGGCGTGGAAGGGTTCGACATTGCCACGGCGTGAGAGCGAAACGACCATTTTGACCTCGATCCGACGATTGAGCGCGCCACATCCTGGCGCATGCGCCGCACAAATGCCCGATTGGTGTGAGGATCACAAGTTGAGGAAGTTTTTCCGGTGCCGACTTTTCATCTTTCGCCCGCTCGTCTACCAGTGGACACGTCATGTTGAGCCGACCCAAATCGATGGTTGCCCGGGCAGCGCGCGTCGTTGCGACGCTTTCGCTTGGCGTCGCCGTCGCGGTGTCTGGTTCCATCAGCGCCTTCGCCCAGAACGTGCCGGTGGTGCGCGATGCCGAGATCGAGGCGCTGGTGCGCGACTACGCCCGCCCGATCTTCAAGGCCGCCGGTCTGGCGAATGACGGCATCGACATCGTCCTGGTCAACGACCAGAGCTTCAATGCCTTCGTCACCGGACGCCGGCTGTTCATCAACACGGGCGCCTTGATGGAAGCCGAAACGCCCAACGAGATCATCGGCGTCATCGCCCACGAGGCCGGCCACATCGCCGGCGGCCACCAGCAGAAACTGCGTGACCAGCTCGAGCGCGCCAAGACGATGGCCATCATCGCAACCTTGCTGGGCGCTGGCGCCATGGTCGCCGGGGCGACCACCAACAGCCGCGGACTTGCCGGCGCCGGCGTGGGCGTGGCGGCTGGCGGCGGCGAGATGGCGCAGCGCAGCATTCTCGCCTATCAGCGCACCGAGGAGATGACGGCCGACCGCTCGGCGATCACCTATCTCAACGCCACCGGCCAGTCCGGCATGGGCATGCTGAAGACGTTTCAGCGTTTCCAGACGGCCTTGTCGCTGTCGGGCGCGCAGGTCGATCCCTACCGGATCAGCCATCCAATGCCGCGCGATCGAATCTCCAACCTCGAAGTGCTGGTCAAGCAGAGCCCCTATCTCGACAAGGTCGATGCGCCGGCACTGCAATTGCGCCACGACATGATGCGGGTGAAGATCGCTGTCTACATGGAAGGCCAGGCCGCCGCGTCGCGGCTGATGCGAAAGATGCAGGGCAGCCTTGCCGCGCAGTATGGCGAGGCCCAATCGGCCTATCTTTTCGGCAACATCGCCACCGCACTCGCCAAGACCAACGCCTTGATCAAGGCCCAGCCCGGCAACGCCTATTTCCAGGAATTGCGCGGCGATATATTGATGAAGGCGAACAAGCCCAAGGAAGCTGCCGATGCCTACGCCAAGGCGGTCAGCCTCGACAAGGCGCGATCCGGATTGCTGCCGGTTTCGCTCGGCCAGGCGTTGATGGCGACGGGCACCCCAGACGCTCTGAAAAAGGCCGTGGTGCAGATCAACAACGGCTTGCGACGCGACAAGGAAAATTCCGTGGGATACCGCTATCTGGCGCAGGCCTATGGCGAACTGGGAGACATACCAGGCGCCGAGCTTGCCACGGCCGAGGGTCATTTCTATTCCGGTAACTACAAGGATGCGAAGATCTTCGCCATGCGAGCGCAGCAGCAACTCAAACGCGGCGAGCCGCGATGGATTCGCGCCCAGGACATCATAAACTACAAGCCGTCGGGCAAGGTATAATGAACCTTCCGGCCGTGCGCTGCGACGCAGCCAGGCCAGAAAACAGGCAAAGGAACGGAACGATGAAAAAGGCACTGCTGCTGGGCACCACGGGAGTTGCGATAGCCCTTGCCATGCTGGCGTTCGGTTTCGTGGCCGGCAGCCCGCAAATCGCGGAAGCCGGTGCGGCGCAACCGCTTCAGACGGCAGCGGACGATACCAAGATCGACCGCACCGAGGTCGAAGGTATCATCCGCGATTATCTCCTGAAGAATCCGGAAGTGCTGCTGGAAGTCCAGGATGCGCTCGAGGCCAAGCAGAAGGAAGAGCAGCGCATTGCCCATCTCGGCGTCATCAAGGGCGCCAAGGAGCAGATCTTCAACTCCTCCTTCGACGGCGTGGTCGGGAACCCGAACGGCAAGGTCACGATCGTCGAGTTCTACGACTACAATTGCGGCTTCTGCAAACGCGCCATCGAAGACATGCAGGCGCTGACCAAGGCCGATCCGGACCTGCGTTTCGTGCTCAAGGAGTTCCCGATCCTCGGCCCGGATTCGCAGAAGGCCAGCGTCGTTTCGATGGCCTTCCACCTGATGATGCCGCAGAAGTACGGCGAGTTCCACAATGCGCTGCTCGGCGGCCAGGGTCGCGCCACCGAGGCGGCGGCGATCAAGGTCGCGCTTTCGCTCGGCGCCGATGAAGCGACGCTGCGTGAAAAGATGAAGGACCCGTCCATCACCGAAGCCTTCTCCAAGACCTACGATCTCGCCAACAAGCTGGCGATCACCGGAACGCCGTCCTATGTCGTCGGCAACGAGGTCGTGTTCGGGGCGCTCGGACAGGAAGTCCTGGCGGAGAAGATCGAGGCGGCGAAAGCCGCGCTTTGATCGGCCGCGGGTTTTCTTCACGGGCGCATTTCCGCCTGTTGTGGACAGTGAAAGAACGCACTTGCGCTCTTTCCGCGGGCGTCTATGCCCATTATAGAGGGCCCAGCGCCGGTTTGACGCCGGTGCCGGAAAAGGTCGACATTTTTTGAAAACGGTTTTCGTCCTGAACGGTCCCAATCTCAACGCGCTCGGCAAGCGCGAGCCAGGCATCTATGGCGGCAAGACGCTTGCCGCCATCGCGGAGGACTGCAGAGAGGCGGGCGCGGCGCTCGGGCTCGAAATCGATTTCCGCCAGTCGAACCACGAGGGCGACCTCGTCGACTGGATCCAGGAAGCCGGCGACAAGGCCGTCGGCATCGTCATCAATCCCGGCGCCTATAGCCACACGTCGATCGCGATTCACGACGCCATCCGTTCCGTGGCGCCGCTGCCGGTCGCCGAGGTCCATCTTTCCAATATCCATGCGCGGGAACCATTCCGCCACGTCTCCATGGTCGCGCCGGTCGCTGTCGGCATGATCTGTGGCTTTGGGCCGCTCGGCTACACGCTGGCGCTGCAGGCGCTGGCCGCACGCCTATGACCGGCCAACAAACAGAAGGCTCGAAAATGTCGATAAAGAAGACCGGTGTTGACCAGCAGCTGATCCGCGACCTCGCGGGCATACTGAACGACACCAATCTCACGGAGATCGAAGTCGAGCTGGGTGACCTGAAGGTGCGCGTATCGCGGCAGGCGCCGGCGGTTCACGCGATAGCCGCGCCGCAGCCGGCCTTTGCGCCGGCGCCGGCGGCGCAATCTGCCACCGCAGCCGTTCCGGCCGCGGCCGACGTGTCGAAAAACGCCGTGGCCTCCCCCATGGTCGGCACTGCCTATCTAGCGCCCTCGCCGGATGCCAAGCCGTTCATCGAGATCGGCCAGAACGTCAAGGAAGGGCAGACGCTGCTGATCATCGAAGCGATGAAGACGATGAACCAGATCCCCTCGCCACGCGCCGGCACGGTGACGGCGATCCTGTTCGAGGACGCACAGCCGGTCGAATACGGCATGCCGCTCGTCGTGATCGAGTAGAGCGGCCCTAATGTTCCAGAAGATTCTCATCGCCAATCGCGGCGAAATCGCGCTTCGGGTGCTGCGTGCCTGCAAGGAGCTTGGCATCCAGACGGTGGTGGTGCACTCGACCGCCGACGCCGACGCCATGCATGTTCGGCTCGCCGACGAGAGCGTATGCATCGGGCCACCGCCATCGCGCGACAGCTACCTCAATATCCACCAGATCGTCGCCGCCTGCGAGATCACCGGCGCCGACGCCGTGCATCCCGGCTACGGTTTCCTGTCGGAGAACGCCAAGTTTTCAGACATATTGGCCGCGCACAACATTACCTTTATCGGTCCGACCGGCGACCATATCCGCATCATGGGCGACAAGATCGAAGCCAAGCGCACCGCCAAGCGCCTCGGCATTCCGGTGGTTCCCGGCTCCGATGGTGCGGTGACCGAGGAAAAGGAGGCCAAGCGCATCGCCGCAGAGATCGGCTATCCCGTGATCATCAAGGCGTCGGCCGGCGGCGGCGGACGCGGCATGAAAGTGGCGCATACCGAGGCCGACCTCGAAGTCGCCTTGCAGACGGCCCGCTCGGAAGCGGGCGCGGCCTTCGGCGATGACGCCGTCTATATTGAAAAGTACCTGCAAAAGCCGCGTCATATCGAGGTTCAGGTGTTCGGCGACGGCTTTGGCCGGGGCGTGCATTTCGGCGAGCGCGACTGCTCCTTGCAGCGCCGCCACCAGAAAGTCTGGGAAGAGGCCAACTCACCCGCCCTCAACGCCGAGGAACGCTCGCGCATCGGCGATATCTGCGCCAACGCCATCGCCGACCTCGGCTATTCCGGCGCCGGCACGATCGAGTTCCTCTACGAGAATGGCGAGTTCTATTTCATCGAGATGAACACGCGCCTGCAAGTCGAGCATCCGGTGACGGAGGCTATCACTGGCATCGATCTGGTGCATGAGCAGATCCGTGTCGCCTCGGGCGGCGGTCTTTCGGTCAAGCAGGAAGACATCCGCTTCCAGGGCCATGCCATCGAGTGCCGCATCAATGCAGAGGATCCGCGCACCTTCACGCCCTCGCCCGGCACGATCACCCATTTCCACACGCCAGGCGGCCTTGGCATCCGTGTCGATTCCGGCGTCTATTCAGGGTACAAGATCCCGCCTTACTACGACAGCCTGATCGGCAAGCTGATCGTGCACGGGCGCAACCGCGTCGAATGCATGATGCGGCTGCGCCGGGCGCTGGACGAATTCGTCGTCGACGGAATCAAGACGACGTTGCCTCTGTTTCGCGACCTCGTCGGCAACGCCGACATCGCCAATGGCGACTATGACATCCACTGGCTGGAAAAATATCTGGCCAAAGGCGAATAGCCCCGGACTTGCCGCTATAATGAAGCGATGACTCGCCCCTACGCGCCAGGCTATCGTATCCCGACCGACCTTCTGCTCAAGGCCTACGCCTCGGGCGTCTTCCCGATGGCCGAAAGCGCCGCCGATCCGGAAGTGTTCTGGGTGCGGCCGGAGACGCGCGGCATCATTCCGCTCGACCGCTTCCACACGCCGAAAAGTCTGAAGAAGGCGCTTCGGCGAAACCTCTTCGACATCCGTTTCGACTTCGATTTCGAGGCGACGATCGATGGCTGCGCCGAAAGGCGCGAGGAGCGCCGTTCCACCTGGATCAACGCGCCGATCCGCGAGGCCTATGTGCAGTTGCATCGCATCGGCCATTGCCATTCTGTCGAGGCCTGGCGCGAGGAGCGGCTGGTCGGCGGCCTCTACGGTGTCTCCCTGGGGAGGGTGTTCTTCGGCGAAAGCATGTTTTCCCGGGAAACGGATGCTTCGAAGATCTGCCTTGTGCATCTCGTCGAACGCCTGCAGGCGCGCGGTTTCGCGCTGCTCGACACGCAGTTCACCACCGAACACCTCAAGCGCTTCGGCGCAATCGACGTGCCGCGCGGCAAATACGAGAAGATGCTGGCCGACGCGCTGAAGGGTGAAGCGGTGTTTTTCCCCTGATGATCCAGCCCGTCAGCGGACCTTCGTTTCCAGCGGAGCCTGCGAATGGAACATCATCTTCCAGCCGTTGACGCGATGGACATAGCCGGTGCTGACCAGCGCCGCGTAGGCTTCGCCATTGCCCCTCACGGCATGCGCCTCATAGGCCAGGATGACGATGTCGCTGCCTGGTTCGACCACGCCTTTGAGATCGATCTCGAGATCACGCCATCGCTTGGGATCGGCGGCGGTTTCGGCGAGATCGGCATTGCTCATGGTCTGGGCCATCTGCGGAAATGCCACGAGGCACTCGGTGTCGGCATTGGCCGCGAAAAATGCCGAATCGCCTGTCCAGAAGCCCTTTTCGAGCTCAAGCAGTTCCTTGATGCTGGCGGTGATCCGCTTTCTGGCAGACATCGGAAAATCCTCCCGGCGCGCATCGTATGGCCGTCAGGGCCCCAACGCGTTGCCGTCAGGGCGGTTCCGAAGGATCAGTTGGCGTTGGTCGTAGGCGGTTCCGTGGCTTCCGGCTCGGTCGCAGCCGGAGCGGTCGTGGCATTCGGCTGGGCGGTATCGGACTTGGCCGCGTCGGTCTTGGCCGCATCGGGCGCTGGCACATCCGACTTCTGCTTGCAGGCCTTCAGCCAGACGTCATAGACGGCATGCTCGACGGCATTGAGACCAGGGCTTTCGGCAAACATCCAGCCGGTGAAGATGCGGCGGATCTTGCGGTCGAGCGTGATCTCGTCGACTTCGACAAAGGAATCGGTCTTCGGTTCCTCATTCTGCGGCCGGGAGTAGCAGACGCGCGGCGTCACCTGCAAAGCACCGAACTGCACCGTCTCGTCGATATAGACGTCGAAGGTGATGATGCGGCCGGTGATCTTGTCGATGCCGGCGAATTCGGCGACCGGGTTGGTGATTCGGTCCGCCCCCGGCGCCGGCGCGGCTGCGGGCGGCGTTGGCGAAGCGGCAAGTGCCGCGGTGCTAACGGTGAGCCCGGCGGCTACCATCAGTGCGCCCATCGATGTCAGGCTGGAAATGCTCATGCAGGGATACCGGTGGTTAGCGCCCGGGTGATTCTCTATCACAAAGGCTAGTCGCCGTTTTCTGATCAGCAAGCAGCTAAACACCAATTGTGGCGATAAAGGATCGACGCCCGCTTATGATCCGGGCGTCCAGGCGTCGTAGTCGCCGGTGACCTGCGGGCGGTGCTGGTTGGTCAGCACCGAGCCCTTCGGACGATAGGCTGAGGGCGAGCCGGTCAGGTTCGGTTGATGCGGTTTCTGCCAGTCGCGCGGCTTGTAATCGTCGCTCGGCGGCGCGACGTCGACGCGGTGATGAATCCAGCCGTGCCAGCCGGGCGGGATAGAAGAAGCCTCGGAATAATCGCGATAGATGACCCAGCGGCGCGTGCGTCCTTCGGAATCGACACCGCCTTCGTAGTAGACGTTGCCCACCTCGTCCTGCCCGACCTTCCTGCCGTGCCGCCAAGTGTGCAGGCGCGTGCCAAGCGTCTGGCCGTTCCACCAGGTGAAAAACTGCGTAAGGAAAGTCTTCATCTTCAAACCCTCGCGCCGATGGCGTCCGTTTCCTGCTTATGGCGTCAGCCCTTCGTGAAGGCAAGGGGCTTGCCGCCAAGAGGGCGCAAATGGCGCGCCGGTAAGGCGACACAAGCCTGTGATGCATTGCCGGCGCCGTATGGTGCTTGCCAAGCACCCTCAGCCTTTCTAAAGCTCTGCGCGCGCCCCGTGCGGGTATCCGGCCGACCGTTGGCCGAGGGAGGTGACGATTGGCCAGGAAATCGCCGACCGCCGACATTCGCATCGGCGCCGATGCCATTCGCCGCCGAAAGCGTGACGTGCCGATCGTCTGTCTCACCGCCTATACCTACCCCATCGCCCGCCTGCTCGACGAGCATGTCGATCTGCTCCTCGTCGGCGACAGCGTCGCAATGGTCCTGCATGGCCACAAAACGACGCTGGGCGCCTCGCTGGAGATGATGATCGCGCATGGGCAAGCGGTGATGCGCGGCTCGGCCAGGGCTTGCGTCGTCGTCGACATGCCGGCCGGCAGCTATGAGGATTCGGCGGCCCAAGCGGTTGCCTCGGCGCGGCGTATCGTTGGCGAAACCGGCTGCCAGGCTGTGAAACTCGAGGGCGGCGTCGGTATGGCCCGGCAGATCACCGCAGTCGTCGATGCCGGCATCGCGGTCATGGGCCATATCGGCCTGCTGCCGCAATCCGTCGAGAAGGATGGCGGCTACAGGATCAAGGGCCGGACCGACGAGAATGCGGCAGCGCTGTTTGCCGATGCGCGCGCCGTCGAAGAAGCCGGCGCCTTTTCGATGGTCATCGAGGGCACGGTCGAAGCGGTCGCGGCCGAAATCACCCGCCGCATCGCCATTCCGACTATCGGCATCGGCGCGAGTGGCGTTTGCGACGGCCAGATCCTGGTCATAGACGACATGGTCGGGCTCACCGTCGACCGCGTGCCGAAATTCGTCAAGGAGTACGCCGATTTGCGCAGCGTGGTCTCGCAGGCGGCCGCACGTTACGCCAGCGAGGTACGAGACCGGACATTCCCCGGTTCCGAAAATGTGTTTTCGGCCACCTTGGGCAAGGACAACCGATGAGCCGGCCCCTCGTCGTCGACACGGTCGCCGGCCTTCGCGCGCGGATCCGCGACTGGCGGCGCGACGGCCTTCGCGTCGCCATGGTGCCGACAATGGGCGCCTTGCACGAAGGGCACCTATCGCTGGTCAGGATCGCGCTTGAAAGAGCCGAGCGCTGCATCGTCTCGATCTTTGTCAACCCGACGCAGTTCGCGCCGAGCGAGGATCTCGACAAATATCCACGTCAGCTCGCCCGCGATCTCGACCAGCTGGCTTTGGCCGGAGCCGATCTTGCCTACACGCCTGGGGTTGGTGAGATGTATCCTGCCGGCTTTGCCACCAAAATCTCGGTCGGCGGTCCCTCCGCCGGGCTCGAATCGGATTTTCGACCGACTTTTTTCGAAGGCGTCGCCACCGTCGTGGCGAAGCTGCTCCTGCAGGCGTCGCCCGACGTCGCGGTCTTTGGCGAAAAGGATTATCAGCAATTGTGCGTCGTCAGGCAGCTCTGCCGCGACCTCGACCTGCCCGTCGAAATCATCGGCGCGCCGACGATCCGCGACGCGCATGGCCTCGCCATGTCATCGCGTAACGCCTATCTCGGTGAGGCCGAACTCCAGATCGCCCGCCGGCTCAACGTGATCCTGCGCAAGGCAGCCGCGGCGCTGGCGGCCGGCGCCGACCAGAACGGCGCGACAGGCGAAGCCAGCCGCGCCCTACTCGCGGCCGGCTTCCACAAGATCGATTATGTCGAAGCTCGCGAGAGCCGGACGCTGGCGCCGTGGCGCCGCGGGCACGAGGGCCGCCTGCTCGCCGCCGCCTGGCTGGGCAAGACCAGGCTGATCGACAATGTGGACGTCTCCACCACTTAGGCTGCGGCTCGACCGCTGAATTCGACCGCCGGATTGCGCACCCGAAAAGGTCCGCCGCTATGCGGCAAGCGGCCTTTCATAGACGAGGGCCGGGATAGCGGATTGGGCCGAACCGCAATTGTCGGTGCGGCCGGTCTGGACGAAGCCGTTCGCCTGGTAGAAGGCAATTGCGCGCGTGTTCTTCTCTTCCACTTCCAGCCGGATGGCGCGGGCCTCAGGGAAGCTTTCGATGATCTCGTCGAGAAGCATGCCGCCGATGCCCCGGCCCTGCAGGCGGGGCTGCACGTAAAGCTGCTTCAGCATGATCAAGCCGCCGCCATCGACCGCTTCGGCAAATGCCATGCCGCCAATGCGCTGGCCATCGTCGGCGACGAGGAACTCGCTGTTCGGCTTTGCCAGCCGCGCCGCGAGCGAGGCGATCGAATGCCACGCATCGGTGATCTCTGTCACCCGTTCGGCGCCGTAGATGGCGTCGTAAGTCGCATGCCAGGTCTCGACCAGCAGCGCCCGGATGGCGGCGAGGTCGCGATCCCCGGCGGTGCGCACGAACATGGCGTTACTCGATGCCCAGCTTGGCCTTGACCAGGTCATTGACGGCCTGCGGGTTGGCCTTGCCGCCGGTCGCCTTCATCACCTGGCCGACGAACCAGCCGGCCATGGTCGGCTTGGCGCGCGCCTGCTCGACCTTGTCCGGGTTGGCGGCGATCACCTCGTCCACCGCTTTTTCGATAGCGCCGGTGTCGGTAACCTGTTTCATGCCGCGGCTCTCGACCAGTTGGCGCGGGTCGCCGCCCTCGTTCCAGACGATCTCGAACAGGTCCTTGGCAATCTTGCCGGAGATGGTGCCATCCTTGATCAGGTCGATGATAGCGCCGAGCTGGTCTGGCGAAACCGGAGCGTTTTCAATGTCCTTGCCAGCTTTGTTCAATTGTCCGAGCAGGTCGTTGATGACCCAATTGGCCGCGAGCTTGCCGTCGCGGCCGGCGGCCACCTTCTCGAAATAGTCGGCGATCGGCTTTTCCGACACCAGGATCGAAGCATCGTAAGTCGAGAGGCCGAGCGAAGAGATCAATCGCGCCTTCTTGTCGTCGGGCAGTTCCGGCAACTCCTTGGCCAGCGCTTCGACATAGGCCTGGTCGAACTCCAGCGGCAACAGATCGGGATCGGGAAAATAGCGGTAGTCGTGCGCCTCTTCCTTGGTGCGCATCGAACGGGTTTCGCCCTTGACGGCGTCGAACAGCCGCGTTTCCTGGTCGATCGTGCCGCCATCCTCGATGATGGCGATCTGCCGGCGCGCCTCGAAATCGATCGCCTGGCCGATGAAGCGGATCGAATTGACGTTCTTGATCTCGCAGCGCGTGCCGAATTCGCCGCCCGGCCGGCGCACCGAAACATTGACGTCGGCGCGCATGGAGCCTTCGTCCATGTTGCCGTCGCAGGTGCCGAGATAGCGAACGATGGTGCGCAGCTTGGTAACATAGGCCTTGGCTTCGTCGGCCGAACGCATGTCCGGTTTCGACACGATTTCCATCAGCGCCACGCCGGAGCGGTTGAGATCGACATAGGACATGGTCGGATGCTGGTCGTGCATCGATTTGCCGGCATCCTGCTCCAGATGCAGGCGCTCGATGCCGACCTCGATGTCCTCGAACTCGCCCTGGCGGTCGGGCCCTACGGAGACGATCACCGTGCCCTCGCCGACGATCGGCTGCTTGAACTGCGAAATCTGGTAGCCCTGCGGCAGGTCCGGGTAGAAGTAGTTCTTCCGGTCGAAGACGGACTTGTGGTTGATCTGCGCCTTTAGCCCGAGGCCGGTCCGGATCGCCTGCTTGACGCATTCCTCGTTGATGACGGGCAGCATGCCGGGCATTGCGGCATCGACCAGGCTGACATTGGCGTTGGGGGCGGCACCGAACGACGTCGAAGCGCCGGAAAACAGTTTTGCTTCCGATGTCACCTGCGCATGGACCTCGAGCCCGATGATGATTTCCCAGTCGCCGGTGGCGCCGGGGATCAGGCGTTTCGCGTCGGGCGTGCGGGTATCGATGATGCTCATGGTGGCCTGCGTAGTAGAACGATGGAAACGTGCGTTTTGCACATCCTGATTTGCAACTTCGCTAGTGCAAACCGCCTCCCGAGACAAGCGTAAAGCCGCCCGCTGGCCTTTTCCGCCGCTTTCGCCTATAGGCCATCCATCCCAATGGAGAGTGGATGTCCACTTACGCTCAGTCCCGGTAAGGCCCTGACCTCATAGCGAGGCAGGGCAGAAAACCTGAAACCCCGCGCCGCGAAGCTTCGCGGCGGCGGCTTTTGTTGTTTTCCCGGAAACTCTCCCATGGATATTTCGCGTATTGAACAACGCGTTCTGCACCTGCTCGCGCAGGGCGGACGCATTGAGATCGAAAAAAGTGAGAAGAAACGGATCGCCTCCGTCAAATGCCTGACCCGCGACGGCTGGCACTACCCCGACGTCGATCTCGACCTGTTTCGGAAGCTGAAGCGCAAGAAGGCGGTTTCGTCGTCGGGCGGCGGCCCCTACCGCATCACGCGGCGCGGGCTCCAACTCGTCCGCTCCGAACTCGACAACAGGTAACTATCGCCCGCCGGCCGTTTGCGCGGCCGGCGGTTGCTTGCCGCTCAGGCGGTAGCAATATAGGCGCGGATTTCCTCAGCCTCGCGCTCGACATCCTCGATACGACGCTTGACCACGTCGCCGATCGAAACGATGCCGTCGAGCATGCCGTCCTTTTCCACCGGAAGATGGCGGAAGCGGCCCCGGGTCATGATCTCCATCACCTCGTTGACGGTGTGATTCTCGTTGCAGATCTTCACTTTCGGCGTCATCGCGGAACGAACGGCTATGTCGAGCGCGGCAGCGCCTTCCCTGGCGACGACGCGCACGATGTCGCGCTCGGACAGGATGCCGACGATCTTGCGGTCTCCATTGGTGATGACCAACGCCCCGATCCTGTGTTCGGCAAGGATGCGGATGGCTTCGCTCAGTTTTTCGTTCGGCCCGAGCGTCAACACGTCGTGGCCTTTTTGCTCGAGAATGGCCTTAACCGTCATGGCGTCCTCCTCTACTTTGCCAACCGGTTCCTGCCCTGACCGGCTTTCACGTAAGAGTGAACATCGTGCGCCGCGATCGGTTGCATTTCAAGTGCGGTGGTCGGTCGTCTCCCAATCGAGCGGCTGCCAACGCCTGTCGAACCAGCGCAAGCCGAAGAAGCCGGCGACAAAGCCGCCAATATGAGCCTCCCAGGCGATCTGGCTGTCGACGCCGGGGGCGAAGCCGACAAGGCCGGTGACAAGATTGATCATCATCCAAACGGCAAGGAAGATCATCACGCCACGCGAGCGCAGCACCATTGCGATCGGCAGCACGGGGCCGGCGAAAGCGGCTTTGCCCGCCGAACGATCCGTACGGAAGCCAAAGCGTGCCGCCGCTCCCATCATGCCCGATATCGCACCGGAAGCCCCGACCAGCGGCGCTTCGCCATATGGATGCATGGCCCAGAAAAGCGCCACTGAAGCCAGTCCCGTCGCGGCGAAGAACAACGCGAACCAGAACGCTCCGAGCCGATTGGCCAACGGCGAGCCAAAGGCAGCGAGCCAGACCATATTGATGGCGATATGCGCAAATCCACCATGCATGAAGGCATAGGTGAAGGGCCGCGTGAACAGGAACCAGTCGAAGCCGTATTGGCCGGTGTAGAGGACAGGGATGAAGGCCCCATCGTAAAGCAGTGTCATTTGCTGAGCATCACTCAGCACGTATTGCTGCAACAGGTAGATGGCCACGCAAATGGCGATCACCGCCAGCACGATCGGCGGCAGGTTGAAGATCGGCTCGCGACGCGGCTCGGGCTCGCGATCCGCCTGTTCTATTTCCGGTGGGCTTACAGGTTCACTCATGCGCACTAGCACTCGGTCCAGGATTCGTTGTTGCGAGCATCTAGACCACTGCCCGCCGGACCACAAAGGGCGAATCGCCGAGCGCGAATCAAAAGTGCCGAATCAAAAGAAAGCCGTCCAAGGTTTCCCTTGAACGGCTGTCGAGTCCCCTGTTCCCCCGAACTCTTGACTGAAGTGCTGCCGATCGTCGCGAAACGACCGCTTCTGGAGTGGTTTTTGTGTGCCACGCGGCTCGACCGGGCGCAACGTAAACCACTTGTTAACCTTAACGGCCCCGACCCGTGAACAAGTGTTAACGACGCTGGCACGCTTCCTGCTCCGCAACGCATGTAGGTCATCGGAGGGCGCCCTTCTGTTCACCGATGGGACATCAGACGACAGAATGCGCGGAGCTGCTTAGCATGAACCAGAACGGATCGATCACGCTGTTCCAGTATTGGAACCGCTTGCGTGATGGACGCCCAGCCCCGAAGCGCTCGGAAGTGGAGCCGGCCGATATCAAGTCGCTGCTGGCCGACACCTTCATCCTGGAAAGGGACACGCGTGGGCAAGCGGTGTTCCGGCTGGCCGGCACAAGGCTCTGCGCCTCCTATGGCCGCGAACTCAAGGGGTTCTCCTTTCCCTCGCTGTGGCGCGAGAAGGACCAGCGGCTGGTCTCGAAGCTGATCCATGGCGTGTTCGACCAGAAATCCGTCGTGCTGATCATGTTCGAGGGCTTCAGCCGCAACGGCCGTTCCAACAAGTTCGAACTGCTTGCCTTGCCGCTGGATGGCGGCGTCGAAAACCCGCGTTGCCTTGGCGTGATCAGCGCTGTGGAGAAGCCGTTCTGGCTGGGCGCCGACCCGCTCACGGACGCGTTGATCGATTCGATCCGTGTCATCGATCCCGAAAAAGAGTTGCTGGCGAGCCGGCCGGCGATCGACGTTCCCTCGCTTGTTCCCGCCGAACTGGAGGCGCCCGAAACCATCTCCGCGCTCGGCCGAGCGCGCCGCATCCGCCACCTCGTCGTCTTCGATGGCGGGCGCGAGGAATAGTTGACGATCCTACAGCCCCGCCTGCCCGTTTTTCCCCTTTGTTAACCCGCTTTGCTGTAGTTCTGGGATGAAGTCCCTGGCATCGGCGCGCGGGGATGCCAAACGGGGTGTAGGCAGTCATGAGGTCAGCGGCGGTCGACTACGCGCCGTCCCAAGCTGAGAGACGTAACTTTCAGCGCGTCCGGGTCAAGATATACGGGCGCTTCATGCTGGAAGACCGCACCGAACATCCTTGCCAGGTCGTCGATATGTCGCCGGGTAACGTCGCGTTTCGCACGGACCGCATCGGCATGCCCGGTGAAAAGGTCATCGCCTATGTCGACCATATCGGCCGCATAGAAGGCGTCGTCACCCGCACCTTGCAGGACGGTTTCGCAATGACGGTGATTGCGTCGGACCGCAAGAAGGACAAGCTCGCCGCGCAATTGACGTGGCTCGCCAACAAGCACGAGCTAGATCTGCCGGAAGACCGCCGCCACGAGCGCGTCGCCCCCCGCAACCCGACCAGCATCCTGCAGCTCACCGACGGGCGTCAGTACCAGTGCCGCATCATCGACCTGTCGCTCTCCGGCGCCGCGATCGAGATCGATGTCAAGCCGGCGATCGGCGTCCAGGTCATGCTCGGCACCATGCGCGGACAGATCGTGCGGCATTTCGAGGATGGCGTCGCCATCGAATTCGCCGTTATCCAGCGGCCTGAGACGCTCGATTCGGAATTCAACACGCCGCGCGCCTGACAAGGCCCAACAGCGTCCAGATCAAAACCGGCCGCGCGGCCGGTTTTTTGTATTTTACGACAACGATTGACCACTCAAAAGTTTCAAATTTGATACCTATTCTAGGGACGTTTTACTCAATATCTACTGCGCGCTTTTGCGTCGAATAAATCCACCTGTGGCAATGTCTCCCTCGAACGGGGAGACAAAAACAATGAAGAAAACGAGAGGCAAGCTGTTGCTGATGGCAATGGCGATGCAGCTTTCCGCTTGGGGATCAGCATATGCCGCGGGACCGGCCTATATGCACACCGGCGGCCGCACCACACAGCCTGTCGGACACTATGAATTCTGCCAGCGCATACCGGGCGAATGCAGCGAGCGGACACCCAAGGGGGCGCCGGTCGAACTGACCCGCAAGCTGTGGGCGACGATCCTCAGCATCAACAATTCGGTCAATACCCGCGTCAAGCCGCGCACCGACATGGAAAACAACGGCGTCGAGGAATATTGGGCCTATCCCGACAATGGCTATGGCGATTGCGAGGACTACGCGCTGGAAAAGCGCCGCGAGCTGATGGACGCCGGCGTTCCGGCCGGCAACCTGTTGATGACGGTCGCGCGCCAGCCGAACGGTGACGGCCACGCGGTGCTGACCGTGCGCACCAGCCTCGGCGAATTCATCCTCGACAATCTGGAAACCAAGGTCCTGTCCTGGACGGACACCGACTACACCTACCTCAAGCGACAGTCGGATACCAATTCCGGCGTCTGGGTGACGATCAACGACGGCCGCGCCGACGCGGTCGCCAGCGTCCGCTGAAGGCGTCGATCCGGCACGCGTGAACCAGAGACCAGGCGCTACGCATCAACGCGATGCGCCTAAGGAGAAACCCGGTCGAGTCCCCACCCTCCCCGTCCCAACGACCGGGTCTAAGGAGCCGGCCCCGTCCCCGGGCCGGCTCCGCCATTTCTGGCGGAGGCCTAGACCTTCTCCAAACCCGCCTTGAAGCGCCTGCCGTTGGCGACATAGTGCGCGGCCGAGGCCCGCAACCTTGCAATCGCAGCCTCGTCCAGGACCCTGATCGCCTTGGCCGGCGAGCCGACGATCAGCGAATTGTCCGGGAATTCCTTGCCTTCGGTGACCAGCGCGCCGGCGCCGACCAGCGAATTCTTGCCGATCCTGGCGCCGTTGAGCACGATTGCGCCCATGCCGATCAGGCTGTTATCGCCGATGGTGCAGCCATGCAGCATGGCGCGGTGGCCGATCGTGCAGCCTTCGCCAATGGTCAGCGGGAAGCCGGGATCGGTGTGCATGACCGTGTGCTCCTGCACGTTGGTGTCGGCGCCGATCACGACAGGTTCATTGTCGCCGCGGATGACGACGCCGAACCAGAAGCCGGCATTGCGGCCGATGCTGATGTCGCCGATCAGCGTCGCATCGGGCGCGATCCAGTTTGAGCCCGCATCCGCGAAGTTCGGTTCGGTGCCATCGATCGCATAAAGCGGCATTTCTGGTCTCCGATTCGTCTCAAGCCTGGAAGTCGAACGACCCTAGGTTGACACCTCCCAACACGCAACGGCCACAAGAACGATGCCGAGCGCCAGCGTCCAGGCGACCGCCGTGCAGCCACAGGAAATCAGCGCCACCGACGAAATGCGACCCTCGCGGCGGGCGTCCAAGGCATCGTTGACCAGCATGAACGGCCCGGCGCACGCCGTGGCGGCGAGCGAACGCAGTACGTGCGCGGAGGACACATAAGGCTCGGTGAACGCGACCTTGCGCCCGGCAACCAACTCCATCGCCGATCCGACCAGCCCGCAAGCCGTCAACCCGACAAGAAAAGCGAACGCAGTTAGCTCAACCGGGCCCATCTTTACCTTCCGTTTACCATGAAATCGCACAGTCGCTGGAAGGACTGCAAGAGCCGTGCCGTGCGATGCGTGCCGTCACGGGACAGGAATCCGGGGACAGAGATGAAGCAGGCAGCGATCGCCGACGACCCCCAATTCACCGTGGTCGATTCCACGCTGATGAAGCGGGTGTTCTACGCCTTCGCAGCACTCGCCCTGCTGTCGGTCGCAATCAGCCTGGGCGGCAAATGGTTCGGCCATTCGATCGCCATGGCCGGCTACACGGATGATGCGACGATGCGCAAGGTGGTGATCGGCAACAATGTCATCGCCGTGCCTGCCAACTTTATCCGTTTCGAACAGGCGCGGCGCGACGGCATCGCCTCGCGGCTCGACCTCTACCTGCGCTATCCCCAGATGGATGGCTACAGCGAAGCTGCCCGCGGCGATTTCAATCACACGGGGCCAGCCAAAAGCATCGTCTTCCTGTCCTTCGAACAGCAGATGATGTCTCGCGACATGAGCGGACGTTTCGGGCCGATCTACAGCGCGTTGATCGTGCAGCCCGGCACGGCAGGTCCGGGCGGCACGACGATTTACGGTTTCAACGCGAAATCAGGTTACCTCAACGAGGTGCTCGTTGTCGGCAACCGGCCCGGCAAGGACCCGTTCGTGGCCCGCTGCCTGAGTGGGCCGGCAGCCGAACAATCGCTGGCGCCTTGCGAGCGCGACATCCATGTCGGCGAGGATCTCAGCCTCACCTATCGCTTCCCGAAGGAATTTCTGGGGGATTGGCAGGCGCTTGACGCGGCAATCACCGCCGAGGCCGGGCGTGTCCTAAAGGCCGGACGTTGACGGGAAAGGCCGGTCGCGTTTGCGTCCGGCATCGCCATGGGATGCAAGGATCAGCCCAGATCGATGTCGAGGATCGCCATCGAGAAATTGTAGTCGCCGTCATCCTCGTCCTTGAAGACGATGCCGAGGAATTCGTCGCCGACATAGACTTCGGCCGAATCCTCCTTGCGCGGCCGTGCCTTGACCTCGAGCTTGGGATTCTGGAAGACGCGCTTGAAATAGGCGTCCAGCTTTCTGATTTCGTCAGGCTTCAACAGTCTTCTCCGATCATCGGGCTTGCTCGTTTGAACGGCGCTTCTGACACGTCGACGATGGCCATGTAAAGGCAAGCTCGCCGTATTGCACGGCAATCGGACCCGTCGACGCGAGCAGTGCGAAACTCCCCGACGCCCTCAGTAAAATTAGATGTCGAAGCTGACGACCTGGTCCATCGTCTGCGACGGCAGAAGCTGGTCCATCTGGCGCGACGGCTGGTCGCAGCCGGTCTCGCCGACGACGCGAGCCGGCACGCCTGCGACCGTCTTGTTATGCGGCACCGGCGACAGCACCACCGAACCGGCGGCGATCTTGGAGCAATGGCCGATTTCGATGTTGCCGAGAATCTTGGCGCCGGCACCGATCAAGACGCCACGACGAATCTTGGGGTGACGGTCTCCGCCGGCCTTGCCGGTGCCGCCGAGCGTGACACCGTGCAGGATCGACACGTCGTCCTCGATGACCGCTGTCTCGCCGACGACCAGGCCGGTGGCGTGGTCGATGAAGATGCCCTTGCCGATGCGGGCCGCCGGATTGATATCGGTCTGGAAAACCGAGGACGAACGGCTTTGCAGATAGAGCGCGAAATCCTTGCGCCCCTGGTTCCACAGCCAATGCGCCAGCCTGTGGGTCTGGATGGCGTGAAATCCCTTGAAGTAGAGCACCGGCATGATGAAGCGGTCGCAGGCCGGATCGCGGTCGTAATAGGCCTGGATATCGACACGCACGGTGGTCGGCCAATCCTTGTCGTCGGCCAGCATCGACTTGAAGGTCTGGCGGATGAGATCGGAACCTATGTCCTGGTGCGCCAACCGCTCGGCCAGCCGGTGGATGACCGCCTCCTCCAGGCTCTCCTGGTTGAGGATGGTCGAATAGAGGAAGGCGGCGAGCAGCGGGTCGCGATTGACCGCGTCCATCGCTTCGTCACGGATCGAGCGCCAGATCGGATCGACCGGCTGCAACGCGCTGTGTCGGGAAATGCTGATGCTGTTCATCGACGTCGTCCTGCCGCCTTGCCTAATATCGGGCCGCACATATAAGCCAGATCATAGCACGATTGAACTCAATTTTCCTTAGTGCTCTGTCAAATGGATTTGGTTCGCGGGAATTCAAGCCGCCATGGAAAATGAACTCTTGCTCGACAATGCCCTCAAACGCGAGCTTTCCGCCCACTATAAGGGACAGGATCGCCACTACCACAACCTTGCCCATATCGAGGCGATGCTGGCGCTCGCCGGCGAGTACCAGAAGCTGCTCGGCGATCCCGAGGCCGTCGAGGCGGCGATCTGGTTCCACGACGCCGTCTATGACAGCCGGGCCAAGGACAACGAGGCGCAAAGCGCAGCGCTCGCGGAAAAAAAGCTCGCGGGCCGCATCGACGCCCAGCGCCTCGGCTGCATCTGCGCCATGATCCTTGCCACCGCAACACACCAGTTGCCGGACTTCGAAGACACGGCCGCGGTGCGTGACGCCGCTCTTTTCCTGGACATGGACCTGTCGATCCTCGGCGCAGCGCCGGATGCATTCGATGCCTATGAGCGCGCGATCCGCGCCGAATATCAATGGGTGGAGGAGCCGATATGGCGGGCCGGACGTGGCGCGGTGCTGAACAGCTTCCTGACACGCCCGCACATCTTCCACAGCGAGGAATTCCGCCGGCGCTTCGAGCAGCAGGCTAGGCTGAATCTCACCCGGTCGCTCGAAGCGCTGCAAAAACCGGCGTGATATCGGGCTTGTGCCTTTCGGTTTATCGGGCTCTTACGCCGGGTCAAAGCGGATTTTCGGCGTAGAATTCCAGCACACGCCGCTTGAAGGTCTTGTCGCCGACGGCCAGCATATGGTCACGGCCTTCGATGTGGAAAGCCTTGGCGTTGGGCATCAGTGCGGCAAGTTCGTCGGGCGAGCCGCCAATGTCATCGGTGGTGCCGACGGCGATCAGCGTCGGCTGGGCGATCCGGGCAATTTCATCCTCGCTCAGCAACTCGCGAGAGGTGGCGATGCAGGCCGCGAGCGCCCGGCGGTCGCTGCGAGTCTGGTCGGCGAAGGCGCGAAACGAACGGCCGCGGGGATGAGTGGTCTTGGCCGGATCGTCGGCAAGAAGGGCTGCCGCGATCGGATCCCAATCGCCGACGCCGTCGATCATGCCGATGCCGAGACCGCCGAAGACCAGCGTCGCCACCTTGTCGGGATCCGACAGCGCCAGGAATGCCGCTATCCTCGCGCCCATCGAATAGCCCATGACATGGGCGCGCCCGATGCCGAGATGATCGAGCAAAGCAGCCGCGTCCGAGGCCATCCGGGCCGGGGTGTAATCTGCCTCTTCGTAGCTTTTCGATGACGAGCCGTGGCCGCGATTGTCCAGCGCAATGGCGCGGTAGCCGTCATCGTTCAGCGTCTTGAACCAGCCGGGCGAAACCCAGTTGACGTAATGGCTGGAGGCAAAGCCATGGATCATCAGCACAGGATCGCCCCGGCCCGATTCCGGCTGGCGGTCGAGGAAGGCGATATCGAACCCGTCATGGGAAAAAAACTGCATCGGCTATACTGCCCGCGTCCTCAACCGCCACCGCCGTTCGGCGCATCGCCATTGTCCGATGGCGGCACCTCGGGGCCTGATATGGTGCCAACGGCCGGATGGCGCACCAGGTCGCCATAATCGATACCGTTCCTGGCGGCGGTGCCCGCCTTGAGCTCAAGCACGAAGCGCACCGGCACGCCGGGCGAAATCAGCGCCTGGGATTGCGGCTCGCCGTGCTTGACCGCCCGGATCTTGCCATCCTGGCCGATAAAAACCAGGTCAAGCGGCATCGGCGTGTTCTGCATCCAGAAGTTGACCTGCTGCTGCATGTCGAAGACGAACAACATGCCGTGATCGTCCGCCATGTCCTGGCGATACATCAAGCCGGCCTCGCGTTCAGCATCGGTGTCGGCGATTTCGATGGAAAAGGAGCGATCTCCGCCTTTCGTCGCCACGACCAGCGGCGTCGGGTCCACCGGCAGGGTCATCACCCGGCTGTCGGCCGCCGTCGGTGCAGGCAAATAGAAATAGGCGCCCGCGGCGACGATGACGGCAGCCAGGACGCACATTGCGCCCGCCGTCAGCCAGTTCCTATGTGTCATGCGAAAATCCTCGGCAACCGCCCTAATGCGCGACCGGCAAGGTTCCCATATCGGGGTGGATTTCGGCAGCCATAAGGCCTTTGTCGCCGCGCCCGAAGCGGACAAGCACGACCTGCCCCGGCCGAAGCTCGGTGATGCCGTAGCGACGCAAGGTTTCCATATGGACGAAGATGTCCTCGGTGCCCTCGCCCCGGGTCAGGAAACCAAACCCCTTGGTGCGGTTGAACCACTTCACCAAGGCACGTTCCAGCCCGCTTTCGGGTGTCACCGAGACATGGGTGCGCTGTTCCTGCATTTCCGCGGGATGGACCGCTGTGGTGACATCCATCGAGAGAACCCGGAAAGCCTGCAATCCGCGCTCGCCCTGCTTGACGAGGCAGACAACGCGCGCTCCCTCCAGAGCAGTCTGGAAACCATCCCGTCTAAGGCATGTCACATGGAGGAGGATGTCGCCTGAAACGCCGTCATCCGGGAGGATGAAGCCATAGCCCTTGGCTACATCGAACCACTTGATGGCGCCGGATATTTCGGTCAGATCGACGGCATCGCCGCCTTCCTCGCGCTTCATGGCGTCGCCAGGGGTTTCGGACCGCCCCGTCAAAGAGGCTTTTTCCCCCATAAGAATGCCCCCTTTTTTCAAGAACACCGCAACTGATTCTTGACACCAGATTAACACTGCGGCTTCCGGTGAGTGCAAGACCTGACGTGCCTTTTTTCACGGTTCATTATGCGAATACCGGATTTGTTCTTTGGCGGCGCCGGCAGCCGCCTGGGATTTGCCCTTTGGACGGCCCACCCCTATGTTGCGCCGCAACCCAACAAGTCGAGGAAATCACATGCGCTATCTGCACACCATGGTTCGCGTCGCCGACATCGATGCTTCGCTCGATTTCTACTGCAACAAGCTCGGCCTGAAGGAAGTGCGCCGCTACGAGAACGAGCAGGGCCGCTATACGCTGATCTTCCTGGCCGCGCCGGAAGACGAGCAAAGCGGCATCGACGAGAAAGCACCGCTGGTCGAGCTCACCTACAATTGGGACCCGGAAGACTACAAGGGGGGCCGCAATTTCGGCCACCTCGCCTATGAAGTCGACGACATATACGCCACCTGCCAGCGGCTGATGGACAGCGGTGTCACCATCAACCGGCCGCCGCGCGACGGCAACATGGCTTTCGTCAAGTCGCCGGACGGAATCTCGATCGAACTTCTGCAGAAAGGTCCGGCGAGGGCAAAGGCCGAACCGTGGGCGTCGATGCCGAATACCGGAAGCTGGTGATCGATCACCTTTTAGAGCGGTCGGCAGCCGGCCTATGGCGGCGGGCGAGCTTGCGCCTATCTATCCGGCGATAGCGCCCGCTTCGAAAGCGGCCGCCGTTTCGTGCGTTTCACCCTCGGAGATCCCTTCATGACGATCAGCCATGCCGATGTCACCACCGCACATGCAAGCCGTTATCTGCAGCAATTGTGCAAACATTGGGCGCACAAATTCCCCGTGGAATTCGATCCCAACCATGGCGCCATCGACCTTTCGCTCGGCCGCACCATCATGGATGCCGATGGAGCTGCGCTGCACATCACCGTATCGAGCGACGACCCCGGCTCTATCGAACGCCTCGAAAGCGTCGTCGCCGACCACATCAAACGCTTTGCGTTTCGCGAGGAGCTGACGTTCGACTGGAAACGCGCCGAGGCGGCGTAGGCTCTTGTCTGCGTATTACGGCAGGCATTAATCAGCCGCCGCCGGGCTTGCCGGCCATCTCCAGCAGCGCCAGCACCGAGCGCCAGTTGCGCGCAGTGCCAGGTACCTTCAGTACGCGTGGGATCAGATTGGCAAACACCGATTTGCCCAGTCCGCCGGGTGCATGCAGGTAAAGCACGTCGCCCTTGATCTCGAACCGCTCCGGACCCGTACATTTTTCGGCCAGCCGCGCCGCCTCCTCGGCGGTAGGCGCGCGCTCCAGCGCATACGCGTGCAGCTTTGTCGGCTCCTCGGCAATCTCCGGATAGGGATTTTCCCTGACCAGCCGTTCGACCCAGCCGAGATCGCGCACCATGATGCGCGAATGAAAACCCCATTTCTCCTCGAAAGCCGCTTCGATCTGTTTGGTCAGCGTGGCGGCGTCACCTTCCTTGGCCCGGAACACCGCATTGCCGCTCTGCACGTAGGTAGCGACATCGCAAAACCCGAGATCCTCCAAGAACGCCCGCAACTCGGCCATCCTGACGATGCGGTTGCCGCCGACATTGATGCCTGAAAACAGGGCGATGAAGACGTTTCTGCTCATATGATGAACCCGGCCAATGTCTCGTTGTCGGTGATATCCTGATACTGGACGCCTTCGGCCTCGAAATTCGATTTCAGCAGGTCGAAATTGCGGCGATCCTTGGTTTCGATGCCGATCAGAACCGAGCCGAAATTGCGTGCCGACTTCTTCAGATATTCGAACCGGGCGATGTCGTCGTCCGGCCCCAGCATTTCAAGGAAGTCGCGCAGCGCGCCCGGCCGCTGCGGAAAGCGGATGATGAAGTATTTCTTCAGGCCCTCGAAGCGCAGTGCCCGTTCCTTGACGTCCGGCAGCCGTTCGAAATCGAAATTGCCGCCCGAAACCACGGCCACGATGGTCTTGCCGCGGATTTCCTTCCTGGAAAAATCCTTCAGCGCATCGATAGCCAGCGCGCCGGCCGGCTCCAGCACCACGCCCTCGACATTGAGCATCTCAATCATGGTCGCGCAGAGCCGGTTTTCCGGGATCAACCGCACCGTGTCGGCGGCGAAGTCCTTGAGGTGCCGCAGGGGCTCACGGCCGATTTCGGCGACCGCCGCGCCGTCGACGAAATTATCAACCTTGGCGAGTTTGAGCCGTTTTCCCGCCGCAAGGCTCTCGCGCAGGCTTGGCGCCCCTGCCGGTTCGCAAAAGACGAAGCGCGCCTCACGCCCCTGATCGGCGAAGTAGTGCGTCACCCCTGCGGCCAGACCTCCGCCGCCGACCGGCAGCATGACGATGTCGGGCATGCCCGCGCCGGGCATCTGGTGGGCGATCTCATAGGCGACCGTCGCCTGTCCCTCGATGATGTCCTTGTGGTCGAAGGGCGGCACCATATGAGCGCCGGCGCTTTCGGTGAATTCGATGGCGGCGCGATAGCAATCGTCGAAGAAATCGCCGACGAGCCTGATCTCGACGAAGTCGCCGCCGAACAGCCGCGTCTTGTCGATCTTCTGCTGCGGCGTCGTCACCGGCATGAATACAACGCCCTTTTTGCCGAAATGGCGGCAGACGAATGCAAAACCCTGCGCATGGTTGCCTGCGGAAGCGCAGACGAACAGTTCGGCCTGGTTGCCCTCGCCCAGGGCCTTGCGGAAGAAGTTGAAGGCGCCGCGGATCTTGTAGGAGCGCACCGGGCTCAGGTCCTCGCGCTTCAAAAGCACCCGCGCGCCGGTCTTCTTCGACAGATAGTCGTTCTCCTGCAGCGGCGTTTCCGGAAAGATCCGGCGGATCGCGGAAGCAGCGGTGGCAACACGGGAAGAGAAGCTGGTCATCGGAAAGCCACCTTGAACGCATGTCGTTTGGGAACGTCTATCATCGATTGGCCGCGGAACGACCGTTTGTCGCGAGCCTTGCCGCCGAGCAACCCGATTCCGTCTATTGCACAGGCGACCCCGTGAAACCATTGCCCCGTCACTCATGTTCCCAAGCGGTCGGCATTTAGTGACACATTTGCTGTCAGTTGGAGGCGATCGTTAATGTAATTCTTGAAATTCATGCGGGTGCCAAGCCCCGAAAGGGCCCGCCCTGATGCCAGTCTGGCTTTCGTGCAACACTGCGGCGGCGGTCGCGAGACGCCGACCGCTTTTCGGCTGGGCACGACTTACTTCCGCCGCACTTGCGCTGTCGGGGGAGACTTCGCGGAGGCGATTGGCCTTTCGGGCCGGAGTGGAATTTCAGACGTGCCGTTGAAGACGATTTTTGCCATTGGCCTAGCCTTGCTTGTCGCGGGTTGCGCGGGACAGCAGACTCAAGAGCTGCTCGGCAGCGCCATCGTGGCAGCGCCGGTGACCGAGATCGCCGGCAATCACAGCATCTTCATCGCCACCACGCGCAAGAAATCCGACGATCCGAACAAGGTCTTCGACGGCGAGCGATCGGCCACGCTGAACTACGCCCGCGTCAACGTCACCGTGCCCGGCATCCACCAGACCGGGCAGATCGAACGCCGCTCGCGCGGCAAATCGAACGATCCGGCCAAGTACTTCATGGCCTCCGAGGTCGTCGGCTACGACACCCAGCCGAAATTCGCCAGTGCGCTGAGTGCTGACATCGCGGCGCGCGGCGACCGCGTCATGGTCTTCGTCCATGGCTACAACACCGGCTTCGACGACGCCGTCTACCGCCTGACCCAGATCGTCCACGATTCCGGCTATCCCGGCACACCCGTGCTGTTTTCCTGGGCATCCGGCGCCAAGACCACCGACTATGTCTACGACAAGGAAAGCGCCAGCGCCGCGCGCGACCAGCTCGAGGTGACGTTGCGTATGCTGGCGCAGACCGGGGCGCGGCGCATCGATATCGTCGCCCATTCGATGGGAACCTGGGTGACCATGGAGACGCTGCGCCAGCTCGCCATCACCGGCGACCGTGATCTCGGCGGCAAGCTCGGCGACGTCGTGCTCGCATCGCCCGACATCGATGTCGACGTGTTCAAGAGCCAGATGCGCCGCTATGGCAAACCCAACAAGCCGTTCATCCTGTTGTTGTCCGATGATGACCGCGCGCTCCGGCTCTCCGGTCTGATTGCCGGCGCGCGGCCGCGCGTCGGCGACTACAAGGACGCCGCCGACCTTGCATCCTACGGCGTAACGGTCGTCGACCTCTCCAAGATCAAGGGAGCGGACAGTTTCAACCATACGAAATTCGCCGACAATCCCGCGCTGGTGAAGATGATCGGCCAACGGCTGCGCGAAGACGATGGATTTGCCAGCGACCGCGACGTGACCGACCGCATCAGCCTGCTCGGCCAATAGATGCATCGCCGCGGGTTCGCGTGGCCCGCTCGGCCTTGCGACAGAGTCGACCAACTTTGAACTGGACCGCGCCGGCCTCTGGCCTTATCGAAATATCCAGCGACGTCACGCGTTTGACGTCCTCCTTTGCGGGAGCCGGCGTGTGACGGTGCATTCGAAGAGTTTCGTCGTCATTGCGTTCACGCTGCTGGTCGCAGGCTGCGCCGGCCGAAACACGCACGATCTGCTGAACAGGACGACGGTTGCCGTACCCGCGTCCGACATCGCGGCCACCCACGAGATATTCGTCGCCACCACCCGCCAGAAGGCGACCAAGGACCCGCGGCAGGTGTTCGACGGCGATCGCTCCTTGACCACCAGCTTCGCCCGGGTCGACGTCACCGTGCCGAAAAGTCACAAGGTCGGCATGATCGAGCGTGTCCGGGGGTCTGCCAACAGCAATCCAGCCAAGGATTTCACCGCCAAGGATGTCGCGTTCTATGCGGATGCGCCGCAATTCGCCAAAGCGGTCGGTGCCGACATCGCCATGCGCGGCGACCGTGCGCTGGTTTTCGTGCACGGGTTCAACAATGGTTTCGACGACGGTATCTACCGGCTGACGCAGATCGCGCACGACACGAAATATCCGGGCACGCCGGTGCTGTTTTCCTGGGCTTCGAGCGGCAAGACGACGGGCTACATCTACGACAAGGAGAGCGCCAACGCGGCGCGTGACGACCTTGAGGCAACGCTCAGGATGCTGGCCAAGACGCGGGCTAAGAGCATCGACATCGTCGCCCATTCGATGGGAACATGGGTGACCATGGAGGCGCTGCGCCAGCTTGCCATCACCGGCGACCGCGATCTCGACGGCAAGCTTGGTTATGTCATCCTGGCCTCGCCCGACATCGACGTCGACGTGTTCAAGAAACAGATGATCCGCTACGGCAAGCCGGACAAACCGTTCGCCATCCTGCTTTCCGCGGACGACCGGGCGCTCAAACTGTCTTCCCTGATTTCGGGCGACAAGCCCCGCGTCGGCGACTATGGCGACGCGGCCGATCTGGCCAGCTATGGCGTGTCTGTGGTCGATCTCAGCCAGACCAAGGGTGGCGACCGGCTGAACCACGCCAAATTCGCCGACAATCCGATCCTGGTTCAGTTGCTCGGCGACCGGCTGCGGGCCCCGGCCGGCCTGGCGTCGGACGAACCTCCAGTGCAGCTCAACAATCTCGGCCAAGGCCTCGGCAAGGCCGTCGGCTCGGTTGCCGAGATCGTCATCACCACGCCGTTCAAGGTGCTGACGATCGCCACCGGCGGATGAGCGAAGCGACCGCAACTGCTCTTATACGAAGAGGTCGACCTTCTGGAAGGTCGTCACGTCGATCAGGCCGACATCGGAAATCCTGAGCTCCGGAATGACGACCAGCGCCAGCAGCGAGTGCTGCATGTAGGCGTTGTTCAGCGAGCAGCCCATCTGGCGCATGGCCTCGGTCAGTTTGTCGGCCTTGGCCGCGACGATTTCGGCCCGCTCGTCCGACATCAGCCCGGCGATCGGCATTTCGACCAGTGCCAGTTCCTTACCCTTGGAAAACAGCACGACGCCGCCACCGACCTCGCCCAGTCGGTTGACCGCCAGCGCCATATCCCGCTTGTTGGTGCCGACGACGATGATGTGGTGGGCATCATGCGCCACGCTCGACGCCATCGCGCAATCGCCGATGTAACCGAAGCCGGAGACAAAGGCATTGGTGACGCCGCCGGTACCCCTGTGGCGCTCGACCAGCGCGATCTGGCAGACGTCGTTGCGGCGATCCATGGCGACCAGCCCGTCCTCGACGGCGAGATCCGCTTCCAGCGCCCGCGTCGGTGCCTGATTTTCGATGACCCCGATGACCCGGACCCGGACTTCGTTCGCGCCGTTGGGTGCCGTGATGTCGAAATCGTGGGCCTTCAGCTTCTTGCCGAGCTTGACGGTGTTCTTCGCCGCCTTGGGATAGTCGTAGACCGGAATGTCGATGTCGAGCTTGCCGGCCTTGGCCAGCCTGACGCCACGCGCATAGACCTCGTCGATGGTCATTTCGGCGAGATCCGAGACGATCAAAAGGTCAGCCAGCCGCCCCGGCGCGATCGATCCGATCTCGCGCTCCAGCCGGAAATGCTGAGCGGTGTTGAGCGTCGCCATCTGGATCGCGGTCACCGGTTTCAAGCCCTGGCTGATGGCGTGGCGGACCACGCGGTCCATATGCCCCTGGTGAACCAAGGTGCCGGAATGGCTGTCGTCGGTGCACAGGATGAAATTGCGCGGATCGATGCCGCCCTCGGTAACCGCCTTGATCTGCGAGGCGACGTCGTACCAGGCCGAGCCCAGCCGAAGCATCGCCTTCATACCCTGGCGCACGCGGGCGATGGCATCTTCGGCGCGCGTGCCCTCATGGTCGTCCTCCGGGCCGCCGGCGACATAGCCATGGAACGGCAAGCCGAGATCGCGCGAGGCATAGTGCCCGCCGACGGTCTTGCCGGCTTTCACGGTCGCGGCGATCTCGCCCGACATCACAGGATCGTTGGCGGCGACGCCAGGGAAATTCATCACCTCGCCCAGCCCGATGATGTTTTCCCAGCCCATCGCCTCGGCGACGTCGGCGACCGTCAGTTCGGCGCCGGCATGTTCGAGCCCGGGGGCCGAGGGCACGCAGGACGGCATTTGGACATGCACGTTGATCGGCATGGCGACGGCCTCGTCATGCATCAGCCGCACGCCGGGCAGGCCGAGCACATTGGCGATCTCGTGCGGATCGATAAACATCGAAGTCGTGCCGTGCGGGATCACCGCGCGGCAGAATTCGGTCACCGTCACCATGCCGCTCTCGACATGCATGTGCGCGTCGCAAAGACCGGGCACCAGATAGCGCCCGCCGGCATCGACCACCTTGGTGCCCTGCCCGATGGCATGGCCGGCATTCGGGCCGCAATAGGCGAAGCGGCCGCCGGCAATAGCGATGTCGGTGCCGGCTACGATCTCGCCGGAGTGAACATTGACCCAGCGCCCGTTGCGGATGACGAGATCGGCGGGTTTCCTGCCCATGGCGACATCGACCAGATGCGTTGCCATTTCAGTCCATGGTCTGGGTTTGCTGCCCGACGGCGTGTTCGCCATGAAGCGACTCCTGTTTGCCCGACTGTGCCAAGCCGCCACGGTTTTGACCAGCCTCACACTTTCTCCCGATTGTTCCAAGACCGACGGAGAGCGTAAATCGGCCGCACAGAAATGCGATTCCGTTTTGCCGCAAATCGGGTTACCGTGCCTGCCAGGATCTTCCAGCTCTTCGTTCGGGCAGTTCGATGCGTCGCCTAATGCTTGCAAGTGTCGGTTTTCTTGCCGCTCTGGCCGCACCGGCTTTCGCAGCCGAACCTGTGGCCGATGTGCCGATGACCGCCCCCGGTTTCGACTGGACCGGCTACTATGCCGGCCTGCAAGGCGGTTATGGCTGGGGCAGTTCCGACATCTCGGGAACCGAGGGCGAGCCGTTTGCCGCCTCGCCAGACCTCGACGGCGGTTTCGTCGGTGGCCATGTCGCCGGTCTGTGGCAATTCGACGAGGCTGTGCTCGGCGCCGAAGCAGAGCTTAACTATTCCTCGGCAAAGGGCGCCGAAGAACTGGGTGCGGGAAATCTGCTCGGCACGGATGTCAAGTGGTTCGGTTCCATCAATGCCAAGGCCGGCTATGCGATGGATCGGTTCCTGATCTACGGCATCGGCGGCGTCGCCTTTGCCGGCATCGAAACCTCCCAAGATGCCGGTACTTCGTTCGACAACACGCGAACCAGCATAGGCTGGACGGTTGGGGCCGGCGTCGACTATGCGCTGACCGACAGGTTCGTCGTCGGGGCGCAGTATCGCTACTATGATTTCAGTAAGGAGCATTTTGATGCGCCGGACGATTTTCTCGATCGCGACCAGAATGTGAAGCTGAATACGGTCGGCATCAATCTGAGCTACAAGTTCTGAGCCCCATCGCCGCGCCCGGTCACCGGGCAGGATCATGCTCGATCTCGCATGGTCCGCGACGGCAATTCTACGGCAATTCCAAGGACTGAGGGGCCGGCGTCCCCAGTGGGCGGGGGGATGGGTTGGGCCTGGTAGACGCCGGCCTCGACGGATCAGATCCGCCGCGCAGACACCGTATCATTGCCTGCGGCGCGCGGAATTGCGTGATCGCACCAGTATCACCATGCCCGCTTGTCTGAACGTCACCGGCGCAGCACTTGATGCCGCGTGCCGTTTTTATGATCCTGCCCTCGCACGCAGGCGCGCGTCCGCCATCGCAGTACCCGCGCCCGATCGCGCAGTGAACACTCAAAGAATTGCATCGAGAAAAGAGCCATCGAACCCGCAAGTGCGGACGAAGGTCCAAGAACATCAGCAAGACCTTGGTCCGAATACCTACAGCAGAGGTCCGATCAGCTCTCCTGCAAGGAACGTACTCGCATTCCTTTCATTTGTTGAACGGGTGCAGCAATGGTCCTTCATGTGCCAACCCCCTGCTCAGTTCGCAGGCAGAAAGCTCAAATCGAGATCTCGTGCGGCTTGAGCTGTCGTGAAACTACCCCGAGGGATCTGGAATGGAGAAACACTTATGAAAGCGATTTTTCTGACAAGTGCCATGGCGCTCGTTTTCGTTGCAATGCCGGTTGTCGCTTCGGCGGCAGAAGCCGACGTCGTCATCAAAACCCATCGCCATCATCACCGTCACGTGGCAGTGATCAACGATCAGGGCCATCGCCTCCATCATCGGCGCCATGGCACGGTGGCTTTCTATGACCAAGGTCGCCGGCATCATCGCCGCGACACCGTCGTCATAACGGGCTCAACTGAACGCCGTCACCACCGGCGTCACCCAGTGGTGATCTACGACAGCAACGACTAATATTGTGCAATCCGGCCCGGCTGATCGCCAACCCTGCCGGGCCGTGCCCGCGAGCGGCGGACCGACAACAAGGGAAGGAAGCCAGGCGGGTCTTCCCTGTTGAAAATGAGTGCTTAATCGCAGCCCGGGTATGAGAGGCCGGTCGTGCTCTCCAGCTTGAGCTTCTGGTCCCTCAAGAGGGCGCCAGTAAAAAATAAGCGCCGGCGACCAGTGTCGATGTCAAACAAATCGCCATTGCCACGACCACCTTGGTCGCGAAGCGCTCAGCTCTCGCGCAAAGCGCGTCAGCAAAATCGTCGCTCTGGATACTTTTCAAGAGCGGCTTGGTGTCGACGCCAGCCATGTGATTGTCGTTGTCGGGGATTGTGACACGGTCACGGCCATCAGTTTTGATGGAACCAGGGGTCATGCTTTGCCTCACGAAGCGTCGGATTGACATCAGCCACCATTCGACGGAGCTGCCGGATTCGCCGATGCGGACGGCACTTTGGCTTTGGGAGCGTCAATCTTGACGCCGAATATTTTTTCCGCCTGCCAGAACAATGGCCACGGCAGCGCTGCCGCCAGAATTTACCACAGCGGGCCCGGCTGCCATGATCGGCCTCCAGTTGAAAATCATTAGCAAACGCAACGCACGCTTCCTACCGGCGGTTCCACTGCTAGGGCTTGGGTCCTATTGAACATGCGACCAAAGTCAGATCGTGGCGCGCAAAAGGCCCAAACCCACGGTTGTTTGGAACTCACGCGTCTAAGAGCGATTGCCTGACAGGCCATCGAACGATGGTTCCCCTGATCGATGGCCAGCATTGGGAGCCCTTGCCAACCCTGGCAATCCTTCGGGCGCCACCGCGCTTCGCGTCAAGCCCAACGAGAGAGAAAGGAAGCAACAATGAGAACCGATCTTACAACCGTCGTAGTGGGATTCCTGCTGCTTGCCGGCATCGGTGCCGCCGCCGCACAGGATGTGGTCATTCAGCCGCAGGACGAAACCGTCATACAAGAATACGTAAAGAAACAGCCTCTGGCCTCAGTCAAGATTCCCGGCGTCGAGCTCAACGTCGGGACCGCCCTGCCCGACACGGTCGAGCTTCATGAAATTCCCAACGTCAAATATCGCTACGTCGTCGTGGACAATCACACCGTCGTCGTGGATCCCGGCACACGCAAGATCGTAAAGATTATCCAGTGAGCGCTTGAACGCCACGATCCGTCGTTTCAGGTCGGCGGATCGTGGCAACGTTCGCCGAGGGCCCATAGCCGACGGCGCGCCTCGGCGCACGGTCGCCGAGCCGCCGCTAAGAGACCCGGGTGGCACCCGTTGGTGGCGGCTAGGCTCTGCAGAGCATTGAAGTAGAGTTAAGGTGGTGCGGACGACGGGAATCGAACCCGTACGATCAGAGATCGAGGGATTTTAAGTCCCTTGCGTCTACCAATTCCGCCACGTCCGCGCGCCTTTCGTTTCAACTACCTAGGCGATCTCGTCAATCGGGGCCATGCAGTCCCCAAAAAGCGTTGTGCAAAACACGTTCGTTTTCATTCGCCCCGCACCGATTCTTCGTCCCGCAGGGGCGACCGGTATCGGTCAAACAGCGATCGGATGGAGCTTCAGATGCTGGATCAGGATGATGGTCTTGGCGTCGATGATGCGGCCATCGGCAATGCCGGCCAGAGCCTCGTCGAGCGGCATTTCCAGCACCTCGATGTCCTCGCCTTCGTCCGCTGCGCCGCCACCGGCCGAAATGCGGTCGGCGGGCGAATAGAGGGCGGTGAAGAACCAGAGCCGCTCGGTGACGCTGCCCGGGCTCATATAGGGCGAAAACAGCCGCTCCACATGGTTCAGCCGATAGCCGAGCTCTTCCTCCGCCTCCTTGCGGATGCAGGTCTCCGGATCGTTTTCGTCGAGCAGTCCCGCGCAGGCCTCGACCAGCGGTTCGCGGTGGCCTGTGACATAGGCGGGATAGCGGAACTGGCGCACCAGGAGCACGGTTGAACGCTGGGGATCATAGGGCAGGATCACCGCGCCATCGCCGCGATCGTAAGTCTGGCGGATTTGTGTCTCCCATTGTCCGTCGCGGCGACGGTAGTCGAGGACGGTCTTCTTCAGAATCGCCCAGTCGTCGGATAGGATTTCTTCAGAACGGATGCGGATACGATCTTCCATCGGCTGCCTCCACGTTGCCCGGGAGGCGTAGCCGCGAACCGGCGTTCACGCAATCGGGGCAGCGGTTGGTCCAGTAAGCATTTCACTCTCTCGTGTGTGGCATGGCGGCGATCGATCGCCTAAATAGCGCATCCTATTCCCGGAGTTTCGTTCATGACCACATCGCTTTTCCAGCCGATCACGCTCGATGGCTTGAGCTTTCCCAACCGCATCGCCGTCGCGCCGATGTGCCAGTATTCGGCTGAGGACGGCTCGGCGAGCGACTGGCATCTCCACCACTGGATGAACCTGGCAATGTCCGGCGCCGGCATGGTCACGGTCGAGATGACCGATGTCGAGCGGCGTGGCCGCATCAGCCATGGCTGCCTCGGCCTCTATTCCGAAGACAATGAAGCCGCTGCGCGCCGCGCCCTGGACGCAGCAAGGCGCGTGGCCGCACCCGGCACCAAATTCGGCACTCAGCTTGCCCATGCCGGCCGCAAGGCCTCGAACCGCAAGCCCTGGGAGGGGGGCGGACCGCTGCAGCCGAACGAGGATCCCTGGCAGACCGTCTCGGCCTCGGCAATCGCCTACGATACCGGCTGGAACGTGCCGCGAGCGCTGGAGGAAGAGGAGATCCTCCAGCTCATCGAGCGGTTCGCCGAGTCGGCGAGGCGGGCCGAACGCGCGGGCTTCGACTTCATCGAGCTGCACGCGGCGCACGGCTACCTGATCTTCCAGTTCCTGTCGCCGCTCTCCAACCAACGCACGGACCGCTGGGGCGGCTCGCTGGAAAACCGCATGCGTCTTGTCGTCGAGATCGCCAAGGCGGTGAAAAAGGCAGCGCCAAAACTGATGCTGGGCGCCCGGCTGTCGGTCAAGGATTGGGTCGATGGCGGTTTCGACGTCGAGGATGCGATCGAAGTGGCGAAAGCGCTGAAGGCCGAAGGCGTCGCTTATCTCTGTTGCTCGAGCGGCGGCAATTCGCCCTTGCAGAAACTGCCCTCCGGCCCCGGCTATCAGGTGCATCTGGCGGAAGCCGTGCGCAGGGGCGCCGGCATCCCTACCCGCGCGGTCGGTCTGATCGACGATCCCAAGCAGGCAGAGGCGATCATCGCCGAAGGCCGCGCCGACATGGTTGCGCTGGCGCGCGCCTTCCTCGCCGACCCGCGCTGGGGGTGGCGAGCGGCCGCCACGTTCAGCGAGACGATCCATCCCGCGCCGCAGCTCGCGCGCTCGGTGACGACGATGCAGCACTGGATGAAGGCGGCGGGCTGAGCGACCCTTCCGAGAAGGGCGGAACGCGTCGTCGAACGACCGCGCAATGGAGCTTCCAAGGAGGTCTGGGACGTTTGGGCGCAGGCTGAGGACACGGTTGCAACCAAATTGACTGCTTTGCGTTGCGGCCATGATGGACAACAAGCCTTTTGAAACACCGGTCGTGGTCGAACTCGGCCATGTCGGCAAATATCGCCACATCCGCAGTACCAAGAGGCGGCGGAGTGCCTGATGACGGTTTGGCCGCTCAATCGCGGCCCCCGTCATCGTGATGCTCTCGACACTTGCCTCAAAGTGCTGGAAGGTTATCGTTCGACAGCGGATGCGCGCCGGGCCCTTATCGAAGCCGCCAGGGAATCGGAAGTGCTGGTGCCAGACGACAAGCTGTCCGACGACCGCCTGCATTGAGCGGACGGACCTTTAAACCGGAGGTTTTTGATGGCGAAGCTGACTTACAAGATAGTCGAGCATGACGGCGGCTGGGCCTACAAGGTCGGAGCGACCTTCTCGGAGACGTTTCCCACGCATCAGGACGCGTTGCGGGCCGCCGAGATCGCTTCAGCCGAGCAGCAGGTCGCGGGGTCGACGGACGGCATCCAGTACGAGGATGCCGACGGCAAATGGCATGAGGAACTGGCTGATGGACGCGACCGGCCGCAGACCGAGGTTTCCGACTGATCTTTCAGCCCAAAGCCCGATCGCCCCAAAGGCCGGCCGCCCCGGAGCGCCGACCGCGGACGTCGGGAGAGAAAACGTCCTACGGTCAGCAGGGAGCTTACGGCTGATTATTTGCCGCAGTACTGGTCATTGACGTTGCCTTGAGCATTGGCGTCCGGACCTGGAGTGTTGTGAGCACATGGGCCCATCCCACCGGTATTGCCTTGGGTGCTCAACCCGGAGCCGTATGCGTTGATGCTCCCGGTGGTGCTCTGGTCGATGGCTGATGAATCCTCATTGCCGAACAGCGACCAATTGTTCCACCAACTGTCATGGTTGTAATACCTGCCGTCAGTCGACTGCGCCATCGCCGATGTGGCAAGACCGGCCGTCAGAACGAATGCCGCGAAAAGCTTTTTGTACATTGGATCACTCCGTTTTGTCTTCGTCGCCTTGGGTGCGACACGGGGCAAACCAGTCATCAGCCGAATGGTTCCTTGAATTCGTTGTGAAGCGTCGGTGAAGCGACGATCCACGGCGTGGACCACAAGCATCGCCAGCAGGAGCAACGCCGGCAGGCACCGGCGGCACAACGATCAGCCGTGCAGCTTCGCGGCGATTTCGGCGACGCGCCCGCCCTGGAACTTCGCGCCTTCGAGTTCCTGCGCCGAAGGCTGGCGCGAACCGTCGCTGTCGCTTGTGGTGGTCATGCCGTAGGGCGCCCCCCCACGCACGACATCGTTGCCCATCTGAGCCTGATAGGCATAGGACAGGGGAACGATGATCATGCCGTGGTGCTGAAGCATGGCCTGGGTGCTGATCAGCGCCAGTTCCGCGCCGCCGTGCTGGGTCGCGGTCGAAGACATCACCGAGCCGATCTTGTTGATCAGCGCGCCCTTGCCCCATAGCGGGCCGGTCTGGTCGAAGAAGTTCTTCAGTTGCGCGCACATCATTCCGTAACGCGTCGAGGCGCCGACGATGATCGCGTCATAGTCGCTCAGTTCCAGCGGGCTGGCGATCGCCGCTTCCTGGTCGAGCTTGTAGTGGGCGGCCTTGGCGACCGCTTCGGGCACGAGTTCGGCGACGCGCTTGATGGTCACCTCGGCACCGGCTTCGCGAGCGCCTTCGGCTGCGGCCTTGGCCATCTGCTCCATGTGACCCCAGCTCGAATAGTAGAGAACAAGTACTTTGGCCATTTGCGTCTCCTTGACGTGATGATCCTCGCCCGCCCCAGCCACGCCAGGGTACTTAGGGCGCCAATATTCGGGGAATACCGCGTATGCGGGCACAGTTTGTTCACCGGTCGGATGGCATTGCCGCTGGCCGCGTGCCGCGCTATTTCAGGCGACCCGTTTTTGCCGGAGCCATCGATGTCCGAAATCGTTACCGCCGCCATGCTCGTCATCGGCGATGAGATCCTGTCCGGCCGCACCAAGGACAGGAATATCGGCCATCTGGCTGACATCATGACGGCCATCGGCATCGACCTGAAGGAGGTGCGCATCGTTCCCGATGAGGAAGACGAGATTGTCGCCGCGGTAAATGCGGTGCGGGCTCGCTATACCTATGTGTTCACAACCGGCGGCATCGGCCCGACCCATGACGACATCACAGCCGATTCGATTGCCAAGGCCTTCGGCGTGCCGTGCGAATACGATGCCAAGGCCTATGCCCTGCTGGAAGCAAGCTATGCCGCTCGCGGCATCGAATACACCGAGGCCCGCAAGCGCATGGCCCGAATGCCGCGCGGCGCCGACCATATCGACAATCCGGTGTCGGTCGCGCCCGGATTCCGCATCGGAAATGTCCACGTGATGGCGGGCGTGCCCTCGATCTTCCAGGCCATGCTCGACAATGTCGTGCCGACGCTGAAAGCCGGCACGAAAATGCTGTCGGCAGCGGTGCATTGCCCGTTCGGCGAAGGTCTCGTCGGCGGGCCGCTGGGCGAGATCCAGAAAGCGCATCCGGACACGATCATCGGCTCCTATCCGAAATACGGCGACGGCAAGTTCTGGACCGAACTGGTGGTCCGTGCCCGCAGCCAGCAGGCCCTGGACGCCGCGCGCGCCGATGTCGAGGCGATGGTGGCCGGCTTTGCCAGCAGCGCGAGCTGATCCGGTCCAGGCCGGAACCAAGCACAACGCGGCGACGTTTCCTTGCCGCGGGCGGATCGCTCGCAAAATGAGGGGATCACCATGCGCTTCAAGACCATCGTCGCCATTCTGCAGAACGAGCAGGACGCGGAGCGCGTGCTCGACTTCGCCATTCCGCTTGCCGGCCGCTTCCAGAGCCATCTGATCGGCATCCACGCCGAAGCGCTTCCGGTGCCCTACACGTCGGCCACCGGCTTTCCCGACACCGAGTTCCTGCAGGTTTCGGCCGACATGAACCGCGAACGGGCCGAAAAGCTGCGGGCCGCGTTTCTCAGGCATATCGAGAATTCCGGCCTGTCCTTCGAATGGCACAGCCTGGAGAGTTTTTCCGGCGACAGCGCCCTGACCGGCATTTCAAGCGTGCGTGCCGCCGACCTGATCATCGCCGCGCAGCGCGAGACGGGCGGCGATGCGAGCGCCGACGTCGACACACTGGTCTACGACGCCGGACGGCCGGTGCTGGTAGTGCCGCACCTGGGTCCGCTGATCACCACCTTCAAGCGTGTGCTGCTTGCCTGGAACGGCAGCAAGGAGGCCGCACGCGCCGCCTTCGATGCGCTGCCCTTCATCATCGAGGCCGACAAAACCGACATTCTGGTCATCGATCCGCCGGACACGCTCGATGAACGCCCCGAGGCCGCCGGAGCGGAAATCGCTTCCGCCTTGTCGCGTCATGGCGCCAGCGTGAGTGTCTCGGTGCAGAGATCGGGCGGCACCTCGGTCGACGAGGTGATCCAGACCAGGATCGCGGAGACCGGCGCCGATTTGCTGGTGCTTGGCGCCTACAGCCACTCGTGGCTGCGCCAGCTCCTGTTCGGCGGAGTGACGCGCTCCGTGCTGCGCACCGCGCCGGTGGCGGCTTTCCTGTCGCGGTAAGTTCACAGTGTCGTTTGCGGCCGCTCTTGCCAAGCGCGAGGTTTTCCAGTTACTTCCGCGCGCATTCCCCTGTTTTCTGCGCGCGACCGCGCGTGCTGCGGAGTGCGCGAAAGATGTCCCTTCCCGAAAAAGCCTTTCCGGTCTCCTGGGACCAGTTCCACCGCGATGCGCGCGCGCTCGCCTGGCGGCTTGCCGGCACCAACAAGGCGCAATGGAAAGCGATCGTCTGCATCACGCGCGGCGGCCTCGTGCCGGCGGCGATCATCTCGCGGGAGCTTGGCATACGCGTTATCGAGACGGTCTGCGTCGCCTCCTATCATGACTACAGCAGCCAGGGTCAGCTGCAGGTGCTGAAGGAGGTCACGCCGGCCCTGCTTGCCGACGACGGCGCGGGCGTGCTGATTATCGACGACCTGACCGACACCGGCAAGACGGCTGGCATCGTGCGCGCCATGATGCCGAAGGCGCATTTCGCCACCGTCTACGCCAAACCGAAGGGGCGGCCGCTGGTCGATACTTTCGTCACCGAGGTCAGTCAGGATACCTGGATCTATTTTCCCTGGGACATGGGCTTCACCTACCAGAAGCCGATCGCCGACGATCACGCCGGCTGATTCGCGGCAAGCAACCTGCTGCAAATCGAGCCGCAGGGAAGTCTCATCCACTAGGCAAAGGGTCTCGCGAGGCTGGCTGGCGCGCGGAAATCGGCGTCTATTGGCGAAAATCGGCCATCCTGATGAAAGTTTTTACTTTTATTGCCGATAATTAGCCGTAAGATTCGTGAGACGGCAAACGATTCTGGAGGCTGGGGCTAGCTTCTCCGATGCTGACGAGGCCAACGACGCACAACCATCTGGCCGAAAGGGTCCGGCGACTCTTCGGCACCGCGCCGTGCCGTCTGCAGGTAGCCGCCCTGCCCTGGCGCGAAACCGGAAACAGCGTCGAGATCATGCTGATTACCAGCCGCGATACCGGCCGCTGGGTGCTTCCGAAGGGCTGGCCTGAAGCCAGGGAGCCGCTTTGCGAAGCCGCGGCGCGCGAGGCTGTCGAGGAAGCCGGACTGCGCGGGACGATCTCGCATCTCGAGGCCGGCCGCTACTTCTACGCCAAGGCCCTGGCCTCCGGCGAGGAAGTGCCATGCGAGGTATTGGTGTTCCCGCTGCATGTCGACAAGGTCGCCGACCATTGGAAGGAAAAACGCTCCCGCACCCGCAAATGGGTCAGTTCGAGCGAAGCGGTGCGCATGGTCAACGAACCGGATCTTTGCCAGATCATCGCCTATTTCTGCGCCGACCCGCGTCGGTTTGCCTGAACCGGGACCGGCCGCGCCACCAAGCAGCTCGGACGGGGGCGCCTGCGGCGTGAATGCTTTTCTAATGAAGACGTAATAGGATCTGATCCGATCCTGGCGTTTTACCGATGACAAATCCCGCAAATCCCAATCCAGAGAGATCCGACGAGCACAAGCGCGAGCATCGCCAGCGCGTGCTCAAGGGCGGCACGATCATCACGGGCATCTCGAATTCGGAAGTTGGCTGCACGCTGCGCAATCAAAATGAAGGTGGCGCCGAACTCAAGGTTCCGCCCGAAGCAACGATTCCGGATCATTTCCTTCTCTATGTGCCCGTCGACGGCATCGGCTATCGATGCGAGGTCCGCTGGCGCCGCAACGGCCGGATCGGGGTGCACTTCACCGGAACCGAGCCGAAGCCCAGGACGCATTACGGCTGATCCGCGACGTCGGATGCGCCAGATGGTCTGTGCCTGGATCACGCCCCGGAGCCGTCGCGAAGCCTGACAAGCGCGTCTTTGTCCCCTCGGCCGGGGGCTACCGCGGCAGCTCCATTCTATCCCCGTTATCCACATGTGTGACACACAAGATGTTGAGGTCACAAAAGCTACGCAAACGAATCCTTGACGGCGCAAAACGAGTCGCCTTTTATAGGCCATGCGCTCCTGTTGAGAGCGCGACCGGAAAGTTCTGAGCCCGGTCTTTTTCCCGGATTATGTGCGTTTTTCCCCACATTTCCGCCTGTTTACGAGGCTGGCGGAAGCGTTGGGATTGTGGGGCGTGGGCGATAAAAGGGAGAATTGTCGGACTGGAATAAATTGTCTGTTAACACTATATTTAGTGTTTGCAGGCAGGTTCGACGCTAGATAATGTGAATTTCCCTCGAGTGAGGGAATCGGAAAAAATCAGTTTTGAGGGACCCGCGGGTTCGTCGGTGAGTTGGACAGGCGCTTCGCAAGAAGTTTGACCAGCAAGGCGGACGAAGACCGCGAAAATGGAGAGCCGGCCGTTTTCGAACGCCGGCAGACGGCGGACATGCGCGTTTCGCATTGGGAGCAGAAATCTCCTGACGAAAGCGCTATATATAGACAAAAGGGACCGGACCAATGCGCATCGAGCGTCGTTTCACCAGACAGGGACAATCGGCTTACGCGGAGATCGAATTCCGCAAGGCGCTCTCCGAGATCAAGAATCCGGATGGCTCGGTGGTGTTCCGCTTGGACAATATCGACGTGCCGGCGCAATTCTCCCAGGTCGCCGCCGACATCCTGGCGCAGAAATATTTCCGCAAGGCCGGCGTCCCCGCGCGGCTGAAGAAGGTCGAGGAGAACGATGTTCCCTCCTTCCTGTGGCGCTCAGTCGCCGACGAGGCCGAACTTGCCAAGTTGCCGGAAGCCGAGCGCTACGGGTCCGAGATCGACGCCCGCCAGGTCTTCGACCGGTTGGCCGGCACCTGGACCTATTGGGGCTGGAAGGGCGGCTATTTCAAGTCGGAGGAAGACGCGCGCGCCTTCCGCGACGAGCTTGCCTATATGCTGGCCACCCAGCGCGTGGCGCCGAACTCGCCGCAATGGTTCAACACCGGCCTGCACTGGGCCTATGGCATAGACGGCCCGAGCCAGGGCCACTTCTATGTCGACCCGTTCACCGGCAAGCTGACGAAGTCGAAATCCTCCTACGAGCACCCGCAGCCGCATGCCTGCTTCATCCAGGGCGTGCAGGACGACCTCGTCAATGAGGGCGGCATCATGGATCTGTGGGTGCGCGAGGCGCGCCTGTTCAAATACGGCTCGGGCACCGGCTCCAATTTCTCGCTGCTGCGCGGCGAGGGCGAAAAGCTGTCCGGCGGCGGCCGTTCGTCCGGCCTGATGAGCTTCCTCAAGATCGGCGACCGCGCCGCGGGCGCCATCAAGTCGGGCGGCACGACGCGCCGCGCCGCCAAGATGGTCATCGTCGACGCCGATCACCCCGACATCGAGGAATTCATCGACTGGAAGGTCAATGAAGAGCAGAAGGTCGCCTCGCTGGTGACCGGCTCCAAGATCGTCAAGAAGCATCTCGAAGCGATCATGAAGGCCTGCGTCAACTGCGAAGGCCATGACGACGACTGCTTCGACCCCGCCGTCAACACCGCACTGAAGCGCGAGATCAAGGCGGCCAAAAAGGACGCGGTGCCGGAGAACTATATCTACCGCGTCATCCAGTTCGCCAAGCAGGGCTACACCTCGATGTCGTTCAAGACCTACGACACCGACTGGGATTCCGACGCCTACCTCACCGTGTCGGGCCAGAACTCCAACAATTCGGTGTCGCTGAAGGACAATTTCCTGCGCGCCGTCGAGGATGATGCCGACTGGCATCTCACCGCCCGCAAGGACGGCAAGGTGCTGAAGACGCTGAAGGCCAGGGATCTCTGGGAAAAGATCGGCTACGCCGCTTGGGCATCCGCCGATCCGGGCCTGCACTTCAACACGACGATGAACGACTGGCACACCTGCGCATCCGCCGGTGCGATCCGGGCATCCAACCCGTGCTCGGAATACATGTTCCTCGACGACACGGCCTGCAATCTCGCCTCGATCAATCTGCTCCCCTACCGCAATGCCGACGGCACGATCGACATCGCTGCCTATGAGCATACGGTGCGGCTATGGACCATGGTGCTGGAAATCTCGGTCATGATGGCGCAGTTCCCGTCGAAGGAGATCGCCAAGCTCTCCTACGACTACCGCACGCTGGGCCTCGGCTATGCCAATATTGGCGGCCTGTTGATGACCTCGGGCATTCCCTACGATTCCGATGAGGGCCGCGCCATCTGCGCCGCGCTCACCGCCGTCATGACCGGCACCGCCTACGCCACCTCGGCGGAGATGGCGTCCGAGCTCGGCGCCTTCCCCGATTACGACCGCAATGCGCAGAACATGCTGCGCGTCATGCGCAATCATCGCCGCGCCGCCTATGGCGACAAGGACGGCTACGAGAAGCTGGCCGTCAACCCGGTGCCGCTGGTCGCTTCCGACCTCAAGCAGCAGGAGTTGGCGACGCACGCCAAGGCTGCTTGGGACCGCGCCATCGAACTCGGCGAGGAGCACGGCTATCGCAACGCGCAGGCGACCGTCATCGCGCCGACCGGCACGATCGGGCTGGTCATGGATTGCGACACAACAGGCATCGAACCCGACTTCGCGCTGGTGAAGTTCAAGAAGCTCGCCGGCGGCGGCTATTTCAAGATCATCAACCGCGCCGTGCCGGAAGCGCTGCGCACGCTGGGCTATTCGGAAAGCCAGATCGCCGAGATCGAGGCTTACGCCGTCGGCCATGGCAATCTCAACCAGGCGCCCGGCATCAACCCCGGCTCGCTCAAGGCCAAGGGCTTCACCGACGACAAGATCGCGGCGCTGAATGCCGCGCTGAAGTCGGCCTTCGACATCAAGTTCGTCTTCAACCAGTGGACGCTGGGCGCCGACTGGGTGAAGGAGACCTTTGGCTTCACCGACGAGCAGCTCAACGACTTCTCGTTCGAGATGCTGCCGGCGCTGGGCTTCTCCAGGAAGGACATCGAAGCCGCCAACATCCATGTCTGCGGTGCGATGACGCTCGAGGGAGCGCCCTTCCTCAAAGCCGAACACCTTCCCGTGTTCGACTGCGCCAGCCCCTGCGGCAAGATCGGCAAGCGCTCGCTGTCGATCAACAGCCACATCCAGATGATGGCGGCGGCACAGCCTTTCATTTCCGGCGCCATTTCCAAGACCATCAACATGCCGAATGACGCCACGGTGGAGGACGCCAAGAACGCCTACATGCTGTCGTGGAAGCTGGCGCTGAAGGCCAACGCGCTCTACCGCGACGGCTCGAAGCTCTCGCAGCCGCTCAATGCCTCGCTGCTCGCCGATGGCGAGGAGGACGAGGACGAGGCGATCGAACAGTTGGTCGCCGCGCCTGCCGCGCAGCGTGCGGTGCAGGTCACCGAAAAGATCGTCGAGCGCGTCGTGGAGCGTCTCTACCGCGACCGCGAAAAACTGCCGAACCGCCGCAAGGGGTATACGCAGAAGGCGGTCGTCGGCGGCCACAAGGTCTACCTGCGCACCGGCGAGTTCGACGACGGGCGTCTCGGCGAGATCTTCATCGACATGCACAAGGAAGGCGCTGCCTTCCGGGCGATGATGAACAATTTTGCCATCGCCATCTCGCTCGGCCTGCAATATGGCGTGCCGCTGGAGGAATTTGTCGAAGCCTTCACCTTCACCAAGTTCGAGCCGGCCGGCATGGTGCAGGGCAATGACGCGATCAAGAACGCGACGTCGATCCTCGACTACGTGTTCCGCGAACTTGCGGTCTCTTATCTCAACCGCCACGACCTCGCCCATGTCGACCAGTCGGATTTTGACAAGACGGCACTTGGCCGCGGCATCACCGAAGGCAAGGCCACGCCGTTCTCCAAGGGCCTTTATCGCGGTGCCTCGCCGGTCAAGCTGGTGTCGGGCGCCGAGCCTAAGGGATTTGGCGGGTCTGGCCCGGCCACGGCCCCTGCCCGCGTGGCGCCGACGGCCTTCTCTGGCTCCAACGTGCTGGCGCTGAAGCCGGCGAGCGACGAGGCCATCGCCTACAAGCGCGACTATGAGGAACGCGCCAGGGAACTGGTCGAGGACATCGCCGAGGAGGAAGCCGAGGCTTCGGGTGCCGAGGGGCTGTTCTCCAACGCCGCCGCGCACGAAGCCGCGGAAGCCAAGGCGCTCGCCGCCACCCGGCGCCAGCAATCGCTGATGCAGGGCTACACCGGCAACGAATGCTCGGAATGCCACAACTTCACCATGGTGCGGAACGGCACCTGCGAGAAGTGCGATACGTGTGGAAGCACGAGCGGGTGCAGCTGAGAGCTGATGCCGCCTCGGCTTACAGTCCGCGAAGTCATTCGCTTGCTGGAGACCGATGGCTGGTATCTGGTTGCAACCAAGGGCAGCCATCGCCAATATAAGCACAAGATAAAAGCCGGCCGCGTCACCGTGGCCGGCAAGTCGTCTGAAGAGGTTGCACCAGGGACATTGAACAGCATCCTCAAGCAGTCCGGGTTAAAGGAGTGACGACATGCGTTACGCTGTGGTGATTGAAAAAGCAGGAGATAATTTTTCTGCTTATGTGCCGGACCTGCCCGGCTGTATCGCGACCGGCGCGACGGTGCCTGAGGTGGAAAACGAGATTCGCGACGCAATACGCTTTCATATCGAGGGCTTGCGTGCCGATGGGTTGGATGTGCCCGAAAGTGTCAGCCTGGCAGAATATGTAGAGGCATAGAAGGCGCCGCTGCGATCCTTCCAATCCAGATCAGCCTCTGACCTCAGCACCTATTCCGCCGGCAACACTCGCAGCGTCTGCTCATCAAACAGCGGCTCGTCCTGGCCAATCCGGACAAACAGCAGCTTTTGCGCCGCACCCGCCGGTATCTCGAAATACTGGATGCCATCGGGCATCTCGCCCCAGTCGCCGCAGGGCGGTTCGGGGACCTCGTTGGGGTCGGCAAGTGCCTTCAGCTCTTTCGCGTAGGCGGCGTCGGGGCTGAATGTATAGCGTTTGACACCGGCGGGCACGGTTCCTTCCGTGTAGGGGGCGAGCACGCAGCGTGCGCCGACGGCGTTGTCGGTCTTTTCCAGGAACAGCCGCTGCAACGCGGCTTCGGCAGTTTCGCCGGGCTTGATGTCGAATACCTCAACCAGAGGATCGGCCGCGCCGCCATCGCTGTATTTGACGGCGAGCGCCTCGCCTGCGAACTCAAAGTGGATCTGGCGGAAACCGAAATCGCAGCGCTGCACCCAGGCGGCGAGCCCGACGGTTTTGTCGGTCAGCCTTTCCCAGGCGCATTTGTCGATGGGCGGGCGCGACGGCGCCGGTTCATCCGCTCGTGCCACGGCCGATATTGCCACGGACGCAAACAGGGCGCTGCCCCAGACGATCGATATCATGGCGCTATTCATCGCTGCATCCTGTCAAAGTGAAGACATCCCACGCCGAGCCACCGGGGTTGGCGTTGGCGAAGTCGACCCAATCGGTGAAAGCCACGCCGAAATCCGGCAGCAGCAGCCCTTTCGGCGCCGGCGTCGCTTCGCGCGAGTTCAACTGCTCGGCGCCGCCTCCGGTCAAGGCATAGACTTGGCCCTCCCATATCCTGCACAGGCCGCTGCCGTCCTGCAGCCCCGCTTCGCGGTCATCGTCGGTGCAGGGATGGCGGATGGTGCCGAGCGGCAACGAATTCCTGCCGTTGGTCCAGGTGATATCGGCCGGGAGGCGGATATCGGTCTTGGGCACGGCCAGCGAAAACACCTGCGCCGTCAGTGCCGCCGGCTCATTGGCGAGCGGCCGGAATTGCATGACCGCACCGGAGCGCTGCTCCCGATAGGTGGCATGGCTCAGCAAGCATTCCCCGGCGTTCGCCACCTGCATCGAACTGAGCAGACCCGCGAAGACGAAGGCCAGTTTACGGGTGATCATCAAATGTCCCTGGGAAAGCGTTGTGAAAGCCAAATGCTGGCCGCATACCGTCCCGCACAGTCGCATCATCCACGCAAAAGCATAAGCGAAATCCGGAACGGCTGCATTGTCGGCTCCTTGGACGAAAACTTATCTCTCGCAACCCAACAGCCTGTATGGTCGAGCGCACTGATCGAGGGGTGGTGATGCGACGTTTGGTGATTACGATGGCAATGTCCGCATTCGCGACTGGTGCTGCGCTGGCGGCGTCGCCCTATGTCGGGACTTGGTCCAGCGACCGACTGAACTGCCACGCGGCCGCCGACATCCAACGCCAGACCGTCTACTCCGTAGACCGAGCGGCCCTGTCGCTGCCCGAGTTCGGCTGCGAGCACGCGTCATTTCGCAAGTCGCCGACCGGCTGGGTGGTACATGCTAGCCGGTGCTACGGATCGTACCCGTCACTGGAGGAGCCCTTCACTCGTGTCATCCATATCGAGAGGCATGGCGCCACGATGCGGTTCACCTGGCCTGGCTTCGACAGCGGACTTCTTGTGCATTGCTGAGGCGTTCGCGTCAGACCAGCCCGACCAGAAAAGCAGCGCTGCCGAGAAAGCCAACCGAACAGACCCACAGCACCCACAATCCGAGCACCCTGCATTCGAGCACCGCCGAAGCAGGGTTGGCGGGGTCATAGTGCACGTCCACCTTGGTGCCCTCGACATAGCGCCGCGCCTGAGCCCCGACGAGGCCTGGCAACGAAGCCGTCACGCTGGCGCCGAAAGCGACGCGATCGGCACTGTATCGCTGGCCGGCGACGCCATAGCTGTAGACGATGCGGGATTTGAAAACAGTACGCCAGGGCCGATAGCTCCCGGTCCGCTCGCGGGTTTTGATCGCCTGCAGGCCCGACGCGTCGATGCGGCCGACGGCGACCGGCCATTTTGCCGCCTGCTCGGCCATCGATTTCTGGACGAAGCCCATGCGCAGGACAAACAGGCCCATGAACAGCAACAGAGCCGCCGCACCGACATACTGCGGCTTGGGCAAATACGGGCCGATCGCCTCCAGGACACCGCCGACGGAAAACACCAACACCAGGGCGCCGACCACCAGCCCGGCGGAAAGCTGCACCATGAATTTGAAGGCGCCCTCCGGCATGGTGCGCTCGATCACGGCCTTGGCCGGATCGACAGGGTTATAGAAGACGGTCACGGCTGCGCCGCGGGGAAATCGCGCAAGGGTTTCGGCGACTTCGAAATTCCCCAGATTTTCCTGCACGCTGTAGTGCGAACTCTGAAATGTCTTCTTATCCACCTTGTACTCGAAGGTGATCGCCGGAAAATTGCGGATCTCGGTGGAATCGCTGCTGTCAGACCCGGAGCCGGAGCTTCGGACCTCGCGCGCTTCGACGCGCGAGGAGATGATCTTTCCCGGCGCCGGCAACCAGCGGCTGACCGCTTTGACCTCTCGCCATTTCAGGAAAGTGACGATCGACAGCCCGCCGGCGACCGCGCAGGCAAAGCCGACCAACAGAAATTTGAGTTCCAACTCATCTCCCCCGGAGTTCAGGAGCCCGCACATAGACATCATGACGACGGCAATGTCTTGCTTATTCGCTGAAACGGCCGAAGCCTCCGCGGATGCTCATCATCGTCTCCCATTTGCTGGCCAAACCGGCGGAGACCTGGGAGAGCGAAGCACGCCAAGCCTGATGGCTTGTTTCAATCCGCGTCGGCCACCATCTGCCGGCCGCCGGCCCAGGCGCGCCATTGCCGTTCGTCGCCGTGGAAGACGTTGAGGTCGATGCGGCCGGTTACGCCATGCGACAGGCCGGAGCCGGAATATTGCCAGAACAGCCATTTGCGGCCGGGATAGACTTTTGAGGGGTGCTGTGCCACGGCGCGCAGCCAGAACGAATAATCGAGGAATTCGCCGCGAAGATTGTCGCGGTAGAAATCGGGTGCGGTGTAGATGATGGGCCGCTGGCCGTAATGGCGTTCAAGCTTGTCCATGAACACCTGCATCTTCTCCAGCACCTTTTCGCGCGACGGGCGCCGCTTGCAGCTGGATTCGCCGTTCCATTCGACGTCAATCACCGGCGGCAAGGCGCCCTCGACCCTGGGCACGTTGCGGATGAACCAGTCGGCCTGCTCGCCGGCGGTGCGGCACCAGTAGAAGAAGTGATAGGCGCCGCGCTTCAGCCCTGCGGCGTCGGCGTTGCGCCAATTCCTGGTGAACATCGGATCGAGATGGTCGCCGCCGTCGGTCGCCTTGATGTAGGCGAAGTTGGCGCCTTGGGCGCGCAGCTTCTCCCAGTTGACGTTGCCTTGCCAGCGCGACACGTCGACGCCATGCACGGCAAGGTGGCGGGGCGAGGAGCGGCCGAAATTGATCGGCTTGGCATCGCGAAAGCCGTAGCGCGTGACAGGCCCGGCCAGCATCGGCGGTGCCGCCCGTGACAAGAGCTTCGGCGGCGATACAAGCGCCGCCGGCTCGACGACCGGCGGCTCGACGCTGTCCGGCAGGTCGGGCGCCGGAAACGCCACCGTCTCTTCCTCCGCCAGGCCATAGGGCCGGACATTCTCGTCCACCGGCGTGGCTTCCGCCACCCTCCGTTCGGCTGCCATTCTCCGTTCGGCCTTGGTCACTGGGGCGGATGCGATCGGCGCGCTTGGTCGCACCACCGAGTTGGTGATCTCGTTCGACGGCTTCTGGATGTCCAGCGCGTCCATGCCGGATGTCGACGAGCAGCCGGCAAGGCACAGCGTTGCGATCACGAAACTGACGGCGCCTGGTAACCGCATCTGGACCTGTACTCAAACACAACAGACCGAAGGCAACGGCCGACGGACAAACCAGGTCTAGTTATGAACGAGAAATTACCAATAAAGATTGAATCAAGTTTTTAAGCATGTTCGGCACGGTTGCGGGTGTGGGCCGTGCGCGACGACAAGCGCAATCTACGCCTGCCCCATCCTATCGCCTGAAGACGCCGATCATCGGCCCCAGGTTCCAGTAGTCGTCATTGCGGCCGATGGCCGGCGCGAGCAGGCTCGATATCGACCCGTCGAGGAACAGCGCATTGTCGCAGCCGAGCCCGTCGCGAAACAGGCGCGCGAATGCATGGAATGTCACCGTGCCATTCGAAATGGCGAAGACGACGACGCCGTCCTTTCGCACCCCGACACCGTCGCGCGTCTTGCGCGAGGTGCTGTCGGCCCGGAATTTCTGGTGCAACTTGCCGTTGATCACCAGCATCGGCCCGGACTGCGTGGCATAATCGGTGGGCGGACGCTTCTTTAGGAAATCCCTTGTCGCGCGGACCGCGGCCTTGCCGTCGCTGATGTAGAAAATACCATTGGGCTGGAGCGAAAAATTGCCTCTTCCCGACCCGACCTTCGCTGAGGCCAGTTCCTGCCCGCGCTCGACATACAGGCCGACCGGCGCGAGATTTGGATGGTACATTCCGGCATTGATGGCGAACAGCATCGTGCGCCCGGCCCGCCGCTGGGCATCGTCGAGATTGTGCAGCGAGTGATAGGGCTTGCCGGCCGGATCCTTCCAGAACAATTCGATCCGATATTGCCTGGGATCGACCTCGCAGACCAGGTAGCTGGTGGCCTCGAACACGAGGTCGCGGCACGGCGGCAACGAGGCGAACCATTGGCCGACCCCCATGATCGCCGCCGCCGACGGCAGCGCGATCTTGATCAGCGCGAGCAGTAATGGCGCGGATTGGAGGACAGTCAAAAGATCCATGCGCGCACCGGATTTCCAGTTCCAACGAGCCGCCGCCAGCATTCGCCGGCACGACGCAAGAACGGTCCCAAGCGGGAATGGATCAAACGGCCAAGGTCGAAGTGCGGCTGCCGACGCAAGACATCGGCGACATCATTGAACAGAGCTGACGAGCCGCTCGTCGCCGCCAAGGATGGAAACCCAGCGACCGCTGTTGTCGCTCGCCTGTCTCTTCAGGTAGCGATAGCCTGTCTGGTTCCAGAGGCGAACCTTGTCGCTGAGATTGTCGAGGACGAAATCGCCCTTGTCGGTGCGCACCGTAAGCACGGCGTGGCCTTCGCCGTCCGGCTTGCGCACCACCGTCATCAGCAGATTGGCAATGGCAATGCCGGCGGCCTGGAGTTCGCGCTGCTTTTCAAGCGCGTAGTCTTCGCAGTCGCCAAACCCGTTATCGGGGTAGGCCCACCACTCATCCTTGCCGTAATTGTCCATGTCGCTCATCGGCTTGACGCGGGTGTTGACCGAGAGATTTACGGCGGAAATTTCCCGCAACAGCTGGCCGGTCATGCTCTCCGGAGCGTTGGCGGGCGAGCGGATGGAGCATTCGGCAGAATGGACCTTGCAAAAGTCATAGTGCCCGATCGGCTGGGAGGTTTGCCCGCCGATGGTCATGGAAAGCGGTCCCGCATTCGCCAAACCCGCGGCCGAACAAAAAGCCGTCAGCGCAAACGCAAACCCCAAACCCCTCGCCTTGCGGCGCAAACCCACCGAGGATGCCATACGGCCCCACCCATCTATTTTTGTTAACAGAACGTTAAAGATGGATTTTGCCTGGAGTCAATGAAGGCGGCCGATCACATCTTTGTCGATCGACGCATGCCCGACCGGGGTTGCGCCGAAGCAACACCGGCTCGCACGTTCCTGGGGTTGCCTTTTAGTCCCTTGTCTGAAGCCGGCGGAAAACCTCTGCGCGCTTTTCCGGAATTGCTTCAAGCAAGCCATCCCATCGCCAGGCCCAGCAGCAAGGCGATGCCGAGCACGCCGCGATAAATGACGAAAGGCCAGGCTGAGAAGCGTTCCAGCACGCGCATCAGGCCCCATATGGCGAAGAAGGCGGATAGCGAGGCGACGACCAGGCCGACTGCGAGGATCGACCAGCCATGGGCATCGAGATGCGCCTTGTGCAGTTCCCAGAGCTCCTTGAGACCAGCGAGTGCAATGGCCGGCAGCCCAAGAAGGAATGAAAAGCGCGCCGCTTCTTCCCGCTTGAAGCCGAGCCCCAGTGCTGCCGTCAAGGTCGAACCGGACCGCGAGACCCCCGGGATCAATGCGCCGATTTGGGCGATGCCGACGAGCAGCGCATCAGCCATGGACGCCTGGGCCATGGTGCGCGCATGGCGGGCGCGGAGTTCGGCCAGCGCCAGCAGGAGTGCCATGACGATGCAGGCCCAGCCGATCACCCCGAGGCCGCGCAGCGGCGAATTGCAGGCGTTGAGAAGGCCAGACAGAGCCACGCCGGCGATGACGATCGGGATCGTCGCCAGCACGATCCAGAGCGCCAGCCGGAAATGTCGGTCGGCCAAATCGCGCCGTTTCAAGGCATTGACCGAACCGGACAGGATGTCCCTGACATCGTTCCAGAAGTAGCTGATCACCGCGGCGAGGGCCGCAAGCTGCATGGCGGCGGAGAAAGCGGAGCCGGGATCTTGCCAGCCCAGCACCGCCGGGACGACGCGCATGTGGGCGGTCGAGGAAATCGGCAGCAGTTCGGTGATGCCTTGCACCAAGCCGAGAAATGCGACCTTGGCGTAGCCCAGGCCGACAAAGCCCATGTCCATGCCTTGCATGCAGCTGCCGGCCATGTCGAATTCCATATATGAGAGATCGAGTGCGCTGAAGACGACCGCTGGCGATCGGCCCGGGCAAGCCATACCGCCATGGGCCGGAAAATCAATTTACGGATTTGTGAACTGGCGCCCGGGAATGGGTCACCGAGTGCGGAAGGCGTGTCGAATATCAACACCGCGCCGCCTCGGCGCGCTGGCAGCGCCAGGCAGTGTCCAGACCGGGCCGGCGGGCCGGTCTGCAAAAACTGGAGGAAATCACGATGCGATCAGGGGCACAGCCAGAGTTTCTGGCACGCCCTGGCGATCACGTGCGCCGGCGGGACAACCGGCTCCTCGACGGAAGGCCGACGCGCCCGTTCGAGCAGCATGCGCACCTGTTCCGGGCGCACACGATCGCGCTCCATCACAAGCAGGACCATCGGATCGCTCAAAAGCTCGTCCAGGGTACTGATGCTGTCGTTCATCCGTCGTCTCCTCGAATGCCGGCCCGCACCGGTTAAATAGGGAGACAATGATGGCTCGCCAATGACGCTTTGCCGGCTTTCGCGTGACTGTTTCGGTTATTTCGTGACTGTTTCGATTAATTTTTGTCACGGTCACGTAATTTCACCCTTCTGTTGGCCCGCTTCATCCGGCACAGCTCATCGGTTTCGGCGCTCAAGCGCCGATCCACCTTCTTTCATAAGGCGGGAAGGGAGGCCGGAGGCCTCAGGCAGGCGGCGCGCCTTCGTGCTGCGGCAAGCCGTCATCGAGCACCACCCAGGGCTGCTTGGAGGCGGTCCAGATGTGCATCTGCGGCTTGAAGACGGACGGATCGTCGAGTGACCCGGTGGTGACGCCTATAATGCCGGCGGCATCGCGCCGCGAAAACATCGTCGTACCGCAGCTTGGGCAAAACCCGCGTTTAATATCCGGCGAGCTGTTCGCGGTCGCCAACGGCCCTTCGACCGTCACATCGTCGATGCGAAACAGCACACGCGCATTGAAGGCGGCGCCGATCGCCTTTTGACAAAGCCGACAATGGCAGATGCGTTCGTTGACGGGCTCGACGTCGGCGCGATAACGCACCGCCCCGCACAGGCATCCGCCCTGATAGTTAGCCATTGCCGTATCCATTCCCGAGAAGATTTGATGCGAGACTATCGAGGCCGGATATCGGGTCAATTCAAAAGCATTGATACGATCCCATCGACTGCAGCGATAAAACTGCCGGCCGCCTCGAGGGAGACCGCCGGCAGCCAATGCCGGCAAGCTATTCGGTTTCGCCGACCACCTCGTCCCAGCTCTTCACCTTGGTCTCGCCGTTGAGGAACGGCAGCGCGGCGGCCGTCAGCTCTGGAGCGAAGAAGACGTCGTAGTGGGTGCGATTGGGCAGGATCGCCAGGCGGTTCCGCGACAGGTTTTCACGCATCCAGCCCGCGTCCTTCAAACCACCGCCGAGCATCTGGTAGAACTTGATCTCGTGCTCGGGCTTGTACATGTCGCTGTCGCCGTAGGCCAGCATGACCGGCATCTTCAGCTTGGGAACATCGGCCGAGTAGTCGTAGTTCTGGCGCATGAAGTTGCCGAGCGTATCGAGCAGCTTCGGGAACTCCTCGGGATGCGGCGCCACGGCGACGTAGGATTTGTACATCGGCGTGTCCTTCATGAAATCGGCCGCTGCCGCGCTCACTTGCGCCTGCTGCGGGCGCATCTCGTCATAGAAACCGTCGGCGGCATAGCCGGTCGAGACCAGCACAAGCCGGCGCACCGTTTCGGGGTGCTGGACGGCCATCCGGAAGGCGACACCGCCGCCCAGAGAATAACCCATGACGTCGACCTCGCCGTAACCAAGCCGTTTGACGATATCAGCCATGTCGTCGCCCATCGCCTCCAGCGTGAACGGCCGGTCGCCAAGCGCGGTGCGGCCATGGCCTTGCAGATCGATGGTGATGACAGTGCGATGTTCGGCAAGCTTCGGCAGAATGGGGGCGAACATGTCCGCTGTGCCGAGACCGCCATGCAGCAGAAGCAGCGGCTCGCCTTTGCCGTGGACGGCATAATAGTAATTCAGGCCGTTGATCGGCAGCAGGCCGGATTTTTCAGGCTTCGGCGGTGTCTTCGCTTCGGTCATCATGGCAGATTTTACCTCTTTTGCGTTGGTGATGCCCGGACAGGCGAGAAGCGCCGCGGCCGAAGCAAGAATGGCGAAAAGCAGGGCTTTGGACATATCAATCTCCTCCAGTCTGTCCGTGTGTCGGTGCGTTCTTGAGCTGGCTGGTGCATCGGCCCCAACCCGCGCGAAAACCGATCGAGAATATTGGTCTGACCGGCTTCCGTCCCAAGGACGAACCAGCGAAATGCAAACCGACATCATCAAGGAGAAATTCTGGGGCTTTCCCGTGGATGGGGACCAACGGCGAAATCGAGGACGCGTCAGTGGCGCTTGGCTTGCACCAGATAGGCATCGATCTCGGTCTCGCCGAGCCACTTGGCCGCTTCCAGCCGATGCAGGCCTTCTACCAGGATATGACGCTTGCCGTCGTGACGGACCTGGATCGGCATCTTCATGCCATTTTCCAGAATGTCCTCGGCGAGATGACGGACCGTCTCGGGATGCAGCGTCTTCTTACGCGCCGTCGGCACGTAGATGTCGTCGACCTTGACCTTCTGCACTCTGAGCATGTCGACCCCCCGGGCGGAACGCCGCCTTGTCCTGAGATAGTCGCTTTGTTGACGAGGGCCAAGGGCGTGGCGACGAATAGGGCGGAGGCAACCGGGTTTGTCTGCCGCCGCGCAGTCGATATTGCGTATCAGCCTTTGTAGATACGGTCCTCGAGCGGCGTCTCGGCAATCAGCGCCTGCAGCCCTGATAGCAACGCCTTCTCGGCGCGGTTCATCGCCTTGTCCGGATTGACCAGCAGGAAGATATCGATGGCCGGCGGCGCATCATAGGGCGGCAGCCGCCACAGCGCGCCGTCGGCCACATCGCGCCGCGCCACATGCAGCGGCAGCGGGCCGATGCCGAGCCCGGCGACGATCATGCGCCGCACCTCCTCCAGGCTCGACGAAACGCCCACGACATCGGCGTTCAGCCGTGCTTCGCTACGCAACAGTGCGACCGGCCGCAGCGCATCCGAAATATGGTCGGTCTGGAACGATACTGACGGCTCGTCGCGGAGATCGGCGAGCGTCAGTCCGGTTTGCCCATAGAGCCTGTGCCGCGGCCCGCAAAAGAAGCCGAAGAACTCGCGATAGACCATGTCGTATTGCAGCGCCGGATCGCGCTGGCTGACCAGGCAGACGCCAAACGAAGCACGGCGCTCCCTCACCTGCTTGGCCACTTCGGTGCTTGCCGCGACCGAAATGGTGATGCTGGCGCGCGGATAGTTGCGGTGGAATTCCGACAGCGCCCGATCGAACAGCGGCGAGACCACATGGCTGGCGGTCGCGATCATGACGTGGCCGGTGACATCGTCGCTGATGCCGCGCATCAAGAGCGGCAGCTGCGATATGGTGCCGAACACCTCGATGCTCTGCTCGTAGAGAAGCCGTCCAACCTCGGTGAGCTCGAAGCGCGTCGCATCGCGTTCGACCAGCCGCCGGCCGACCCGGTCTTCCAGCCGCCGCAGCGCATTGCTGACGCTTGGCTGCTTGAGGTTCAGCCTCTCGGCGGCACGCGTGATGCTCTTCACCTCCGCGATGACGACGAATGTCCGCAAAAGGTTCCAGTCCAGATCCCAGACCAGCCGTTCGGGGCGCGGCAATGCCATTCCTGATATCTATGCTCCCTATTTCCATTATCTATTTGCGCAATGCTACCGCAAAGGCAATCATTGCCGTCAGGAGTGCGCCCCAACGCCTCCCAAGAACAAGCCTTCGCGCTCCATCCAGAGGACAGGTTTCAAATGAACAAGATATTTTCCGGCATTGCCGTCGCGGCGCTGCTGTTTGCGTCTTCCTTCGCTAACGTCTCGGCCAGGGCCGATGACCTCGAGAAGGTCAAGGCGGCGGGCGAATTGAAGATTTCCATGAGCGGGCAGTATCCCCCCTTCAACTTCGTCAACGACCAGAACGAGGTCGTCGGCTTCGACGCCGATATCGGCAAGGCCATCGCCGAGCGTATCGGCGTCAAGGGCACCATCATCACGACCGCCTGGGACGGCATCATCGCCGGCCTGCTCGCCAACAAATACGACACCGTGGTCGGCTCGATGACGATCACGCCGGAGCGTGAGAAGGTGGTCGATTTCGTCGGCCCCTACTATCACGCCGGCCGTGCGGTTTTCGTCAACCAGGATTCCAAGGTGCAGAGCCTCGACGAACTTAAGGGCAAGACCCTTGGCGTGACGCTCGGCGAAACACATGAGAAATGGGCGCGCCAACAGGGCGGCTGGGACATCCGCACCTATAAGGGGCTGCCGGAATTGCTGCTTGAGCTGAAGGCGGGCCGCGTCGACGCCATCGTCGTCGACAACATTCCGGTCATGGTCGCCGTCAAGGAGACCGGCGAGAAGGTACGCAAGCTCGACACGCCGGGTATCGAAGGCGGCAGCGTCGCCATCGGCATCGCCATCCGCAAGGACAATCCCGAGCTCAAGGCCGCCATGCAGAAGGCGCTGGACGGCATGATGGCCGATGGTACCTACGAGAAGATATCGATGCACTGGGTCGGCAGCGACATCCGCTAACTTCGCCAGGCTTCGGCGGTCCAGGCCGCCTGAAGCCGAAAGCCACTGCGCCGGGCCATTCCATGGATTTCTCCTTGATGCAGCGCGTCTTCCCGTTCTTCGTGGAAGCCGCCTTGGTGACGCTGGAACTGACAGCGCTGGCCCTGGTTCTGGGGCTGGCCGTGGCAGCACTGGCCGCGACCGCAAGAATGTCGAGATCGGCGGTCCTGCGGGCCATCGGCACGCTCTATGTGAGCCTGTTCCGTGGCACACCGTGCCTGATCCAGCTCTTCGTGCTCTATTTCGGCGGTCCGCAGATCGGCATCAATCTGGATCCGTTCGCGGCCGGCGTGATCGGCCTCGGCCTCAACATCGGCGCCTATATGGCGGAGTCAATCCGAGGCGCGGTGGTGGCGGTCGACCGGGGCCAGACGGAGGCGGCCCGCACAATCGGATTCGGCCGGTCCCAGACCTTGCGCAAGGTGGTGCTGCCGCAGGCCGCCCGGCTGATGATCCGCCCGCTTGGCGTCAACACGGTCGCGCTGTTGAAAGGCTCGGCCCTGGTGTCCACCATCTCGGTCGTGGAATTGACCTACACCGCGCAGCGCTTCATCGGCTCCACCTACAAGCCGTTCGAAATCTTCGGCGTCGCGGCCCTGCTCTACATGATCATGGTCTATGCCGTCGCCCGCATAGTCGAGATGCTCGACAAACGCTTCGCGATCGTCTGAGGCAGAACACGATGCAAGGCCTGGATTTCACAGTCATCGCGCCCTACTGGGATCTTCTGCTGACCGGCGCCTGGTGGACATCAGTGCTGACGGTCTCGGCGGGAGCGCTCAGCTTCGTCGGCGGCATCTTCTTTGCCGTGATCGTACTTTACGCGCCGGCAATCCTGGCCTACCCCGTACGCGCCTTCATGTGGGTATTCATGGGCACGCCGCTGCTATTGCAGCTCTTCCTGATCTATTTTGGCCTGGTGCAGGTCGGCATCGACATCCCTGCGCTTGCGGCCGGCATTGTCGGCCTTGGACTGCATTTTGCCGTCTACAATGCCGATGTCATCCGCGCAGGCATCGTGGCCGTCGATGTCGGCCAGACGGAAGGCGCGCGCAGCATCGGCTTCGGCAAGTGGCAGACGCTGCGCCACGTCGTGATACCGCAAGCCATCCGCAACACGGCGCCACCGATCGGCAGCAATTTGATCGCGCTGTTGAAGGAATCCTCCATCGTCTCGGTCATCGGCATTGCCGAACTGGTTCACTCGGCGCAACTGGCAATCAGCGAAACGTTTCGCCCTTTCGAATTCTACATCACTGCCGCCGCGCTCTACTACATTCTCAACCTCGTGCTCGAAGCGGCCCTGCATCGGTTCGAAAGACATGTGGAGGTTTCCCGATGAGCACGCAGCGGCCAATGGTCGAGGTCCGCGGCGCACGCAAATCGTTTGGCGCCGTCGAGGTCCTCAGAGGTATCGACCTGTCGGTCGAACGTGGGCAGATCGTCGCCATCATCGGCCCGAGCGGCTCCGGCAAGAGCACGCTGCTGCGTTCCATCAACCATCTCGAGGGTTTGAACAGCGGTGAGGTCTGGCTGGACGGCCTGCAGGTCAACCAGAAGCTGCATGGCCAGGCGTTCGAAAGGCACATCAACAAGGTGCGCCAGCAGATGGGCATGGTGTTCCAGCACTTTAACCTGTTCCCGCATTTGACCGTGATCGAGAACATCACGATGGGGCCGGTGATCCTGAAAAGCATGCCGAAAGCCGAAGCTCGTGCGCTGGCGCTTGAACTGTTGTCCAAGGTCGGGCTCTCCGACAAGATCGACGCCTATCCCTCGCGTCTTTCGGGCGGGCAGAAGCAGCGCGTGGCGATTGCCCGCGCGCTGGCCATGCAGCCCAAGGTGATGTTGTTCGACGAGGCCACCTCGGCACTCGATCCGGAGCTGGTCGATGAGGTCAACGCGGTGATGAAGCAGCTTGCCGCCGAGCACATGACCATGCTCATCGTAACGCACGAAATGCGCTTTGCCGGCGAAGTGGCCGACAGGGTGCTGTTCATGGATGGCGGCATGGTGGTGGAAGAAGGCCCGCCGGGCGACATCTTCCGCGCCCCGCAAAAAGAACGCACCCGCACCTTCCTCAAAAAATACCTTTCCGCCTGAGTACGACGATGACCAGATTGACCACTGAATTCCCCGATTTCGGACTGACGCCGGAGCAGCGCCGGCACGCAGTGCGCGGCCACTATTATGAGTGGCCGGGCATGGATGGCGAGCGCGGCGAAATCTGGTGCTATAGCGACCGCTTTTCCTACCGCGCCGGCGAGACAGTGACGCTGCATGTCAGCTCGACGGCTCCGTCCTTCAGCATGACGATCGTCCGCGACGGCGGCACCGAGACAAAGGTGTTCGAGAAGTCCGGCATTGCGGCGCGTTGGCAGGAAAGTCCAGACCAGTGCTCGGCCGAAGGCTGCGGCTGGGAAGCCTCGTTCGAATTCAGCGTCGGCAGCGACTGGCCGTCCGGCGCTTACCGGGTGACGCTGACTGCTGAAGGCCGCGACGGCAAGCCGATCCAATCCCATCATCTTTTCATCGTCGCGCCCCTGCCCGGCAAGAAGCCAGGCCGTGTGCTGCAGGTGGCGGCGACAGGCACCTGGCTCGCCTACAACACCTGGGGCGGCTCCAATCACTACCAGGGCATCACCGGGCCGGACCGTAACGAATATTCTCCGATCGTCTCGACGCAGCGCCCCTGGTGCCGCGGCTTCGTCGTGCTGCCCAAGGAGGCGCCGCGTGTGCCGTTGGAAGTCGCGGTGCCGCCGAAGACAGTGCCGCGCTATCCACACATGGAATGGGCGCTCGCCACCGGCCATTCGAAGAAATACGCATCGTCGGGCTGGGCGAGCTATGACAGCCACTTCTTCCGCTTCGCCGAACGGGCGGGCTACGCCGTCGATCTCGCCAGCCAGCACGATCTGCATTTCTCGCCCGACATTCTCGATGGCTACGACTGCGCCGTCTTTGTCGGCCATGACGAGTACTGGACCTGGGAAATGCGCGATGCGGTCGACAGCTACGTCGAACGTGGCGGCCATGCGGCGCGCTTCGCCGGCAACTTCATGTGGCAGACGCGGCTGGAGGATGAAGGCCGGCGGCAGGTCTGCTACAAATACCGCGCCCGAGCCGAGGACCCCGCCTATCGCGGCGGCGACGTCACCCGCGCCACCAATTCCTGGGAGGCGCCCGGGATCGGCCGGCCGGGTTCGGCGACCTTCGGGCTCAACGCCACACGCGGCCTCTATGCCGGATGGGGCGGCTGCGCGCCACGCGGCGTGCGCGGCTTTCCCGTGTATCGGCCCGAGCACTGGGCCTTTGCCGGAACCGGCATCTACTATGGCGACCTGCTTGGCGCCGACAGCCATGTCTATGGCTATGAGGTCGACGGGCTGGATTTCGAAATCCGCGGCGGCCTTGCCTACCCGACCGCGACCAGCGGCGCACCGGACGGCTTGCAGGTTCTCGCCGTCGGCATGGCCAGCCAGGTCGAGGAAAGCGCCGATATCCCGATCGAGGATCAGTTTCTCACCGACGAGGATGGTCGCTTCAGCGCCGAGACGCTGTTCGGCGATCGGAGCGACGCCAATCTGGAAAAAGTCAAACGCGGCAACGGCATGATCGTCAATTTCCCGCGCGGCAAGGGCGAGGTCTTCCACGCCGGAAGCTGCGAATGGGTCGCCGGCCTGCTGAGGCAGGACCCGATGGTCGAACGCGTTACCCAAAATGTCCTCGATCGTTATCTCGGAAAGTCCTGACATGTCGAAAGCCCAGACCGCCGCCCCGGACACCGAAGCCCGGCGCCAATCGCATCTGTTCTATCTCTCCAGCCTGCGCCGGCCGCTGATCGACCGTGCCGAGGGCATCTATATGTGGACGCAGGACGGCCGCCGCTTCATCGACGGATCAAGCGGCCCGATGGTCGCCAATATCGGTCATTCCAACCGCAATGTGCTCGACGCCATGAAGCGGCAGATGGACCGCGCCACCTTCGCCTACCGGCTGCATTTCGAGAACGAACCGGCAGAAGAGCTGGCGCGTGAGCTGGCCGGCAAGCTGCCCGAAGGCATGGATCGCATCTTCTTCGTCTCAGGCGGCTCGGAAGCGACCGAATCCTGCATCAAGCTGGCGCGGCAGTGGGCGGTGGCCACCGGCCAGGCCAGCCGCTGGAAGGTGATCACGCGCTTCCCCTCCTATCACGGCGGCACGCTGGGTTCACTGTCGATCACCGGCGACTACGCGCTGGCCGAGACCTTCACGCCAATGATGCGGGTGATGCCGACCGTGCCGGCACCGGCGGCCTGGCGCGACCGCAACAATCTCTCGATGGAACAGCGCGGTCTCCGCTATGCCGACATGCTGGAGGAGAAGATCCTGGCCGAGGGGCCGGAGAGCGTGGTCGCCTTCATCATGGAACCGATCGGCGGCGCGGCGACAGCGGCGCTTGTCGCGCCGGACAGTTATTATGGGCGCATCCGCGAAATCTGCGACCGCTACGGCATCCTGCTCATCCATGACGAAGTGATGAGCGGCGCCGGCCGCACGGGAAAATTCCTCGGCGGCGACCATTGGAACTGCAAGCCGGACATCGTCGCGCTATCAAAAGGCCTGGGATCGGGTTACGCGCCGCTCGGCGCGCTGGCGGCGCCGATGCGGCTGGTGCAGCCGCTGCTCGCCTCCGGCGGCTTCCAGCACGGCCATACCTATGCCGGCAATCCGCTCGCCTGCGCCGCAGGGCTGGCCGTGCTCGGCGAAATGGACCGCCTCGACCTGATCGCCAATGCCGCCGCCATGGGCGATGTGCTGATGGACGGATTGCGAGAGCTAGCCGAGCGCTTCCCGTTCATCGCCGACGTGCGCGGCAAGGGCCTGCTCACCGGCGCCGAGATGCTTGCCGATCCCGAAACGCTGCGGCCGATCGACCAGAGCAGGAAGGCGACGCAGCGCCTGCTCGACCTCGCCTATGAGCGCGGGCTGATCATCTACGGCCGCAAGGTCAAGGGCGGTGTCGACGGCGACAATTTCATGGTCGCACCACCGATGATCGTCACCAGCGAGCAGGTCGGCGAGATCATCTCCATCATCGGCGACTCGCTCGAAGTCCTGGCTGCCGAACTCGACCTTCCGGTCGAAGGCCGGGGATAAAACAATGGCGCCGAGAAAGGTCATCATCACCTGCGCCGTCACCGGCTCGGTGCATACACCGTCCATGTCGCCTTATCTGCCGGTAACGCCGGACCAGATCGCGGCGGATGCCATCGCCGCGGCCGAGGCCGGCGCCTCGATCCTGCACTTGCATGCCCGCGACCCAAAAGACGGACGGCCTACGGCCGATCCGGACGTGTTCATGCAGTTCCTGCCGCGCATCAAGCAGGCGACGTCGGCGGTGATCAACATCACAACCGGCGGCTCCTCCCTGATGACGCTGGACCAGCGGCTGGCGGCACCTTTGCGGGCCGAGCCCGAAATGTGTTCGCTCAACATGGGCTCGATGAATTTCGCGCTGTTCCCGATGCTCGACAAGCCAAGGGAATGGCAACACGAATGGGAACCGAAGTTGCTGGAAGCCACACGCGACACGATCTTCAAGAATACCTTCGCCGACATGGAGGGCGTTCTCGAGAGACTGGGCAAGGGCTGCGGCACGCGTTTCGAATTCGAGTGCTACGATGTCGGCCATCTCTATTCGCTGGCGCATTTCCGCGACCGGGGGCTGGTGTCGGGGCCGCTGTTCATCCAGTTCGTGCTGGGTATTCTTGGCGGCATTGGCGCCGATCCGGACAATCTCATCCATATGAAGCGCATCGCCGACAGGCTATTCGGCGACAGCTACCAGTTCTCGGTGCTGGCCGCGGGCCGCCACCAGATGCCGCTGATCTCTATCGCCGCGGCCATGGGCGGCAATGTCCGTGTCGGGCTGGAAGACAGTCTCTACGATGGCCGCCAGTTGGCGAAATCCAATGCCGATCAGGTGCGCCGTATCCGTGGCATTCTCGATGGACTGTCGCTGGAGGTTGCCACGCCGGCCGAAGCACGCGACATGCTGGCGCTGAAGGGTGGCGACAGGGTAGCGTTTTAATGCGACTGGCTGAGATGATAGTGCTCCGTCACACCTTGGCTCCCTGCTTGCCATGACAAGTCCGGAAAAAATCCTCCTCCGCCCCGGACGAATCGAAGACGTCGAAACCATCCATGCCGCAATTCTGAAGCTCGGCACCCATATCGGCGCGCCCGAAGAAATCGTCTCAACGCCAGACGATCTCAGGACCTGGGGCTTTGGCGAAAGACCTGCCTTCTCGACCCTGATCGCCGAAGTCGATGGCGAATTCGCCGGACTGTGCCTCTATTTCCCGATCTTCTCGACCTGGATGGGGCGGCCCGGCGTCTATGTGCAGGACCTCTATGTCGAGGACCGGTTTCGCGGCCGCAGGATCGGCGAGCGCCTGCTGCGGCGCGTCGCGGCCGAGTGCCGCAAGCAAGGCGGCGCTTATCTCAGATTGTCCGTCGATACCGACAATGAGAGCGCAAAGGCCTTTTATGAACGGCTGGGCATCGCCTGGTCGAGCTACGAGCAGACGCAGAAGATCATCGGCGACGCTTTCTTCGCCTTTGCCGACGCGCCGGAGAAAAAAGAATGAAAGCCTTCTACGCGCAGGAGCAGAAGCGCCACGACCCCAAGGCTTTCCTTTCCAGCGGCGCCCCGCAGCCCAATCCGGAAAAGCCGGAGCGCGTCGAGAGATTGTTAGCAGGCGCAAAATCGGCCGGCTGCACGATCGAGCGGCCGCGCAATCACGGACTTGGTCCGGTCGCGGCGGTGCACACGCCCGAATATCTCGATTTCCTGGAGCATATCTACACGCGTTGGCAACGCATCGAGGGTGCCTCGGCGGAAGTGATCCCCAACATTCACCCGATCGTGCGCAACGGCTCCTATCCGGCCTCCGCGGTCGGCCAGGCTGGGTACCACATGGCCGACACGGCCTGCCCGATCTCTGGCGAGACCTGGCAAAGCGCGCTGTGGAGCGTCTGGAGCGCGGTCGAGGCGGCGGAAGCGGTGATGGCGGGCGCGCCGGCCGCCTATGCGCTTTGCCGCCCGCCCGGTCACCATGCGTTCGCCGATGTCGCCGGCGGCTTCTGCTTCATCAACAATTCGGCTGTGGCGGCGCAGGTACTGCGCAAACAGGCGGCACGCGTGGCGATCCTTGACGTTGACCTGCATCACGGCAACGGCACGCAAGGCATTTTCTATGCGCGGCCGGACGTGCTCACCGTCTCGCTGCATGCCGATCCGGTGCGGTTTTATCCGTTCTTCTGGGGACATGCCGACGAGCGCGGCGAAGGCCCCGGCCTCGGCTATAATTTCAACCTGCCGCTGCCACGCAAATCCGCCGACGCGGCGTTTCTGGAAGCGCTTCAGGTGGCGTTCCAGCGCATCCGCGCCTTCGCGCCCGACGCGCTGGTCGTGGCGCTCGGGCTCGACGCGTTCGAGGGTGATCCGTTCGGCGGGCTTTCGGTGACGACGCCAGGTTTCTCGCGCATCGGCGAAGCCATCGCCAAGCTCGGCCTGCCGACGGCAATCGTCCAGGAAGGCGGCTATCTCTGCGACGAACTCTGTGACAACCTCACCGCTTTCCTGACCGGGTTCGGCACCAAGGCACGCTGACAGGTCGAGCTGCGCCTGCGATCTCTATCGGTCAGAGCGAGAGCGGGAAATTTTCCACGCAATGTTTCGATCGGAAAATCCACCATCGTCTCCATCCCGCTGTTATTCCCCGACAATTCAACTTCCGAGTCGATCAAGGACAGGGATTGCCGACCCGCTGGTGAATGGCGTCGATCGCCTTCTGCATCTCTTCGGTCCAGACGACCTCCACTGAAGACAGCGCCATTTCCAGCTGCGAAATGGTCGTGGCACCAATGATGTTCGACGTGACAAAGGGCCGGCTCGATACATAGGCGTTGGCGAACAGCGCCGGCTCCAGGCCGAAGGAGCGCGCCAGCTCGTTGTATTCAAGCTGCGCCTCGGCGGCATTGGGCGTCTCGTAACGCTGGCCGCGGTTGAAGAGCTGCGAGCGCGACCCCTGCGGGCGCGCGCCGTGATCGTATTTGCCCGAGAGATAGCCCTGCGCGAGCGGCGAATAGGCAAGCAGCGAGACCTCTTCGCGATCGCAGACTTCGGCGAGGTTCACCTCGAAGGTCCGGTTGACCAGATTATAGGCGTTCTGGATCGAGGCGACCCGTGGACCAATAGCTTTGTCAGCCTCTGCAATGAAGCGCATGACGCCCCAGGAACTCTCGTTGGACAGGCCGAAATGGCGGATCTTTCCGGCCTTCACCAGGTCATCGAAGACGGCAAGCGTCTCCGCGATCGGCGTTTCTCCGGTCGGCGCCCCGACGGAATCAGCGCGGCGCGCCACGGCCCCGACGCGCGTCGGATTGGCGCCCCAGGGTATGTCCCGCTCCGGCCAGTGGATCTGGTAGAGATCGACATAGTCCGTGCCGAGCCTGGCCAGGGACTTGTCGACGGCATCGAAGATATCGGCGCGCACCAGCTGCGACGGCCTGTCGCCGCGAAACCAGCTGTTTGCGGTGCGACCGACGACCTTGGAGGCGAGTATCACCTTGTCGCGGTTGCCCTTTGCCTTCATCCAGCTGCCGATGATCTTCTCGGTCCGCCCTTGCGTCTCCGCCTTGGGCGGGATCGGGTAGAGCTCGGCAGTGTCGATGAAATTCACCCCGCGCGAAAAGGCCAGGTCCATCTGGGCGTGGCCGTCGGCTTCGGTGTTCTGCTGGCCCCAGGTCATCGAACCGAGGCAGATCTGGGTGACAAGAAGATCGGTCCGACCGAGACGGCGTTTGTGCATGGAAGTGTGCTCCGGCGGGAAAAGCTTGCGCGGCTGCGCGGGGAAGGAATTTTCATCCTACAAGAAAGCAGAGGCGCTCTCCAAGCCTCGGCAAACCGACTTTTGCGTGAACCAGACTGCGCTAGCGGCGAGCCCCTGCCAGGGCGCGCCGCTTGGCCTCGTCGATCAGCATGTTAGCCACCTGCATGCGGATCATGGCGCGCTGGCGCAGGTGCGGCGCGACGCGATCAGGATGGTTCGAAAAGGCGAAGCTGCGGCGCATGCGGCCAAAATCGGCTACAGCCTTAGGCGTGTCCAATCCCAATTCCACGGCAATCGATTCGGGATCGATCGGCGGCAGTTTTTCTTCGGGCCTCGTCTCTTCACCCGCAAGTGCCAGCTTCGCATGATCGAGCAGAGCCGCGAATTCTGCGGCGAGATCCGCGCCTGCCTCGCGATATTCCGTGGCAAATCCGCTGCCAGAAACCTTGATGCGGCCGGAATGGAGCTCGTCGGCGACGGAAAGATAGTCAAACGGAATCGACGGGCGAGTGGCGGCCTCTTCGCCTCCCCCGTCCTTGTCGGAGGCAACGAAGAGATCATCGAGCAACGAAGCGAAATCCCGCTTGGCGCTGGTAACGATGTCAGCCTCCCCAGTCTCACGGTGTGTCCGAGACATCCACCTTAGGGTCCGCTCGTTAAAAATGCATGCCGCCGATTTTAACAATTGAAAGCGTTGACGAGACTGGACCGCAGCCCCGTCACTCACAAAAAGCCAGGCCGCACTTTCGGCAGTCCGCAATTCGCGGAAGCGGCGAGGAAAAACCGGCCATCTGCCAGCGAGAGGGATACGATTCGCGATCTGCGAAAGTTTCAGGCGATGCAGGATCATGGCAGAAAAATTTTGCAGAGCATGGCAGGCATGCAAATGCTGCACTGCACAATCGTCACGAATCCCCTATATTCGGACGCTGGGAGGTCCAACAGGGGCCTGGATTATGGGGTTCTTCACTGAAATGTTCGCGCGGCCACGGCCGCAGGAACATCTGCGTTATCGTGCCGCGCTCGCGCTGCTGCATTCCATGAGCAATGGGGACCGCGCCGACATCGGCATCAAGCCCGCCGATTTCCCGCGCATCGCCCGCGAAATGTCCGTTCGCTAGTTCGGCCAGCCAGGGATATTCCGGCTCCGGACGGGCAACGTCTTGACGACGTGATCCGTCAACGCGAGCCCAGGAACGTTGCCTTGCCCAGCGGCACGCCATTATGGCGAAGAATGTCGTAGGCGGTGGTGAGGTGGAAATAGAAGTTGGGCATGGCCAGATGCAGGAGATACTGCAAACCGGCCATCGAGACCTCGCGCCCGCCGAGCCTGACCTCGACAATCCGCTCGTCCGAACCTTCCAGATCGGCCGCGGAGAACGTCGCCAGATGGTCAAGCGTCTTGGCGATGCGCGCATGCAAATCGGCAAAGCTCGCCTCGTTGTCCTCGTATTTGGGAACCTCCCGGCCGGCGAGCCGCGATGGGGCTCCCTTGGCATGGTCGGTGGCGATCTGCACCTGCCTGGTCAAGGCGAACATGTCGGGCGCCAGCCGCGCCGTCAGGAACACCTGCGGGTCGATCTTGCGCTCGCCGGCGTTTTGTTCGGCCGTAGACAGCACGCTGGACAGCGCTTTCAACCGGGCCGAAAACACAGCCACCGATACTTCATACATGGATAGGGTCACGCAATAATCTCCCGGGGCAGTTGAAGCGCCGCGAGCGCGAACTAGCGCCTTCCCGGGCGATTCTTCAAGCGATACCCGCAAGGCGTCACCACGTCGCCGCAATCACCGTGGTAGAATCTCCGTTACCGCGTGGAGATTCCCGATGAGACACGCTTTTCTCGCAGCGACTGCCTTGTTCTCCCTTGCCTCGATCGCCCAGTCGGCACCTGCCGACGAGGCGCCCTACGTCGATGACAGGTCGAGCGCCGAGGCAGTTGTCCGCTCGCTCTACAGTGCCATCAACCGGCATGAATTCGCACGTGCCTGGGGTTATTATGGCGATACCAAGCCGGCCAAGGACTTCGACAGCTTCGTCAAGGGCTATGACGGTACCGACAAGGTGGATGTCAGGACCGGCGCCGTATCCAACGAGGGCGCGGCAGGCAGCATCTACTACAGCGTGCCGGTCGCCATCCAGGCAACCGACAAGAAGGGCGAGGCGAAGGTCTTTGCCGGCTGCTACACGCTGCGCCAGGTCAATGCCCAGATTCAGGCGCCGCCATTCCAGCCGATCTTCATCGACAGCGGGGCGCTGAAGCCGTCGAGCGCGGATTTCGAGGAGGCTGTGCCCGCTAGCTGTGGCGACGGCCCGCCACCTCCGAAAAAGGATGCAGCGCTGGAGCAGGCCAAGAAGGCTTTCCTGGCCAGCTATAGCGACCAATGCGACAAGGATCTCGCGGCCAAGGAGCCGGAGATTTTTTCCATCAAATACAGGGACAAGGATGCGGCGGCCGGCGATCCCGACAAGGAAACGCGCCTGTTCCATTTTTCCTGCTCGGCGGCCGCCTACAATGAAAGCTCGATCTACTACATGACCGACGAGGCGAACGGCGTCAGGCAATTGCAGTTCACCGAACCGGAGATGGACATCCGCTACGTGAACAACGACAGCGAAGGCAAGGTCGAATCCATGCACATCGTCGGCTTCCGGACCACTGGCTGGGCGACCAATTCCAGCTACGACCAGGACGCCCACACGATCACCACCTTCAACAAGTGGCGCGGCGCGGGCGATGCCTCGTCAGCAGGCACCTATCTGTTCCGCAACGGCGATTTTTCGCTCGTCCAGTACGACGTCGACGCTTCCTACGACGGCGAGGAGAACCCGCAGACGGTTGTCGACTACAACACCGCTCCTTGAGCCGTGCGGCGTCTGATCAGGGCGCCTTCGACAGCATCCAGTTCAACGCGCCGCGCCAGTCGACCATGCGGATGGGGGTGCCGTGCGTGCCCGTCTCGAAGCGCACGAAGCGGGTCGGATAGGCTTTCGATTTGGCAATGATGGACCGGAAGAAGGATTCCTGGTTTGCCACGGGAAAGACCACGTCATGGCTGCCCTGACCGAAGAAAACCGGCACGTGCCGCCTGAAGGCTGGGCTGGAGAAGAAACTCTCGTCCCAAAGCGAGCCAAGCAGCAGAAGCCCGTCGATTTGCCCGCCCGTGTCCGTGCGGGCGGCAAGCTTCCAGCACAATGCGCCGCCCATCGAGCCGCAGGCGACGAAGATCTTCGCGCCCGGCGACTGTTGCGCATAGTGATCGATCAGCGCCGCGACCTGTGCCGCGCCCTTGTCGCCGAAATCGGGGAAGTCAGGGCTGAGATAAAGGCCGCCATTGCCTGCCATCAGGTTTTTGATGCGGTTGAAATTGCCGCCGAAGGTGAAGTCATCGATACCTTGCTTGCGGCTGCCGCCCTGCCCGTGCAGGTAGAGCACGATGACGGAAGCCCCTTGCGTCTTGCCTACGGCGATGTGCCGGACGTCGCCGGCATCGGTTTTCAACAGCAGATCCTGCTGCACCTTGCGCACACCGGTATCGGTATACTGCGCATGCACGCGCTTTTCCGGCACCTCGTCGCGCCGGTTGATGTCGCGCATCTCGCGGTAGTCGATCACCGTGTAGTCACCGTTGGTGTCTGACGAGAGCGTAGCGGGATAGGCGAACAGATCGTCCTTGAAGGGTTTTAGTTGGAGAGCAGAGGCCTGGGCAGCAGAAAACAGGAAGAATATCGAAATCAGAAAGGCAGGGAACGTGAGCACCCCCCTCTGGCCTGCCGGCCATCTCTCCCTCAAGGGGGGAGATTGGATATCATTTCGGCTTTCGCCAATCTCGAAGGCCGGCAGAAGGGCACAGCCACCGAAACTGGCAATCTCCCCCTTTGAGGGGGAGATGGCCGGCAGGCCAGAGGGGGGTGCGACGGTACGATTAGCCATGCCCAAGGCATGCGTTTTTCGACTTCGCTTTGTCAATCCTGCAGCACGCCGCCGGCGCCCTCAAGCGCCTCGCGGGTGTCGACATCGACGGATGCGCCCTCGCCGATCTCTACATCGACGACGTCAAGTCCTCCGGCCTCGACTAGGTGGCGTGCGCCGGTATCACCTTCGAGATGGGCGACAGCCGGGAACAGCGAGCGCGGCAGAAGTACCGGGTTGCCGCGTTTGCCAAGGTGCGAGGCGCGGACGACCAAATTGCCTCCCGCCCCGCGAAACGCATCGATCAGCCGGTCGAGATCGCCGGTCGAGACACCCGGCATGTCTCCGAGAACGATCATCGCACCGGCGGCATCTCCCGGCAGATAGGCCATACCGGCTTTCAGGGAGGTGGAGAGCCCATCGGCAAAATCGGGATTGTCGGCGAAAGTCACGTCCAGGCCCGATAACGCGCCGCGCACCCGCTCACGCTGGTGGCCGGTAACGACGATCGTGCCCGAAGCTTTCGAGGCGAGCGCACGCTCTGCTGTACGGCGGACCAACGGTTGGCCGTCGAAAAGCGCCATAAGTTTGTTCGGCCCGCCCATGCGGCTCGAACGGCCTGCCGCCAAAAGCACGATCCCGACCTTGAGCCGGCTTACGGCCGGCAGCGGTTCGCGCGGCTGCGGGCGTGTCGGGATTTCCATCAGCAGGCCGCCGACGCCCATACCGGCGATGTCGGTCGCCGTTACGTCGAGGCCGGCGATCAGCCGGTCGAGCACCCAGTCGAAGCCATTCTCCTTGGGGCTGCGGGCGCAGCCCGGCGCGCCGATGATCTGCTTGCCGGCGAGCCTGCCGAGCACCAGTAGATTGCCGGGGTCGACCGGCATGCCGGCGCGGATGACAGTACCGCCCGCTTCCTCGATCGCGGCCGGAACGACGTCGGCGAAATCGCTCATGGCCGAAGCGCCGAAGATCACGACAATATCGTTATCGCGCGCCAGCGAGGCGGCCGCCTCGGCAACCGGCGCAACCTCGTGCGGCGTGCGGCGCTCGGCCGTCAGCCGCCCGCCCGAACGCGCCAGCCGTGCCTCGGTGACGCGCAACGTCTTATCGAGCACGCTCGGCTTGACGCCCGGCAAGACGGTCTGGATGACACCGACACGAATGGGCCGATAGGCATTGACGGCAAAGATCTCGCCGCCGGCGCAGATTTCCAGTACGGCATCGACCAGCGCCGACCCGACGGCGAAGGGAATGATCTTCACGGTTGCCACCATCTGGCCCTTTTCGACCGGCGCATGCTGGCCAAGCGTGGCGATGGTGATGGTTGGATCGACGGCATTGATGGCGTCGATCATCGCGCTGTTGACGGTGAAGACGCCAGCGGCTTGGGCATGGAGGTTGACCCGCCCGGTCGCGGCAGGCTTGGCCTCTACGTTGCGGTGGCGCATACCGGTCGCGATCCGTTCGGCGGCGGCGTCTTCGCCCAGATCGCCGGGAGAAAGCACGGCCGCGACGACTTCGCTGATGCCCGCCGCTTTCAGCACCCCGACATCCTCTGCGCTCAGCCGATGCGCTTTGCGGAAACGTCGCTCGCCGACCGTCGTCGCGTGCGCAAGCATGACGCCTTCGGCCTGTTCGATAGGAACCGGGCCGAATTTCACGCCGCGGCGTCCCTGGCTTCAAGGCCGCGCGAACGAAACGCGTGAATGACCTGCGCCAGCACGGCGACGGCGATCTCGGCGGGGCTGGCCGCGCCGATGTCGAGACCGATCGGCGCCCGGATGCGGGCGATCTGCTCGGAACTGGCGCCCAGTGCCAGCAGGCGCTCGACACGCTTGGCATGGGTTTTCCTGCTGCCGAGCGCCCCGACATAAAAGCATCTGGCGTCGAGCGCCGCTTTCAACGCGAAATCGTCGATCTTGGGATCGTGGGTGATGGCAGCGACTGCCGTGTAGCTGTCGAGTGGCTGTCGTTGCAGGACCTCCTCAGGCCATTCGGCGTGCAAAGCGACATCGGGAAAGCGGTCCGACGTGGCAAAAGCCGTGCGCGGATCGATGATCTCGACTGGATAGCCGGCGATCCTGGCCATTGGCGCCAGCGCCTGGCTGATATGCACGGCACCGATCACCACCAGGCGAGGATGCGGCAGATGCGCGTTGAGAAAAAAGGTCCGCCCTTCCGCTTCGACGGAGCCGGAATTCCCGGTGCGGAACGCCTTGCTGATCGCGGCACCGAGATCGCCGGCGACCGGATCGCCCTCGCGCACGACACGGTCGCGGCCGTCACCAAGATCGGTGACCAGGATCGCGGCGCGGCGCGCGCGGCGCTCGGCGTTGAGTGTTTTCAGCGCATAGGGATCCATCGAAGATCAGCCTAGCCTTTCCACATACACTTTGATGCGGCCGCCGCAGGAAAGGCCCACCTGCCAGGCGGTCTCGTCGGCGACGCCGAATTCCAGCATTCTGGGCTTGCCGGTGCCGATGACGTCCATGGCATCCGTCACCACGGCGCCTTCGACACAGCCGCCCGAAACCGAGCCGTGGAAATTGCCGTCGGCGTCGATGACCAGATGGCTGCCGGCCGGGCGTGGCGCGGAACCCCAGGTCTCGACAACGGTCGCGATGGCGACATCCTTGCCGTCCTTCATCCAGCCTTCCGCGATGATCAGCGGGTCACGGGCCTCGTCGAGATAAATGCTGTCGCTCATCGTTGCTTCTCTCAGGGTCTGTTTTTCCCGGAAATATGTGTCTTCAGCAGCATATGGCTACGCGGCGCGCCTCGCGCCACCCTCCATCCATCGCCGCGGATCGACGGCATATCCAGGCTTCCGGTCCAGCGAAGCGCAGAGATCGGCAAGCGCGTCGAGATTGTGCACGGCACGGAATTCATCGACATGCGGCAGCATCGCCCTGACGCCGCGGGCGCGCGCCTGGAAACCGTCGAAGCGCAGCAAGGGGTTCAGCCAGATCAGCCGCCGGCAGGATTTGTGCAGACGCTCCATTTCCTCCGACAGGCCGTCGACCTCGTCTCGCTCCAGCCCGTCGGTGATCAAAAGCACCACCGCGCCCTGTCCTAGCACGCGCCGCGACCATATCAGGTTGAACTCGGCCAGCGTGTCGCCGATGCGCGTGCCGCCCGACCAGTCCTTGACCGCGGTGGAACAGTCGGCCAGGGCGGCGTCGGGATCGCGATGGCGCATCTGTCGGCTCAGATTGGTGAGCCTGGTGCCGAAAACGAAAGTGTGCACGCGCCGGCGCTTTTCCGTCAGAGCATGCAGGAAATGCAGGAAGATGCGCGTGTACTGGCTCATCGAACCGGAAATGTCGGCAAGCACGACCAACGGCGGATACACTTCGCGGAGCGAGCGGAATTTCGGCAGGATCAGTTCGCCCCCAGTGCGTGCGGCCGAGCGCATCATGGCACGCGGATCGATGCGGCGACCGTGCGAATCGGCCTTGAAACGGCGCGTCCGCACCATATCGAAGGGCAACCGCAGTTCGGCGATCGCTTTCCTGGCGTCGGCCATCTCGGCGGCATTCATCTGAGCGAAATCCTTGGCCCTCAGCACCTCGTTGCCGGAGAAAGTAAAGCGCGCGTCGACCTCGATCTCGGGGATTTCCTGCGCCGGCTGGTTCCTGCTGTGGCCTGCGAACATGGCCTGGCTGACACGGCTTTCGGCCGCGCGTGGCTTCTGCTTCTCCATGGTATCGGGCGCCACCGGCGATAGCATCGCCAGCATCTTTTCGATCAGCTCACGCGACTTCCAGAATAGCCGGAAGGCCTCGTCAAAGATGGCATGGTCCTCATGCCGCGACACCAGCACGGCATGCAGCGTCCAGTAGAAATCGTCGCGCGCGCCGATGCCGGCGGCAAGTACCGCCTCGATGGCATCCTTGACCGAGGCCGGACCGACGCGCATGCCTGATTTGCGCAAGACACGGGCGAAATAGACGATGTTGTCGGCGATGTGACCGTCGACAGTCGCCTCCCTGGGTTCCGCGCGAGGCATGGCCATGAGCCCTACTCCGCCGCCGAAAGCTCGGCCTTCACCTCGTCGAGGATACGCCGGCCTTCGCCCTCGCCGATGCGGGCAATGTCGTCCTGGTATTTCAGCAGCACGCCGATCGTGTCGGAGACGGTTTCCGGGTCGAGCGCGACCTTGTCGAGTTCGGTCAACGCGCCGGCCCAGTCGATGGTCTCGGCAACGCCCGGCATCTTGAACAATTCGATCTGGCGGAGCTTCTGAATGAAGGAGACCACCTCGGCCGAAAGCCGGCTGTTCGCCTGCGGCACCTTGCGGCGCACAATCTCCAACTCCCGCTCGGCGCTGGGATAATCGACCCAGTGATAGAGGCAGCGCCGCTTCAGCGCGTCATGGATTTCGCGGGTGCGGTTGGTGGTGATGATGACGATCGGCGGCTCCTCCGCCCTGATCGTGCCGAGTTCGGGCACCGTCACCTGGAAATCGGAAAGGATCTCGAGCAGGAACGCCTCGAACGCCTCGTCGGTACGGTCGAGCTCGTCAATCAGGAAAACCGGGGCGGCGCCGGCCTTGCCGGTCAGCGCATCGAGCACCGGACGGCGTATCAGGTATTTTTCCGAGAAAACGTTGCGCTCCATGTCGGAGCGGTCGACCTTGCCGGCCGCCTCCTCCATGCGGATCTCGATCATCTGCGCGGCATAGTTCCACTCATAGACGGCGGACGAGACGTCGAGACCTTCATAGCATTGCAGACGGATCAGCCGGCGGCCGAGCGCCTCTGCCAACACCTTGGCGATCTCGGTTTTGCCGACGCCGGCCTCGCCCTCGAGGAACAGCGGCCGCTTCATGCGCAGCGACAGGAAAAGCACGGTGGCCAACGACCGGTCCGCCACGTAGTCCGCGCCGGTCAAGAGATCGAGCGTCTCGTCGATCGTCCGCGGCACGGGGCGCGGTTTTAGCTCGGTCATTCCTTCTCCGTGGACGCCTCTGCCCCGCTTTCCAAAACGTGGTAGCCGCGGGCGTGATAGATCAGCGGCCGCAAATTATCGCCCATGCGCAGGCCTGTCACCTTGCCAAAAAGCACACGATGGGTGGCCAGGTCCTTGGTGTCGATCAGTTCGCAGTCGAACACGGCGAGCGCGCCCTTCAAGGTCGGCGCGCCGGTGGAGATCACATCCCACTCGCCGAGCGCGAAACGTTCCTCGACCGGCAGGCCGGTGATGCCGGAAAAGCCGATCGACAGCGGCTCCTGGTGCGAGGCAAGCGTGTTCAAGGCAAACCTGCCGTTTTTCACGAACGGCTCGTTCTTGGGATTTTCACGGTTCAGGCAGACCAAAATGGTCGGCGGCGTATCGGAAACCGAACAGGCGGCGATGACCGTCGCGCCACGCTTGCCGGCCGGCCCGTCGGTGGTCACCACATGGACGTGACCGGCAAAATGGCTCATCGCGTCGCGATAGGCCTGCGGTCCTATGTCGTTCTTCTTCAACACCGGAGATTTTCCATAGCCTGAACCCTACCGCTATATATGGCTAGATATGACATGCCACAAGCGAAGTGCTTGGCCCATATCCCGAAATTCGCGTGTTGCGCCAAGACCGGGCAGCCTTTAGGTCTTGGCGGGAGTGGCGCCGGGACCATCCGGGCTCGCTTGGAGGAAGTCTTCGACAGGATGCGACCCGGGGCAACGATATCTGCCGCGCTGGCCTGGCTGCTGCTAACCGGCGCCGCCAACGCCCAGACGCTGCTCGTCGGCGTTGCCGCGCCGCTCTCCGGATCCTCGGCGATCCTTGGCAGGCAGATCGAAGCCGGCGCCGAAGTGGCGGCCCAGGCGAACGGCATCGAGCTCAAGACCATCGACGATGCCTGCACGGCCGATGGGGGGGCCGCGGCAGCCCGGGAATTCGCGACCGCCAAGGTCAATGTCGTCGTGGGATTTCTCTGTACGGAAGCGATCGAGGCGGCGATGCCGATCTTGAAGGACGCAGGCATCGCCGTCATCACCGTTGGCGTGCGAACCGAAAGCCTGACTGACCGTCGTCCCAAGACCGGCTGGCCGGTCTACCGGCTCGGACCGAGGGGCGACGACGAGCGCAATGCCGTCGCCAACACCCTTACCCGGCTTTGGCAGAACGAACTGTTCGCCGTCATCGATGACGGCACCATCTACGGCCGTGAGATCGCCGAGACGTTGCGGGCGGCGGCCGAACAGGCGGCGCTGAAGCCGGTGTTCGTCGATACGTTCCGGCCGCAGCTCGACAACCAGATCGGTCTGATTGGCCGGCTAAAGAAGGCCGGCGCAACCCATGTCTTTGCCGGTGGCGACGGCGACGACATCGCCATCATGGGTCGCGACGCCGCGCAACTCGACGCCGGCATCGTATTCGCCGGCGGCGAGAACCTGCGCACGCCGCCCGGAGCGGTGCCCTATGCCACGGGAACACTGATGATCGCTCCCCCCGAATGGGCCGATGTCGCCGATCCCAAGGTGTTCAAGGCGTTCGCCTCGCAAAAGATCGTGCCGGACGGCTACACGCTGCCGGCTTATGCGGCGGTAGAAACCGCCAAGGCGGCGATGGCGGAAGCGGCAAGCTCCGGCAGGCCCCTTGCGGAAGCGCTCATCGGGCATGATTTCACCACGGCGATCGGGCCGGTGCGCTTTGATGCGAAGGGCGACCTCAGCCGGAATCCGTACCGCGTCTTCCGGTTCGATGGCGCCCGCTTCGTACCGCTGGAAAGCAACTGATGTTTCGCACCGGCCCGCGCAACCTGATCACCGATGTCGCCGGTCTCAGCGTCGGCAATGCCTCCGATGCCCGACTGAAATCCGGCGTGACGACGGTCCTTTGCGACGAACCGGCCGTAGCCGGCGTCCAGATCCTGGGCGGTGCGCCGGGCACGCGCGAGACGGACCTGCTCGAACCCCACAATTCGGTTGAGACGGTCCATGCCGTGGTGCTGTCGGGCGGGTCGGCTTTCGGCCTCGACGCAGCGTCCGGCGTACAGGCAGCACTGCGCGAGCGTGGCATCGGCTTCGAGGTCGGCGGCTTTCGCGTGCCGATCGTGCCGGCGGCGATCCTGTTCGACCTGCGCAATGGCGGCGACAAGGACTGGGGCCGCTATCCGCCATACCGCGACCTCGGTTACGAGACGGTGCAGGCCGCCGGTTCGGATTTCCAGATCGGCACGACCGGCGCCGGCACCGGCGCGCTGACCTCCGGTCTCAAGAGCGGGCTTGGCTCGGCTTCGACGCTGCTTAACAATGGCGTCACCATCGGCGCGCTGGCGGCGGTCAATCCGATCGGCTCGGTGACCATCAGCCGAAGCCGCCATTTCTGGGCGGCTCCGTTCGAGATCGGCGATGAATTCGGCGGGCTTGGCTATCCCTCGCCAATGCCGGACGACGCCAAAAGCATCCTCTTGAAGTTTCGCGACAAGACGTTCACGGGCAAGGCGGATGCCGGCGGCAACACCACCATCGCCGTTATCGCCACCGATGCCGTTCTCACCAAGGCCGCCGCAAAGCGCCTGGCCATGTCAGCGCATGACGGTTTCGTGCGGGCCATATGGCCGACGCACACGCCGGCCGATGGCGATCTGGTCTTCGCGCTGGCGACCGGCAGGAGCGGTATCCGGCTCGAAGCCGACGCGGCAATCGACCTTTATGCCGCGGCAGGCGCCACGATGGCGCGCGCCATCACGCGCGGCGTTTTCGCCGCGACGCCCGCCGAGGGCGATCTGTTTCCGGTCTGGTCTTCGCGCTGACTTATACGCGATCAGGTGGGGTCGGACTTTTCTTCCTCGAAAGTGACCGCGACGTCGGAATTCGCCGACAGCCAGACCTTCTTTCCCTCGACCTCCGCGACAAGGCTCAGGGGAATGAAATGATGGTGCCCCTTATGCGTGCCCATACCGCTGTCGGACTTGGTCAGCTTGATCCGCTGCCCCTCGACTTTGTCGACCGTGCCGACATGAACGCCATCGGCACCGATCACTTCCATATGCTCACGAATTTTGCTGGTGTCGGTCATGGTGGTTCTCCATTGGGACTGCCGACAATAACAGACGAGGCCGCGATTGGATGCATGGCGCTTGCTTTATCGGGCAGCGCGACGCCGGTATCTTGTCGTGATAGGGAATGGCGATATCGTTGGCCGGCGGAAAACCTCATGCAAAACCTTCTTCTGTTTGCCGTTTGCCTGCTTGCGCAGTTTTGCGCAGTCGTCGCCGCCCGGGCCGGGGATGTCGCCGAGCTTGAAATCCTGGGCTTCACCAAGGACGGCGGCATCTTCGCGTTCGAAGAATATGGCGTGCAGGATGGATCGGGATTTCCCTACGCCAATCGCTATTATATCGACACCAGCAACGACAGCTTTCTCCAGGGAACGCCTATTCGCGTCCGGCTCGACGACGAGAACGCCACGTTGACGGCGGCTCGTATTCAGGCCCGCGAGAAGGGCGAAGCGGTCGTCAGCCAGGCGGAGTTGGCCGCGAACAAGGGCATCACCGCAGGCTTCAACCCGGTAACGGAGATGTCCGCCGACCCGCATCGGATGGCGGTCAATCCGCGTCCGATCTTCTCGCCAGTCGACCAGCCGCTCGAGTTCCGGCTGGACGAGATCGGCATGAACGAGACTAAGGGCTGCGAGAGCCAGGGTGAGATCAATGGCTTTCGGCTGCTGCGCGTCGAGGCGCAAGCCGGCGGTACGACGAAGCTGTTGCACGAGGACAAATCGATCCCCAAGAGCCGGGGTTGCCCGAGCGGCTACCGCATCGGAGCCGTGCAGACATTTTCGATGGACAATCCCAGCGCCTATGCGGTGCTGATCGCGGTGCGCCAATATGGCTTCGAAGGCCCGGACTATCGCTGGATCGCGGTGACCGGCCGCCCGTGACACCGCTCGTCCACCCCGCCAGGCGTCATCGCGCCCTGGGCCGCCTCCGCGGCGCCATACCAACGCCGGGCACGGCGCTGCTCGGCGCGCTGCTTTGGGCCGCCACGATGGGCGCCAGCGCGCTCCTCAACCTGTTGCTGGAAAGTTGGGTGACGCCAGATAAAATCCGCACCGTGACGCTGCTGTTTGCAGGCGGCGGCGCTCTGGCCTTTCCTGTTGGCCTGTTCGCGGCACGGCTGGTCTCGCGCGGAAGGAGCTGGGAAGTCGCCTTCGCGGCGGCATTCGTGGGTCTCGCCGCCGCGACGATCGGCCTGACCGCCGGGCTGTATGCCCTGCAATACCGGTCCTACTATGCCGCATGGCATGCACCTACCTTCACCCTCACCTGGGGGCTTCAGTTCGTCTTCACGATGGCGGTGGCGCTCTACCAGTTCGTGGTGCTGGGCATCAGGCTCTATTTCCCGATCGGGTTCCTCGCCTTGTTTGCCGCCAGCCTCTGGTTTGCGCGGCGGCGGCGTTGAGCATTTTGTCCGCCTCTGTTAGGACGCGGGCAAATTTCTCGACACGTCAGGACTGACCGATGATCCCTCGCTACTCCCGGCCGGAAATGGTGGCCATATGGTCGCCCGAAACCCGGTTCCGCATCTGGTTCGAGATCGAGGCTCATGCCTGCGACGCGCTGGCCGAACTCGGCGTCATCCCGAAACAGGCGGCGAGGACCATCTGGGAAAAAGGCAATGCCGCGAAGTTCGACGTCGATGCGATCGACGAGATCGAGCGCGTCACCAAGCACGACGTCATCGCTTTTCTCACCCATCTCGCGGAATTCGTCGGACCCGACGCCCGCTTCATCCATCAGGGCATGACATCCTCGGACGTTCTCGACACGTGTTTCGCGGTGCAGCTCACGCGTGCCAGCGACATGCTGCTGGCCGACATCGACGCGCTGCTTGCGGCGCTGAAACGCCGCGCCTTCGAGCACAAGGATACCGTCACCATCGGCCGCAGCCACGGCATCCATGCCGAGCCGACCACCTTCGGCGTCAAGCTGGCGCAAGCCTATGCCGAATTTTCGCGCTGCCGCGAGCGGCTCGTGCATGCTCGCGAGGACATAGCCACCTGCGCCATTTCGGGAGCGGTCGGCACCTTCGCCAATATCGAGCCTTATGTCGAAGAGCATGTCGCGGCAAAGCTCGGGTTGAAGCCGGAGCCGGTATCGACGCAGGTGATCCCGCGCGACCGCCATGCCATGTTCTTTGCCACGCTCGGCGTCATCGCATCGTCGGTGGAGCGGCTGGCGATCGAGATCCGGCATCTGCAGCGCACCGAGGTGCTGGAAGCCGAAGAGTATTTTTCGCCTGGCCAGAAAGGTTCGTCGGCGATGCCGCACAAGCGCAACCCGGTGTTGACCGAGAACCTAACCGGCCTTGCCCGCATGGTGCGCTCCTTCGCGCTGCCGGCGATGGAGAATGTGGCGCTCTGGCACGAGCGCGACATTTCGCATTCCTCCGTCGAGCGCATGATCGGGCCGGATGCGACGGTGACGCTGGATTTCGCGCTGGCGCGGCTGACCAGCGTCATCGACAAACTGCTCGTCTATCCCGACAACATGCTGAAGAACATGAACAAGTTCCGCGGCCTGGTGCATTCACAGCGCGTGCTGCTGGCATTGACGCAAGCCGGCGTCTCCCGTGAGGATGCCTACCGGCTGGTGCAGCGCAATGCCATGAAGGTGTGGGAGCAAGGCGCTGATTTTCTTGAAGAACTACTGGCCGACAATGACGTCACCGCCGTCTTGCCGGAAGCCGAGATCCGCGAGAAATTCGACCTGGGCTACCACACCAAGCATGTCGACACGATCTTCCGGCGGGTGTTCGGAGAGGCCTGAGGGGCTTTCCTTCTCCCCGTCGCTACGAGGAGAAGGTACCGCAGGACGTAACTGCCGATCACGCTTTGCCGGGAACGGTCCTGATCACCGTGCCCCACGGATCTTCGCGGGTCGTTTCACTGGCCACGTTGTCGGACCGCATCTCGACCCAGGCAAGGCCTGACCGGGTCGGATCGCGGCGGCCGGCGCCGGCGCTCTGCCACGCATTGGCGCCGATATGATGATGGTAGTGGCCTGACGACAGGAACACAGCCTGGCCGCCATACTTCGCCACCGTGTCGAAGCCGAATTCCTGGTTCCACCAGGCTTCCGCCTCTTCCGGCCGGCCGACGCGCAGGTGGACGTGGCCGACAATGCTGTTTTCAGGCGCTCCCTGCCAGCCCGCGTCGCCCGCCGGCACTTCGGCGACGACCGAAGGAATGTTCAGCCGTTCGGTCGCCATCGCGATCTTGTCGCCGTTCCACGTCCAGTCCTGCGGACGGCGATCGGCATAGATCTCGATCCCGTTGCCCTCGGGATCGGTGAGGTACAGCGCTTCGCTGACCAGATGGTCCGAAGCGCCCTCTATGGCGATCTTGTCTGATATGGCGTGGTTGATCCAGCGGCCGAGATCGGCACGGCTGGGCAGCAGGAAAGCCGTGTGGAACAGGCCGGCGCTGCGCGGATCGTCAGGCTTGGCCGAGGCGTCCGGCTCCAGCACCAACAGCGGACGGTTGGCGGCGCCCAGGGTGATCGCGCCATCGGCGCGGCTCAATTCCTGCAAGCCGACAACAGCGCGATAGTAGGCCGCTAGGCTTTCGGCGTCGCGCGCCTTCAGCCCGACCCGGGCAACGCTCACCGGCGTGGTGGCGGCAAAGGGCAGTTCGCTCATGATTGTCTCCGTTGCGGCGACGCTTTGGCATAAACCCCGAGGTCAGGAGCCCGGCGCCGGCGATCATTGTACATCGTGTCAGCACCAAATGCGGTCCTTCACGGCTGTTTCTTTCCAGAGGACAAATCGGCGATCGTGATCGTTCACACAAGACAGCGAAAAGCGAACATGGTGTTCACCATTGCAAGCAGGAGCGCGTCCATCGACGGTTGCATGAGGCAATCACGCTCGCTATCTCAGCGCCATGAAAGTCAAAGACGCAGATATTCTCATCATCCCGGGCTACACTAACTCCGGACCCGAGCACTGGCAGACCCGCTGGCAGTCAAAGCTGTCGACCGCGCGGCGCGTCGAGCAGGCGGAATGGTCGAAGCCCGTGCGCGATGACTGGACGGCGAGCGTGGCAAAAGCGGTCAATGAAGCCGAGAAGCCCGTCGTCCTCGTCGCGCATTCCCTTGGCGTTGCCGCGGCGGTGCAAGCCGTCCCGCAGTTTCGCAAGCCGGTCGCCGGCGCATTCTTCGTGGCGCCGCCCGATGTCGCCAATCCGGAGGTACGGCCAAGGCACCTGATGACGTTCGGCCCCTACTCGCGCGAGCCGTTGCCCTTCCCGTCCATGGTGATTGCCAGCCGCAACGATCCGTTCTGCGCCTTCCACGTCGCCGAGGACATTGCCGGCGCCTGGGGATCTCTGTTCATCGATGCCGGTGAAGCCGGTCACCTCAACACCGATTCAGGCTTCGGCCCATGGCCCGAAGGTTCGATGACCTTCGCCAAATTTCTCACCGAACTGAAGGCCTGACGACCCCGACCGGATCGCGGCTCTCAGCCGCCGATCGAATCCTTGATGCCTTTCAACAGCGTCTTCGCCCCTAGTGAAATCAGCGCGTGCTCGGACCCTGTGGCCAGCAGGCGGTAGCCCATCGCCACGACGCGGCCGGCGATGGCCGGTTCGATGACGTAGATCGCCGCATGTTTGCCGGCCTTGCGGGTACGCTCGGCGATCGAACCCACCGTTTCCATCATGCTTTCGAGCGTCGAATTGACGGTCGTGCCGTTCGACCAGGCAATCGAGAAGTCCGATGGCCCCAGGAAAATGCCGTCGATACCGGGTGTATCGAGGATGCCGTCCAGCGCATCGAGCGCCGCCCGCGTCTCGACCATGGCGAAGGCCATGGTGCGCTGGTTGCTGTCGCGCAGCCATTCGGCATGATCACCCTTGCCATGGCGTGGGAAGGCATAGGTGGGGCCCCAGGAGCGCTCGCCCACCGGCGGGTATTTCATCGCCGCAGCGAACAGTTTTGCATCCGCCACCGAGTTGACCATCGGCGCAATCACCGCCTCGGCGCCGAAATCGAGCGCCCGGCTGGCCATGTCGAAACGGCCGACGGGAATACGCACCAATGCCGGCTTGCCGGTGGCAAGCACGGGCGCCAGGCCGCGCAACACGCTGTCTTCATGATGGCCGCCATGCTGCATGTCGAGCGTGACCGCATCGAAGCCCTGCCTGGCAAGGATTTCGACGGTCAGCGCGTCCGGCACGCCTGACCATGCGGTGACCAGCGTTTCATCGGCCGCAAGGCGGGATTTCAGGGACATCGGCTCTTTCCTCGCTAAGGATCGCAGTTTCAGCCGGAAACGACGGGAAACGCAAAGAAAAACCGCCCGGCTGGGCCGGGCGGTCGATTGGTCCAGTCATTCTTTTGCCGCAGGTTCCGTCGCAAAATTGTGGGACATTTTTGCGGAACCTGCTTCGGCCGGATCAGGTGTTCTTGATCTGCTCGATGGCCTGCGCCATCAATTCGTCCATGGTGCGGCGGATCTGATGGTCCGACTGGCTGACGCCGGCAGCGTCGAAATCCTTGCGGATCTTGCGGAAGACGTCGTGATCGCCGGCTTCCTCGATATCGGAAACAACCACTTCCTTGGCGTAGGCACCGGCCTCGGCGCCGGATTTCCCGAGCTTTTCCGCGGCCCACAGGCCGAGAGCCTTGTTGCGGCGCGCCGACGCCTTGAACCGAAGCTCCTCGTCGAACACGAATTTGCGCTCAAAACCCTCTTCGCGATCCTTCATGTTGCTCATGGCGTCCCTCCGATGGAAATCGATTCGCTGGCATTGATGAATATGTGATGGCGAAGCACAAACCAAAAGGCTGGCGGCCGGTCAATACGCTTCGTGGCTTGCTGCGCTGCGGCATTTCGGTCCCGAAAGCAGTTGATTGAAAGGATTTGCCGATTGAGCAAACAAGGCGATTACGATAGACACCGGCATTGAACGCCACCGTCGCCACACTAATTTAGGCAGACGGACAGGAACTGGTCGCTTGCCGCCTGCCCGCAAATCCAGAGAAAAATCAAATGAAAAATCGCCGCCGCATTTATGAAGGCAAGGCCAAGATACTTTATGAAGGCCCTGAGCCCGGGACGCTGATCCAGTTCTTCAAGGATGACGCAACCGCGTTCAACAAGAAAAAACACGAAGTCGTCGATGGCAAGGGCGTGCTTAACAATCGCATTTCCGAGCACATCTTCAATCATCTCAACCGGATGGGCATTCCGACCCACTTCATCCGCCGGCTCAACATGCGCGAGCAGCTGATCAAGGAGGTCGAGATCATCCCGCTCGAAGTGGTGGTGCGCAATGTCGCCGCCGGTTCGCTGTCCAAGCGCCTTGGCATCGAGGAGGGCACGGTCCTGCCCCGCTCGATCATCGAATTCTATTACAAGGCCGATGCGCTCGACGACCCGATGGTCTCTGAAGAGCACATCACGGCCTTCGGCTGGGCGAGCCCGCAGGAAATCGACGACGTCATGGCGCTGGCCATTCGCGTCAACGACTTCCTGTCCGGCCTGTTCATGGGCGTCGGCATCCAGCTCGTCGATTTCAAGATCGAATGCGGACGCCTGTTCGAGGGCGACATGATGCGCATCGTCGTCGCCGACGAGATCTCGCCCGATTCCTGCCGGCTGTGGGACGTGGCGACGCAGGACAAGCTCGACAAGGACCGTTTCCGCCGCGACATGGGCGGCCTCGTGGAGGCCTACCAGGAAGTCGCCCGCCGTCTCGGTATCATGAACGAGAACGAGCCGCCGCGTCCAACCGGACCGGTGCTCGTCGCGTCGAGCGAGCCGCCGAAGGGCATGAAGCACTAATTGCCAGCAACGGGCTTGCCGGAAACGGCAGGTCCGGCGCAGACCGATACCGATCATTCAGGAGCATCGATGAAAGCCCGTATCACCGTAACCCTCAAGAACGGCGTGCTGGACCCGCAAGGCAAGGCGATCGAGCATGCGCTGTCGGGGCTAGGTTTTGACGGCATCGGCTCGGTGCGGCAGGGCAAGGTGTTCGACGTCGAGCTCGCCGGGACCGACAAGGCCAAGGCCGAGGCCGATCTCAAGGCCATGTGTGACAGACTGCTGGCGAATACGGTGATTGAGAACTATAGTGTGACGCTTACCTGAGGTTGTGCCGGAGGCACGGGTGCCCCAACTTGCCGAAACCAGAGGCCTTACGAACCAAAATGAAATCAGCCGTCGTCCTCCTGCCTGGCCTTAACCGCGACCGCGATATGATCGCGGCGCTGACCAAGATTTCCGGTAAGGCGCCAGCCACGGTCTGGCAGACCGACACCGAAATCCCGGATGTCGACCTGATCGCCATTCCCGGCGGCTTCTCCTTCGGCGACTACCTGCGCTGCGGCGCGATCGCGGCGCGCAGGCCGGTGATGCGGGCGGTTGCTGAAAAGGCGGCCAAAGGCGTCATGGTCATCGGCGTCTGCAACGGTTTCCAGATCCTGGTCGAGGCCGGCCTGCTGCCGGGAGCGCTCATGCGCAACTCCTCGCTCAAATTCGTCTGCCGGCAGGTGAAGCTCGAGATCGCCAACGCCAACACCATGTTCACCCGCCGCTACCAGCCGGGCCAGATCATCCGTTCGCCGGTGGCGCATCACGACGGCAACTACTTCGCCGATGCCGAGACGCTTGCACGCCTGGAAGGCGAAGGCCAGGTGGTGTTCCGCTATGCGGACGGCACCAACCCCAACGGCTCGATCAACGACATCGCCGGCATCATCAGCAGCCAGGGCAATGTGCTGGGCCTGATGCCTCATCCCGAGAACCTGATCGAAGCGGCACATGGCGGCAATGACGGCCGGGCGTTGTTCGAAGGCGCGCTCGGCATCGCCGCCTGATATCTTCCGAAATTCTTTCAGAACCTGGGGGCGGCCTGACGATGAGACTGACGATTGCTCGCTTTGCTCTCCTGGCTGCCGCCGGCCTTGCGCTGGCATCCTGCCAGTCGGGTCCGAAGAGCGCTCCGCCGCCTTCCGGCAAGAGCGCGGCGCTGCTGGCCATGGAACAGGTGGCGATCTCCGCCCACAAATGCTGGATCGCCAGCAAGGACCCGGCCTTCAAATCCTACCAGATGGCCAATGAGCTGAATTCGTTCAGCGGCACGCCGCGCTTCCTGCTGGTGCCGGCCAAGCATTATGGCGGCAAGCCGCTGCTGGTGGTGCAGGCGCAAGGCAATTCGAGCCGTGTAGACGTGTTCGGTCCGCTGATGGCCGAGCCGCTCGGCGCGCGCATCGGCTCCGACATCGCCCGCTGGCAGGCCGGGAATCCGGCCTGCGCCGCCGCCGCGTAAGATGGGCCGGCTGCTGCAGGTCGCGGGTCTGGTCGCAGGGCTGGCCGGTCTTTTCCTGCAGTTCTCGATCACCGTTCCGGCCTCGATGGAAGCCGGCCGCGGCCTGATCGGTTCGGTCGTCTTCTACTTCAGCTTCTTTACCATCCTGACCAACATCGGTGCGGTGCTCGTCCATGCGTCGCTGCTGTCGCCCGCCGGCCATGCCTGGTTTCCGGCCTTTGCCGGAGCGCGGATGCGGGCAGGCGTCGCCGTCGCCATCACCGTGGTCTTCATGGTCTACGCCACCGTGCTGGCACGCCTCTGGCAGCCGCAGGGCCTGTTCCTGCTGTGCGACGTGCTGCTGCACTATGTGACGCCTGCACTGTTCGTGCTGTGGTGGCTGGCCGCCGGTGCCGACGGCAAGACGCGATGGCGAGACGTTTCCTGGTGGATGCTCTATCCGCTCGCCTATCTGGCCTATGCGCTGGCGGGGGCGTCCATAACAGGCGAAGTGCCCTACCCGTTCCTCGATGTCGCCAGGTACGGCATCGCCAGCGTCGCCATCGCCTCGCTGGCCATCACCGCCCTTTTCCTGGCGCTGTGCGTTGGCGCCGTGCTTGCGGACCGCGGCCTGTCGCGGATCAGGGCGCCAGTTGTGCAGCCACGCCAGCAGGATTGAACACAGCATCGCGCCTGTTCATTCCCAGAATGGCCTGATCCCTTCGCGATGGGCGTCGCAGCGGGAAATGCCGATGTCCTTCAACTGGTCGTCGGTCATGTCCAGCAAGGCGAGCCGGCTGCGCCTGCGCTCCAGCAGGCCGTCGATCCAGCGCCCCAGCGATTTGACCATACGCACGATGCGGCTGACAAAGCCGCCGCGGTCCACAGGTCGCGCGGCGAACAATCCTGCGGTTGTCTGGCTGATTGTCTCGATTGTATCCATCTTCGCTCTACCAAAGCTGCAAATTGCACTCTTTTATTCCACACAACGCATGTGAATTGACTCATCGTTCGACGCAATATACAAAATTGTCACCATGACAAATTGGCTTCCCGACCTCACGGCCAGCTCCGGCCCGCTTTATCAGCGCCTTGCTGACAGCATTGAGTCAGATATCGACCGCGGCGTGATCGACGCCGGGGCAAAGCTGCCACCGCAGCGGGATCTCGCCTATGACATCGGCGCAACCGTCGGCACGGTCGGCAGGGCCTATCAATTGCTGCGCGAGCGCGGGCTGGTCAGCGGCGAGGTCGGGCGCGGCACCTATGTCCTCGGCCGGCAGAACGCGAGGCCCGACTTCATAGCGCCGGACGCGCAAGGCACGCGCGACATCGATGCGCCGCGCGGCAAGCTGCGCTTCGACAGCACCGCGGCGCCCGATGTCGGCCAGGGCGCCATCGTCACCGAAGTGCTGTCGCGCACGGCTTCGGATCATGCGCATGAGATTTCGAGCTACACGCGGGATTTTCCCGAGCGCTGGTTCGAGGCCGGCGCCAGTTGGCTGTCGCGCAACTCGTTTCGACCGAGCGCCGATACGATCGTGCCGACGCTCGGTACCCATGCCGCTGTCATGGCGGCGATCGCCGCACTGACCACGCCCGGCGATTACGTCGCCTTCGAGCACCTGACCTATTCGCAGATTTCGCGCAGCGCCGGCCTGATCGGTCGTCGCACGGCGCTGGTGGCATCGGACCATCAGGGTCTCGACCCCGACGATTTCGAGCGCGTCTGCGCGCAAAAGCATCCGAAGATGATCTTTCTGATGCCTACGGTGCAGAATCCGACGCTGGCGATCCTGCCGGCAGCGCGACGTGAGGCAATCGCGCGGATCGCGCGTGAATACAATGTCGTCATTATCGAGGACGATCTTTACGGCGGCCTGACCGAAGATCCGACGCCAATGCTGGCCGACTATGCACCCGAGCGCACCATCGTCGCAGGCGGCCTGTCGAAATCGGTAGCGGCCGGCGTTCGCGGCGGCTGGCTTTCCTGCCCGCCTGCTTATCGCCATCGCATCCGTGTTGCCCATAAGATGATGACCGGCGGCATGCCTTTCCTGCTGGCCGAGGTGAATGCCCGGCTGGTGCTGTCGGGCCAGGCCGCGGACATACGCAAACGCGCCATCGCCGAAATCAACGCCCGCACCGCCATCGTGCGCGAGACTTTGGCCGGCTTCGAATTCAAGTCGCGGGACAATATACCCTTTGTCTGGCTGACCTTGCCCGACCCCTGGCTTTCCGGCACGTTCAAGAACGCCTGCCTCGAGCACGGCGTGCTGATCGACGACGAAGACGAGTTCAAGGCGGGCCGTTCCGAGCAGGTCTTCCACGGTGTGCGCTTCGGCATTTCGCAGCCGAGGCAGCGCAAGGACATCGCGGACGGCGTTGCGGCGATCCGGAGGCTCCTCGACGAAGGCCGCGCCGGCTACGACAGTTTTTCCTGATCCGCATCGCCTTGGAGCGCCGGCGGTTCAGGATGCCTCCAGGCAAGACCCGAGGCGCATCGGTTGAGTCCGGTCCGGTGGGACGCGCGTTCAAGGCGCCGTGGCTTTCTCCGGATTCAGCCACTTTTCGTCGGTCCATGGGTGTATCGGCCGCAAAGCTTGCGATAAGAGGAGACTCAAAATCCCAAGCTCCCACGGATAAAAACCGCCGCCCATGACCATTTCCAATTCCGTGCCGATCACGCCCGAGCTCATTGCCGCGCACGGGCTGAAGCCAGACGAATACCAGCGCATCCTCGACCTCGTCGGGCGCGAGCCGAGCTTCACCGAACTTGGCATCTTCTCGGCGATGTGGAACGAGCATTGCTCGTATAAATCCTCGAAGAAATGGCTGCGCACGCTGCCGACGACCGGCCCGCGGGTCATCCAGGGACCGGGCGAGAATGCCGGCGTGGTCGATATCGGCGACGGCGACTGCGTCGTCTTCAAGATGGAGAGCCACAACCACCCCTCCTTTATCGAGCCCTACCAAGGGGCGGCGACAGGCGTCGGCGGCATATTGCGCGATGTCTTCACCATGGGCGCGCGGCCGATCGCGGCGATGAACGCCTTGCGCTTCGGTGCTCCCGATCATCCCAAGACCAAGCACCTGGTGGCGGGAGTGGTTTCCGGCGTCGGCGGCTACGGCAACTCCTTCGGCGTGCCGACGGTCGGCGGCGAGGTCAATTTCGACGCCCGCTACAACGGCAATATCCTGGTCAACGCTTTTGCCGCGGGTCTTGCCAAGACGGACGCGATTTTCCTGTCGGAGGCCAAGGGCGTCGGCCTGCCGGTCGTCTATCTCGGCGCCAAGACCGGTCGCGACGGCGTCGGCGGCGCCACCATGGCCTCGGCCGAATTCGACGACAAGATCGACGAGAAGCGCCCGACCGTGCAGGTCGGCGATCCCTTCACCGAAAAGTGCCTGCTTGAAGCATGTCTCGAACTGATGGCGTCCGGTGCGGTCATCGCTATCCAGGACATGGGTGCTGCCGGCCTTACCTGCTCGGCGGTCGAGATGGGCGCCAAGGGGGATCTCGGCATCGAGCTCGAGCTCGACAAGGTTCCGGTGCGCGAGGAGCGCATGAGCGCCTACGAGATGATGCTGTCGGAAAGCCAGGAGCGCATGCTGATGGTGCTGCGCCCCGAAAAGGAAAAGGAGGCCGAGGCGATCTTCCACAAATGGGGGCTCGACTTCGCCATTGTCGGCAAGACGACCGACGATCTGCGCTTTCGCGTCCTGCATCAGGGTGATCAGGTTGCGGACCTGCCGATCAAGGATCTCGGCGACAAGGCACCGGAATATGACCGTCCGTGGATCGAGCCGAAGAAGCCGGCGCCGCTTGCGGCCAATGACATTCCGCAGGCCGATGTCGCCGACGCACTGCTGAAGCTGCTCGGCGGCCCTGACCTGTCGTCGCGCCGCTGGGTGTGGGAACAGTACGACACGCTGATCCAGGGCAATTCGCTGCAGCTTCCCGGTGGCGATGCCGGCGTGGTGCGGGTCGAAGGCCATCCGACCAAAGCGCTGGCTTTCTCGTCGGACGTGACGCCGCGCTATTGCGAGGCCGATCCCTATGAGGGCGGCAAGCAGGCGGTGGCCGAATGCTGGCGCAACCTGACCGCCACCGGCGCGCTGCCGCTGGCCGCCACCGACAATCTCAATTTCGGCAATCCGGAACGGCCGGAGATCATGGGTCAGTTGGTCGGCGCGGTGAAGGGCATTGGCGATGCCTGCCGCGCGCTCGGCTTCCCGATCGTTTCGGGCAATGTCTCGCTCTACAACGAAACCAATGGCCAGGGCATCCTGCCGACGCCGACCATCGGCGGCGTTGGGCTGATCGCCGACTGGTCGAAGATGGTGCGGGCCGGCTTCGCTGCGCAAGGCCAGATGATCCTGCTGGTCGGCGCGCCGGCCTCATGGGGCACGCATCTCGGCCAATCGGTCTACTTGCGCGACATCCACGGCCGCAGCGACGGCCCGCCGCCGCCGGTCGACCTCGACCATGAAAAGCGTGTCGGCGACCATGTGCGCGCCCTCATCGCGTCCGGCATCGTCACCGCGGCTCACGACGTTTCCGACGGCGGCATTGCGGTCGCGCTGGCCGAGATGGCGATGGCATCAGGCATCGGCGCGACCGTCCCCGGACTGGCCGGCACCGATCCTATTCCGGTTTGGTTCGGCGAGGACCAGGGCCGCTATCTCCTGACGGTGTCAATCGATCCAGACAGTAAGGACTGGGACGCGATCCGCAAACAGCAAAGCGAACTCGCCATTTTCGCGCCCTGGATCGGCTCGACCGGCGGCGACACGCTGAAACTCGGCGAGGCACGGGCGATCCCGCTCGGCGAATTGACCGCCGCGCACGAAGGCTGGTTCCCGCGCTTCATGGATCAGGCCATTTGAGCAGAGCGTGATCCCGAAAAGTGGGAACCGATTTTTTTCGGAAAAGATCATGCTCAACCACAGGAAACTGGCCGTCCGGGCACTGCTTACAGTCGTCTTCTGGCCATCGCTGTTCTTCTTCTGGTTTCTCGGCCCGTTCGTCTTTTTCCTGCTGTCGACGACATCGAGCGAGGTCTGTGCCCGGTTGGAAACACGCGCGGAGTTCCTCGCCGCGGCCAACGACACGCTTCCGATGCTTGGCCTGCAAAACCTTTTCTATGCAGTTCCGCTTGTCTGCCTGGTGCTTTGGAGCCGGCTTCTGCCGGACCGGGCACGGACAAGGCACATCTTCACCTGCATAAAACTTTTCGCCGTTGCGGCCGCATTGGGGGCACTGTGGGAGTATGGCTCCTCGCTGGCCTGCGATGGCTACGGCCAGCCGTTCTTCTCGCCCGTCTGGCGGATGACCGCCTACCTGCCGATTGCCAACCTGGCGATCAACCTTCCCCTCTATGTGCTGACCTTCAGCCTTGGGCGGACCTTCTCGACGCCCGAGGACGACCCCGCAGACGACGCCGGCGGTCAGAGCGAGGACGCGTCGTGAGCCACAATCGCGCTGGGGCTGGACGGAACGGCTTCAATCCCGGCCGGAAAGGCTTTAGGTTCACTCCGACTCTCATCGCACGGGCAGCCATGCCGCAGCCCGCCCGAAAACAGGAACTTGCCATGGCAATGGATGCCCGCGACATCGAAAAACTGATCAAGGAGGGCATCCCGGATGCCAGGGTGACCATCCGTGACCTTGCCGGCGACGGCGATCACTATGCGGCCGAAGTCGTGGCCGAGAGCTTTCGCGGAAAAAGCCGCGTGCAGCAGCACCAGATGGTCTATGACGCGCTGAAGGGCAATATGGGCGGCGTGCTGCACGCGCTGGCGCTGCAGACGAGCGTGCCGGACTAGGGGCTTCCAACGCCAAAGTCGCTTGGCCCAAAACGCCGCATCTTTTGCGCCATTCAGGCCACGACGCCGCTAAAGTCTTGTTTCGGGCAACCTATGGGTTTATCTGAAGGAAAAGCTTCGAGCCTGACTCCCACAGGCGGGAAAGGATATTCCATGAGCGGCATCAACGACTACATTGACAACGAGGTGAAGGGCAACGACGTCGTGCTTTTCATGAAGGGCACGCCCGGTTTCCCGCAATGCGGATTTTCCGGCCAGGTTGTCCAGATCCTCGACTATATCGGCGCCGACTACAAAGGCGTGAACGTGCTGGATTCGGCCGAGCTGCGCCAGGGCATCAAGGAATACTCCAACTGGCCGACGATCCCTCAGCTCTACGTCAAGGGCGAATTCGTCGGTGGCTGCGACATCGTGCGCGAAATGTTCCAGGCGGGCGAGTTGCAGACATTCCTTGTCGAGAAGGGCGTGAGCGTCAAAGGCGCCGCCTGATTTCGGTTGGGCATGTCGCCGTCGACATGCCCTGAGCACGGGGCAGCCCCGCCTCGGCAATTTTGCGTCCGGGACCCGGACCAGGACGAGCCAATGCGCCGGGCCACCGGCGCGTTTTCGTTTGAGAGATCGGACTTGCCGTGGACCAGCAGACGTCAGCACCGCAATCGGCAAGCAAATTGCCCATTCCGCGCTGGGAGTTCATCGCGCTGTGCGCAGCGCTGATGGCGCTCAATTCGTTGGCCATCGACATCATGCTGCCGGCGCTGCAGCAGATCGGCGCCTCGCTTGGCGTCGAGAACGAAAACCACCGGCAATATGTCATCACCGCCTATATTCTGGGTTTTGGCGGCGGACAGCTGTTTTTCGGACCGCTCTCGGACCGATTCGGGCGCCGTGCGCCGCTTGTCGCCGGCCTGATCATTTATGTGGCGGCGGCCGCCGCGGCCGCCATATCGCCAAGCTTTGAAACGCTTCTACTTTGCCGGGCCGTGCAAGGCATCGGTGCGGCCGCGACCCGCGTCATCGCCGTCTCGATCGTGCGCGACACGTTCGATGGCCGGCGCATGGCCGAGGTGATGTCGCTGATCTTCATGGTGTTCATGGCGATCCCGGTGATTGCTCCCGGCATCGGCCAGTTCATCATGCTGTTCGCGACCTGGCATTTGATCTTCGTCACCATGGCCGTCGGCGCGCTTGTCGTCTCGGCCTGGTCGCTGCTGCGCCTGCCCGAGACGCTACATCCGGAATATCGCCGGCCATTGACCGTCAATGCCATTGTCGGCGGGTTCCGCATCGTGCTGACCAACCGCGTCGCGATCTGCTATGCCTTCGCCAGTACGTTCATCTTCGGCGCCATGTTCGGCTTCATCGCCTCGGCGCAGCAGATTTATGTCGACATATTCAATGTCGGCGAATTGTTTCCGGTCATCTTTGCCGGCGTTGCCGGCGTGCTCGCCTTCTCCAACTATCTGAACTCGCGTCTTGTCGGCCGCATCGGCATGCGCCGCCTGTCGCAGAGCGCGCTGCTGTTGTTTCTGGTCATCAGCCTGGCCTGGCTGGTCGTTTCGCTGGAAATGAAGATGCCGCTCTGGCTGTTCGTCACCTTCTTTGCCTGCGCCATGCTCCCTTTCGGTGCGCTCGGCGCGAATTTCAATGCCTTGGCTATGGAGCCGCTTGGTCAGCTGGCCGGCACGGCCTCGTCCATCCTGGGCTTCATGCAGACGTTTCTCGGCGGCATTCTCGGCACGCTGATCGGCCAGGCTTTCAACGGCACGGTGACGCCATTGGCCGCCGGCTTCTGCAGCGTCTCGGTCGCAGCCCTGCTGATGATCTTCATCGCCGAACGCGGCAAGATGTTCCAGCCGCAGAATCAACCCGTCTCGGGGCACATTGCCGATCTGCATTGAATTGTCGCCTTTGCGGCGCTCGGCTGGGTAATCGAATTGGCAGCCGGCTATTGCGCCCAGAGTTCGCTGCGCAACTCGCGCCAGCTTTCCCGGTCGGGTGCGACAAGCAGGCCGCCGCCGACATGCGACGGTAGGTAGGCACTGGCGTCGAAACGCGCGGCGTGGCCGCCGGCCTCGGCATGAATCAGGACACCGGGCAGATGGTCCCACGGCATCAGCTTGTTGTAGACGACGAAATGGGCATGGCCGCTGGCCAGCAGGCGATATTCATGCGCGGCGCAGCGATAGGCGAATTGCGACAGGATTTTCGTCTGGTTGCGCGCCAGCCGCGACCGCTCTGGTTCGGCCATGTACTGCCAGGAGACGGAGCCGGTCATTCCCGAGATCGGCACGGGCGCCGCGACACGCACTTTTTCCAGGTTGCCATGCGCGTGCCTGATATGGCTGCCGGCGCCCCTGGCGCCGATCAGCCAGTCCTTGCCGACCGGATCGTGGATGATGCCTGCGACGGTCTCACCCCGGACCACGACACCCAGCATGACGCCGAACAACGGCACGCCGGAAGCGAAATTGAAAGTGCCGTCCACCGGGTCGATGGTGAAAGCCAGATCGGCATCGCCAAGACCGTCGAGCAGCGCCGGATTGTCGGAACAGGCTTCCTCGCCGACAATCATGGCCGTTGGGTAGCGCTCACGCAGCTTGGCGGTGATCAGCCGCTCGGCACTGACGTCGGCTTCCGTCACCAGGTCGGCGGCCGACGTCTTCTGGCGGACGTCGCCGCCGCCCAACCGGCGAAAGCGCGGCATGATTTCGGCTTCGGCTGCTTCGGCCAGGGTGCTGGCCAGCCAGTCGATCGCGGTATCGTCAAATGTCATCGGAAATGTCTTGCCTGCTGGAGAGCGTTTCATCGAGTGCGGCGAAATCGAACAGTTTCCTGTCGAGCAGATGCGACGGCCTGGTGTTGGACAACGCACGCAGCATCGTGTCCTTGCGCCCGGGCATGCGCTTTTCGATATCGTCGAGCATGGCCTTCATGGCGTTGCGCTGGAGACCTTCCTGGCTGCCGCAGAGATCGCAAGGGATGATCGGGAACCGCATCGCCGCGGCGAGCTTTTCCAGATCGATTTCGGCGCAATAGCTCAGCGGCCGCAGCACCATGACGTCGCCCTCGTCGTTGAGCAGCTTTGGCGGCATGGCGGCGAGACGGCCGCCGTGGAACAGGTTCATGAAGAAGGTTTCGAGAATGTCCTCGCGATGATGGCCGAGCACCAGCGCCGAGCACCCCTCCTCTCGGGCTACGCGATAGAGATGACCACGCCGCAGGCGTGAACAGAGCGAGCAATAGGTGCTGCCCTGCGGCAGCTTGTCGGTGACGACGGAGTAGGTGTCCTGGTATTCGATGCGGTGTGCAATGCCGTGGGCATTGAGGTAATCGGGCAGGATGTGCTTGGGAAAGTTCGGCTGGCCCTGGTCGAGATTGCAGGCCAGCAGCTCCACCGGCAGCAGGCCGCGCCATTTGAGGTCCAGCAGCATGGCAAGCAGGCCGTAGGAATCCTTGCCGCCCGACAGGGCCACCAGCCAGCGCTCGCCTGGCCTGACCATCGAAAAATCCTCGATCGCCTGGCGGGTCAGCCGCAGCAGCCGCTTGCGCAATTTGTTGAACTCGACCGAAGACGGCACATCGGCGAACAGCGGGTGAAAACCGCCTTCGATGTCGGCGGCCTGCTCAAGCGATTGAGCGTCTGGCAGCATGTTCATGGCGTCGGTTCCAAATCCTGGAGCAACGAACGTTCGGAGCTTCGTTGCCGCCCGGATTAGCGGACATGGCCGACAAAGAAAAGGCCGCCTCGATGGGCGGCCCCTTCCGGTCTCGCAAAAAGCCTTCGCTTAACGCGAATAGAATTCGACGACGAGGTTCGGTTCCATCTGGACGGCGAACGGAACGTCCGCCAGGCCCGGGATGCGCGAGAAGGTCGCGGTCATCTTGTTGTGATCGGCTTCGATGTAGTCCGGCACGTCGCGCTCGGCGAGGCCGACCGATTCCAGGACGATCACCAGCTGCTTCGACTTTTCACGCACTTCGACGACGTCGCCCGGCTTGCAGCGGTACGAGCCGATGTTGACGCGCTTGCCGTTGACGTTGACATGGCCGTGGTTGACGAACTGGCGGGCGGCGAAAATGGTCGGAACGAACTTGGCGCGATAGACGACCGCGTCCAGACGCGACTCGAGCAGGCCGATCAGGTTCTCCGAGGTGTCGCCCTTGCGGCGATCGGCCTCTTCATAGACCTTGCGGAACTGCTTTTCCGAAACGTCGCCATAGTGGCCTTTCAGCTTCTGCTTGGCGCGCAGCTGCAGGCCGAAATCGGAAAGCTTGCCCTTGCGGCGCTGGCCGTGCTGGCCGGGGCCGTATTCACGCTTGTTGACCGGGGACTTCGGGCGGCCCCAGATGTTTTCGCCGAGACGGCGGTCGATCTTGTACTTCGCGGATTCGCGCTTGCTCATCGCATTCCCTTTCAAAACAACATAACCCGGAGCCTCATGGTCCGGGTGAAGGAAACGCGCCCTCCTCTGGCCTCCGTTTTCGAGACCTGACAGGGTTTTTCCACGCAACGCGGCGAAAAACCCACGGGACACGTCAGTTCAAACAAGACCTTGGAAAACAGACTGGTTTCCGTCGAGGTCTTGCGCATGCAAAACAAACCACCGGGCGTTGCGGCCCGGTGTTGGGAGCGCTGTTAAACAGAGATTTAACCGCTGTCAAGGTTCCAACTGGCGCCGCCCCGCGACCATCTACGATTTTCAGTGTTGTTGTTCAATGCGGTGTCGCATCCGGCGGGAGGTTGTCGCGCCCGCGGTATTAGAACAATTCCCGGAAAGCGCTAGCGGTTTCTACCCGGGATTGTGTAAAAAATCGGAGCGGGGCGGCGATTCCCTGAAGCTGAACCGCTCCAGGAAGGGACTTGAGCAGAGGAGCCCGAATTCGGATGAAGAAGTTCTTTCTAAGCCTGACTGGTGCGACGGTGTTGGCCGGATCGATGGCCGTCATCACGCCGGAGCCGGCGATGGCCAGGCATTGGCAAGGTCACCGGCCTCATCAGGTATGCCGGATCGTGGTCAAGAAGCGCGTCGTCTGGCGCCATGGTAACCGCCATGTCATTCGCCAAAAAGTGCGACGCTGCCACTGGCGCTAAGCTGCCACCGGCGCTAACAGCTGCCACTGGCGCTAACAGCCGCCACTGGCGCTGATTACGTCGGCCATTGACCAGACAATAACACCAAGGCCTGCGACCCCGTCGCGGGCCTATTTCTTGCCATTGGACGAGCCCTTCACAAAGGGCGTTGCCAAATGGCGCTTCCCTCAGTGCTTCTTTTTCTCCGGCAGATCCTTGCGCTTGGTTTCGGCGAATTCCTCGAGCTGCTTTTCGCTCATGGATTCGTACATCCCTTTGGAAGCGCCTTTGAGCTCGCTCTTCTTGGTCTCGCCGCGCTTGGCCGACAATGCGGCGCCGGCGGCCTTCTGCTGGGCTTTCGAGGTGGCAGGCATGGTTTTTCTCCCTTCATTGCCTGGGAGAAAACGAAACGGCCTCGCCAATGTTCCGGAAATCAGGCGACCGCCAGTCCAAAGCCCTGCATCAAACGGCTGGTGGCAAAATCCGCCTTGCCGGACGTGAAGACCGCGATGTCCGGCTCACCATGCGGCAACGGCCCATTGACCGGCGACAGCAGCGACATCGCCCGCCGGGCGATCGCTTCGGCAGGATCGATCCAGTCGACCGGCCAGGGTGCGGTCTTGCGCATGCGGTTGACCAGAAAAGGATAGTGCGTACAGGCGAGCACGGCGATGTCGGTGCGCATGCCGTCGCGCTCGATGAAACACGGGGAGATCTCGGCGCGCACGGCTTCCTCGTCGACGAACCCTTCGCGCATATAGGCTTCGGCCAGCCCCGCCAGGCGGTCGCTACCGACCAGCCGGACATGGCACTTCTGCGCCCATTTGCTGATCAGGTCGCGCGTGTATTGCCGTTTCACCGTGCCCGGCGTCGCCAGCACGGAGACGAGGCCGGAGCGGGTACGCTCCGCCGCCGGCTTGATCGCAGGCACGGTGCCGACAAAGGGATGGCCGGGAAATCTCTCGCGCAACGCATCGATCACCAGCGTCGAGGCGGTGTTGCAGGCGATGACCGAGATGGCCGGGGCGAACCGGTCGAGCAATTTGCCGAACAGGTCGAGAATATGGACCCGCAGCGCCGGTTCCTCCCAGGCGCCAAAGGGGAAGGCGGCATCGTCGGCGATGTAGACGAAGCGGCGGTCGGGCATCAGCACGCGCGCCTCGCGCAGCACAGTCAGCCCGCCAATGCCGGAATCGAACATCAGGATCGGCTGATCAGTCATTGTCGGTTCCCTTGCCGCCGAGCGGCGGCGCGGCGTTGTCGTCGTCATCGGCCACCTGACGATCCGCATTGGTCTTGCGGCCGGGACCGCCGGCGCGCGCCGCTGCCGGAAGCCGCCTTGGATCATCTCCCGGAGAGCCGTCGCCGCGCGGCATCGCCGGCGAGAACCTGTCCAGCGACGAGATGATGCCGCGCAGCACCTTGAGCTCCGGCTCGGCAAATCCCGCCCGGGTCAATACGGCGCGCAGATTGTCAACCATCTTCGGCTTCTTCGGCGCCGGCCGGAAATAGCCGCGCGCTTCGAGTGCGCCTTCGAGATAGGCGAACAATCCGTGCAGTTCTTCCTTGCTGGCCGGCTTCATGTCCGGACCCGTAAAGTTGGTCTTGGTCTCGTCCTCGAGGCCGGATTTCATCCACTCGTAGGACATGAGAAGCGCGGCCTGGGCGATGTTAAGCGAGGAGAAATCGGGATCGACCGGAAAAGTGACGATCTCGTCGGCGAGGCCAACCTCGTCATTATAGAGGCCGAAACGCTCGCGGCCGAACAGGATGCCGGTTCGCTGACCCATGCCATGGCGAGCCCGGAGCACCCTGCCCGCCTCGACCGGCCCGCGCACGGGCTTGAAGCCGTCGCGTTGCCTTGCGGTGGTCGCGAAAACGAAATTCAGGTCGGCCATCGCCGTGGCGAGATCGTCGAAAACCTTGACGGCATCGATGACATGGTCGGCGCGGCTGGCCGCCGCCCGCGCCTTCTCGTTCGGCCAGCCGTCGCGCGGGTTGACGAGGCGAAGTTCGACCAGGCCGAAATTGGCCATGGCGCGCGCAACCATGCCGATATTCTCGCCGAGCTGCGGCTCCACGAGGATGATGGCGGGGCTGGCGACTGAAGCGGTATCGGAATCTTTGGTGACGGGCATGATTGTCAATGAACTGCTGTTTGCGGCATTTCAGCGTCCCCTGCCATATTCGGCCGCGAAAATGAACCATTCGCAAATGGCGGGGCGATCGCTTCGCTTTCGTGACCGATCGTCGTTTGCGCGGCCAAAAACGCTTTGATATAGGAGCGCATCCCCGGCCGAACGCCACGCGGGCAAGGCCGTCCCATTTCCCAGCAACGAGGCATTCTTTCCATGGCGAAGATCAAGGTGGCGAACCCGGTCGTCGAACTCGACGGCGACGAGATGACCCGCATCATCTGGCAGTTCATCAAGGACAAGCTGATCCACCCTTATCTCGACCTCAAGCTTGAATATTACGACCTCGGCATCGAGCATCGCGACGCCACCAACGACCAGGTGACCGTCGATTCGGCCAACGCCATCAAAAAATACGGCGTCGGCGTGAAATGCGCGACCATCACGCCCGACGAGCAGCGCGTCGAGGAATTCAAGCTGAAGAAGATGTGGAAGTCGCCGAACGGCACCATCCGCAACATTCTCGGCGGCACCATCTTCCGCGAGCCGATCATCATGAAGAACGTGCCGCGGCTGGTGCCCGGCTGGACCAAGCCGATCATCGTCGGCCGCCACGCCTATGGCGACCAGTACCGCGCCACCGATTTCCGTTTTCCCGGCAAGGGCAAGCTGACGATCAAGTTCGTCGGCGAGGATGGCCAGGTGATCGAGCACGACGTGTTCGACGCGCCCGGCGCCGGCGTCGCCATGGCCATGTACAACCTAGACGAATCGATCCGCGAATTCGCCCGCGCTTCGCTGAACTACGGCCTGCTGCGCAACTACCCGGTCTATCTCTCGACCAAGAACACCATCCTCAAGGCCTATGACGGCCGCTTCAAGGATATTTTCCAGGAGGTCTACGAGGCTGAGTTCGAGGCCGAGTTCAAGTCCAAGAAGCTGTGGTACGAGCACCGCCTGATCGACGACATGGTGGCCTCCAGCCTGAAATGGTCGGGTGGCTATGTCTGGGCCTGCAAGAACTATGACGGCGACGTACAGTCCGACACGGTGGCGCAGGGGTTCGGCTCGCTCGGCCTGATGACGTCGGTGCTGATGACGCCGGACGGCAAGACGGTGGAAGCGGAAGCCGCGCACGGCACCGTGACGCGCCACTATCGCCAGCACCAGAAGGGCGAGGAAACCTCGACCAATTCGATCGCCTCGATCTTCGCCTGGACCCGGGGCCTCGCCCATCGCGCCAAGCTCGACGACAATGCTGAATTGAAACGCTTCGCGGAGACACTCGAAAAGGTCTGCATCCAGACCGTCGAATCCGGCTTCATGACCAAGGACCTGTCGCTGCTGATCGGCCCCGACCAGCCCTGGCTTTCGACCACTGGTTTCCTGGACAAGATCGACGAGAATTTGCAGAAGGCGATGGCGTAAGCACCCGCGGGTTCAACATGCCGAAGGCTCCGGAAGGAGCCTTCGCTTTTTTGGGCCAACGAAAATCGAAAGCAAAGGACTGGCAACATGGCCAAACCGGTCCTCTACGGCGCCGACTACAGCGTTTACGTGCGCATAGCGCGCATGGCGCTGGAGGAGAAGGGCGTCGACTACGAGCTTGTGCCGGTCGATGTGTTCGCCGCCGAGGGCATCCCCGGCTGGTATTTCGAGCACCACCCGTTCGGCCGCATCCCGGCCTTCGAGCATGACGGTTTTCGCCTGTTCGAGGCCAGCGCGATTGCGCGCTATGTCGACGAGGCGTTCGACGGGCCGCCTTTGCAGCCGAAGGATCCGCGCGGCCGCGCGCGGATGAACCAGATCATCGGCATGCTCGACGCTTATGGCTATCGGGCCATGGTCTGGGACGTCGCCGTGGAGCGGCTGGAGAAGGCGTCGCCTGACGAAGCGCTGATTGTCAGCGGATTACGACAAGCAGGAACGGTCCTTCAGGCGCTCTCATCATTGAGATCCCCGGGGCCGTGGTTGCTCGGCAATCAACTGACGCTCGCCGACCTGCATGCGGCACCGATCATCGGCTATTTCGTCAAGGTGGCGGAAGGGCGCAAACTGCTGGCTCGCTTTGCCGACATACAGGACTGGTGGGATTGTATTGCTAAACAGACAAGCTTTGCCAGGACTGAAAAGGCCAGCTGATCTGCGACAGCGCCGCACAGCGACATTCGATTCAGGTCAATGATTTCGCGGACAACCGATCATTGATGTCAGCGTCGCCCCTCATGAGGGGGCGGCGCGAACCTCAAAGGGAAGCAACCGGCCTGGAGCGTTGCCTGCCAATTCTGCAATGAATCACGCCGCCTCCAGCGCCGCCCTCACCGCAGCAATCGCGTCGTCGGCCTTCGAGGCATCGGGGCCACCGGCCTGCGCCATGTCGGGCCGGCCGCCGCCGCCCTGCCCGCCGAGTACTGCGGAGGCGACGCGCACCAGGTCGACGGCGCTGAAGCGGCCGACGAGATCATCGGTGACAGCGACCACGACGCTCGCCTTGTTGTCCTCGCCCGCACCGACAAACACGACCACGCCGGAGCCGAGCGAGCTTTTGCCGGCATCGGCGAGCGGCTTCAGATCCTTCGGCGAGACACCGGAAACCGACTTGCCGAGGAAGCCGACGCCCGCGACGGTCTCGTTGGCGGCCGGCGCGTCAGCGGGCGACCCGCCGCCCAGCGCCAGCTTCTTGCGCGCTTCGGTGAGCTCCTTCTCGAGCTTCTTGCGCTCTTCGAGCAGGGCTTCAACACGCGCCGGCACGTCGGCCGGCGAGATTTTCAGTGTTGCGGCGGCCGCCTTCAGCCGCCGGTCCTGTTCATCGAGATGCTTGCGCGCGGCCTCGCCCGTCAGCGCCTCGATACGGCGCACGCCTGAGGCGACGGCGCTGTCGGACACGACGCGCACCAGGCCGATGTCACCGGTTGCCCTGACATGCGTGCCGCCGCAAAGCTCGACCGAATAGGGGCGGTTGGCCTTGGCGCCATGTAGGCCCGTGCCCATAGACACGACGCGCACCTCATCGCCGTATTTCTCGCCGAACAGCGCCATGGCGCCTTCGGCAATGGCATCGTCGACCGACATCAGGCGCGTGATCACCGGGCTGTTCTGCACCACGATCTCATTGGCCATGCGCTCGACCTCCTCGAGTTCCGAGGGCGAGATGGGCTTGTTGTGCGAGATGTCGAAGCGCAGGCGCTCGGGCGCGACCAGCGAGCCCTTCTGTGCGACATGGGTGCCCAGCACCTCGCGCAGCGCCTCATGGATCAGATGCGTCGCGGAATGGTTCGCGCGGAGCCTGGAGCGCCTCGCATGGTCAACCTTCAGCTCGACGGCGGCACCCGTCCTGGCAGTGCCGCTGACCACCTTGCCGAGATGCACGAACAGCCCGTCGGCCTTCTTCTGCGTATCGGAAATCTCGATCGAGAAGCCTTCGCCTGAAATGGTTCCGGTGTCGCCCATCTGGCCGCCGGATTCGGCATAGAACGGCGTCTGGTTGACGACTACGGCTACCGCTTCGCCCTTGCCGGCGCTGTCGACGGTCTTGCCGTCGCGGACAAGCGCCTGGATAATGCCTTCCGCCTGCTCGGTCTCGTAGCCGAGGAATTCGGTAGCGCCGGATTTTTCGCGCACCGGGAACCAGACCGCTTCCGTCGCCGCCTCGCCGGAACCTGCCCAGTGCTTACGCGCCTCGGCCTTCTGCTGCTCCATCGCATTGGTGAAGCCGGCAAGATCGACCGAGATGTTGCGCTGGCGCAGCGCATCCTGCGTCAGGTCGAGCGGGAAGCCGTAGGTGTCATAAAGCTTGAAGGCCGTCTCGCCGTCCAGCATATCGCCGGCGCCGAGCTTTTCCGTCGCCTCCGACAGCAAACCGAGACCGCGCACCAGCGTCTTGCGAAACCTGGTCTCCTCAAGCTTCAGAGTCTCGGTGATCAGTTGTTCGCCGCGCACCAGTTCCGGATAGGCCTGGCCCATCTCGCGAACCAGCGCCGGCACCAGCTTCCACACCAGCGGCTCGTTCGCACCGAGCAGTTGCGCATGGCGCATGGCGCGGCGCATGATGCGGCGCAGCACATAGCCGCGGCCTTCATTCGATGGCAGCACGCCGTCTGCGACCAGGAACGACGACGAGCGCAGGTGATCGGCTATGATGCGATAGGATGCGACGGTCTCGGCGTCGGGACTGCGGCCGAGCGCGGACGACGCCGCATCGATCAGATGGCGGAACAGGTCGGTCTCAAACACGCTTTCCACGCCTTGCAGGATGGAGGCCATGCGCTCCAGGCCCATCCCGGTGTCGATCGACGGCCGCGGCAGGTCGATGCGCTCGTCCTTCGTCACCTGCTCGTACTGCATGAACACCAGGTTCCAGAATTCCAGGAACCGGTCGCCGTCCTCCTCCGGGGTGCCGGGCGGACCGCCCCAGATGTGCTCGCCGCGATCGATGAAGATTTCCGAGCATGGCCCGCACGGCCCGGTGTCGCCCATCGCCCAGAAATTGTCGGAGGTCGGGATGCGGATGATGCGATCATCGGAAAAGCCGGCGATCTTCTTCCAGAAGCCGGCCGCCTCGTCGTCGGTGTGGTAGACGGTGACGAGCAGCTTGTCCTTCTTAAGCCCGAACTCCCTGGTAATGAGGTTCCAGGCCAACTCGATGGCGCGCTCCTTGAAATAGTCGCCGAAGGAGAAATTGCCGAGCATCTCGAAGAAGGTCAGGTGGCGCGCGGTGTAGCCGACATTGTCGAGGTCGTTGTGCTTGCCGCCGGCGCGAACGCTTTTCTGGGCGGTCGTGGCACGCGAATAGGGCCGCTTCTCCAGGCCGGTGAAGACGTTCTTGAACTGCACCATGCCGGCATTGGTGAACATCAGCGTCGGATCGTTGCGCGGCACAAGCGGGCTCGACGCCACGACCTCGTGACCCTCCTTGCGGAAATAGTCGAGAAATGTCGACCGGATCTCGTTCACGCCACTCATGAATGCTGCCTTTTCGAGAGAGCCGCCGGCCGGACCGGCGGAAAATGGGCTCTGCTTTAGAAGATGGAGCTGGCCTTTTAGCCGCCGCTTGGCACCCTGTCCAGAAACACGCAAGCTGGCCAATTCGCGGTTCGCCAGCCGCTCAAAACGGAAACCGCCGGCACGGGGCCGGCGGTTCGAAACGCAATACTACAGAACTCGATTACATAAGCTCAAGTTGATGAACCGGGATTATGGCCGAACTCGGGCCGTAAACCGAACGCTAGATCGCGCCAGCGAACGCTAGATCGTGCCGACGAGCGCTTACATCGCGCCGGCTTCATCCTCGAAGCCATCATCGCCACCTTCGGAGCCGCCATTCTCAAGGAATTTTTCGGCGATCAGTCCGGCGTTCTGCCTGAGCGCAAGTTCGATCTCGCGCGCCGTATCGGGATTGTCGCGCAGGAACAGCTTCGCGTTCTCGCGGCCCTGGCCGAGACGCTGCGAATTGTAGGAGAACCAGGCGCCCGATTTCTCGACCACGCCGGCCTTGACGCCGAGATCGACCAGCTCGCCGGTCTTCGACACGCCTTCGCCGTACATGATGTCGAACTCGACCACCTTGAAGGGCGGCGCCAGCTTGTTCTTGACCACCTTGACGCGGGTCTGGTTGCCGACGACCTCGTCGCGGTCCTTGACCGAGCCGATGCGGCGGATATCGAGACGCACCGAGGCGTAGAATTTCAGCGCATTGCCGCCGGTGGTGGTTTCGGGCGAGCCGAACATGACGCCGATCTTCATGCGGATCTGGTTGATGAAGATGACCATGGTGTTGGAGCGCGAGATCGAGGCGGTCAGCTTGCGCAGCGCCTGGCTCATCAGGCGGGCCTGCAGGCCGGGCAGCGAATCGCCCATCTCGCCCTCGATTTCGGCGCGCGGCGTCAGCGCCGCGACCGAATCGACCACCAGCACATCGATGGCGCCGGAGCGCACCAGCGTATCGCAGATCTCAAGCGCCTGCTCGCCAGTGTCGGGCTGCGAGATCAGGAGGTTTTCGAGATCGACGCCGAGCTTGCGGGCATAGACCGGATCGAGCGCATGCTCGGCATCGACGAAGGCGCAGATGCCGCCCTTCTTCTGGGCTTCCGCCACCGTGTGCAGCGCCAGCGTCGTCTTACCCGAGCTTTCCGGCCCGTAGATCTCGATGATGCGGCCGCGCGGCAGGCCGCCGACGCCAAGCGCGATGTCGAGGCCGAGCGAGCCGGTCGGCACGGTTTCGATCTCGACGACCTGCTCGTTCGCGCCGAGCCGCATGATCGAGCCCTTGCCGAAAGCCCGCTCGATTTGCGACAGCGCCGCATCCAGAGCCTTTGATTTGTCCACTGCCTTATCCTCTACAAGCCGCAAGCTGTTCTGAGCCATGATACATCACCCCGTAGTCGTCAATGAAGGCCGGACAATCCGTAATCCTTGGTTATTTGTACCTTTTTTGTTCTCATTTGGCAAGAGGGATCAAGCATTTGAAAAATAAGCAACATCCTGATTTGTTCTTTTTTTGTCTCAGGATTCGGCTCCAACATGGTCCGAATATTAGGCCAGGCTGGTTCGCCATGCCGGCCTCACGAATCGCTGGCTGTTGCCTGCGAAGCTCCGTCGCACAGCATGGCGCTTGTGCGTGACCGCCAACAAAGGTCATATCGGCGCATGGTGAGATCTCCAAGAGTCCTGGCGGTGGGCGGCGCCCATATCGACAGGCGCGGCCAGGTGTCCGGCGCTTACGTGCCGGCTGCCTCCAACCCGGGCACGATGCGCGAGGACGTTGGCGGCGGCGTCTTCAACGCATTGCGCAGCACGGTGCGGCGAGGCGTCTCGGGCTCGTTGCTGTCGGTGCGCGGCGGTGATGCCGCCGCCGACACGGTTTCGCGCGCCATCGCCGAAGCAGGCATTGCCGACCTGTCCGCGGTGTTCCTCGACCGCACGACGCCGAGCTATACGGCGCTGATCGACCGCGAGGGCGAACTGCTCGTCGGCTTTGCCGACATGGCGCTTTATGAACTGGCATTTGCAAAGCAGATCCGCCGCTCCAGGGTGAGGGAGGAGATCGCCGCCGCAGATGCCGTCCTGTGCGACGCCAATCTGCCATCGGCGGCTCTGGAGCGGCTGGTGTCGCTTGCCGCCGGCAAGCCCGTGTTCGCCATTGCCATTTCACCGGCCAAGGTCGTGCGCTTGACACCGGTGCTCGGCGGCCTGGCCGTCGCCTTCATGAACAGGCGCGAGGCGGTGGCGCTTGCCGGACTTGACGATGCCGCCTCTCAAAAAACTATCCTCGACGGGCTGAGAAGCGCCGGCCTCGACAGCGCGGTGGTCACGGCGGGCGGCGGCCCGGTGCTGGGCTTCGACCGCGACGGCAGCTTTGCCGTCGTCCCGCCCCCTCCAAGAAAGGTCGTGGACGTCACCGGCGCCGGCGATGCGCTTGCCGGCGCGACGGTCGCCGCCCTACTGCGCGGCATGCCCTTGCGCGCGGCGTTGCGCGAGGGCGTCGCCGCCGCGACGCTGGCTATTGAAAGCGCGAGCGCCGTTCCCGATTTCACCACGGCGACTTTCGCGCAAGCGCTGGCTCTTGTGCCCGAAGAGCAGAAAATGGCATGAGACCGGCATCCGAAAGGATGCGCCGCACTTCGGATTGGAGATCCAGATGACCCCAGACACCGCCCGCGCCTTCATCGATGTCCACGCGCCGGTGGCGCAAGCCTTGGCCGCCGGGAAGCCCGTGGTGGCGCTGGAAAGCACCATCATAACCCACGGCATGCCCTACCCCGACAATGGCGCCATGGCGGCCGACGTGGAAAGGATCATTGCGGACGGCGGCGCGGTGCCGGCGACGATCGCCGTGGTGGCGGGCCGCATCAAGATCGGCCTCTCCGACGGAGAACGCGAATCGCTCGCCATGACCGGCGACGCCATGAAGCTCTCTCGCGCCGATCTCGGCTTCGCCGTCGCGCAAGGGCGCACCGGCGGCACCACGGTTGCCGCCACAATGATCGCCGCGCATATGGTTGGGATAAAGGTGTTCGCCACCGGCGGCATCGGCGGCGTGCACAAGGGCGCCGAAAAAAGCTTCGACATTTCCGCCGACCTCGATGAGCTGGCGCGCACGCCCGTCATCGTCGTCTCGGCTGGGGCCAAGGCCATCCTCGACATCGAAAAGACGCTGGAGGTGCTGGAGACCCGCGGCGTGCCCGTGATCGGCCATGGCTGCGAGACCATGCCGGCCTTCTGGTCGCGGCAGTCGCCGTTCCGCGCGCCGCTGACCTTGCACGCGCCGGAAGAGATCGCGCATTTTTACAAGACGCGACAGGCGCTGGGCCTGAGCGGCGGCATGCTGATCGCCAATCCGGTGCCGGAGGATCACGAAATCCCGGCCGGCGAGATGGCCGGCTACATCGAGGCCGCCCAGAAGGCCGCCGAGGCGCTCAACGTTACCGGCAAGGCGGTGACGCCGTTCCTGCTCTCCAAAATCCTCGAACTCACCGGCGGCCGGAGCCTGAAGACCAACATCGCGCTGGTCGAAAACAATGCTCGGCTGGCAGCGCGAATTGCCGGGGCGCTGTAGGACGCCGGAAATACGAGCGGCGGCACCACGGCTACTCGCGACCACCGAGTTCCGTCACGCCCTCCTCTGTCCTGCTGGACGTCTCCGAGAAAGTCTGCACTGCCTCATCGCCCCGAGGTCCTAGCGTTATTTTCCCGCCCGCCGCCCCGCCTCATAGGCCCGCCGCGCCCATACCGCCATCTCGTCGGGGTCGTCGAAGGCACTATCGGGAATACTCCAATAGGGCATCGCCACCAGCTTGCCGTGGCGAGACCCGGTGTAGGTCCACTGCGCGCAGCCGGCGGCCTCGAAGTCGGGCGCGCTTTGCTCGTCCGCTTTCAGCATCAATTCGCCGCGCAACACGATGGCGACGATGACGCCGTCGGCATAGATGCCCTTGCCGCCGAACAGTTTGCGGATGCTGACCGGGCCCAGGCTCTGGAAGAGTTCTTCTATGCGTTCATTGTCCATGCGCGGATCATGTCACCGCGATCCGGCCTTGTCATCGCCGCAACCAAAACCATGCTGACAGGTTGAAAGGGGATCGACCGGAGTTTCCCGTCATGCCTGTCCTGCTCAAAGGCTCCTGCCGCTGCAATGCCGTTCGTTTCGAGGTGGAAAGCCACACGCCCGTGCCATTCATGCTGTGCTACTGCTCGATCTGCCGCAAGCAGCAGGGCGGCGGCGGTTTTGCCATCAATCTCGGCGCCGACTACGAGACGATGACCATCCGCGGCAAGAGCAGCCTCGGCGTCTATCGGGCCGAGATCGAGGACGACGAACATCCGCATTGCGAAATCTCGACCGGAGAGCGCAATTTCTGCCGCAAATGCGGATCGGCGCTGTGGCTCTACGACCCGACCTGGCCGGAACTCGTCCATCCCTTCGCCTCGGCGATCGACAGCGACCTGCCGAAACCGCCAAGCAAGGTGCATCTGATGCTGAAATACAAGGCCAACTGGGTCGAGCCCGATGTCGGGCCGAGCGACAAGGTGTTCGACGTCTATCCCGAGGAATCGATCGCCGACTGGCATAAGCGGACCGGGACGTGGGTGGAGTGAGTGTCTTCGCTGCGTTCTAAGGGAGGTGAGGAGTGGTCTGCGCAGCAGGCGGGAAGCCAATTGCGCGGCTTTTCGAATGACGAACGCCGGCAGCGGGGCTATCGCTGCCCCTCATCCGGCCCTGGGGGACACCTTCTCCCCGTAAACGGGACGAAGGAAGGTCAGGCGGAGGCGCGTGCTTCTGCCAGCGCCTTGAGGTCGGCCGGCTTCAGTTCGACGGATTCGCCGCAGCCGCAGGCCGAGCTCTGGTTCGGGTTGCGGAAGGTGAAGCCGGTGCGCAGCGTCGTCTGCTCGAAATCCATCTCGGTGCCGAACAGGAAAAGTGCTGCTTCCGGCGCGACATAGACATGGGCGCCGTCGCGCTCGATGTGGTCGTCCTTGGTATTGGGTTCGGTCACCAGGTCGACCGTGTATTCCATGCCGGCGCAACCGCCCTTCTTGATACCGAGGCGAATGCCATGCGCATTCTCACGCGTGGCAACGATCTCGCGCACCCGGTCGGCGGCCTTTTCGGTCATCGTGATGACGGCAAAGCGTCCCATCTTTTTCCTTCTCCATTCCATGCAGGTTCAAGGCCTGCCGAATGATTCCTCACCTAAAATGGTGAAGTTTTACCACTGGCGCAAGTGTGCCGGACTCAAGGTCAATACCAGCCCACCGCCACCTGCGCCTCTTCCGACATGCGATCGGGCGACCAGGGCGGGTCGAATGTCATGTTGACCTCGACGCCCGACACGCCTTCGACGGCGCCGACGGCGTTCTCAACCCAGCCCGGCATCTCGCCGGCCACCGGGCAGCCGGGCGCGGTCAGCGTCATGTCGATCTTGACCGAACGGTCGTCCTCGATGTCGATCTTGTAGACGAGGCCAAGCTCGTAAATATCGGCCGGGATTTCCGGGTCGTAGACCGTCTTCAGCGCCGAGACGATGTCGTCGGTCAGCCGCGCCAGTTCGTCGGCGGGAATTGCGGAGGCGGAAACCACCGCCTTAGCGGCCGCGTCGGGAACAGCGTCGGTAGCTGTGCTGGCATCTTCCATTATCGTCACCCGAAAAACTTGCGCGCTTTTTCCAACGCATCAGCCAAAGCATCGACTTCGGCTCGCGTATTATACATGCCGAACGACGCCCTGCATGTGGAGGTTACGCCGAAGCGTTTCAACAGGGGCTGGGCGCAATGGGTGCCCGCGCGCACAGCCACGCCTTGCCGGTCAATCACCATCGACACGTCATGGGCATGAATGCCTTGCAGCTCGAACGAGATGATGGCGCCCTTGCCGGGCGCGTCGCCGAAGATGCGCAGCGAGTTGATGGCGCGCAGCCGCTCGTGCGCATAGTCCTTCAAATCGGCCTCGTGCGCGGCGATGCGCTCGCGGCCGATCTTTTCCATGTAATCGAGCGCGGCGCCGAGCCCGATCGCCTGGACGATCGGCGGCGTACCGGCCTCGAAGCGGTGCGGCGGGTCGTTGTAGGTGACGATGTCTTCGGTCACCTCCTCGATCATCTCGCCGCCACCCATGAACGGACGCATGCGCTGCAAGATGTCCTTCTTGCCATAGAGCACACCGATGCCGGAGGGACCGTAGACCTTGTGGCCGGTGAAGACGAAGAAATCGCAGTCGAGGTCCTGCACGTCGATGGGCATATGGACGGCGCTCTGGCTGCCGTCGACGAGCACGGGAATGCCGCGCGAATGCGCGATGCGCACGATCTCCTTGATCGGCGTCACCGTGCCCAGCGCGTTCGACATCTGCGTGATGGCGACCAGCTTTGTGCGGCCGGTCAGTCGCTTCTCGAATTCCTCGATGTGGAAGACGCCGAGATCGTCGACCGGCACCCACACCAGTTTGGCGCCCTGCCGCTCGCGGATGAAATGCCATGGCACGATGTTGGAGTGGTGCTCCATGATCGACAGCACGATCTCGTCGCCCTCGCCGATATTGGGCATGCCATAGCCATAGGCGACCGTGTTGATCGCCGATGTCGTGTTCGAGGTGAAGACGATATTGTCGGTGCTCGGCGCATTGAGGAAGCGGCGAACCGTCTCCCGCGCCTTCTCATAGGCGTCGGTCGCTGCATTGGACAGGAAGTGCAGGCCGCGATGGACGTTGGCGTATTCCTGGGCATAGGCGTGCTGGACCGCGTCGAGCACCGCCTGCGGCTTCTGCGCCGAGGCGCCATTGTCGAGATAGACGAGAGGTTTGCCGTAGACTTCGCGTGACAGAATCGGGAAATCGCGGCGGATCGCCTCGACGTCGTAGGTTTCGACTTTCTGGTCCATCATAAGCTCTCTTGAGGCACCGCCTCATTCCGTGCAACGCCCCTCATCCGTCTCGGCGCTTCGCGCCGATCCACCTTCTCCCACAAGGGGAGAAGGTCAGGCGCTCTTCCTTCTCCCCTTGTGGGAGAAGGTGGCCGCGAAGCGGCCGGATCAGGGGTGTTCGCCGGAGCGAGCCCTATCCACTCATCCATGCGCCGCAAACCAGCCGTCGAGCCTGGTCTCCAGGGCCTCGACGATCACCTCGTCGTCCAGTTCCTCGATCACCTCGGCGATGAAGGCCTTCACCAGCAGACCACGGGCGCTCTTCTCGTCGATGCCGCGCGCCATCAGGTAAAACAGATGGTTGTGGTCGATCTCGGTGACGGTGGCGCCATGACCGCAGACCACGTCGTCGGCGAAGATTTCGAGTTCCGGCTTGGTCGAGAACTCGCCGTCGTCCGACAGAAGCAGCGTGTTGCAAGCCATTTTGGCGTTGGTCTTCTGCGCGTATTGATGGACGTTGATGCGGCCCTGGAAGACGCCACGCGCCTTGCCGGTCACGACATTGCGGATCACTTCCGTCGACGTGGTGTGCGGCACCGCATGATCGAGCACCATGGTGGTGTCCGTGTGGGCGTCGCCGGCCAGCAGGTTGATGCCGCGCAATTGGAAGTCAGCGCCCTCGCCCGTCGTCTTCACAACGACCTCCTGGCGCACGAGCTTGCCGCCGGCGTTCATGACGAACAGCGTCAGCTTCGCATTCTTGCCGATATGAGCCTTGAACTGCGCCAGATGCGTTGCCGTGTCCGGCTGCTCCTGGATGATCAGCCACGTCACCTCGGCGCCTTCGCCGAGCACGAGCTGGCTGACCGAGCTGACAAGGGCCGCGCCCTCGCCGGCCTGGCGTTCGACGATCACAGCCTTGGCGTCGGCGCCGGCGCGCACGGCCAGGCGTACATGCGTCTGGCCGCCGGCCTGCAGGTTTTGCAATTCGATCGGCTTTTCCACTTGGGTGCCATCGGCGATGTCGACGAAATAACCGTCGGCGACGAAAGCCGTGTTCAACGCCCCGATGGCATCGTCGCTGCCGTAGGGATCGAGCCCAGGCGCGATGCTGCCGTCGGTCAGTTTCTCCGACAGGCACTGGACGCTGACGCCTTCGATTGCGGGCGTTTTGGCGCTCGACACGCCGTTGAGAAGCGGCAACACGGTGGAACCTTCAACGACTGGCGCGATGGCTTTGGCCACGGCCGTCGGGTCGAAGTCCGGCACCGCATTCAGCAGCCGGCGCAGGTCGGTGTAGTGCCAGGATTCGATACGCCGGGTCGGCAGTCCGTGCTTCACCGCCTCGATGGCGTCGTCGCGCTTCAACATCACCGCGCCGTCGCCCGGCAGCAGCGACAACCGTTCGCCGAAAGCGTCGATCAACGCTGTTTCGGCCGGTGTCCGCTGGGGTTGTGTGTGCATGTTCATCAGTTTGACCTTGCCTTCTGGCATCTCACGCGGCTTCACCGATCACGCCGGCATAGCCATTGGCCTCGAGGTCGAGCGCCAGCGACTTGTCGCCGGACTTGATGACCTGGCCCTTGTAGAGCACGTGCACGGTGTCGGGCACGATGTGTTCGAGCAGCCGCTGATAGTGCGTGATGACGACAATGGCGCGCTCGGGCGAGCGCAACGCGTTGACGCCATCGGAAACGATCTTGAGCGCATCGATGTCGAGCCCGGAATCGGTCTCGTCAAGCACGCAGAGCTTTGGCTCCAAAAGCTTCATCTGCAGGATCTCGGCGCGCTTCTTCTCACCGCCGGAGAAGCCGACATTGAGCGGCCGCTTCAGCATGTTCATGTCCATGTTGAGCGAGCCGGCGGCTTCCTTCACCCGCTTCAGGAATTCGGGGATCTTCAGCGGCTCCTCGCCGCGCGCCTTGCGCTGCTCGTTCATGGCAACCTTCAGGAACTCCATAGTCGCCACGCCCGGTATCTCCATCGGATACTGGAAGGCCAGGAAAATCCCCGACGTCGCGCGCTCGGCCGGATCCATTTCGAGGATCGATTGGCCGTTGTAGAGGATATCGCCCTCGGTGACCTCGTAGTCCTCGCGGCCGGCGAGGATGTAGGACAGCGTCGACTTGCCCGAGCCATTCGGCCCCATGATCGCGGCGACCTCGCCGGCTTTTACCGAGAGATTCAGGCCGCGGATGATTTCGGTGCCGTCATCGACGATGCGGGCATGCAGGTTCTTGATCTCAAGCATTCTTTTCTTCCTGAATATCTGTCCGGTCAGCCGACCGAGCCCTCGAGCGAAATCCCGATCAGCTTCTGTGCCTCGACGGCGAATTCCATCGGCAGCTGCTGGATGACGTCCTTGACGAAGCCGTTGACGATCAGCGCGATCGCTTCCTCCTCCGGAATGCCGCGCTGCATGACATAGAACTTCTGGTCCTCGGAAATCTTCGACGTCGTCGCCTCATGCTCGAACTGCGCGGTCGCGTTCTTGGCTTCCATGTAGGGCACCGTATGGGCGCCGCACTGGTCGCCGATCAGCAGCGAGTCGCAATTGGTGAAGTTGCGCGCATTGGTCGCCTTGCGGTGCGCCGAAACCTGGCCGCGATAAGTATTCTGCGAAAAACCGGCGGCGATGCCCTTGGAGATGATGCGGCTCGACGTGTTCTTGCCGAGATGGATCATCTTGGTGCCGCTGTCGACCTGTTGATAGCCGTTCGACACGGCGATCGAATAGAACTCGCCGCTGGAATCGTCGCCGCGCAGGATGCAGCTCGGGTATTTCCACGTGATCGCCGAGCCGGTCTCGACCTGCGTCCACGAGATCTTCGAGCGGTGGCCACGGCAATCGCCGCGCTTGGTAACGAAGTTATAGATGCCGCCCTTGCCCTCGGCGTCGCCGGGGTACCAGTTCTGCACCGTCGAATATTTGATCTCGGCATCGTCTAGCGCCACCAGTTCGACGACCGCCGCATGGAGCTGGTTCTCGTCGCGCTGCGGCGCCGTGCAGCCTTCGAGATAGGAGACGTAGGCCCCCTCCTCGGCGATGATCAGCGTGCGCTCGAACTGGCCGGTGTTCTTCTCGTTCATGCGGAAATAGGTCGACAGTTCCATCGGGCAGCGAACGCCCTTGGGCACGAAGACAAACGAGCCGTCGGTGAAGACGGCCGAATTCAGCGTCGCATAAAAATTATCCGACGTCGGCACGACCGAGCCGAGATATTTCTTCACCAGTTCCGGATGCTCGCGGATGGCTTCCGAGATCGAGCAGAAGATGACGCCCGCCTGCGCCAGTTCCTTCTTGAACGTGGTGACGACGGATACCGAATCGAACACGGCGTCGACGGCGACGCGGCCGGACTTGTAGACATTGTCGCTGGCTTCCTCGAGCTCGGACGCATCGGTCTTCTGCACGCCGGCCAGGATCTCCTGCTCCTTCAGCGGAATGCCGAGTTTCTCGTAGACCTTCAAGATCTCCGGATCGACGTCGCTGAGCGAGCTCGGTCCGGGCGTGCTCTTCGGCGCCGCGTAGTAATAGATGTCCTGGAAATCGATCTTGGGATAGTTGACGCGCGCCCAGGTCGGCTCTTCCAGCGTCAGCCAGCGCCGATAGGCTTCCAGACGCCATTCCAGCATCCAGGACGGTTCGTCCTTCTTCGCTGAAATGAAACGGATGATGTCTTCGCTCAGGCCCTTGGGGGCCTTGTCGACAGCGATTTCGGTCTGGAACCCGTATTTGTATTGGTCGACGTCGATCTTTCGGACCCGATCGATCGTGTCCTGCACAGCAGGCATATGCGTTCTCCATCCACGCCGGGGTCAAGGCCCGACAGTTTTCAAACTATGGCACCGCCGGATAAGCACCCAAGGAGCACCCGCGGCGGCGTAAGTTTCATATAGTGCGCCTCGGCCGGAAATTCACCCGGCCAGCATGAAACGCACGGCTCTACCAGGCCGAAAGGCCCAAATTCGTCCAACCGCTACGCGGCCTTCTCCTTGCCCACCCGACGTGCGGCGATTTCTGCCAACGCCAGGCGGAACGCCTCGACCTCCTGCGCGCCGGTCGCCGCGCCGATCGACACGCGCAACGCACCCGGACTGTCACCTTGACCCATGGCCTTCAGCACATGGCTCGGACCGACTTTACCCGACGAGCAGGCGGAACCCGCCGACAGCGCCACACCGGCCAGGTCGAAGGCGATCTGTACCGTTTCGGCCTTGGCGCCGGGAATAGCGAAGAATGTCGTGTTGGCAAGCCTCGGTGCGCCGGTTCCGAAGATTTCCACGTCCGGTATCAACATTTTAACGATGGCCTCGATCTCGTCGCGGCACCGACGCAGGGCGTCGATGGCCTCCAATCCGATGAGAGCCTCCCGCGCCGCCGCGCCAAATCCCGCAATGCCGGGCAGGTTCTCGGTGCCGCCGCGATGGCCCTTTTCCTGGCCACCGCCGTTGATGAGCGGCTTCGGCATCATCAGATCGGCAGCGGCGACGATGGCGCCGACGCCCTTGGGGCCGCCGATCTTGTGCGACGACAGTATCAGATAGTCGGCGTAACCCGCCGAAATGTCGATTGAAATGCGCCCTGCCGCCTGAACCGCGTCTACGACGAGGACACCGCCGACCGACTTTACGATTTCGGCGATACGATCGACCGGCTGGATGACACCAGTCTCATTATTGGCGGCATGGATTGCCACCAGCGGCAGGCCGGCGGCCTTATCGTGCGCGGCAAGCGCGTTTGCCATTGCTTCGAGGTCGACAATTCCATTGGCGTCGACGCCGATCCGCGTCACCTGCGAGGCCGGGAAGGACCCGCCGTTCAACAGGCAGGGGTGGTCGGCTTCGCAGATATAGAGATGGCTCATGCGGATGATCCCGCGCCCCATCCGCCAATCGGGCGTCAGCAGCGTCGAGGCGGCTTCCGTGGCGCCTGACGTGAACACGACATGCCCAGCCTTGGCCTTCACCAATTCCGCCACATCACGCCTTGCAGTTTCGATCAGGCGACGCGCCGCACGCCCCTCGGCATGGACCGATGATGGGTTGGCGGCCACATCGAGCGCCGCGACCATAGCCTCGCGTGCCGCTGCAAGCAGCGGCGCACTGGCATTGTAGTCGAGATAGGCGCGCATTCCGGCCATTTTCTTCCAGTTGGTCCCGTCAGAAGCCATTCCACCGAGATATCGCGTTATTTCCTTGAAATTCCAAGGCAAGCCGTCCTATTTACGCGGCTTGCGGCGCGGGCAGCCGGACGATTGCGTTCCGGCCACCCAGTTTTGAACAATTCTAAACTAGCTTCTATGAAGACGCTCGCCCTGCGTCAAGGCCAGAGGAAGGTTCTCCGGGCGCCGCGCATTCTTATTACCCAAGTTGGAGTATTTCATGCCTGAGGTCATTTTCACCGGTCCGGCCGGTCGTCTGGAGGGTCGCTACCAGCCCTCGAAGGAAAAGAGCGCGCCGATTGCCATTGTCTTGCATCCGCACCCGCAATTCGGCGGGACGATGAACAACAAAATCGTCTACGACCTCTTCTACATGTTCCAGAAGCGCGACTTCACCACGCTGCGCTTCAATTTCCGCGGCATCGGGCGCAGCCAGGGCGAATTCGATCACGGTACCGGCGAATTGTCGGATGCGGCCGCCGCACTCGACTGGGTGCAGTCGCTGCATCCGGATTCCAAGAGTTGCTGGGTTGCCGGCTATTCGTTCGGCTCGTGGATCGGCATGCAGCTTTTGATGCGCCGGCCCGAGATCGAAGGCTTCATCTCGGTCGCGCCGCAACCCAACACCTACGACTTTTCCTTCCTGGCGCCCTGCCCCTCCTCGGGGCTCATCATCCATGGCGACGCTGACAAGGTGGCGCCGCCGAAGGACGTGCAAGGCCTGGTCGACAAGCTGCACACGCAAAAGGGCATCACCATCACGCAGAAGACCTTGCCCGGCGCCAATCATTTCTTCGCCAACGATGCCGAACTGCTGATCGAGGAATGCGCGGATTATCTCGATCGCCGGCTGGCCGGCGAATTGTCGGATCCGCGCCCGAAGCGGCTGCGCTAAGGACGGATAATCGCAATGTACCAGCCTCCTCATTTCCAGGAAACACGGCCGGACGTGCTGCACGGGCTGATCCGGGCACATCCACTCGGCCTCTTGGTTTCCAGCGGACCCGAGGGGCCGGTCGCCGACGCCATTCCGTTCCTGATCGACGCCGATGTCGGGCCAAACGGCAGGCTGCGCGCACATCTGGCTAGAGCCAATCCGCAATGGCGGCTTATCGCCGACAATCCGGCCTCGACGGTGCTGATCGTCTTCCAGGGTACCGACGCCTATGTGACGCCGTCCTGGTACGAGACCAAGCGCGAGACCGGCAAGGTGGTGCCAACCTGGAACTATGCCATCGTGCAGGTGCGCGGCACCGCGAAGGTGATCGATGATCAGGACTGGCTGGCGCGGCAGATCGCCGACCTGACGGCTTCGCAGGAAGGCACGCGTGAGGCGCCATGGGCGGTAACGGATGCGCCTGCCCCGTTCATTCAGTCGCAGATCAAGGGCATCATCGGGCTGGAGATCGAGATCGGCGAAATCCATGGCAAATGGAAGGTCAGCCAGAACCGTCCCGTCGCGGATCGCGCAGGCGTTGCGCACGGGCTTGAAAGCGAGACGGCAAATTCGTCCGACATGGTGAACCTGGTAAGGTCCTATGGCGGACTGAACGGCGACTAAATCCCAGGCTCGATGAATCAGACGGCCGTTCGGCTTGTTCGACCGATCAGCCGAAACGTCTGCTTGCGCACCGGCAATCCCGATCGTGTCGGGCTGAAGATGAAGCCGAGCCGGGCAAAGACCAGTCCGCAAACCAGCGCGAAGGCAAAGCCAAGACCAAAGCCGGCGACGGTATCACTCGGATAATGCGCGCCGACGAAGACCCGCGTCGAGGCGATGCAGGCCGTGATCGGCAAGGCGATGTACCAGCGCCGCGGGAACAAAAGCAGCAGGATGCCGAACACGGCCCCCATGGTCGTGGCGTGACCGGACGGGAAACCGGCAAAGCGCGCATCGAAGGCGAAGGGACGCAGCGAGAGCACGCCGAGATCCTGAAAATAGAGCGGACGCGCCCGGCCGACCGCATATTTCAGGACATTGACCAGCAGGCCGGACAGGCCGATGGCGCTCAACGCAAGGAACGCCAGGCAGGTCCAGTTGTAGACGAGCATCAATGACCGCCGCGACAGGCTTCGCCAGTCCGTCAGATTGGCCCCTATGAGCAAGAGTGCCGGAGGGATGAGATACCAGCCGCCTAGGCCGAACTGCGTCAGGAACTCGGCAAGCCGGCCGAAGCCCGCCGACCACCGGCCGTGCAGCAGTCCCGCCGGGGTGTCGAGGCCGACGAATGCCGCTGCCGTGAGCAAAATCCAGGTTGAGATCCAGAGCGGCCATAGGATTCTGGGATACGAAGCGGAACGAGCGGCGAAGCGCCCTCTGACGATCCGCAGCGTGTCGCGGAAATTTCCAACGGACCGACGCACCACCGCAGCGGGCGCAATGGAAACGGAAGGGCGCGGTTTCACCAGCATTGAAAACCCGATCCCATTGTCGAACTCATTGGGCGATACGGTAGAGGCCGAGCGACATTTTGTCTCCCGATGAAAAGTTGAGCCCGTCGATCGTCGTAAGATGGCTCGCCGCCTTGCCTTGCCCCGCCAGCAATCCATCGAGTTTCTGCTCATCCTCGACCGGCGCCAGCCCCAGCGCGCAGGCGGGGTCGGCAAGCAGATGCTTTGCCACGCCATCGATGTCGGTCAGTATCGTTTTCGTGCCCACCAGGAACACAAGGCTCGGCTCGTGATACCGCGCCGACGCCAGCACCGAGGTGTCGCAAGGCTTGTAGACGCGCACAGCCTGGTCGATCGCCGGGCTCAGCCATATCGGCTTCAAGGACGGGGCGATGACACCAAACAGCAACCCGTAGGCGATGCCCGCACAGGCGGCGACGGCGCCGATACGGGCAAGCGGCACTTGCAGCTGTCGCGAGAAGGCCAGGTAGCCGGCGCCGAGCGCTGATGCGGCCGCCGGAATGCTCCACCACGAGAAAGTGTGGGTGAGATAGATCGGGGCGCCTACACAGACCGCGGCCAGGCCGAGGCTGACCACGACCAGGCCGAAGGCAGTCGACCACCACAACCATTGCTGCCAGCGCCGGAGCGGCGCATTGGCTTCCTGCGGCTGCAATGTCAAAAGCCAGCCGATCAGCAGCGCCATGCCGGGATAGGCCGGCAGCACGTAGTGCGGCAGCTTGGTCGGAATCAGTTCGAATACCAGCCAGAAGGGGATGTACCAGGCGAGGCAGAAGCGCAGCCTGACATCGTCGCGCAGCCGGTTGAGGGCTTGCAGGCCGGCGCCGACGGCGATCAGGCCGAACGGCCACATGAACAGCGAATAGGTCAACATGTAGAAGCCGGGCGGCAGGCCGTGCGATTCCTCGCCCTGGGCGACCTTGCCGAGCATATCCTTGCCGACGGCCTGCTGGAGGAAGGCGCCGTGGCTTTTCCAGGTGATCAGGGCGAGCCAGGGCAACACGATCAGCACGACGAGCAGCAGGCCGCGCCCCACCTTGAGCTTCGACAGCCAGCGCCCGTCGCGTTCGAATGCAAACAAGACAGCGATGGTGAGCGCCGACAGCAGTGGGGCGATCGGCCCCTTGATGAGGATCGCGGCCCCTTGCGCCAGCCAGAATATCCACCACAGATGGCCGGCGACGGGCTCGTTGCGGCGCGATGCCAGGTAAATCTGCGCCAGCGCGCCCTGCGCCGCCACGCAGCAGGCCAGCAGCATCGCATCGGTCTTGGCGTCGCGGCCCTCGAAGGCGGTGGCGAAGATCGCCGCCATCACCAGGCCGGCGGCGATGCCGGCACTGGCTCCGAAAAGCCTGGTGCCCGTCCAGGCGATGCCGAGAACGGCCAAGGCGATGCCCAGCGTCGACACCAGGCGGTAGACCCATATTGGTGCGGCGGCGCCCTTGCCGCTCAGAGCCACGGCCGCGGATTGCAGCCAATAGATGCCGATCGGCTTCTGGTAGCGCGAAGCGTCCTGAAAGCGGATGTCGACATAATCGCCGCTCTCGACCATCTGCTTGGTGGCCTGGACGAAGCGCGGCTCGTCACGGTCCAGCGGCGGCATGGACGCAAGTCCCGACACCGTCATCACCAGGCTGAACAGGAAAAGAAGGATGTAGTTCCTGTTCAGCGCCATATTCCAGCCTCTCCGACTATTCTTCCCTGATGCGCAAAGCCGCTCAATCGACCTTCGTCATCGCCGCCTTGCGTTCATTGGCGATCAGCCAGAGATTTCTGATGTAGATGAACAAGCCCATGCCCTGGCCGGCGATGAACACCGGATCCTGCCGCTTGATGGCATAAATCAGCAACAGACCTCCGCCGAACAGCGAGAAGAACCAGAAGGCGATCGGCACGACGCTTCGCTTGGCCTTTTCCGATGCGAGCCACTGCACGACGAAGCGCATGGTGAAAAAGAACTGGGCGACGAAGCCGAGCAGGATCCACGCGTTGAACTGTTCGATGAAGACCCGGTGGATCCAGGTCACCAGTTCCTGAAGCACGTTAACCATGCATGATTTCCTCTACTTTTGGCATCCGGCGACGCCTGCGGCGCAGCCACCAGACGCCGCAGAGATCGAGCACGCCCTGCAGGCCACGGTCGAAAATTCCGTAGTTCGACTTGCCGTGGCGGCGGGAGCGGTCGACGACGTCGCAATGCACGACATGGTATCCTTCCTGGATGACCAGCGCCGGAACGAAACGATGGGTGCCGTCGAAGAACGGCAGCTTGCGCAGGATCTCGGTGTGGACCGCCTTCAGGCCGCAGCCTGTGTCGCGCGTCTCGTCATGCAGGATGGCGTTTCTCAGCCAGTTGGCGAACCGCGATGCCAGTTGCTTGACCTTGCTGTCGCGGCGCTTCAGGCGCTGCCCTTGCGCGGCGCCGTAGCCGGGCCCGGCCCGCCGCAAGGCGTCGACCAGCATGGGAATGTACTGAGGATCGTTCTGGCCATCGCCGTCGATCGTGGCGACGATGCTTCCGCGCGCCGCCCAGGCGCCGGAGCGTACCGAGAGGCTCTGGCCGGCGGATTTCTCGTGCCGCAATTCCCTGACTGGAAACGGGCGAAGTGCTGCCTGCCTGGCGAGAACGGCTGCGGTTTCGTCGGTCGAGCCGTCGTTGACGATGATCAGTTCGAAGTCGCGCCCGGTCATCGCCGCCTCGATCTCATCGATCAGCAGCGGCAGGTTTGCCGCCTCGTTCCTGCAAGGAATGACGATGGATATCAATGCGTCCGGCATGTCGCGTGGGGCTCTGTCGTCGGATATGGCATTGGGTGGATGCCGTGCGGTGCCGCTTGAGGTCGTGGGCTGCAAGGACCTTTTGGCGCGCGCCTCATTACGCCAGCACAAACAATGAAGCAAGCATCCGCGCCGAGAGGCGGCTTGCGGCGTTTCAACAACAAGTGATTGCCAAGCCCCTGGTCGAAGTGCGATCGGGCGCAAAACCGGAATCCACTTTTGCTGATCGCGCTTGGGTGCTAAACGCGCGCTTTCACATACGCCCGCGCCGGACGGGCGGACGCTTCGGGAAAGAAAAAATGCCTGCCTTCAAATCCGATTTCCTGCGCACGATGAGCGAGCGCGGCTTCATCCACCAGACTTCGGATGATGCCGGGCTGGACGATCTCTTCGCCAAGGAGACGGTGACGGCCTATATCGGCTTCGACGCGACCGCCAAGAGCCTGCACGCCGGCTCGCTGATCCAGATCATGATGTTGCACTGGCTGCAGCAGACCGGCCATCGGCCGATCGCCTTGATGGGCGGCGGCACCTCGATGATCGGCGACCCTTCCTTCAAGGACGAGGCGCGCAAGCTTCTGACCCCGCGCGACATCGACGACAATCTCGCCGGCATCCGCCGCAATTTCATGCCGTATCTCAAATTCGGCAGCGGCCCGAATGACGCGATCATGGTCAACAACGCCGACTGGCTGATGGAGATCAACTACGTCAATTTCCTGCGCGACGTCGGCCGTCACTTTTCGGTCAACCGCATGCTGGCGTTCGATTCCGTCAAGCTGCGGCTCGACCGCGAGCAGTCGTTGTCCTTCCTCGAATTCAACTACATGATCCTGCAGGCCTACGACTTCGTCGAGCTCTACAAGCGCCTCGGCTGCCGTCTGCAGATGGGCGGCTCCGACCAGTGGGGCAACATCATCAACGGCATCGATCTCGGTCGCCGCATGGAGGACGCGCAGCTTTATGCGCTGACGACGCCGCTGCTCACCACCTCGTCGGGCGCCAAGATGGGCAAGTCCGCCACGGGCGCGGTCTGGCTCGATGCCGAGATGCTCTCGCCTTACGAATTCTGGCAGTATTGGCGCAACACCGAGGACGCCGATGTCGGCCGTTTCCTGAAGCTCTACACGACGCTGCCGTTGGACGAGGTGGCGCGCCTGGAGAAGCTCGGTGGGTCCGAGATCAACGAGGCGAAAAAGATCCTCGCCACGGAGATCACCGCGTTGCTCCATGGTCGCGGCGCCGCCGAACAGGCCAGCGAAACCGCACGCAAGACCTTCGAGGAAGGTGCCCTCGCCGAGACGCTGCCGAGCGTCGAGGTTGAAAACGCCAAGCTCGAAGCCGGCGTCGGCATCCTGGCGCTGCTGGTGACCGCCGGGCTGGCGGCGTCCAACGGCGAAGCGCGGCGGCATGTGCAAGGCGGTGCGGTGCGGCTCAACGACCAGCCGGTCAGCGATGACCGCCGCACGGTGACGCTTCAGGATTTGAGTCCGGAAAACGTCGTAAAGCTTTCACTCGGCAGGAAAAAACACATTCTGGTGCGGCCGGTTTGAGGCCCCTTCACCGGTACTCGAAGATCGACCTGAATATCCCCGGCGCGATCACCGAGAGCGGGTTGATGTCGAGCAGCGGCTTGTTGGCGTTGCCCTTGAGCCGGTAGGTCACGCCGATCAGGCCGCGGTCGCGGCCATTGCCCAAAAGCGCGCCGACGATGGGCAGTTCGCCGAAGATGCGGTTGAGGCCGTAGACCGGCATGAAGGTGCCGGTCATGTCCATGTTGTTGTTCTGGTCATAGAGCGTGCCCTGGAACGTCGTGCCGATGCGGGGACCGCGCAGCACGCCATTGGCCAGCCTGAGATAGCCGCTGCCCTTCTCTATCTCGGCGTAGCCGCGTTCGAACTGTACCCGCGAGGTATCGAGCTTGCCCTTGACCGCCTGATTGAGGCTGCGGCTATCGCCTGCCGGGGTGGTCGAGACGATGGACGCGAGCTTCGGTTCGTTGACGACGAAGAAGTTCGTCGTGTCCACCTTGCCCTTCATCGGCCCGTCGCCCGCTCCCGACAAGGCCAGGGCAATCGCCCCACCTTCCATGTGCTCGTAGATGTTGAGGAATCTGAGTATCGCACCGGCGTCCGCCGACTGTACGTTGAGCGAGCGTCGGCCGGCGCTGCTCGTGTTGCTGATGGCTATGGCGGCTCCCGAACTTGCAGTGGCGCTGACCTTCAGCCCGTTCACCTTCGAACCGGCCGCGCTGTAGTCGAGCTTGAGGTTGGACAGTTGCTCGTCGTGGAAACCGGTCAGCCGATCGACGTCGGCGCTGACGGAAATCGCGTCGGCGCCCGTCGTCTTGGTCGCGGTGTCGACGTCGGAGGTGAACTGCTTGATCAGCGAGCGGGCATCCAGGGCGTTGCCGCTGATGTTGACTGCATAGCCCCTGCCCGATCGCTTGACGGATACCGCCACGTCGTCGCCCCGGTTCAGCGCGACTTTGCTGAACTTTGCCGACGACAGGGCCCCGTTGACCAGCACGATGTTGCCGTCGACGGAAAATGTCTTGCCGCCGAGGTCGAAGTCGGACAGCGTCGTGGTATCGCCGGACGTGGTCATGACGAATGTAGCACTTGCGGGAATCCCTGCCCCCTTGCTCCATCCGGCCCAGGGGATGTCGAGCCTGGCATTGGTCAGGTCGGCCGAGACGTTCTGGTTGCCGTCGCCGCTTTTGTCGATCGCGACTTTCACGGTTCCGCCCAGCAACGGGGCCAGCCCCGGCATGGCGGCGGCGCGGATCTTGTCGTCGAGCACCAGGGCCACCTTGCGGCTGCGTGCCGGTCCGCCATTCTCCAGCGGCTCGATCAGGTCGAGTTCGGCCGGAATGCCGTTCAGGGATGCCTTGGCGGAAATCACAGCCTTTTCAGGGTCGACCGTGACGGAACCGTCGGCATCCGTGACGCTCTGGCCTTCGAACGGCTTGGCCAGTGAAAGCCCGCTGTAGTCGAGCGATACCAGCCAATCGAGCTTCGAGCTGTCGACGCCGGATTGCAGCGGAATATCGGCCCTGACATGGCCGGTGACGCTGCCGGACAGGTCTTCGGGCAGGAAGCCGACATGGCGCATGGCATTGATCGGCTCGTAGGAGGCAAGTTCAGCGACCGCGGACGCTTCGCCGGCAACGTCGATGTCGAGCGCGCCGACGACCGGCGGGCGGTTGGCCGCCTTGACGGTCAGCGTGCCGTTGCTGGCCGCCACGGTGCGGCCGCTGGGCATGAAGACGGTGCCAGAGGACAGGGAGATATCGACGTCATTGCCGTGGAAGGCGACGACGCCGACGGCATCGCGTATCGGCGGGATGCGGCCAGCCGTGTCGAAACGCGATCCTTCGATCTGGAAGCGGCCGAACACCTCGTCGGCGGAAAGCGGCACGCCATTGCCGAGGCGATCAGGCACCACCTGGAATTGAAGATTGGCATCGACGACGCGGCCGCCGAACAGATTGTCCAATACCCAGAGCCGCGCGTTGCGCGCCGAAAACCATGGCCAAAGCTGCTTGACGTGCGAGACCGGCATGTCGTGCACGTTGAGCGCCAGATTGATGCCGGGAGCCTTGCCGTCAACGAACTGCACGGCCGCGGTTCCAAGGACCTCGCTGGAAGCGGCCGACCGGACTGCGATCTGATCGGCTACCAATTTATGGCTTTTGGTCTGATAGACGCCGGCGATGCGGGCAAGGAAGGTGAGCGCAGGCTCCGGCGATTCCGAAGGCGCCAGCGTCGAGCCGTCACTGGTCAGATCGTATCGGTAGGCCGGCTCCTCTCCAGCGGCGCCGGTCGCGGGCCTGGGCCCGATCGAGCCGGCGAAATCGAAGGTCGAGCGGCCGGTCTTCAGCAACAGCCTGTCCACCTGGATCTTGTTGCTGCCGCGGACGAGCGTGGCGCCGAGATCGACATCGGCCGACAACAGGCCACGCGTGCCGAGATCAAGCACCGATCCCCTGGACGACAGGGCAGCCGTCAGCCGCGACGCGGTGTCGTCGGCCCCCTGCGACCCTTTGAGCGTCACGCTGAGCGCCCCCAACTTGCCGCCGGACGCCATTGCGCCGCTTTCGCCGCCGTCTTCGGCGATGCCGACGGTGGCATCCAGCGACATCACGCGCCGGGTCTCGGCATCGCGGCTGGCGGATGCGGCGACGGTCACCGCCTTGCCGTCGACATTTGCCTGCGAGGAGAACTCCATGCCGCCTGTCCCCGACTGCAGGACGACCGCGTCGGCGACGGTGATCAACCTGACCGCCTCGGTGTCGGGCAAGACGAATGCCACATTGTGAAGATCGATACGGTGCAGCGATTCCTCGCGCACCGCATCGAGAGCGTGATTGATGTTGGCAAAGAGCGCATCGGACAGTTTTTCGGGATCGATCAGCCCGTCCCGATTGCGCAGTTCGGCCGTCCAGTCGCCGCCCGACGGCATCGCCGCGGTAACGATGCGCGCATCGGAAATCCTGGCGCTGGTCAGCCGCACCTCGCCTCGAAGCAGCGGCAGCAGGCGGATGCCGAAACGCACCCTGCCCGCATCGGCCATGGGTTTACCGTCGCTGGCCTTCAGGCTGACGTCGCTCACCTGGAGCGCGACGAAGCTCGAACTGTCGAGGGTGATGCGGGCGGGCCCGACCGCAACATCGACATCGACGCCCGCAAGCTTCTCGATGGCGGCCTCCGCCTCGACGCGCAGCCGGTCGGCCCCTATTCCGGAGACACCGATGAGATAGACAGCCACCGCCGCCAGCAGCACCAGCGCAACGGCGCCGGCAAACAGCCGCGATAGGATACGAAAGCCGCGGCCGATCGCCGCCTGGCCGAGCGGCGGAACGCGGCAAGCCGATGGCAAGGCGCCCAGGTCGGTGATTTCATCCCGCCTGAACCTGATCTTCTCGTGCTGCGGTTGCTCCTGATCCACGCAATTTTCCGTTCTACGAACTCGCTCGTGGACGAATCCCCGCTCGACACTATATCGGTGTGGCTTCGCGCGTAACCTCAAACAAGGGCATGGATATGGCTGACCTCAATGTGGGCGATCCCGCGCCGCAATTCGAGTTGCCGCGGGACGGCGGTGGTTCGCTCAGCCTGGCCGGCTTTGCCGGCAGACCTGTCGTCCTCTACTTCTACCCACAGGACGACACCAGCGGCTGCACCGCCGAAGCGATCAGCTTTACGCAGTTGAAGCCGGAGTTCGAGAAGGCCGGCGCCGTCGTGATCGGCCTGTCGCCCGACAGCGCCAGGAAGCACGACAAGTTCAAGTCGAAATACGATCTTACCATCGACCTTGCCTCCGACGAGGAGCGCAAGGTGATCGAGGCCTACCACCTTTGGGTCGAAAAATCGATGTATGGCCGCAAATACATGGGTGTCGAGCGCGCGACGTTCCTGATCGGCCGCGACGGGCGCATCGCCAGGATCTGGCGCAAGGTCCGCGTCAAGGGCCATGCCGAGGAGGTGCTGGAAGCTGTGCGGGCGATTTAAGGGGGCGCCTCCGCGCCCTTGTTTTCACAAAGCGACGCGAAGCAACCCCATGCTCGCTTTGCGGGCAATTCTTGCCGGCGTCTTGCTTCGGCAAAGCTTTGTTAACCTTAATAATGTGTAGTCGGGCTGTCGTGGTGTCGTAAACGAAAGCTTGGTCCCGTGAACGCAACCGGTCAGTCCGCGATCTTTGGCAGGCGCAAGGAACCGCATACAGTCATCATCGCCCGCGGCAGCGAGATCAGGCACTTCACGATCCGGCCCTGGCTGGTTGTATTTCTCGGTTCGGCGCTGGCGGCGATCGCCATCGGTTACCTGCTGGCCACCTCCTATCTCGTGCTGCGCGACGACCTGATCGGCGCCACCACCGCGCGCCAGGCCCGCATGCAGCAGGCTTACGAAGACCGCATCTCGGCGCTTCGCGCCCAGGTCGACCGCATCACCAGCCGGCAGTTGCTTGACCAGCAATTGATGGAAACCAAGGTGAGCGAGCTTTTGGAGCGCCAGACGCAGCTCAGCCAGCGCCACGGCCGCCTCGGCCCGCTGCTCGACCGCGCCGAAAATGAAGTCGGCGCAGCGACGGCCGAAGATCCGGCAGCGCCGGCAAAGCCTGACAAACACGCCGAAGTGACCGGCAGCATCGCCCAGCCTGCTCAAAGCTACGCGCTGGCCAGCCTCGGCGCCGCCACTGGCACCGCCGACACCAGGCCGTTCTCCCTGTGGGCGACCCGCTCCGATCCGCTGCCGAACGATTCGGCCGCCGATCGTGCCGACAAACTGTTCATTTCGATCAACAAGTCGTTGAAATCCATCGAGAACGACCAGCTCACGCGCATCAGCATACTTGCTGACAACGCCTACAAGAATGCCGACGCCATAACCCAGGCGCTCGAGGCGGCCGGGCTGCCGGTCGACAGTGATTTCGGCAAGAACGAAAGCGATGTCGGCGGACCGCTGATCCCGCTCGACAGCTCGATGTTTTTCGACAGCAAGGTCAAGGAACTGGACGAGGCGCTGGACACGCTCGATCAACTCAAGAAGGAAGCACGCCGGCTGCCGCTCGCCAATCCCGCACCCGGTCATTCCGTCACCAGCCCGTTCGGCGTGCGCACCGACCCGATCCTCGGCACGGCCGCCCTGCATTCGGGAATGGACTTCAGGGCGCCGATCGGCATGGCGGCCAAGGTCACCGCGCCAGGCGTGGTCACCAAGGCCGGCTGGAATGGCGGCTATGGCCGCATGGTCGAAGTCGATCACGGCAACGGGTTTGCCACGCGCTATGGACATCTCAGCGAAATCGACGTGACCGTGGGCGAAAAAGTGGATGCCGGCGCTGTCATCGGCAAGACCGGCAGCAGCGGTCGCTCGACCGGCCCGCATCTGCATTACGAAGTCCGCCACAATGGCGAAGCGATCGATCCTTTGCGTTTCCTCACGGTCGGCAAGAAGGTCGCGCAGTATCTCTAACGCACGGGCCCAGGCCGCCGCCATCCCGCGCCGTCCTCATTGCTTTTTCGCATCCTTGTCGCCGTTCAGGGCTTTTCCCTTTCGGGGCGACCGCAAATTGTCGAAGCCCATATAGTGGTCGGTATCAGATGTGTTCCATCTGCCGCCCAGGCAGATGATGGCAATGGCCGCGGCGAAGATCAGCAAGACATAAATCTTATCCATGTCCCGCTATCTAGCGCGCGGTGATCAGCCGGACACCGGCCGGCTTTTCCGCCGTAGCGGGCGCGTCCCTCAAATGCGGTGCATTTTTGAATTCCATTTGACTGAATAAATATTTGGTGCCAACCTTGCCTCAACCGGGGACGCAAGGCATGGCATTGCGAGGGACCAATCAGGAGTTCGGGCGGCCGTACAACCGACGCATCGTGCTCGAATCGATCCGCCGGTACGGCCCCATCGCCAGGGGCGATATCGCCAGGCATGTCGGCCTCACCGTTCAAACCGTATCGACCATCGTTCGCGAACTGGAGGAGCAGGGTTACGTCCTGTCCGTACGCGAGGAGCCGAAGGGCCGTGGCCTGCCACCGGCGACGCTGCGCATCAATCCCGAGGGCGGCTATGCCGTCGGCATCCACCTGACGCCGCTGGGGATCGACGCGGCGCTGATCAATCTCAGCGGTGACGTGATCGACAGCTTGCACCGCGAGGCCCCCAACGCGACGCCCGATCATGCGTTCGACCAGGTCCGCGCCATGGTCCGCGACCTGACCGGAACGCGCGCCGCGGGCCGCGTCATCGGCATCGGCATGGCGCTTCCCGGCCCGTTCGGCGTGGACACGATGAGCTTCATCGGGCCGACCACAATGGCCGGCTGGAAGGACGTGGCGCTGCGCGAGCGGCTGACGGCGGCGACAGGATTGCCGGCCTTTTTCGACGGCGACATGGCTGCGGCCGCCATGGGCGAGCGCCTCTACGGCATCGGCGCCCAGCATTCCGAATATTACTATCTCTATTTCGGCGTCGGACTTGGCAGCGCCATGATGCATGACGGCAGCGTCCTGCGCGGCGCCTGGGGCAATGCCGGCGAGATCGGCCATATTCCCGTCGTTCCCAATGGCGAGCTTTGCCCGTGCGGCAATCGCGGTTGCCTCGAACGTTATGTCTCGCTCGAAGCGCGAGGGCGCTGGAAGGGCAGCGATGCCGATTGGGTCGCCGAGGTCGGCCCGATCTTCCGCAACGCCATTGCCATCATCGAGAACCTTTTCGACCCCGAGACGGTCGTGCTCGGCGGGCTGGCGGCGCCGGACCTGCTCGAACGCCTGGCGAGATCGGCTGCGCCTCTGCACAATTCGGTTTCGGCCCGCAAGGACCGCAAGACGCCACGCATCGTCGTCGCCGGCGGCGGCCAGCAAGCCGTGCTGCGCGGCGCGGCCGCATTGGCCGTCTCTGGCGTGTTGTCGCCACGCTTCGGCCAGATGTTCACCGCCGGGCGCGAACGCGGCCGCGATATTCTGACAGCCAGGGAGGTTGCCTGATGAGCGAACCCTTGCTGGTGCTCGACAACGTCACCAAGAACTACGGCGCGATCCAGGCGCTGAAGGGTATCAGCTTCTCGATCGGCAAGGGCGAGGTGGTCGCGTTGCTGGGCGACAACGGCGCCGGGAAGTCGACGCTGGTCAAGATCATCGCCGGCGGCCTGGAGCCCACCTCCGGCCGCATGCTGTTCGAAGGCAAGGAGTTCCTTGCCAAATCCCCCGCCGAGGCCAAGGCGGCGGGCATCGAGACCGTCTATCAGGACCTGTCGCTGTGCACCAATGTCGACGTGGTGGCCAATTTCTTCATGGGCCGTGAGATCACGCGCAAGGTGCTCGGCATTCCAGTGCTCGACGAGCGGGCGATGGAGGCCGTGGTCGGCAAGGCGCTTGCCAGCGCCGGCACCCGTATTCCGTCATTGCGCACCAATGTCGAGCATCTCTCGGGCGGGCAGCGGCAAGCCATCGAGCTCAACCGCTTCGTGCACTGGGGCGGCAAGCTTGTGCTGCTCGACGAGCCGTTCGCAGCGCTTGGCGTCGAACAGACGCGGCGCGGCCTCGACATGATCCGCCAAGTGGCGAACCAGGGCATCGGCGTCGTCATCATCACCCACATCATGCAGCAGGCCTTCCAGGTCGCAGACCGGATCGTGGTGATCCGGCAAGGCGTCGTGGCCGGCGATGTCGCACGCAACAAAACAAGTCCCGATGCGGTGATCAACATGATCACCGGGGAGACGCTTGCCGGTGCCGGACCGGCGGGCTGAGGGACAAAAGAGGGGTCCGGCACTAGAGGAGCCAACGACATGAAACGAATACTTCTTTCTGTCCTAGGTATCCTGGCACTGGCAGTTGCCACGCTCACGCCGGCATTCGCCCAGTCCAAGGGTACCGTCTACTACATGGTGCCGACCTTGCTCGATGAGTTCCAGACCGGCTCGGTGAGCGCGCTGGAACTGTTCCTGAAACAGGTCGGCTACGAGATGAAGACGCTGAACGCCGACAACAAGACCGACGCCCAGCAATCGCAGATGAACGACGTCATCGCGCTGAAACCGAAGGCGATCATCCTGGCCGCCGTCGACTTCAACGCGCTGAAGCCGTCGATCGAGGCCGCGCGCGCGGCCGGCATACCTGTCGTGGAATTCGATCGCCAGATCACCTCCACTCCGTCCGACTTCACCTCGGTAGCCGGCACTGTCGAGATCGGCCACGTCGCCGCCGAACAGGCCGAAGCGCTGCTGAAGGCCAAGAACGGCGCTGTGAAGGGCAAGATCCTGCAGGTGCTCGGCGACCCCGGCGATCCCTACACGCTCGACATCCAAAAGGGCTTTGAAGAGAAGATGAAGGCGTTCCCGGACGTCAAGATCATCTCGCTGCCGGCCATGCAATGGGAGGCCAGCAACGCCGGCACCATCGTCGCCGACCAGATGCTTGCCAACCCCGACATCGACCTGATCTTCAGCCACGCCGCGCATCTTTCGGTCGCCGCCGTCGCCTCGCTCGAGGCCGCCGGCAAGAAGCCGGGCGACGTCATGCTGATGAGTTCGAACGGCGCGCCGGTCGGCCTCGACCTGATCCGCAAGGGCTGGCTCAACGTCGAAGTCGAACAGCCGCTCTACGCGCAGGCCGCGGCCGTCGCCATGTTCATGGACAAGGTCGTCAACAAGCAGGAAATCAAGCCCGGCGACTATGACGTGCTTGGGCTGAAATCAGTGGTGACCAAGGAGGCCTGGGGCCCGAACATCAAGATCCCGGGTGCCGCGATCACCAAGGAGAACGTCGACAATCCAGCCTTCTGGGGCAACCAGAAGCCGCCGACGGACACCGTTAAGCCCGTCGAATAAACCTTCCCCAGAACGGCTCCGGGCCACCCGCCCGGAGCCGCCCTGCCCGGCAGAATTGCCCGGCATAGAGCCGCCGCGGCATTCGAACCCAAACCGGATCAGCCCATGAGCCCCCGCACCCGTCAAATCCTCGAGTTCGTCCTCGATAATCTCGTCTGGTTCATGCTGGTCTTCGTGCTGGTGGTGTTCTCCCTTTTCATTCCCAACTATTTCCAGCTCGGTATTTTCGCCAACATCATCGAAGCCTCCAGCGTGCTAGGCGTGATGTCGATCGGCCTGGCGCTTGTCATCATCGCCGGGCACATGGACCTGTCGGTCGAATCGGTGGCCGCGCTCAGCGCCATGGTGGTCGGCATCCTGTTCTGCTCTTCGGGCATCGGCTTCGGCGTACAGTTGCATCCGGACTGGCTGATGGTGCCGGTCTCGCTGCTGCTGGCGCTTGCCGTCGGCGGCGTCATCGGCGCTTTCAACGGATTCCTGGTCGTCAAGGTCAAGATGAGCGCCTTCATCATCACGCTGGCCTCCTACATCTGGGTGCGCGGCCTGGTGCTGGTCATTTCCGGCGGCCGCTCGGCGCAGGATCTGGCGCCTGCCATCCGCTGGTTCGGCATCCAGCGGCTGATCGGTCTGCCGCTCACCGCCTGGATCGCGATTGCCTGCTTCGTCGTCTTCTCGCTGATCATGGCCAAGACGCCTTTCGGCAGGCATCTGGTGATGATCGGCGGCAACGAGACGGCGACCTTCCGCGCCGGCATCCGCGTCAACCGCAACCTGATCATCGCGTTCGTACTTGCCGGCGCCATAGCCGGCCTTGCCGGCTGGCTGCTCGCCATCCGCACATCGGGCGCCACCGCCAATCTCGGCGTCGGCCTGCTGTTCAACGCCTTTGCCGCCGTCGTCATCGGCGGCGTCAGCCTGAAAGGCGGCGTCGGCACCTTACCCGGCGTCTATGCCGGCGTGCTGCTTTTGTCGGCCATCAACACGGCGATCAATCTGATGGGCCTGCCCGCCAACTTCACCCAGGTCATTCACGGCCTGCTGGTGCTGGCGGCGGTCCTGCTCGACGCCTTCAAGCAAACCATTCGCCAGAGGCTCGCATGACCGTAGGGCCAGAGACCGGAAGACTGTCGGGCAAAGTGGCGCTGATCGTCGGCGCCGCGCGCGGCATCGGCAAGGGCATCGCCCAACGTTTCGCCGAAGAAGGCGCCAGGCTTGTGCTTGCCGACACCGAGATCGAGGTGGGGCGAGCGACCGCCAGTGAACTTGACGCCGCCTTCATCGGCACGGACATCTCGCTTTTGGCCGATGTCGAGGCCGCCGTCGCGCTGGCGCTCGCGCACCATGGCCGCCTCGACATCATCGTCCAGAACGCCGGCATTTATCCCTGGCAATTGCTGGAGAACACCAGCCCGGACGACTGGGATCGCGTCATGGCGGTCAATCTGCGCGGCAGTTTCAATGCCGCTCGCGCCGCACTGGTGCCGATGAAGGCGCAGCGCCGCGGGCGCATGCTGTTCACCTCCTCGATCACCGGACCGCACGTCACCAGTCCCGGCCACGGCCACTATTCCGCGACCAAGGCAGGCATAAACGGGCTGATCCGTTCGGCGGCGCTCGAATTCGCCGGCTACGGCATAACCGTCAACGGCGTCGAACCCGGCAACATTCTCACCGAGGGAATGGAGCTTCACCGGGGTGCTGCCTTCATCAAGAACATGGAAGACGCCATTCCGCTCGGCCGGCTGGGCAGCCCGCGCGACGTCGCCAATGCCTTCCTGTTCCTGGCCTCCGACGATGCCAGCTACATCACCGGCACCACGATTGTCGTCGATGGCGGGCAATTGCTGCCGGAGGGGAGCGACTTCAGGCTGGCGCCGCCGTGAACAACGCGTGAGGGGAACAAGAAAGCCGGCGCACATCATCACTGATGCCAAGCGCAGCCGCAGCGTCCCCGCTGGCGGTGATCGGCGGGGATTTGGCCCACCGGAACCTCATGGCGATACACCCGTTCTTCCATGTGTGATTCAGGAGATAGCCACAATGGATTGGAACCGCGTCGAAGGAAATTGGAAGCAGGTCAAGGGTAAAGTCAAGGAGCAGTGGGGCAAGCTCACTGATGATGATCTCGACCGCATCGCCGGCAAACGCGATCAGCTTGAGGGCATTATCCAGGAACGCTACGGCATCGAGAAGGATCGCGTACGCCGAGCCGTCGACGACTGGTATAGTCGGCAGGGCTGGTAGATAGCAGAGCTGCCAGGGGAGGCGTCTTTGCCGAGAGCCGTTATGCCAGCGGTCGGCGGGCTCTCTCCGCCTTCCCGGTCATCGGCATAATGGCGCTCCGGCGCGCAAAAAGGCACAACGTCTACACCTACAAGATCTGCGGCCAGAAAGCCGATATGCGCTACCTACGCCGGTGGATGAGCAGCCGGATCATAGGCCCTTGAGATCGGCTGGAACTCGCCCATGTCGCGCAGATGTTCCGTTATCGCGGAATATCGAACCATAAGGTTTTCCGTCATTATACTTCCTGGCGGACCCCAACCCGCCTGGCCGGCGTCCTGCAAGTCGGGTTTACCCCACCCGCCCCCAAAAAAGGGCGCCGGCCACCTCCGCTCGGCACGGCGCGCGCCTTGCGTGGATGGTGTGGCAGAATCAGGAGAATAACGAGTGGTCTGGTGCCATTCGGCAAACCTTTGGCCCCCGGAACTGCGGTTTCCGCAGATGCCCGCAAACCGTATTCACTTGGCGATCCCACCCTCGCTACAGAACTTCTGGGCACGACAGGCTTTGTTTCGATCGATTTCATCGACGTGCGGGAACCGGTCTTCTATGTGCCAGACGTCGATAGAGCGTTTGATGCGATCATCGACCTTTAACTTGTAAAGGACGCGCTCGCGCGAACCGATGAGGCGGCCGACAAGGCATTGCTGCGCCTGCGCGATCTACTGGAGGCGCATATGACCAGCGAGGGCGTACTCTTCGACTCGCGCGCGTGGATCATCACAGCTCATACGGCGACAAGGTGATTGGCTCTTGCGGCCTTGATCGTCCGGGAACGCTTTCACTGTGTGGATGTTTTTAACAAGCAGGCCGCGGAGCCACGTCCCAGATCCGCAAGGTCTGGGTTATCCCCGGCAAGAAAACATTTTGACATTCGACGTCGACATTTCTCCCAAGCCAAGGGTTTGTTTCCCCTAGGAGAAATGGCGCGAGTGACGGGGCTCGAACCCGCGACCTCCGGCGTGACAGGCCGGCACTCTAACCAACTGAGCTACACCCGCGCATTGACGAGCACGTGTCAGCCGTGTTCGTCGTTGGGCGCTGGATAAGGGGTTCGCCACCGGGTGTCAAGCGCACGAAACCATCATAACATCAAACTGGAGAAGGTTTTTTGACAGCCGGCGTTTTGTTCGCAAATACGGCCCGCAACCACGGCGTCCCACACTCATTTGGCCTTGCGAAGCTGGTCCCGACCGCTTAAAGGTCCGGCCCGGAGCGGGCGATTAGCTCAGTTGGTAGAGCGCTTCGTTTACACCGAAGATGTCGGCGGTTCGAGCCCGTCATCGCCCACCATTCAGGCGCCTTTCATTCAAAACGCCTCAGCCCCTTGCCAGCAGCGCCTCGACCTCGTGCAAGTCCGGCATGGACGGCGCGGTGCCTGGCCTCGTCACCGAAATGCCCGCAACGGCGCAAGCAAAGCGCACGGCTTGCAGGGGCTACATCCCACGCGACAGCGCGGCGGCCAGGCCGCCATTGAAGGCATCGCCGGCTCCCGTGGTCTCGACCACCGGGCCGGCGCTGACGGCGGCGACATGTTCGGACCGATCCCTCGTGTGCAGCAATGCGCCTTTCTCTCCCAACGTGACGATGACGGCGCCGGCGCCCTTTTCGAGCAGCTTGCCGGCGGCTGCGCGGGCGTCATCGACCGAGGCGACCTTCATGCCGGTCAACTCCTCCGTCTCGGTCTCGTTGGGCGTGAGGTAGTCGCAGAGCGAATAGATGCGGTCGGGGAGCCTGGCCGCCGGAGCCGGGTTGAGGATGGTCGTCACCCCTGCCCCGCGCGCGATCTCCAACGCCCGCAGCGCCGCCTCGATGGGCTGTTCGAGTTGCGTCACGAAGACGCCGGCACCACGAATCAGGGCGGCATTGGCCTCGATGTCGTCGGGCGAGATCAGCATCGCCGCGCCGGGGCTGACGATGATGGCGTTGTTGCCGGTGCCCTCCTCGACGAAAATATAGGCAGCGCCCGTATAGCTGTCGGGCGTGTCGATCACGGCATTCTTCACGCCGGCGTCCTTCCAGGTGCGCTTGGCCATGTCGGCGAAGGCATCGACGCCGAGGCGCGTGAGGAAGGTTGCATCGGCGCCGAGCTTACCGGCCGCAACCGCCTGGTTCGAACCCTTGCCGCCGGGACCGAGGGTGAAGGACGTTCCGAGGATCGTCTCGCCCATGCGCGGCTGCCGCGCGGCGCGATAGGCCGTGTCGGCGACAAAGACTCCGAGGATGACGATCGGCTTGCCGGCCAGCATGCCGCTACTCCGCATCCGGCGGGACCACGCCCTTGCGGAAGGCAAAACAGCCGTAGAAACGGCGCTCGCCGGTCTGGATGACGCAGTAAGCCTGCTTGGCGCGCTCGTAGAAAGCGTAGCGCTCGACCGGCAGCATCGGCCATGGCTTGCCCTCGGCGGCGTCGATCTCCTTTTGCACTTCCTGCTGGACGGGCGGGATCTCGTCCGGCTTGCCGACGATCTCCATGCGCGCGGCCGAATCGTCGACGAACGTATCCAGCGGGTAGAGCGACAGCACCGCCTTCACGACTTGCGCCGCCGGCGCGTCGATGCGCAGCAGCCGCCCGAGCGCCGTCTGGCGCGCCACCGAATCGGAGGGGAAGTTTGTGTCGGCGATAATCAGGTCGTCGCCGTGTCCCATCGCCCGCAATGCCTGGAGCACGTCGGCATTGAGGAGCGGATTGATCCCTTTGAGCATGATATTCCTCGTGAAATGAGTTTGAGATCAGAGACGCCTGCCGGTCTCGGCATCGAACAGATGGATGTGGTCGAGCCGCGGCCTGAGCTTGAGCGTATCGCCGGGCTTGAAGTCGTGGCGTTCGCGGAACAGCGCCACCATCTCGCCGTCCCCGAAACGCAGGAAGACCAGGGTTTCCGAGCCAGTCGGCTCGACCACCGAAATCTTGGCAGGCACGCCATCGGCATGAATCTCGAGATGCTCCGGCCGCACGCCATAGACGACGGCGCGCCCTTCCTCCACGGCGCTGCCGGGCGTGACCGGGAACAGAGCGCCGGCGATGTCGACACCGCCCTTGCGCGCGACGCCCTTGAGCAGGTTCATCGACGGAGAGCCAATGAAGCCGGCGACAAACAAGTTGGCAGGCCGGTCGAACAGTTCCAGCGGTGCGCCGACCTGTTCAATGCGGCCGTCGCGCATCACCACGATCTTGTCGGCCATGGTCATGGCTTCGATCTGGTCATGCGTGACATAGATGGTGGTGGTCTTCAGCCGCTGGTGCAATTCCTTGATCTCGGTGCGCATCTGCACGCGCAGCTTGGCGTCGAGATTTGAGAGCGGCTCGTCAAACAGGAACACCTGCGGGTTGCGCACGATGGCGCGGCCCATGGCGACGCGCTGGCGCTGGCCGCCGGAAAGCTGCCGGGGATAGCGTTTCAGATAAGGGTTGAGGTCGAGGATGTCGGCGGCGCGCTTGACCCGCTCGGCAACCACGGCCGGATCGGTTTTGCGCAGCTTGAGCGCAAAGGCCATGTTCTGCTCGACTGTCTTGTGCGGATAGAGCGCATAGTTCTGGAACACCATGGCGATGTCGCGCTTGGCCGGCGGCAAGTGGTTGACCACACGGTCGCCGATGGCGATCGTGCCGCCGGAGACGGTCTCCAGCCCCGCCACCATTCTCAGCAGCGTGGACTTGCCGCAACCCGAAGGACCGACCAGCACCACGAATTGGCCGTCAGATATATCGACGCTGACTTCGTGCAGAACCTTGACGGTTCCAAACGCCTTGGCCACTTTGCTGATCGCGACTTGAGCCATATCTCCCCCATCGGCTCCATTGCCGTATGCGCAGAAGCTAACCAACGCGACCTGCCAGGGCAAGCCGGTCTCTTCCCGACAAAACCCGGTCTCGTGTCGGTAGCTAATCAAGTTGTCCGGTTTGGTAGCACATGATCTGTCCGCTTCTGTTTTGGCGTCGAAGCGGTTCAC